>JBGYAB010000079.1:0-114168 GCA_041815985.1 Sodaliphilus sp. | reverse complement strand
CGGCTGTCCGGTAAAATGACTATCTTTGCTCATGGTTATAATTTTTTTTCCAAAACAAAGATAACCAAAAGGGCTGATACTTCTCGAGAAGTGTCAGCCCTAATTTTAGGTGTTCAAAAAAGTTTTACCGGACAGCAATAAAAAAAATTACAGAACGCCAATACTGCAAGAAAACAAAAGCGACCTTAGTTCAAGAAGAACTGAGGTCGTTTTTCGATTGTTTTAGCCTCGTACCGTAGTTTGTCAACATTGGCCGGCCGGGTTGGCGTTTCGCTATCACTTTTTTGCGGTGTTTCTTGCGGCACGCAAGTCGTGTTTTTTAAGCACCATCACAATGGTTCCTCGATGATTCATGAGTGCCATTTCGCTATTGTTTATTTTTTTGCACGATACTGTTTCTTCCAAGCAAATGAGCATTTGAGTTTCTGTCCTGATGTCATCGCACATGTGGTGTGTCGATTTCAAGTCCTCAAATTCTACATCAAATTCTTTGATAGGGTCAATCTTCACAATACCATTGATGATGTTGCACTTTGTCAGGCAGTTAACGGTCTTCATCTGCACGTCAATCACGAGTTTCACGTTGCGGTCAAACACGTTTTGACCGGCCATCTCCTTCACAGTCCATGCTCCATTCAAGAAATCAAGATTTTGACGACGCAGTTTCATGATCACTTTGCCATTGGCATTCTTGAGGCTCATGTATTCAACATTGTAAAGACTGCTAAGCTCAAAAGTGCGCACTTCGGCAAAATTGCGCATCACAGTAAGCTCCGAGGTGGTGCTGCTGCACGTTTGATTGGTAGAAATGATGTTGTTGAACGCAATTGCGTTGCCTTTCAATGTGAAATTGCCATTGATGGCGTTGCAACCATTGTTGCCATAGAACTTTTTTCCGTTAAAGTCAATGTATATGTAAGGTCGCTCTTGCGTGTACACCGCCTTGTTTTGGATTTCTATAATGGTCCATTCGCCATAGAGTTGCAAGGCCGGATTGACGATGGTCACCGGCTTGGGCTTCTCTTCTGCAACAGCTCGTTCGATTGACACAACCTGTTTCACATATTTCTTTTTCTGTTTCTGCTTCGACTGAGCATTTCCTGCCATAGCCGTGAAAGCCAGTAACAAACCTGCTATTACGATAATATTTCTCATGCGCTTTTTTGTACCGTTCCCCACAGTTGCAGGACAACGGAGTTTCTTTTTAAAAATCCAAATTTCGCAATTTTGCTTGAATTACACAAATTTGTTCCATTCTTTTAAGTTTTAGCACTTGCTACACCTATTCAACTTTGGCCACAATTTGCCTGCCTCCCATGCCATCAGCCTGCCTCTTCTCGTTTTTTTCTTTTTGTTGCTCTTCGGTTAAACTACGTTAAACTTCTCTGCCAATAACTTGTTTCAAGAGCCTAATGCGTTATTTTTGTAGTTCTTTTCAGGCTTTTTTATGGTTTTATCTGCTAAGTTACGACATATTGCACTTTCTTTGCTGTGCTTGGTGGCTGTTGCCTTGCAGGCACAAATCAATACCGACCAAGTGATGAACATTGGGCGAAATGCCCTTTATTTTGAAGACTATGTGCTTTCAATACAGTATTTTAATCAGGTAATCAAGGCAAAACCATATTTGGCCGAACCTTATTTCTTCCGTTCGGTGGCCAAAATCGATTTGGAAGACTACAAGGGAGCCGAAGAAGATGCCACAATGTGCATCGAACGCAATCCTTTCATCAACGATGCCTACCGCTTGCGAGGTGCCGCACGGCAAAATCAGCACAAATTTCGTCAGGCTGTTGACGACTATGAGGCCGGACTCAATCAAAACCCCGACGACAAAATGATGCTCATGAACAAGGGAGTGTGTCTGCTCCAACTTGAAGACTATGAGGCCGCCGATTCTGTTTTTGCACAGGTGCGCAAGGTTGATGCGAAAAATGAAAAAGTGTTCTTGGCAATGGCTCAAATGAACTTGGCACAGAACGACACGGCAAAGGCTTTGGCAAACATTGAGAAGAGTCTTGAAATAAATCGTGCCAACGAAATGGCCTACGCCATGCGTGCCGATATTTTTCGCCGTCATGAGACCGATTATCACAAAGCCATCGCCGACATCGATTCGCTCATTACCTTTCAACCGCGCAATGCCGGGCATTTCATCAACCGCGCCTACTTGAAATATGTCACCGACGACTATTTTGGAGCAATGAGCGACTATGACTATGCCATTGGGCTGGAACCCAACAACACGATGGCCATCTACAACCGTGGTCAGTTGAGTGCCGAGGTGGGAGAGTCGCGCAAAGCCATCGCCGATTTTTCAAAAGTCCTTAAACAGGAACCCGACAATTTCTTGGCTCTCTACAACCGTGCCCAGCTCTATCTCATCACGCAGCAATATCGCAAGGCCATTGCCGACTATGACCGCATTCTCAAGAAATATCCGCGTTTTGAATCGGGCTACATGACTCGTGCCGAGGCTAAACAAAGGGTGGGTGACTTGAAAGGCAGTGAACGCGACATGAGCACGGCCATTGCCATTTTCAAGCAAAAGGGCATTCGGGTTGCAACTTACGACCCGGTAAAGGGCGAACTGCAAAAGGCCGAGAAAAAATATCAGCAAGAAGCAAAGGCTGCCGGTGAGAAGATGAAGCAACCCGAAACCGAAGACGAAATTATCTCTAAATTCAACTCATTGCTCACAGTGGCGAGTGACAACGAAATAAAACCGGAATATGACAATCACAGCCGGGGACACATTCAAAACAATGTCATCGACATCAATCCCGAG
Organism: Sodaliphilus sp.; assembly: GCA_041815985.1. Taxonomy (GTDB): domain Bacteria; phylum Bacteroidota; class Bacteroidia; order Bacteroidales; family Muribaculaceae; genus Sodaliphilus. The sequence goes on along the minus strand of JBGYAB010000079.1, from coordinate 111,380 downwards.
CCCATGTTTCATTTGTCGTATTATAGTCAAGTAAACAAGCTCAACGGGCGCACTTTCTACATGCGTGAAGTCTCCGATGTGAACGAGAGCAAATTATTGCCCATGATGCTTGTTGTGACCAACGACGACGTGCAACTCGATGAAGAAAACATTGGCAAACGATTTGCCAGCATTGAATACTACGACGGACTGCTTGCCACAGCCACGCCTCGTGCGATCGATTACTTCGCACGTGCAGTCGATTTCATGATGGTGAAAAACACCGATGCGGCTATCAACGATGTTGAGCGTGCACTCAACATCACTCCTCGTTTTGCCTTAGCACATTTCTTGCGTGCCGATGCTCACTATTTGCAATATCTCATGGAGAAGAAGAATGCCGGCGTTGAAACAACTACTCACCCTGCCAACGACAACGATGCACAAGCTGCAGCCATGTTGCGATTGAGGAATGGGGGAAATGCCCGCTTGAATGAGGTGATCGCCGACCTCGATTCCGTGCTCGCCATGTCGCCCAAAAACATTTATGCCGTTTACAACAAAGGGGTTGCCTATTTGCAGATGAACAACTACACTGCCGCCATCAATTGCTTTGCACAGGCCATTGAGTTGAAACCCGACCTTGGCGAAGCCTACTACAACCGAGGTTTGATGTACTTGAAACTCGGCAACAAAGAAAAAGGCGAAGCCGACCTCAGCAAAGCCGGCGAACTTGGCATCTTGCCCAGCTACGGAGTTCTCAAGCGCATGAACAACCTAAGTGTTAATAAGTAGTGATAGGTGTCAAGTTGTAAGCACGAAAACCATTGTTTCAACTCCTTTAACCCAAATCGGTCATTAGAGGTCGCACAGATCTTCAACTCCAAATACTCTCATCTTAACTCGAACTGAAGAAGCGAAGATTTACGTTTTCAATTTTTCTTCTCCTATTTTTCACGTTCTCAATAAAATTGTGTAAGTTTGCAACTTGATTTAAAATGAATGATAGTGCCGTTGTATGGCACAATAAAAAATTTTATTGCAATTATTATGATCAACATTAAATTTCCTGACGGAAATATCAAGCAATTTGAGAGTGGCATAACCCCTTTTGAAATTGCCCAAAGCATCAGCGAAGGATTCGCTCGTATGGTTCTCGCTGCAAAGTTCAACGGTGCAGAGTGGGACATTTCGCGCCCCATCGATGAAGATGGTGAAATCGCACTCTACAAGTGGGAAGACGAAGAAGGCAAGCACGCTTTTTGGCACACATCGGCTCACTTGTTGGCCGAGGCTCTCCAAGAACTTTATGAAGGTATTCAATTTGGTATAGGCCCTGCAATTGAAAACGGATTTTACTACGATATCGACCCGGGAGAAAACACAATCACAAGTGCCGATTTCCCTAAAATCGAGAAAAAAATGATGGAACTTGTTGCAAAGAAAGAAGAGGTCATTCGGCGTGACATCAGCAAGGCCGATGCTCTCAAATTCTTTGGCGACAAAGGACAGACCCTCAAATGCGAACTCATCAGCGAGTTGCAAGATGGTCACATCACAACATATTCACAAGGCAATTTCACCGACTTGTGCAAAGGCCCTCATGTGCCTACTACTGCTCCCATTAAGGCCGTAAAAGTGCTTTCGCTGGCAGGAGCTTACTGGCGTGGCGATGCCGAGCGTCAGCAGCTCGTGCGCGTCTATGGCATCACTTTTCCCAAGAAGAAGATGCTCGACGAATATCTCACCGTGCTCGAAGAAGCTAAAAAGCGCGATCATCGCAAGTTGGGCAAAGAGATGGAACTCTTTGCGTTCTCTCAAAACGTTGGTCAGGGCTTGCCGCTGTGGCTGCCCAAAGGCACTGCACTGCGCAACCGCCTGCAAGAAATGCTCACCAACATTCAACGTCGCTACGGCTATTTGCAGGTGATCACACCGCACATTGGCAACAAGAACCTCTATGTTACTTCGGGACACTATGCAAAGTACGGCAAGGATTCATTCCAGCCCATTCACACGCCCGAAGAAGGCGAGGAATACTTTTTGAAGCCGATGAACTGCCCTCACCACTGCGAGATTTTCCGCACATCACCTCGAAGCTACAAAGACTTGCCCTTGCGCTATGCCGAGTTTGGCACGGTCTATCGCTATGAGCAAAGCGGAGAACTTCACGGTCTCACTCGTGTGCGCAGTTTCACGCAAGACGATGCACACCTGTTCTGTACTCCCGAGCAGTTGAAGCAAGAGTTCCTTAACGTGATGGACATTATTACCTATGTGTTCTCTAAATTCGGATTCGACTATGAGGCACAAATCTCACTTCGCGATCCCGAGCACAAAGAAAAATATGTGGGAACCGACGAAAATTGGGAAAAGGCACAGCAAGCCATCATCGAGGCTTGTCAGGAAAAAGGCTTGAAAGCCAAGCAAGTTACCGGAGAAGCCGCATTCTATGGACCAAAGCTCGATTTCATGGTCAAAGATGCTATTGGTCGCCGGTGGCAACTGGGTACTATTCAGGTAGACTATAACTTGCCCGAACGCTTCGAGCTGGAGTACACCGGTAGCGACAATCAAAAGCATCGCCCAATCATGATTCATCGTGCACCCTTTGGTTCGCTTGAACGTTTTGTGGCCGTACTCCTCGAGCACACGGCCGGGCATTTGCCTCTGTGGCTGGCTCCCGAGCAGGTTGTGGTTTTGCCCATCAGCGAAAAATACAACGACTATGCCAAGCATGTGGTTAATGAACTAGACAAGTGCGACATACGTGCAATCATTGATGAACGCAACGAGAAAATAGGTCGAAAAATACGCGACAACGAACTCAAGCGCATACCCTATTTGCTCATCGTTGGCGAAAAAGAAGCTAATGCAGAGGAAGTTTCTGTAAGAAAACAGGGTGGAGGTGATAAATCTTCCGAAAAAATTACTACCTTTGCAACCGAAATTACTGCATTGGTTGCCGACCAAATTAAATTTGAAAGCAACTGAACGGAATTTAACCGCTTGAAAACTTGAATAATGCGACGGTTGATGATTTCGGAGCGGAATGTGATAGATTATCCGCAACATATTAATAATTTTTAAAATTACTGAATGCAGAAAAAACCATTTTGGAGTGGGCCCAAGAAACCCATGAACAGTGGACCGCGTCCACAACAAGGCCGTGCTAATCACATGCGTGGTCACGACATGAAGAAAGATAAAGACGAGCACGCCATCAACAACCAAATTCGTGCCAAAGAGGTACGCTTGGTTGGAGATAACGTCGAAGAAGGCATTTATCCTATCGCCAAAGCCTTGAACATTGCCGATGAACTGGAACTCGACCTGATTGAAATTGCTCCCATGGCGCAACCGCCTGTGTGCAAAATCATGGACTATCAAAAGTTCCTGTATCAGCAACGCAAACGCTTGAAAGAGCAAAAGGCCAAGGCCACCAAAGTGGTTGTAAAAGAAGTGCGTTTCGGTCCGCAAACCGATGAGCACGACTATAATTTCAAGCTCAATCACGCCATCAGCTTCCTCAAAGATGGAGCCAAGGTCAAGAGTTATGTGTTCTTCAAGGGACGCTCAATTCTGTTTAAAGAACAAGGCGAAGTGCTTTTGTTGCGTTTTGCCAACGACCTCGAAGAATATGGCAAGCTCGACCAGATGCCGGTGCTTGAGGGCAAACGCATGACTATCATGCTCTCGCCCAAGAAAACAGCCGCAGCCAAGAAAGACAAGCCGGCTGCCAAGGAAGGTAGGGCTGTTGCCCCCGAAGCCGCAACAGGTGAGCAAAATGCCGAATAAATTGGTGGCGACTCATCGTTTCGCTTTCGAAGTTAAAGAAAACGGACGCTACAACGAAACAACAAAGGAACGCAGGCTTGGTAAGTGCCTGCCTCCGTTTATTAATAACTTTTTTAAATAATAAAAAAATGCCAAAAATTAAAACTAATTCCGGTGCCAAAAAAAGGTTCTCCTTTACCGGAACAGGAAAGATTAAAAGAAGACATGCCTACAAGAGTCACATCTTGACTAAGAAGACAAAAAAGCAGAAGAGAAACTTGCGCAAGATAACTCTCGTCGACAAGAGCAATCTCAACTCAATTCGTCTTCTCCTCGTTAAGAAGTAATCTTCAAAAAGAAGTTTTATTTTTAATCCAAAGAGATTTTTATCATTTTATTAACCGGGTGTTTAGCACAAAAGTGCAAGCAACAGTTTGCCGCTAACATTCAAAAAATTTCAAAAGAAAATGCCAAGATCAGTAAATCACGTTGCTTCAAGAGCAAAACGTAAAAAGATTTTAAAACTTACAAGAGGTCAATTCGGCGCACGCAAAAATGTATGGACCGTTGCCAAGAATTCTTGGGAAAAAGGTTTAACCTATGCTTATCGCGACCGCAAAAACAAAAAGCGCAACTTCCGTGCACTGTGGATTCAGCGTATCAACGCCGCCGCACGTCTTGAAGACCTTTCTTATTCTAAGTTGATGGGTATGCTTCACAAGGCAGGTATTGAGATTAACCGCAAGGTGCTCGCCGACCTCGCCATGAACAATCCGGAGGCTTTCAAGGCCATTGTTGAAAAAGCTAAAAACGCCTAAACAATAGCGTTTTAGTATAAATTGAAACTGATAAAGAAAGTAAATTTCCCGACATCAAGCATGTCAAGAGGGAAATTTACTTTTTTTTGTGGAAAAAAGCGAAAAAGAACGAATGAAAAGTTGGTGTTTTTTTCAAGACCACACCTAAAACCAACATAAAGTTCACAAAAAAGTCAAAAAACTTGCATTTGTCTAAAATAAAGGTTACATTTGCAATAAATAAATGCGTTCTTTGAAAATATTGCTGCATCAAAGTAGATTGGGATACTCTTCAAATTTATTGAAATGCCGATGGCTAACTCGTCGATGGCGGGCCTCAACCTCCCAAGGGGGTGCATCATTACGATGCCGGGGGATTACAAAGATGAGGATGCTCTCAAATCTTGTATTTAGTCGGAGTTTCATCACATCCTTTGGTGTGGCTTTTACATAGCAGGCCGATGCAACATTGTGTTTCATCGGCCTTGTTTTTTTATGAGAAGACACAGGGGGCGTTGTCATGTATGTCATTATTCCTTTTCATGAGAGTGAGAGAATCCTATTTTTAACCCAAATCGGTTATTAGAGTCCGCTGAGGTTACAGTTTCGGTTCATCGTGATCATATATAGAGAAAGATAAACCGGAATTTGTAAAGGTTTGGCATAGTGAGTGGCATCAAAGCAATAGCGATAAACCTACATTAAGCAACATAGAAACGATGAGATGATGAAAATAACCCTTAGAATACCACGATTTCGATTATTTTTCGCTAATTTTGCGTGAGTTATTAATATGATTCTGCAATGAAGTTCAACACCAATCAGGAATATGACGAGGTTGTCGCCACTTGCCGTGAACTCTATATTAAAAAGATGGGCGACTATGGCCCGTCGTGGCGCATTTCACGGCCGGAGACCATTACCGACCAAATTTTTATCAATGCCAAGCGCATACGCACCATTCAAATTAATGGCAAGGCTAAGATCGACGAAGATATTTACAGCGAATACATTGGCATTGTAAACTATGGAGTGATTGGGCTTATTCAGCTGGAATGCGGCTTTACCGACACCATCGACATGACTTGTGAAAAAGCCATTGAGCTATACGACAAGCACATCATGGCCACCAAACGGTTGATGATGAACAAAAATGCCGACTATGGCGAGGCTTGGCGCGACATGCGTTGCAGCAGTTATGCCGATTTTATTCTCACCAAGGTTGAACGCACCAAGTCTATTGAAAATCATGGAGGGCGAACGAAAGTGTCAGAAGGTATTGCCGCCAATTATCAAGACATTATCAACTATGCTGTGTTTGCATTGATACGTCACAACGAGGGGACAGAATAATCATGACCATCTTTAAACTTCCAAAGTGGGCCGAATCATTTGCCGACAAGGGCTGGAACCATTTTTTTGTAGTGATTTTGCGCATCCTCATTGGTTGTGTGTTCATTTTCTCGGGTTTTGTTAAGGGTGTTGACCCTTGGGGAGGGTACTATAAGTTTGTAGAATATTTCAATGCCTTTGGTTTCGAAGGCTTGTTGCCATTGGCTCTTTTTGCTTCGTTTGCATTGGCATTCATCGAGTTTGTGCTTGGTGTGTGTGTGCTTGTGGGAGCATTTCGCCGTGGCTCCATTGTGCTGGTGTTGATTCTTGTATGTGCAATGTTGCCTCTCACGTTCTATTTGGCATTGACCGACAGAGTGCCCGATTGCGGTTGCTTTGGCGATGCTGTGACAGTGAGCAACCTGACTTCTTTTTTCAAAAATTTGCTTTTACTTCCGGCCATTGTCTATTTGTTGTTTTTCAACCGGCGTGTGCATGGTGTTTTTGGGCCTGCCGTGAATTGGCTTACGGGAGCCATTGCACTCATTTTCATTGGAGCGGTAGGCTACAACGGTTATTTTAAGCAACCGCTCATCGACTTTCGACCCTACCCGGTGGGCACCAAGATAGGCGTGCCGTCGGCAGGCAACGTCAGCGATGCCGACTATGTGTTTGTTTACGAAAGAAATGGCGAACGCCAAGAGTTTGGTATTGACAATTTGCCCGATGAAGCGTTGGGGTGGAACTTTGTCGAACGCCGTTTTAAACCCGGCAAAGAACCTGCAAGCCGCACCATCAGCCGGTCGGTTGTTATTCTCGAAGGTGATGAGGATGTAACCGAAGAAGTCTTGCCCGATACTGGGCGCGTCTTGCTCTTCATGGTGCCTGATGTAAAAAATGTAAATCCTGCCGATTTTTTCACATTCAATCGGCTCTATGACCGTGCAACACGGCAAGGCATAGCCGTTGCGGCCGTTGCTGTTCACGACTCTGTGGCCATTGCTTGGTGGAAAGACTTGGCAATGCCTCCTTATGGCATCTACACAATGGACGACAGTGAGTTGAAGTCGCTCGTACGGGGAAATCCGGCTTTGGTCATGGTAGACAAGGGTGTTGTTGTGTGGAAGCGTTCTTTGGTCATGATTGATGAAGAACTGCTGAATGGTGATAACCTCAAAATAGAGTGGCTCAACGGCGACTACGATCGTGCCGGCACCTTGGCAGGATGGACAACACTTTTTGCTTTGGCATTGCTGGCATTGTTGGTACTCAACCGCACCCATGTTGCTGTGATTGCATTCTACCGCCTTCTCAGGCGAAAGTTTGCCAAAGCTGTTGCGTCGCAATCACCCGATTAACTCAATGTCGATGATTTTTCGCCAAGATAAAAACTGTTTCTGCGGTTTTTTCAGATAATTAATTGTTGCGTTAAACATCTAAAAGCCTGCAATTATTACGACGAATTTTACTAACTTTGTAGTCTCCGATTAGGTGAGAGAAGGATTTTATTATATAAACACATTATATATTTAGGAAAAATGAGAAAAAACATTGTTGCAGGCAACTGGAAAATGAACACAACAGTTCCCGAAGGAGTTGAATTGGCAAAAGAAGTGAACAATGCTGTGAAAGCGGCCGATGCGCTCAAGTGCGAAGTGGTGATAGGTGTGCCGTTCACCCACCTCACAGCGGTTAAGGATGTAATCTCGGACAAAGTGGGCTTGGCGGCCGAAAACTGTGCAAGCAAAGACAAAGGAGCCTATACCGGCGAAGTGAGTGCAGCCATGGTGGCTTCGACCGGTGCCAACTATGTGATTCTCGGACACAGCGAACGACGTGAATATTTCAATGAAACCAACGAAATGTTGAAAGAAAAAGTTGATCAAGCATTGGCCGCTGGCTTGAAAATTATCTTTTGCTGTGGCGAGAGCCTCGAACTCCGTGAAGCCGGTACCTACAAAGAGTATATCGAAAAGGAAATCAGCCAATCTCTGTTCCATTTGACGCCGGAGCAATTTGCCAACATTGTGATTGCCTATGAGCCTATTTGGGCTATCGGCACCGGTAAAACTGCCACCAGCGACCAAGCCGAGGAGGTGCATGGAGCCATTCGCAACCTTGTTGCTCAACACTATGGCAAACAAGTGGCCGACGACACTTCAATTCTCTATGGTGGCAGTTGCAAGCCGGCTAATGCACCTGAACTCTTTGCAAAACCCAACATCGATGGCGGACTCATTGGCGGTGCTTCACTCAAAGCGGTCGACTTCATGGGCATTGTGACTGCATTCTAAGCATTCTAAGAATACATGGTTTAAGCAACCTTGATTATTATATTGGCTACAACGGTAATTTTTATTATCTTTGTAGCCGAAATTTTTTTGATGAAAAAAGAATGTCTTAGTTGGCTACACGTCAAAAAGATACTAAATTTCTTGGTTATGCTTAATTTGCGCTTATCACGTTACAATGCAGTATGCTGTATCATGGCATTGACACTCTTTGTCGTTTCAAGTCATGCCACAGCACAAGTCACCGTCAATGCTCCTAAGGGCATTCTCAACCGCGACCAGCCCAAGACCGGCAAGGAAAAGCCAAAACAAAGGGGGAACGACAGCAGCAGGAGAGATAAGCCTGCAACTCCGTCGGTTCGCAATTTCGACGATAAATCCGATGATGCGCATGAAGCAAAATCCAACCGTCGATCGCAGGTTTCTGCCCCAAAAGACAATTATCGCATGTCGGCAAAGGCGGCCGAACGTCAAGTCTCGGGTTTTCGCATTCAAGTGTTGTTCAGTTCCAGTCGCAATGCTCGCGAAGAGGCCAAGAGCCGTGCTCGCAATTTGGCCCTCAAATTTCCGCAATACCGCTCCTACATTTCCTATAATGCTCCTCAGTGGCGTTTGCGTATAGGAGATTTTCGCAACAGAGACGATGCCGGGCGTGCCATGAGCCGATTGCGCAATGCTTTTCCTGCTTATTCGGCAAGCATGATTGTGGTGCGTGATGTGGTCAATATTTGGCCGGGAGGCGTGGGCAACAGATAATGACGATGAAACATGAAGGAGATTGATAAACAAATGGATCCATATTTAATAGATAAAATAGCCGAACACTATAAGGCAATCATTGAACTGATTGACGAAGATGCAAGCCGCGAAGGTTTGCTCAAAACTCCCCATAGAGCGGCAAAGGCTTTGCTCGAAAACACTTGCGGCTACAATCAAGATGCAACCGAAATTATCGGTTCGGCAGTCTTTGAACACCCAGGCTCGCAAATGGTCATTGTCAAAGATATTGAGTTCTACTCGTTGTGCGAACATCACATTTTGCCATTTTTCGGGAAGGTATCCGTTGGTTATATCCCCGACGGAAAAATCGTGGGATTGAGCAAACTTGCACGCACCGTCGAAGCTTTTGCACGCAGGTTGCAAGTGCAAGAACGGCTCACGAGCGAAATTTGCGAAGCTGTTTCCAAGGCCATGCCCAACAAGGGAGTGATTGTGAAGTGCGAGGCTGAGCACCTGTGCATGAAAATGCGTGGAGTTGAGAAGCAAGACTCAACAACGGTCACGTTGCAGTATAATGGTGCATTTGAAGATGTTAGCATGAGGAACGAATTTTTTTGTTTGCTTGAGCAACAAAAATAATTTAATTCTTCATTTTTTTTAGGTGCAAAACTTGCGAGTTTCAACAAAAGCTTCTATCTTTGTACCCGCATTCAGGAAACAACGTTTCTGTACTTGCGAAAGTAGCTCAGTTGGTAGAGCACGACCTTGCCAAGGTCGGGGTCGCGGGTCCGAGTCCCGTCTTTCGCTCTCGTTCTTTTAAAATAGCTGATTTATCCGGCATTTGCGAAAGTAGCTCAGTTGGTAGAGCACGACCTTGCCAAGGTCGGGGTCGCGGGTCCGAGTCCCGTCTTTCGCTCCAAAATTGTCCAGGTGGCGGAATTGGTAGACGCGCTACTTTGAGGGGGTAGTGCCCGTTCGGGTGTGTGAGTTCGAGTCTCATCTTGGACACTTTAAAACGAGTGACTTTTTCTAGTCGCTCGTTTTTTATTTTAAGCAGGCAAGAACGGCTTTGCCGATAATTTCGGAAATTTCGAGACAGAGGGACATTCCACGAGGTTCAACTTTTGCAAAACCACAGATGAAGACCGGGCAACAATGAATTTTGTCGAATTTTGAACACTTAACAACAAATATTTCATGCTTTTTACCGCTTGACTGTGAATAATTCACTAATTTTGTAGAAACACAAAAAATCTGCATGATGAAACTATTTAAATTTTTTGCCATTATTGCCATTGCCTGCACGGCTCTCTCGGCTCATGGTGGTACGCTTGCCACATTTGATTTAAATCATTTTGATGGTTGGATCTACACCCGTCCCAACACGAAGTTGAGCACAACATACATTGGTGCAAAGGGTGTTTCAATCTTCAAGGCTTCGACCGGAATAGACTATACTCTCATTTCACCGCCATTCAGCGCAGCTTCGGTGCGATATGTGCGTGTGGAAATGAAATATGGCTCTCCCACGTGCTCCGAACCGGCTTACAGCCTCACAAAAAATTCGCCCACAATTGAGTTGCTCGACTTGAATGGCAATGTGGTGAAGCAACATTTTCACCAGTTGCACGATGTGGCTTTGCGACACACTATCGTTGCATTTCTCGAAGTGCCGGCAGGAGTTGCCGATGTGAAAGTGCGCTTGGCGGCATGGCTTGCCGACAAAGACACACCGGGCTATGTGAGTGCAGTGTCGATAACCGACAGCAAGCTACCCTATGATGCCATTGAGGGCGATGTGAATGCCGATGGTAAGCTCAACGTGACCGATGTCACCGACCTCATCAACACGATTTTAGGACAAGAAAACATTGATGTCGCCGTTGCCGACTTAGATGCCAATGGTGTGGTCGATGTGAGCGATGTTACGAAACTCATCAATCTGCTCCTTGCCAAGTAGCAGATGGGCAGGTGCACTGCTTGTTTTCTTCTTTTGCTTCTCCAAAAAGTCTTAATGCAACATCACGCACAATGAACTATCAACCTTTGGCCGAACGACTGCGCCCCAAGACACTCAATGACTACATTGGGCAAAAGCATCTCGTGGGACAAGGAGCGGTGTTGCGTCGCATGATTGAAGCCGGCAACATCTCTTCATTTATACTTTGGGGGCCACCCGGTGTGGGCAAAACCACGCTGGCACGCATCATAGCCGAAGGCACACAAGTGCCTTTCTACACCCTTTCGGCGGTCACGAGTGGCGTGAAGGAAGTTAGAGAAGTGCTTGAACGTTGCAAGAAAGACACTGCAAGCATGTTTTCTAAAGGCCGTCCCATTCTTTTCATCGACGAAATTCACCGTTTCAACAAGTCGCAGCAAGATTCCTTGCTGGGAGCTGTGGAAAATGGTACGGTAACGTTGATTGGAGCAACCACCGAAAACCCTTCATTCGAGGTTATTCGTCCCTTGCTTTCGAGAGCACAGGTCTATGTGCTCAATCCGCTTGGTAAGGACGATTTGCTTGAACTTCTCAATCGTGCAGTTGCGACCGATGCCATTTTCAAGAGGCGAGAAGTGAGAATTGAGCAGACCGATGCTCTGTTGCGCTTCAGTGGTGGCGATGCACGCAAGTTGCTCAACATTCTCGACTTGATTTATCAGTCACTCAATGTCAATGAACCATTTGTCATCAACGATGAAATTGTAGCGAGTCGATTGCAACAAAATCCGCTTGCATTTGACAAAGGCGGTGAAATGCACTACGACATCATTTCGGCATTCATCAAGAGCATTCGAGGTAGCGACCCCGATGCTGCCGTCTATTGGCTTGCTCGTCTCATCGAGGGTGGCGAAGAACCCAAGTTCATAGCCCGTCGCCTGTGCATTTTGGCGGCCGAAGACATTGGACTTGCCAATCCCAATGCACTCTTGCTTGCCAATACCACTTTCGACATCATCAACAAAATTGGTTGGCCCGAGGGACGTATACCTCTGAGTGAATGTGCCATTTATTTGGCCACTTCGCTCAAAAGCAACAGTGCCTACATGGCCATTAACTCGGCTATCACCCTTGTGCAGCAAACCGGCAACGCTCCGGTTCCGTTGCATCTTCGCAATGCCCCCACTAAGCTCATGGAAGAACTTGGCTATGGACAGGGCTATAAATATGCCCACGATTATCCGGGTAACTTTGTGAAACAGGAATTCATGCCTGTTGAGTTACAACACCCGCAATTGTGGACACCTCAAAACAATCCTGCCGAGAATGCCATGGCGGCACGTCAGCAACAACGTTGGGCATCAAAAAATGTATCTGATGACGCTTAATATAGAGAGTTCGATTTGAGATAAAGATTAATGTTTGTTTCACTCAAGTCTTTATTTTATGATGATTTTTGCGTGAGTTTCATTCAGAACAATGATGTAGAGATCGGGGCATAGGTCTGTTAAATCGATGTGGCATGTGCCGTCAGTTGGCAAGGAGAAACAATGCACCATTCTGCCGTCTTTACTGTAAATTTGCACAATTTGTCCGGGCATACCGCGCACGATGGCACCGTTGCTTGTGATTGTTATTTTCTTGCTGTGCCCCATGCCGTTCACTGCCGAAGGTTCGTCTTGGCGGTCAAAAATCAAATTTTTCACCCGTTGCCCTTCGTGCATGTAGCATCTTTCGGTTTCATTCCATGTTGCTCCTGTTGGGCTGATGAGCTTTGTTTGGGTCAGCGTGATTTTTTCCAGTGAGCTGATACCGCTTTGCCAGCCGTTGGCGTTGAGTTTTGTGTTTATCAGTTCCACCGTTTCACCGCTTTGCCCGTTTAGGCCGGCGATCGCCCATCGTCCGTTTATTTCCATGTTCACGTTTTTAATGGTGAGCAAGTTACTGTAAAGCAAGTATATGCCACAATTTTCAGGACTGTTGATAGTGAGTTTTCCACTCCCGGTGATGGTAACGTGACTGTCGTAGAAAAGCATGATTGCTGTTTTCTTGTTGCTCTTGATTTCACAGTCGCCCACAACTTCGATAATCAAGTCACCGGCCTCTTGCATGTACATGGCGTTTTGTTCGGTTTCAATTGTAGCGTTATTCAGGGTGAGGGTGTGTCGTTCTGCGTCATAGCTCACTTTGCCGTCGCCCAGCACGTCTTTTTTGCTTTTGTTCAAGTCGAGATAAACGTTGCCAATGGCAAGCATACCGAGGTTTTTCTCTTCATTGTCGCTCCTGCTTTCAATAACGAGGTGTTTCACGGCATTTCCGTCTGCATCTACAAGCTTGTGTTGATCATGATTCCAATATGCTTCCTCCGGTTTGGCAATTTTGGCATGTAGCAGGGTGAACGATGCCAGGTTGGCCAGTGCGTAGTCTTCGGCCATGATAGTGACATTGGCACTGTCCACAACAAGCGATTCGCCCGTTTTGCTGTTGGCGCCGCAAATGCCTGTTTTTCCTTTTACCGAAATCTTGGTGTCGGCAAATGTGAGTTTGCTGAAGTGGTCGATGTAAATCGCCGCTGTGTCTTTGCTCACTGCTGTGAGTTTGCCGTCGCCCTTGAATGCTATATCGCTGTTTTTGTCAACCACGATGGCCGGCTTCATTGTCTCAATGAAATTGTTGCCTTTGAGCACGAACGAATAGCCTCGGGCTTCTTCAACAACAATGGAGGCAGTTGCTGTGTAGCTGTCAAGAGTAAATTGCTTCTCGTCCTTGTCATATTTCACTTTGCCGTCGCCCAGCACGTCGTTGGAGCTTTGAGTGAGGTTAACCACCTGTTGACCAAAGGCGATTTTTGTCGTCATTTGCGGACCATGATTGTCGGCTTGCATTACCACTTTTTTGGCTATCTTGTTTGAACTGTCACAATATCGTGAGTTGGCAGGGTTCCAAGCTCCGCCTTCAGGTTCAACAATTGTTACATTTTTAGCCGTAAACGATTGAAGATCGCCAATGGCGAAGTATGACACTCCTTCGGCTGTTACGGTGGCATTGTCGATTTCAACGGTTTCATCCATGAACCCCACCGAGCCACTCATGCCGGTCTGTGTCCCTGTGGCCGTCAGTGTCACGTTGTTGATGCACAGTTTGCATTGCATGTCCACGAGTATGGCATGACCTTTACTGCTGGTTATTTTCAGGTTATCGCCGGTGATGGTTATTTCGCTGCCATTGGTTAGGTTCAAACCGGTTTTGCTGCTTTCAATGCTGTTTAGGCCTTCCACTTTCAGTATAAGTCCTTTCACATTGTCGATGGTCATTTCATGCTTGATTTCAGCTCCTTTCAGCGATAGAGTGTTGTCGGCATGTGTGTAGCTCACTTTGCCATCGCCCAGCACATCGGCATAGTCTTTGGTTGCATCAATTTTTGTGTTGCCGATTTTTATGCTTTGAGCCATGCTGATCACCGGCGAGAAGCTTGCAACGGTCAGCATCACAGCTGCAAGCGTGGTTTTGAGGTAATGTGTTTTTTTCATTTGTTCAATTGCATGGGTTCAATGTTTTTCGTTGGTAGCAGGCCGAACCCTTAAATCCTGCTACTCCCGGTTTCTTTAACCCAAATCGGTCATTAAACCGCTAAGGTTTGCAATGATCGGTTCATCGCGTGCTTCCCGACTGCTTTTGCCTGCTTGCCGGCATCTTGGTTGCCGTTTTTTCTCGATGCAGCCCGCTATGTCTTCAAAAAAAAGACAACCAATTTGTTCGACATTCAAACAAAATCAGTGTGGCCTCTAATGACCGATTTGAGCTAAAAGATTCCTCAAATTTACAAATATTTATGCACAAAAGCAACTTTTTGTTCTTGTTTTTTTATTTTTTTATTTCGCTTTTACCTTCGTCGCATCACACATTTCAACACTGTTAAACATGAGAGAAATGTGGTTTTAAAGCACATTATTGATTCTTTTGTTTGTTAAAAAATGTAATTAAGTAACGCGAAATGCACACAATTGTAATTTTTGTGCATTGCCTTTTGGCTTACTATTAATAAACTTTAATGGTCCACAATACTTTGGCAGAGTGGCAGTTTTTGAGTAACTTTGCCATCATCAGGCACCTATTGTGCAGCGATATGCACGCATCGTGTTTGGAAAATGAACGATTAATAATTTATAATATTTATAAAACGTAGTAAGTAATTATGAGTTTGAATATCATTGTGCTGGCAAAGCAAGTGCCCGACACTCGCAACGTTGGCAAAGATGCAATGAAGGCCGATGGCACCATCAATCGTGCCGCTCTTCCGGCAATCTTCAATCCCGAAGATTTAAATGCGCTTGAGCAGGCTCTTAGATTAAAAGAGCAATTTCCCGGCTCAACAGTGGGCGTTCTCACAATGGGACCTCCGCGTGCGGGCGAAATTATTCGTCAAGGACTTTATCGTGGAGCCGATACTGGCTGGTTGCTCACCGACCGTCTTTTTGCCGGAGCCGATACGCTTGCCACCAGCTATGCACTCGCAACAGCCATCAAGCACATTGGCAAAGTCGATATCGTGATTGGAGGCCGGCAGGCCATTGATGGCGACACAGCCCAAGTGGGGCCGCAAGTGGCTCAAAAACTGGGTTTGAACCAAGTGACCTATGCCGAAGAAATTTTAAAGGTTGCCGATGGCAAAGCCACGATACGTCGCCACATCGATGGCGGTGTAGAGACTGTTGAAACTCCGCTGCCGGTAGTCATCACTGTTAACGGCAGTGCCGCGCCATGTCGCCCATGCAATGCCAAATTGGTGATGAAGTATAAATATGCCACTTGCCCCATGGAACGTACGGGCAACGAACCTTGGGCGCATCTCTACGAGGAACGTCCCTACCTCACGCTTCATCAATGGAGCGTGGCCGACATCAACGGCGATGAGCAACAATGCGGCTTGAGTGGTTCGCCAACCAAGGTAAAAACCGTTAAAAACATTGTATTCCAAGCCAAGGAGAGCAAGTCTCTCACCGGTAGCGATGCCGATATTGAAGGATTGGTCAAGGAATTGTTAGATGAAAAAATTATTGGTTAATAGCAGTAGAACACCGAAAAGATGAATAACGTATTTGTATATTGCGAGATCGAAGGCACTGCTGTTGCCGAAGTGTCTCAAGAATTGCTCACCAAAGGCCGCAAGCTGGCCTGTCAATTGGGCGTTGACCTCGAAGCCATTGTTGCCGGCACCGGTATCAAGGGCAAAGTTGAAGATCAAATTTTGCCTTATGGCGTAGATAAGTTGCATGTGTTTGATGTCGAGGGGCTTTTCCCCTACACATCGGCACCTCACACCGATATTCTCGTAAACCTTTTCAAGCAAGAGCAGCCACAAATTGCTCTTATGGGAGCAACAGTTATTGGCCGTGACTTGGGACCGCGTGTGTCGTCGTCGCTCACCAGTGGTCTCACAGCCGATTGCACCGAGCTTGAAATTGGTGCTTATGACGACATGAAGAGCAAGAAACACTATGACAATCTGCTTTACCAAATTCGCCCTGCCTTTGGTGGAAACATTGTTGCCACCATTGTCAACCCCGATCATCGCCCCCAAATGGCTACTGTGCGCTCGGGTGTGATGCAAAAGGCTCTCTACGACGGCAAAGCCAAAGGCGAAGTTGTCTATCAAGACGTAGCCAAGTTTGTCCCCGAAGCCGACTACGTGGTCAAGGTGCTCGACCGTCATGTCGAAGCCGCCAAGCACAACCTCAAAGGTGCGTCCATTGTTGTTGGCGGAGGCTATGGTGTTGGCAGCAAAGAGGGTTTTGATCGCCTTTTTGAGCTTGCCAAGGAACTGCATGGCGAGGTTGGAGCCAGCCGTGCTGCAGTAGATGCCGGCTGGGTCGATGGAGATCGCCAAGTGGGGCAGACGGGTGTAACTGTTCACCCCAAGGTTTATATCGCCTGTGGCATCTCCGGTCAAATTCAGCACATTGCAGGCATGCAAGACGCCGGTATCATCGTTTCGATCAATACCGATCCCGATGCCCCCATCAACAAAATCGCCGACTACATCATCACCGGCTCAGTCGAGGAAGTAGTCCCGAAACTCATCAAATATTACAAGCAAAAGAGTAAATAATTCAGTAATTAGTAGTTAAGTAGTTAAAGTAGTTAAAACGTTTCTCTTGTGACATCTGAAAAGACATATAGTTTTGAAAACGTGATTGCTTGGCAAAAGGCACATGCTTTTGTTTTGCAGGTTTATCAAGTTACAAAACATTTTCCGCAAGAAGAGAAATTTGGTTTAACTTCTCAATTTCGCCGTACGACTGTTTCTGTTGAAGCAAATATTGCCGAAGGTTATAAGAAATTGGGAATGAGCGATAAACTAAAATTTTTCAATAGTCTTAACTCTTTCAACTCCTTTTAACTCCTTCAACTCCTATATAACTATGCCTAACTATTATAGCGACCACCCCGAAATTGGTTTCCATTTAAATCACCCACTGATGCAACGCATTGTGGAACTGAGGGAACGCAATTACGAAGACTCAAAACAATATGACGATGCTCCCGTGAATTACGAGGACGCTATCGAGAACTACAAGCGCACGCTTGACATCATTGGCGATATTGCAGCCAACATCATCGAACCCAACTCCGAATCGGTCGACATCGAAGGTCCGCATTTGGAGAATGGACGTATGATTTATGCCGGCAAAACCGTTGAAAACATCGATGCCACTCGCAAGGCAGGTTTGTGGGGCATTTCGGTGCCTCGCCGTTATGGCGGTCTCAACATGCCCAACACCGTTTTTTCGATGTTAAGCGAAATCATTGCCGCAGCCGATGCCGGATTTCAAAACATTTGGAGTTTGCAAAGTTGCATTGATACACTCTATGAGTTTGGCAACGAAGAGCAACGCCAAGCATTCATTCCGCGTGTGTGCGAAGGTGCAACCATGTCGATGGACTTGACCGAACCCGATGCCGGTAGCGACCTGCAACGTGTGATGCTCAAGGCCACCTACGATGAGGCTTGCGACTGTTGGCGGCTCAATGGGGTGAAACGCTTCATCACCAACGGCGACTCCGATATTCACTTGGTGCTCGCCCGTTCGGAGGAAGGTACAAAAGACGGCCGTGGCTTGTCGATGTTCATTTATGACAAGCGCGACGGTGGCGTTGACGTGCGTCACATCGAACACAAGCTGGGCATTCATGGTTCGCCCACTTGTGAACTGGTCTACAAGAACGCCAAAGCCCAACTTTGCGGCAGCACACGCATGGGGTTGATAAAATATGTAATGGCACTCATGAACGGTGCTCGTTTGGGCATCACCGCACAGTCGGTGGGCTTGGCACAAGAAGCCTACAATGAAGGACTTGCCTATGCCAAAGAACGTGAGCAATTTGGAAAGAAAATCATTCATTTCCCTGCCGTTTACGACATGCTCAGTCGCATGAAAGCTAAACTTGATGCCGGCCGTTCGCTACTCTATCAAACCTCACGCTATGTCGACCTTTACAAGATTCTCGAAGACATTCAACGCGAACGCCCCCTCACTCCCGAGGAGCGTCAGGAAATGAAGAAATATTCGCGCATGGCCGATGCTTTCACACCACTGGGCAAGGGTATGACTTCTGAATATGCCAATCAAAACGCCTACGATGCCATTTCCATTCATGGCGGTTCGGGCTTTATTATGGAGTACAAGAGCCAGCGTCTCTACCGCGATGCACGCATTTTCTCTATCTACGAAGGCACTACTCAGTTGCAAGTTGTGGCAGCCATTCGCTATGTGACCAATGGCACTTATCTGGGCTACATGAACGAAATGTTGCAAAACGAAGTGAGCGAAGCGATGAAGCCACTCAAATTGCGTGTCGAAAGCATGATTAAACTCTATGAAGAGGCAGTCAACACAGTGAAGGACATGGACGACAACGAAGCACACGACTTCTTGGCTCGCCGTCTCTACAACATGACAGCCGAAATCATGATGTCGTTGCTCATCATCGACGATGCAAGCCGTGCTCCGGAACTTTTCGAACAAAGTGCCAATGTTTACTTGCGCATGGCCGAAGAAAACGTGATTGGACATTCTGCCTACATCAAGAACTTCAACAAGGAAGATCTCATCAACTTCCGTGCAATGGCTCCCGAAGCATAATTCACGGTTGTTTACACACACATAACAAAGCAGGCTGTATCGGTTTTTCGATACAGCCTGCTTTTTAACACAAATCGGTCATATTTGGGTTTAAGTGTTACCATACACCATATTCTTTTCGGGCAGCATCGATGCGCAACAGGATAAAGAGTAGCACGGTGAACCCCCAAAGCGACGAACCGCCATAGCTAAAGAAGGGGAGAGGTATGCCGATGACCGGACATAGGCCTATTACCATGCCAATGTTGATGCACAAGTGAAAAATGAAAATCGATGCAACACAATAGGCATAGACTCGCGCAAAGGCTGTGTGCTGGCGTTCGGCAATGCTGATGATGCGCAAAATCAACACCAAGAAAAGCAACAGTACCGAAACAGTGCCAACAAATCCTTCTTCCTCGCCAATGGTGCAGTAAATGAAGTCGGTGTGCTGTTCAGGTACATATTTGAGCTTGGTTTGTGTGCCGTTTAAAAATCCTTTGCCGGTCAAACCGCCTGACCCGATAGCAATTTTGCTTTGGTTCACATTATAGCCGGCTCCTTGCAGGTCGTCCACAATGCCCAATGTCACTTTAATGCGCTGTTGCTGATGAGGTTCGAGCACGTTGTTGAAGGCAAAGTCTACGGTAAACAAGAAAATGATTGAGGCAATGGCAAAGATGATGGTCACAAGCACCTTGCGCAGGTCGTCGTGAAACATGCCTATGCTCAAATAGATGAGTGATGCACCCAGCACGGAGAAAAAGAACAGGTAGCCATTGATGTCGATGCCGGCATGGTGTAATGCAACAACAAGGGCAGTGGCACCTATGTAGCCCAAAAGCACGTTGCGCCCGAGAATGAACGATCGACAATAAAACAGCAACATGACCACAATGAGCACCATGATAATCACAAACACGATGAATGCACCAAGTGAAATGCCCATGAAAGTCATGGCCGAATATTTTAACGCAACCACAAAGAACACGATAGCACACAGCCCAATGTAGAGCACAAAGCCACTCATGCCTTCGCGGTAGAGCACAAGAATGAGTGAAAAATACACCAGTGCCGACCCGGTTTCGCGTTGCATGATGATGAGCAAGATGGGCACCACTATAAGGCTACATGCAATGGCATAGTTCTTGCTGCTGTTGAGGGCAAAATTATAGGTGCTGAACAGCTTGGCCAGTGCCAATGCCGTTGCAAACTTGGCAAACTCGGCCGGTTGCAGGCTCACCGGCCCGAGCACGAGCCATGAGTGCGAACCTTTGATATTGGGAGCAATGAAGATGGTCACGAGCAACAGCAACATCATGAAACCATAGATGGGATAGGCATAGGCTTCATACATGCGCCTGTCTATGAGCAACAACGAGAAGCCGAGCACCAAGGCAAGTCCAATCCACAAGAATTGTTTACCCGAAAACTCTGCAAGGTCAAACATGCTGGCTTGGTCAAAATCGTAGCTTGCGGCATAAATGCTCACTGCACCGGCCACCACCAAAATGAGATAAAGCAAGATAGTGAACCAGTCGATAGACTTGAACAAAGTGCTGTTTTCGTTAGTGTTTTGAGACTCCACTGCCTTTTATCGTGTTAGAGTTAATCATTTCATTTTCCATAGCGGTGCGTTTCACCGTTCCTGTCAAGTATTTTTCCATCATCAGACTGCCAATGGGCACACCATAGGCAGCACCGAAACCGGCATTTTCAACATACACCGCAATTGCAATCTTAGGGTTGTTCATGGGAGCAAAGCCCATGAATGCCGAGTGATCTTTGCCATGAGGGTTTTGAGCCGTGCCGGTTTTGCCACACACCTCAAAGCCCGGCAAATTGGCCTTGCGACAAGTTCCGCCCAGCACAGCCATGCGCATGCCTTGCGCAACATCGGCATAGTAGCGGGCATCTACCGTGGGAATGTGGCGCTCAGAAAAACGCTTGAGTATGCCTCTGCCCACAATGTCTTTAACAAGATGCGGGGCATAGAAATAGCCCCTGTTGGCGATTGTGGCGCACAGATTGGCAATTTGCAATGGTGTTGCCAGCACTTCGCCTTGACCTATCGACACCGAGATGATGGAGTTGGCAACCCAGCGATTTTCGCCCAAATTCTTGTTGTAATAGGCACTGTTGGGAATAAATCCGCGGCTTTCGCCGGGCAAGTCAATGCCCAACTTATAGCCATAACCCATCGACACAAGGTGCTTTTTCCACACCTCAAAGGCTTTTGCCGTTGAGCCATATTTGCTCCTCTTGTCAATCATGTATTTAAATCCCCAGCAAAAGTAGGCGTTGCACGATGTTTCCAAGGCAGGAATGAGGTTGATGGGGGAGCCGTGTCCGTGACACCCCACATGCAAGCCACCGTTGGTATAGCCGTGATAGCAAGGATACATGGTATTCAGGTCTACGATGCCCTCATGACGAAAGATGAGACCTTGTGTGGGCTTGAAAGTGGATCCCGGCGGATAGGCTGCCATGATCGAACGGTCGAAGAGTGGCTTGTAGGGATTGTTCACCAGTTTGCGATAGTTCTTGCCACGGTTTTTGCCAATGAGCAACGAAGGGTCGTAGCTTGGGCTTGAAACGAGAGCCAAAATTTCGCCCGTCGATGGGTCTATGGCCACAATTGCGCCAATCTTGTTTTGCATGAGCTTCTCGCCATAGGCTTGCAATTCAATATCGATGCTCAATTTCAAGTCATTGCCCGATATTGGGGCAATATCGTCGCGCCCGTTGTTGTATTTTCCTTTGATTTTGCCCGAAGCATCGCGCATGAGAATTTCCTGCCCTTTGCGACCTCGCAAAAACGTTTCGTAGCTTTTTTCCAGCCCCAAGTCGCCGGTATAGTCACCCGGTCTGTAATAGGAGTCGTTTTCAATGTCGTCGGCGTTCACTTCCCTGATGTCGCCCACAATGTTGGCGGCGGCGACATAATTGTACTTGCGCAAAATGCGTTGCACAATATAGAAGCCGGGAAAGCGATAGAGTTTCTCTTGAATGCGCCCGTAGTCTTCCTGCTCGAGATTGCTCATAAACACCTGCTCGGTATAGGCCGAATAGTTGCGGTTAATCGACTTATCCTTCATCTTAGTTATTCGCTGGTCAAAGTCTTCGCGAGTGATTTGCAAGGTGTTGCAAAAGTCAAGCGTGTCAAAGGGTTGCACATCCTTGGGTACGAGCACGAGGTCATAGGCCGGTTGATTGTAGACTACGAGTTTGCCGTTTCGGTCATATATCAAACCTCTTGAAGGAAATATGGTCTTCTTCACGAAGGCATTGCTGTCGGCATGTTCCTTGTAGGTGTTGTCGCTGATTTGCAGTTCAAAAAGTTTCGCAATATAGATGATGACAATCAACACGATAAAACCGCCAATCACATATTTTCTCTTTTCGAGATTAAAGTCTTTTCTCACGATGTGTACTTACTAAGCTATCAATACCAAACAACAGGAAAATCGACAGTGCGGCACTGCACACGATGCGTTGTAGCGTGAGTGCAATGTCGTGTAGCGTGAACGCCTGAATGAAGAAAATGAAGATGCAATAGGCGAGCACCATTGTAGACATATATTTCAAGTAAGCCCCTATGCCTATGGTGTCGATGGCAGGCATGGGGTTGCTCACATCGTCGTCGCGCGTGAAGTAGAGGTTGAACACAGGTCGTCGCAGGCCGGCCATGAGCGTGCAGGCAAGCGCATTCATGCCTTGTGTGTTATTAAACACGTCGATAGACAGACCCATGAAAAACGCTATGGTGTACACCCAGTTCATCGACAGGTTGATGGGTAACCTCAATATCAAGTAAATGAAAACGATGGGCATGGCCACATCAAACAAGATGATCTTGCTACACATCACCTGAATGAGCACCAATGCAAAGAAAAGTGCGATGAACTGTATTATGGTTTTTGTCATTCTATTGCTTGCCCTCCTTCTTGTGCTCTTTGTCTTGCTTTTTTTCTGGCTTTTTGCCGTTGGCATCGGCATCGTTTTGCTTGATGGCTTTGAGTTCCACCTTCATAGTGTTTTTAATGGCACGCACGGTGCTCAATTGCATGAAGTTGGTGCCCAAGCGCACTTTGAGCGAAGCGAAGTTGTCGTTCAACTCCTTTTGCCTGCCCTCGACAATGCCCACAATAATACCCTCGGGAAACACGGCCGAATAGCCGCTGGTGATGATGGTATCGCCTTTTTGATATTTTCCTTGTTTGGGCAATTCACGCAGCACGGCAAAGGCCGGATCAACGCCATTCCATTGCAGGCTGCCAAAGTATTGGTTGCGCTTTACCTTGCACGAGAGTTTCATGTCGGGGTTGAGTAGCGAAATCACACGTGCCGAGTGTTTTCCCACCACGTTCACCATGCCCACCACGCCATTGTGGTCTACCACGCCCATTTCGGGATAGATGCCGTCAGCTTCGCCACGGTCTATGGTGATGTAGTTGTAGGGCTGTGATATGCTGTTGCTTATCACATGTGCAACCACATAGTCGAACTGGCGCACCACAGGTTGAATGGCTGTGGTGTCGGGAATGTTCTCTTTTAGGTTTTGCGCCTCTTTTTTCAGTTGAACAACCTCCATTTCAAGTTCGGCATTGCGTTCTTGCAACTCCTCGTTGATGGCTTTAAGCCCGAAATAAGAAGTAACGGTGCTGTAACCCTTAAACACGGTCGAACTCACGGCGTTGGCCGAACTCAAATAGACGCTCTGTTGATAGGGATTGGACTGAAAAAGCAATACACAGCTCACCACCACATAGAAAATGAAGATGAACCATGCAACGTGCTTTATCAGAAAATTAATGAGATTATTCATCTATAAAACAATGCTTTGCTCGAGTTTAACGACCCAATCCCCCCTAAGACACACAATAGAAGACAATGACATTTTTTTCTGTGCCCGTTGCCTCCTAATCGTGCGTGAAACCTTGTGTCGAGAGTTTTTTAGAGCTCTCTTTCTCCTTGTTATCGTTTCAAGAATTTGAAGTGCTTGATGTTCTTCAACGCCACGCCGGTGCCCTTGGCCACTGCATGCAATGGATCTTCGGCAACGTGGAATTGAATGCCTATTTTGTCGGTCAATCGCTTGTCAAGTCCGCGGAGCAATGCGCCACCTCCTGCCAAGTACACGCCATTGTGCACAATGTCGGCATAGAGTTCGGGAGGAGTTTGTTCGAGTGCGCTAAGCACTGCCGCCTCAATCTTCGAGATTGACTTTTCGATACTGTGACTGATTTCCTGATACGACACAGGCACCTCCATGGGCAGGGCAGTCATTTGGTTTGGCCCGTGCACGATGTAGTCTTCGGGTGCGTCTTCAAGCTCGGTGAGAGCCGAACCTACATTGATTTTGATTAATTCGGCGGTGCGTTCACCCACTTTCACGTTGTGGGCGCGGCGCATGTGCTGAATAATGTCGTCGGTGAGGTCGTCACCGGCAATGCGTATGCTCTTGTTGCTCACGATACCGCCCAGCGAAATCACGGCAATTTCGGTTGTGCCACCGCCTATGTCAACAATCATGTTGCCTTCGGGAGCCAACACATCAAGCCCAATGCCAAGGGCGGCCGCCATGGGTTCGTATATCATGTACACGTCGCGTCCGCCGGCATGTTCGCTGGAGTCGCGCACGGCACGTATTTCAACTTCGGTCGACCCCGACGGAATGCACACAACCATGCGCAACGATGGAGAAAACCAGTGATTTTTTGCGCTCACTTTCTTAATCATGCCGCGAATCATGAGTTCGGCGGCATTGAAGTCGGCAATCACGCCATCGCGCAACGGGCGCACGGTTTTGATGCCTTCATGCACTTTCCCACGCATTTCGCGAGCTTTTTCACCCACTGCAATCATGCGTCCGGTCTTGGTGTCCATCGCTACTACCGATGGCTCATCGATCACGATTTTATCATTGTGAATGATAATCGTGTTGGCTGTTCCCAAGTCAACAGCAATTTCTTGAGTAAATGAGAATAATCCCATAATCTATATTTAGTGTTTAAAGTGGCGCACTCCGGTCATCACCATGGCCACTCCATTGTTGTTACAATAGTCAATACTTTCATTATCTCTAACCGAGCCACCGGGTTGTATCACAGCATCGATGCCCTCTTTGTGGGCAATTTCAACGCAGTCGCCAAACGGGAAGAACGCATCACTGGCCATGACAGCTCCTTGCAAGTCTTGCTTGAAGTGTTTGGCTTTGTCGATAGCTTGTTTGAGTGCATCTACACGCGAAGTTTGTCCCACGCCGCTGGCAAGCAACATCTTGTTCTTGGCAAGCACAATGGCATTGCTCTTGCTGTGCTTCACAATCTTGTTGGCAAATATCAGGTCGGCAACTTGTTCGGCAGTTACCGCCTTGGTGGTGCACTGTTGCAGCTCTTCGGGTGCTTCAACGTGTGAGTCGCGCTCTTGCACAAGTGCGCCGTTGAGCACTGTGCGACATTGCAGGGCTTGGCGGTCAAAATCTTTCATTACAAGAATGATGCGGTTTTTCTTTTGTTCAAGAATTTTGATGGCCTCATCGGTGTAGCCGGGAGCAATGCACACCTCAATGAACACCTTGTTCATCTCCTCGGCAGTTTCGGCATCAACCTCGGCATTGGTCACATGCACGCCGCCAAATGCACTCACCGGGTCGCCGGCAAGGGCAGCCTTGAACGCATCGACCAGTTTGGGTCTTGAAGCCAGGCCGCAAGCGTTGTTGTGCTTCATGATCACAAATGTGGTTTCGTCGAAATCTTTGATGAGATTAACGGCGGCATCGATGTCGAGCAAGTTGTTGTAAGAAATTTCTTTGCCGTGCAGTTGGGTGAACATGTCTTCAAACTGTCCGAAGTAATAGCCTTTTTGGTGAGGATTTTCACCATAACGCAACTCTTTCGAACCATTCACGGCCAAGCGCAACTCGCTGAACTTGCCACCGTCGAAGTAGTTGAAGATGTGGCTGTCGTAGCTGCTCGACACGGCAAAGGCTTCTTTGGCAAGCCATCGGCGATCGTCGAGCGTGGTCTCGGCATTGCCGTTTTTCATGAGCATGTCGAGCAATGGAGCATATTGTGCCTTTGATGCCACAATCGCCACGTCTTTATAGTTCTTTGCGGCGGCGCGTATGAGCGAAATGCCGCCTATGTCAATCTTTTCAATGATGTCTTGATCGCTTGCACCGCTTGCTACAGTAGCCTCAAAGGGGTAGAGGTCTACAATCACAAGATCGATTTCAGGAATTTCATATTGTGCAATCTGTTGCCGATCGTCGGCATTGGCACGACGGTTCAAGATGCCGCCAAACACCTTGGGGTGCAACGTTTTCACGCGTCCGCCCAATATTGAGGGGTAGCCTGTCAGGTCTTCTACGGTATCGCACGCATAGCCTTGCTCTTGAATGAACTTTTGAGTTCCACCGGTTGAAAGGAACTTTACTCCGCAACGATTTAATTCTCGCAAAATGTCCTCAAGTCCGTCTTTGTAAAAGACAGAAATTAAGGCAGTCTTTATTTTTTTGTTTTCAGCCATATTCTTGCAATTGAAACTTGTCGAAAAAATGGGCAAAAATGCTGTCTTAATGCCTGTGTATCATGCAGTATAATAGAATTTTTGCCTTGTTCTTTAAATTTGATTACAAAATTATTAAAAAATGGGCAAAACAGAACAATTTTTACCTAATTTAAAATAAAAGTTTTCCATTTTTAACATGTTGCCGTATTCGTGTCAAAAAGCCTTGCAATTTCTTGGGTTTTGATTGAGGAGAGGAAGGCAATGACTATGAATGTGAAAAGTGCCGCACCATGGGATATGAGGTGCGGCACTTTTTTTGATGAGAAGAAAAAAGCAAGGTTATTTCACCAGCACTTTTTTCACGCTGCCGTCGGTGTAGCGCAACACATTCACACCGGGGCACAAGTTGGTGAGCTTGCGACCGTCGAGGCTGTAAATGGCTTCTACAACAGCGTTTTGGTTGCTTTTGGGGACAAATGCGCCTGCCGGTTGTGGAACAGCTGCTTCGGCGACATTGAGCACGCTGCCGTTGTATTTGTTGATGAGAATGGCTACCACATGCAAGTGTTCCTTGCGTATCTTGGTGTAGGGCGATGCGTCGGGAACTTCGAGTGTAATGCTGTGGTTGTAGTCTACATTGGTTTCAACAGAATCGGGCAATGAACCGCTGATGCCATCTTCAACACCTTTGCCGGCAATGGGAACATGATTGTACACCATGTTTCGCATGTACTTCGACTGCTTGGTGAGGGGCAGCAAGTTGGGGTCTTGGGTCACCGTTGGGTCATTTCCTTTGTCGTAATAGTAGTTGAGTTGAATCCAATTCTTGTCGTCGCTTTTCAGGCTGTCGGCAGTGAGCACATAGGCCAGCGTGCATTCTTTGTCAACAGGCTTGTAGAATTTTACATGAGCCGTAGCCTTCACGTGCGTGCTTTTATCATTAGTCCACTCGGCTTTCACATCAATGTCGGCGTAACATTCAGAGGCAAGTTGCTTGTCGATGAGATCAAATATGCCGGGGCCTGTTTCAGAATTGCCGTGATAGGGGTCTGCCGTGTAGCGGCGGTCAACCTTGCATTTCGGAAATTCGGTGTTGTTTAAAAAATAACTGTATCCGGCATCTTCGGAGAGTTGTGTCATGATGGTTGGGTCATACTCTTTGCCATGGGCGGCAATCACGATGAAGCGGTTGCCATATTTTGCCTTGCACAAGTCAATGCCCACGATGCCACGAGGGCACCAGCCACATTTTGTGCCGGTAAACTCCTCTTCAAGCACGCGCTTTGTTTCTCCTTGGCATGCCATGCTTGCAGTGAGCAACAACAAGCTTAAAACGAAGTATTTCATTTTTTATGAGTGCGTTAGTGTTGTGGGTAAAGTTATTGCACAATCAGTTTGTGAGTCGTTGGCACGCCGGCGGTTGTTACTCGCACAATATACATGCCATTGCTCAATTCCGAGCTGCTAACAGCTTGACCGGCAGCATTCCAAATTTCCACCTTGTCATAGTCGCCCGTAATGTTCAGGTTGCGACCTGTGACGTTGATTTTAACTCCGTTTGGTGCCACAACGCTGTTTATGCCCGAGGCAAACAAGTTCTTGCACGATGCAACTCGTGAGTCGAAAATGGTCTTGGCTGAGATTGGCGTGAGCACGTTGACTTGACGGCCGATTGTTGCCAAAATCGAGAAATTGTTTTTCTTGCCCGAGAGTGGCTCTGGCAATTCAATTTCGTAGGAAGCGGTGAACTTGCCGTCATTGAATTGCAACGGAGTTCCGGTTGTGCCGTTGACGGTCTTGATGAAAAGATTGTTGTGGAAGTATGGATTGCTTGGTGGCTGAATCATGCCTTTGGCTTCAACCGAGTCTTCCAAAATCATGAGCGTGAGAGCCATGTCGTCGAAGTAAATTTTTTCCAACTCGGTAACATTCACGGTTGCCTTAATTTTTTCACTGTTGGGAATATTGGCCAATTCTAACTTGAAGTCATAGAAAGAATAGGTTTCATTGTCCAGTTTTTCAAGGCGTTCATTGCTTCTGCCGTCGTTCCAGCAAGTGTATGTTACTCGGTCGGCCTCAAAGGGAATGCGATTCAATGCCAGTGTGGGAGTGCCTGTTTTCTTGGCAGGAATGTTGTTGTAGGCGTTTGCACGGAAAAGTTCAGTTTCGTCGGTGGCAAATTTGTCTAAACCTTGGAACATATGAATGTCGCACACGTTGAATTTTGTTTCACTGCCTTTGAACCATTCGGTCACATCTTCAAGTTCAAAATCGGGTCCTGCATTAAAAGGCATGCCGTTGCATCTGTATTTTTCAAAGAGGTGTTGACGCTTGGGCATGTTGTTTTTGGCGTAGATGAGCATGCTGCATTCTCTGTATTGCGGCGTTGGATTGTTCACATTGTTCACTTGGGCAATGTGGAATTTCATGTTGGCACAACGGTCTACGGGAATTTGCTCTATTTTCACAGTGTCGATGGCACCCTTTGCCAGTGGTTTGTCAAATTTAAACTTGAAAGGTTCACCGGAAACACCTTCGATTTGGCAAGTAAGCTCGTTGATGGCTTGTGAACTCAGGTTGTGTACCACAGCCGTTGCAACACCTTTCTCACCTTTGGTCAGATAGTAGACATTGGGGGCAAAGTTGCGTATGTGCACGTTTGTGCTCTTGTCGGCACTGCCTGTCGACACCCATGCCTTGATTGCCCAGTTGCCCCAATCTTTAAGGGCGACATAGTTTTCGAGATTGCCTTCATACATCAAGTAGCAACCTTCTTCGTTGCGCGACAACGTGGGATCGATGCCCAAGCCTTTCTCCTCGGCATCGAGCATCACTTCATAGCCTATGAGAATGGGTTTGTCGCCAATGCTGAACGCATTGTTGAGTTTAATCTTGTTGTAGCCGAATTTGAGGTCGCAATCTTGTTCCAAAAGAATTTTGCAAGTTTCAAAGTCGTAGATGCGCACTATACCCGCGCGAGTTGTCGCTTTTTTGGCATAGGTGAGGCACATTTCCAAGTCGGTAATTGTGCAGCCTTCAAGCCCCTGTTACGAAGGGTTGAGCAAAATGCAAGGGGTGTACTTGCCCTCGTTCAAAAAACCGCCACCACGATTTTCGGTAGGGTTTGTAATCTGCTTTGAGTAGGTGAAGCAAATGTCTTTGACTACATCTTCAGCATGAGCAGGCACGCCTTGGCAAGCAAGCAACAATGCTCCTGCGAGGCTCATGCGGACAAAGTTAAATTTTTTAGGTTTACGTAAATGTCTCATTCCCATTGTTTTTAATTTTTAATTGTAGACTTCTTGGGTTTAACACAGTTCAGTTGGAGTGAAGTCATTTGAACTCCTGCTGAAAAATATTCGGTAGCAAAGATATAATAAAAAAACTATTTGCAACTATAATCCTCTCTTTTTTAACTCAAATCGTTCAATTAGAAATGATTATGACACATCGTGCAACAAAATCATTTACTAATGACCGATTTGAGTTTTTTTGTGCAGAAAAAGAAAATTTATCTGATTACATATTTTTTGTGATTGTGAATGTAGATTCCTTGTTCTTGTGGACGATTGATGCGACGCCCTTGCAAGTCGAACCACTCATCGGTTGCCATGTCTTTGCCGTCTTGGGCAATGTTGGTTACATGGGTTGATTCACTTGTGGGAACAATCACGACTTGCTCGGTTACAAGATTGTGATTTAGGTAGATGCCTGTGCCATCGTCTGTGGTTTCAACAATGGCACCAGTGGGAGTAACAATCTTGCAGTTGTTCAGAGTCAATGTTCCCAAGTAGCCAATTGAACCGAAATCGTCACAACCTTTCGCCTTAATTGTTGCGTTTTCAAAGGTCACAGCCTCGGTCGAATAGCCTGCCAGTCCATAATTGCCGGTAATGTCGGCGGTGCAGTTTTTGATAAACAATGTTCCGCGATTATTGATGCCGCATTCATCGGCCAAAGCATCTTGCAAACCGTTTATGGTGACCATTCCTTTTTCGTCGCTGCAAATGGTCATGGTGCACAATGCACTGTTCATGATGCCCGAAGCATGCGTAGAAGTGACGTTGCTGTTTCCTTTCAATTTAATGATGAGATTGGCAACGTCTACATTGCATATTCCTTGTGATTTTATGTGATCATTGGCAATGTTCGACACAATCTCGGCATTATTCAACGTCAGTGTAGATGTTGTGGCATCGTAGGTTACTTTTCCATCGTTGAGCACGTTGGCTGCGTTGTTGGAAGTCACTTGTGTTCCGCCCACATAAAGCCCGTATTTCTCCATAGGTGCACCTTTGGAAATGTTCACATTGTCGATGTTGATGTAAAAATTATTGCTACATTTGAAATGTCTGAAAGCCACATATTTGGTTCCGGTAGGCAATTTGAAAGTATGACTTTTCCACATTTTTCCTTCTTCGAGAGTTTCTTCGTGCAGGCAAACTTTGAAATCAGTAGTGTCTTTTCCCGTTGTCGATGCATACACGGCATAATGCTCGTGAGGATGGCTGGGTTGTTGTGCACTCACCACATAGCTCAGTGTGCCTTCGCCTTCCAAGTCAAACATAGGAGTGATGAGCCAGTTGTCGGGATTGACTGCTCCTTTTCCGTTGATGTAAGAACCCGATGAAACACAGAGTTCGCTTTCATAACCTTCGATGGGAGCCACACCGTCTTGATTGTAAAGGATGCCCCAATTGTAGCCGTCTTTGTCGGCATCGACGAGCGTCCATGTTCCGGGTACGCCATGTTCGAAATCTTCCTTTACCACCGTTTGTGCTTGGGCTGTGTTGCAGGCCATTACTCCAATGGTCGCACACAAAATCAATTTACTTGTTTTTTGCATGTTATTTGTTTTTTATGTGAATCAGTCCTCCAAGGATTCACGATTAGTTAATGGTGGGGAGAACTTTTGGCACTTTGCCTTGCAGGGCGTTCTTTCCTTGGAAATTGTGTGCAGATGTTCCGAAAAACACGGTGCCAATACCACCGTTTGGTTTTTAAAAAGAAATACTTGTTGGATTTAACGAATCAATGTCAAATGATTTGCAGGTTTTTCCTATTTTCCTTGTCTTTTTTTAACTTAAATCGGGCATTAGAGGCCGCACTGTTTTTGTTTGAATGTTGAAAAATTGGTTGTTTTTTTGAAGACGTAGCGGGCTGCGTCAAGAAAAAAACGGCAACCAAGATGCCGGCAAGCAGACAAAAGCAGTCGGCAAGCACGCGATGAACCGAAAAAATGTAAACCTTAGCGGTCTAATACCCGATTTGGGTTAAATAGTTCAATTGGACTTTTATAAAACAAGGAGTTCAAGAAAATTATTTCAAGAATAGCTTCTTTCTACGGTGTGGAAAACGCATGTTTTCGTTTTTTTTGGTAAGATTTTCTTGAACTCCTCACATTTTGGCCTGATTTTGTTTCGGTTGTGCTTTATTGCTTGTGTTGTTCAATCCAGTTTTTGGCGTTGACGAAGGCTTGAATCCACGGAGTCACTTCATCGCGATTGCGACGCGCTTCGGGATAGTAGCCACATTGCCATGGGAAGATGGTACGTTCCAAGTGAGGCATCATGGCCAAGTGGCGACCGTCCTTCGATGCAATGCCGGCAATGCCTCGTGGCGAGCCGTTGGGATTGGCGGGATAGGCACGGTAGTTGTACTGTGCAATCACGTTGTAGTTGTCAACGCCCTCCGGCAGAAAGAATTTTCCTTCACCATGAGCCACCCAAATGCCGAGCTTTGAGCCACTCAGGTTGCCGAACATCACCGAGTTGTTCTTGGGAATGTTAAGCCCGATAAATTCGCTTTCAAACTTGCCACTGTCGTTGTGCTCCATGCGTGGTTTGCTGTCATATTCGGGGTTGAGCAAATTAAGCTCAATCATCACTTGGCAACCGTTGCAAATGCCCAAGCTCAACGTGTCGTTGCGCTTGTAGAAGTTTTCAAGAGCCTTTTTGGCCTTTTCGTTCCACACAAAGCCGCTTGCCCAGCCTTTGGCACTGCCCAGCACGTCGCTGTTGGAGAAGCCGCCACAAAACACAATCATGTTCACGTCTTCGAGTGTTTCGCGTCCGCTCATCAAGTCGGTCATATGCACGTCTTTGACATCGAAGCCGGCATAGTAGAGTGAATAGGCCATTTCGCGATCACCGTTCACGCCTTTTTCGCGTATGATGGCTGCCTTGATGCCGGTTTTGCCGTGTCTCGATCCTTTAATGCCCAGTGATGCGGCTGTGCCGTTCCAGCCTTGTGGCCAACGCCAGCGCACGGGTTGTTTTTTGTAGTTTTCATATCGTGCCTTGGCGCACTTGCTGCCACTTTGCTTCACATCGAGCAGATAGGAGCTACTGTACCACACATCGCGCAGATAGTCGATGAAGAACAGGTGTTGCTTCTCTTCGTGGGTGACGCTGAGGGTGCGTTCCTCCGATGGCTCGCCAATGCAGATGAACTTCACGCCCTTGCCGGCAAGGTGGCGTTCTACTTGTGCGCATTGGTTGTTGGCAACTTGAATGACGAGAGCGGGATTTTCGGCAAAAAGAATTTTAACGATGTCGTTTTCATCAAATCCGGCGAGATCTGCATCGATGCCACCTTTGGTGTTGGCAAACGCCATTTCAAGTAAAGTTGTGACAAGACCGCCTGCACTCACATCGTGGGCGGCAAGCAATTTGCCATCGGCCACCAGCTCTTGCACGGCATTGAAAGCGTTGGCAAAGAGTTGTGCGCTCTTCACTTCCGGAGCTTTCTTGCCTATGGCGTTCAGGCTTTGGAACAGTGCCGAGCCACCCAGTTCCAATTTACAGCCCGAGAAGTCGATATAGTAGAGTTTGCTCTTCTTGGCTTGGAGCACGGGCGAAACGGTCTTTTTCACATCATTCACCTCGCCGGCGGCCGAGATGATGACGGTGCCCGGAGCAATAATTTTCTTTTGACCATATTTTTGAGTCATCGAGAGGCTGTCCTTGCCTGTGGGAATGTTGATGCCCAGTGCAATGGCAAAGTCGGAACATGCCTTCACGGCACGATACAGGGCGGCATCTTCACCCTCGTTGCGACAAGGCCACATCCAATTGGCACTCAACGACACGGTTTTAAGCCCGTTGGCGAGGTTTGCTCCCACAATGTTGGTGAGGGCTTCGGCAATAGAAAGCACCGAACCGCTTGCCGGGTCGATAAGCCCTGCTTGCGGGGCGTGACCAATCGAGGTGGCAATGCCGCTTGTGCCCGTGTAGTCGAGAGCCACCACACCACAATCGCTCAACGGCAATTGAATTTCGCCTTGGCATTGCTGGCGTGCTATTTTGCCGGTTACCGAGCGGTCTGCCTTGTTGGTGAGCCAGTCTTTGCAAGCCACAGCCTCCAATTGCAACACGGTTTGAATGTAGTCGTCGAGCTGTGCGGCATGGGTTGTGGCATCTTTAAATTTATTTTCTTTGCTCACATCGGTCATCACCGTCTTGGGGCTGCTGCCAAACATGTCCTTCATGCCCAAGTCAATGGGTTTCACGCCGTCTTCTTGTTCAAACACAAATCGATCGTCGCCGGTGGTTTCGCCCACAACGTAGAATGGGGCACGCTCCCTGTCGGCTACTTTCTTGATGAGTGGCAAATCTTTTTCTTTGGCCACAAACCCCATGCGCTCCTGACTTTCGTTGCCAATGATTTCCTTGGCCGAGAGAGTGGGGTCGCCCACCGGCAGTTTGCTCATGTCGATGTGTCCGCCGGTTTCTTCCACCAGCTCCGAGAGAGCGTTGAGGTGTCCTCCGGCTCCGTGATCGTGAATTGATACGATGGGGTTAATTTCATTTTCGCTCATGGCGCGTATTACGTTGGACACACGCTTTTGCATTTCGGGATTGGCGCGTTGCACGGCGTTAAGCTCAATGGCGTTGTCATATTGGCCAGTGTTCACGCTGCTCACAGCACCTCCACCCATGCCTATGCGATAGTTGTCGCCACCCATCACCACAACCTTTTCTCCGGGTTGAGGAGTGCTTTTGAGTGCGTCGCGCTTATTGGCGAAGCCCACGCCACCGGCAAGCATGATCACTTTGTCATAAGCCATTTGCTTGCGCCCCTCTTCATGTTCGAAGGTGAGCACCGAGCCACAGATGAGCGGTTGCCCGAACTTGTTGCCAAAGTCGCTGGCACCGTTTGAAGCCTTGATGAGTATTTCTTCGGGAGTTTGATAGAGCCAGGGGCGGGGAGGCATGGTGCACATTTCCCACTTGCGTTCAACGTCGGTGCGAGGGTAACCGGTCATGTAGACGGCTGTGCCTGCAAGAGGCAAACTGGCACGTCCGCCACCCAATCGGTCGCGAATTTCACCGCCACTGCCTGTTGCTGCGCCGTTAAACGGCTCAACGGTGGTAGGGAAGTTGTGAGTTTCGGCTTTCAGCGAAATCACCGAGTTGATATCTTTTACCTCGAAGAAATCGGCTTTTTCGGGATGCTTGGGGGCAAATTGTTCGATGGTGGGACCGTCGAAGAAAGCCACATTATCTTTATAGGCCGAAATCACGGTATTGCGATTTTCTTGGGTTGTTTTCTTGATCAACCCAAACAGGCTCATGGGCATCTCCTCGCCATCGATAATGAATGTGCCTCCAAAAATCTTGTGCCGGCAATGCTCGCTGTTCACCTGCGAGAAACCAAACACCTCACTGTCGGTGAGAGGGCGACCGAGGCGTTTGCCCAAGCCTTTCAAGTATTCGATTTCTTCGGGACTCAATGCAAGCCCTTCCTCGATATTATATTTTTCAAGATCTTCAATGTAGACGATGGGAGCGGGCGTATGGGAAATTTTAAAGGTGTCGTTATCGAGCGTGTGATAAATGCGTTGCAACATTTTGTCGTACTTTGGCTCCTTGTCCTTGGTGGTGGTGAACTCCTCAATTCTTGTGATGCCCTGCATGGCCATGTTTTGAGTGATTTCGACAGCATTGGTACTCCAAGGGGTAATCATTTCACGGCGAGGACCAACAAAGGTGCCGCGAATTGTGGTGTCGTTCACGAATTGACCGCCAAGCAGCCACTCCATTTTTTGAACTTCAGTGGGAGGAAGAGCGTGAGCACTTTCGACCGCATAAATGGTTTTCGCGCCTTTTTTGAAGAATGTAATCATATTATAAATGTATGAGGATTTTAGAGTAATCTAATTTCTCTACAAAATTACATTAACTTGTCGGCAATACAAAATACATGCAATATAAAAATGTGGCAAATTTGTGACGAAATGGGACAAAAAAGGTTGTTGTGCATTATTTTTTTGCTTTACGACATTGTGCCATATTAAGGAAGAACATGGTTTTGCAAAGATTTTGCCTACCTTGATTTTTGTGTCTGATATTTGTTTCATTAAACCGCATTGATTTGAAATAGATTAATGCTTTGTTAGATGAAATAAAAACAATAGATGAGTTTTGTCGTTCAACGCAATTTAACGTCGTGCCTATACGTTATTTAGGTGATAATGTTTAACTTTGCGGTGATATGAAGTACAATTGCATTTTTACAACGATAACAGCCATGTTGCTTGCCTTTGCAGGTCATGCACAGGTTGGCTTTTCGGGCATGACGAAGCCTGTTTTTGAGGAAACTCCGGCCAAGTCTACCGGATTGGACAAAATATATGTGCTGCACAACACTGCCGGCGTGAGCATGAACTACACTGCCTCGACCGGGCAGACGGTCACTTGGTACACCTATGGCGAGCAAGGTGGCGGACATGCCGAGGAGCTGAACGGAATCGTGCGCAACGGCAATGTGTCGACACTCTCGCAGGTAATAGCCAACAAAGGCTATGTCATCGAAGAAGGCACCAAACGTACCTACGTATGGGTCGTGAACTATGCCGACTACTATCTTGCACTCAACAGTCTGATGGCAGAGAGTGATGGCGATTGCGGTTCGGCAACCATCAATGTGAATGGCAATGGTCCCGACATGGTTTACTATGCCATCAATGGTGTGCGCCATCTGCTCGACCGGCAAATGAAACTTCAATACTACACACTCGTATGGAACAACGAAAGCAAGCAATACACGCAAGAAAGCGTTTCCGACAACCAAGAGACTTTTAAACCCACAATCGTAATTCAAGCGCCGTTGTGCAACACGTCATTCAAGTTGAGTGGCGATCGTTTTCTCGATTTTTGGGGTGAGGGTGTGAGTGTAGAAAGCGACACATACGCAACGGCGGCAGTCGAAGTGCAAACCACAGCCGTGCAAGAACGCCGTGAAAATAACAACGAAAAAGGCACCGGCGATGGCAGTACACTTGGCGGTTCGGCGCCGGTGAACATCACTTTCACTGCCCATTGCTCCGATGCGGTTGTTCACAAAGAATGGCAAATGGCCACAGATGCGGAGTTTAAAAACATTCAACTTCGCCTCAATCAAGAGGTGGTGGAACAGTCTTTTACCGAAGCCGGCACTTTCTATTGGCGTTTCATTGGCTCAAATGCCACAGGCACCTGTGAGGCATACGGCGAAACCTACACTGTGAACATTGGCGAGAGTGAGCTGGTTTGCCCCAACATTTTTTCACCCGGTTCTACCCAAGGGGTGAACGACGTGTGGAAGGTGTCCTACAAATCGATCATAGAGTTCCGGTGCTGGATTTTCAACAGCTGGGGAGTGCAGATTTGCGAACTGACCGACCCTTCGCAGGGCTGGGACGGCACTTATAAGGGCAAGCTCGTTGCTCCGGGCGTGTATTATTATGTTATTCAAGCCAAAGGGGCTGATGGGAAAAAATACAAGCTCGATGGCGACATCAACATCTTGCGTTACAAGAAAAATAAATATGGAACATCGTCGGGCAGTGAGGCCGGCGAATGAAATGAATACAAGAAGAATGAAGAAAACAATTTGGGCGGCGGTCGTTGCGACCGTCGCATGGGGTGCGTGCAATGCACAGTTCAAGCAAAATGTCGATTTTGTGCGTCGCAATGCATCAACGTCAGTAACGACCAAGAGCACAGTGTTCACAGCAACAGTTGCGCCCGATATTCCGTTGAAATTCACGCTTTTTGGCGAGAATGTAGACTTGGATCGGCTCGACATGTATGAGCGTGTCGACCGTGAGCTGGTGAGCATCATCTACAATCGAGAAAAAACACTGTGGTGCTTTAAAAAAGCCAATCGCTATTTTCCTTTGCTCTCTCAAATTTTAAAAGAAAACGGTATGCCACAAGATTTCTTGTACTTGGCTTGCACCGAGAGCCTCATGGACCACAATGCCTATTCGCCGGCCAAGGCGGCCGGACTGTGGCAGTTGCTTGCGGCTACGGCACAAGACTACGGTTTGGAGGTGAATGCCGATGTCGATGAACGATATGACCCCGAAAAATCTACTCAAGCGGCATGCCGATATTTAAAGGCCGCCTACAAGAAATATGGACACTGGGCTACTGTTGCCGCCAGTTATAATGCCGGCATGGGACGCATTTCGAGCGAACTCTCCAAGCAACAGCAAAGTTCGTCGTTCAACCTCTATCTCAATAGCGAAACGTCACGCTATGTGTTTCGCATCATGGGTTATAAGATGTTTTTAGAGAACCCCAAGCGTTATGGCTACCGTGTTCATAGAAAGCAGCTTTATCAACCCTATCATTACACAACTGTTGAGGTGAGTGCATCGATTCCTGATTGGAGCGTATGGGCGACGAAGCAAGGCATTAGCTATGCTGTGTTGCGTGAATTGAATCCTTGGATAAGATCCAACAAGCTCACCGTGGGCAACAAGACCTACACGGTGCGCATTCCCAAGCAAGGTGATTGGTCGCGAGCAAAACGCTCCTACACGGTTTTCAATAAAAATTGGACGATCGACTGATTGCAGAGATGATGCCGATGAAAAGGGGAGCAGGATATATTGTAATAAAGTAAAAAATGTGATTAACAATATATAAAAGTTGAATGTAAAGATTGTTTTTTCACAAAATGCTTGAAAGGCTATGAATTTTGAAGGAAAAGAAATTGGGAGTGTGAGTGTGTTGGGAGCACGTGTTCACAATTTGAAAAATATAGATGTTGAAATTCCGCACAACAAACTCACGGTTGTAACAGGCTTGAGTGGTAGCGGCAAGTCGTCGCTGGCATTCGACACCATTTTTGCCGAAGGGCAACGTCGCTATTTGGAAACGTTTTCAGCCTATGCACGCAACATGCTTGGTGTGCTTGAGCGACCCGATGTTGACAAAATTTCGGGACTTAATCCGGTTATTTCAATCGGACAAAAAACGACCAACAAAAACCCTCGCAGCACGGTGGGCACCACAACCGAGGTCTACGACTACTTGCGCCTGCTCTATGCACGTGCCGCCGATGCCCACAGTTATCTCTCGGGAGAGCGTATGGTCAAATATTCGATCGATAAAATATTAAACCTCATTCTCAATAAATTCGATGGCAAGAAAATTTACATTTTGTCGCCATTGGTTAAAAACCGCAAAGGGCACTACAAAGACCTCTTTGAACAGCTTCGCAAGAAGGGTTACATTCATGTGCGGATTGATGGAGAGTTGCAGGAAATCGTTTTTGGCATGAAGCTCGACCGCTACAAGAACCACAGTGTGGAGCTTGTTGTCGACAGGCTCAGAGTGTTGCAAAAGGATGTCAAGCGATTGAAGGATACTGTTGATTTGGCCTTTCGCCAAGGCAACGACCAATTGCTTATTCTCGATAAAGACACCAATGAAATCAGCTATTACAGCAAAACACTCATGGATCCTTCCACCGGGTTGTCTTACCTCGATCCTGCACCCCACAACTTTTCGTTCAACTCTCCGCAAGGAGCCTGCCACAAGTGCAAGGGATTGGGCTATGTCAACATTATCGACCGAGAAAAAATCATGCCCGACATGAAACTGTCGATACGCGACGGTGGCATTTTGCCCTTGGGAAAATACAAGAACTCTCTCATCTTTTGGCAAATATCGGCCATTTGTGAGAAGTATGGCTTCACACTCGAAACGCCTTTAAGCCAATTGACCGAAGAGGCTGTCGACGACATCATGAATGGCACCGACGAACGGCTCAACATTAAAACCGAGACCATGAGCACCAACAATTATTTTCTCGCCTATGAAGGGCTTGTAAAATACATTGAGCTGCAACAAAGCGACAATGCAACAAGTCAGGCTCAAAAGTGGGCAGGGCAGTTTTTCTCGCGTGCGGAGTGTCCGGAATGTCGAGGAGCAAGGCTGAATAAGGAGGCGTTGCACTTTTTTATCAATGGCAAGAATATCGCACAACTTTCTCGTATGGACATTTCGGAGCTTCGCGACTGGATGAACGACTTGCATAACCACATGGAACCTAACAAGTGGAAGATTGCCGAGGAAATTGTGAAAGAAATCCTTAGTCGTCTCAATTTCATGCTCGATGTGGGGCTTGACTATGTTTCGCTCAATCGCAGTTCGGCATCGCTTTCGGGTGGCGAAAGTCAGCGCATCAGGCTGGCCACCCAAATAGGCTCGCAACTGGTCAATGTGCTTTACATTCTTGATGAACCCAGCATAGGGCTGCATCAGCGCGACAATGAACGGCTCATCGACTCGCTCAAGAAGTTGCGCGATGAGGGCAATACGGTTATTGTGGTTGAACACGACAAAGACATGATGCTTGCCTCTGACTATATTGTGGATATTGGCCCGAAAGCCGGCCGCAGAGGAGGCAATGTGGTCTTTGCGGGAACTCCTGCCGGGTTGTTGCACGAACACACAATTACAGCCGACTATTTAAATGGAACTGTTCGCATTGAGATGCCGGCAGAGCGACGCAAGGGCAACGGCAATAAATTGGCATTGCATGGCTGTCGCGGAAATAACTTGAAAGGCGTTGATGTGGAATTGCCCTTGGGAGTGTTCATCTGTGTAACGGGTGTTTCGGGTAGCGGAAAATCGAGCTTGATCAATGGCACTTTGCAGCCCATTTTGAGCCGACATCTCTACCGCTCGCTCGCCGAGCCGTTGCCATTTGATGCCATTGAGGGGCTTGAACATATAGACAAGGTTGTCACGGTCGACCAGTCACCGTTGGGGCGCACACCGCGCAGCAACCCGGCAACCTACACCGGTGTGTTTGCCGACATCCGCAACCTTTATGTAAATCTGCCCGAGGCCAAAATTCGAGGTTACAAGCCCGGTCGCTTTTCTTTTAACATTTCGGGCGGACGTTGCGAAGTGTGTAAAGGCAATGGATATAAGACCGTAGAAATGAATTTTCTGCCCGAAGTGCTTGTTCCCTGTGAAGAATGTAGCGGAAAACGCTATAACAGAGAGACTTTGGAGGTGAAATTCAAAGGAAAATCGATTGCTGATGTCCTCGACATGACCATAAATCAAGCCGTGGAGTTTTTCGATGCCATTCCTGCCATTCTCAGCAAGATAAAGGTTTTGCAGGAAGTAGGGTTGGGCTACATTAAGCTGGGGCAACCATCAAGCACACTGTCGGGAGGCGAAAGTCAGCGAGTGAAACTTGCCGCCGAACTTTCAAAGAAAGATACCGGCAAGACCATTTATATTCTCGATGAACCAACAACCGGGCTGCATTTTGAAGATATTAAGGTGTTGCTTGGTGTGTTGAACAAATTGGTCCAAAAAGGAAATACGGTGCTTGTCATTGAACATAATCTTGATGTGATAAAATGTGCTGACTATATTATCGACATGGGGCCCGAAGGAGGGCGAAACGGAGGATATTTGGTTGCAACCGGCACGCCCGAGGCAGTTGCTCACAATGAGAAATCCATCACATCGCGCTTTATTCAAGCCGAATTAGCGCAAAATTGACTTGTTTGCGCCTGAAATCACTCCTATAAGTGGGTTTTTGCAGTAGCGAAAACCCATTTTTTTGTGTTTAAAAGTGGCTAAGTCTTTATTTTTTCAATTTTCTGATAACGAGATTGGAATAGGTGAGAAAGGAGTTTTTAATGCTATAACATGATTTAATATCAATGATTTAACTATTGAAAATGCACAGTCTTTACCCTTTGAGAATGGTTAAGAATTTAGTTTTGTGAACCGTTTAAAGCAGAAAAATAAAATTGACAAGGAAAATGAGTTGAATGAAATTTAAACGACAAATTGGTAAATTACCACACACGGTTTACCTATTTGAATTTGTTAATCCAAGCAAAAGTTTCATTCTCCAATCATGCAGTTTGCATTCTTTATCTAGAATTCTCACTTCTTAGACAAGTATTGAATTGCAAATACTCGTTTTGTAATTGCTAATTTTCTTTTACACAGTTTACAAATGTCTCAAAAATACCAATTAACACTTGTTTATATTTTAGATAAATAGGTTAAAATCAATAATATATATCATATATCATGAAGTGTTGGTTTAATGATGCAGTGAGGTTTTGTTTGTGTTTTTAAATTCGTTGTCTCAAAGGAATGATTTTGTGTTATATTTGTTTGAAAATAAATGAGATATGTTGCCTTGCTTAGATTTTTTATTTAATATTGTGATTAAATAACCTTTCATGCTTCCTAAACGTGTTATTTCTAAAAATAAACAGGTAATTAAAAAATTTACGCTTTAAAATTTTGTATTTTCAAATAGCTGTTTTAAATTTGCAATTGAATAATTCAAAAACGTTAATTCAATAATGGACATCGTTTCTCGCCTAAAATTGTTCTTGTCGCAAAATGGAATTTCTAATTCTCAATTTGCCGACACCTGCGACATACCTCGTCCCACCCTTTCTCAGCTCCTTAACGGAAGAAACAAAAAAGTGAGTGATGAGTTGATCACAAAAATTCATGTGGCCTATCCGGCTTTGAACATACTTTGGCTCATGTTTGGCGATGGCGATATGTTTGTTCCAAAAGAGAATAACTTGAATGCAGTGGCATCTCCTCAACTTGCCGAGAATGTAAAAAAAATGAGCAACCCTCATGTTGCTCAAGAAAATTCATCGCCTTTACAGACTTCTATTTCTTTTGGCGATAATGATGCTGTTTATTCTCCGCCTGCGCCTGCGTCGTCGTCAAGCGACTCTGCGACACTCTCTGCGGCTCTGGAAAGCATTGCCAAGAGTGTTGGCCGTAATGGTTCTGTTGCCACCACAAAGACTGCAGATAGTCGTCGTCACATTGTTAACATCATGGTTATTTATAGTGACAACAGCTTTGAGTTGTTC
Organism: Sodaliphilus sp.; assembly: GCA_041815985.1. Lineage (GTDB taxonomy): Bacteria > Bacteroidota > Bacteroidia > Bacteroidales > Muribaculaceae > Sodaliphilus. Next base: position 68,748 of record JBGYAB010000079.1, on the reverse strand, counting down.
ACGCCCAATAATCGCTAAAACAAGCACATAATTTCCTTAATCCCCCAATCGGTCATTAGAGGCCGCACTGATTTTGTTTGAATGTTGAATAAATTGGTTCTCTTTTTTCTTGACGTAGCGGGCTGCGTCAAGAAAAAACGACAACCAAAATGCCGGCAAGCAGACAAAAGCAGTCGGGAAGCATGCGATGAACCAATAATTGCAAATCTTAGCGGTCTAATGACCGATTGGGGTTAATTCATTGCTCCAATGAGCTGTTGCGCCGCATCAAAGCCGTGGCGTTCAAGATAATCTTGAACATAGGCGATTGATTTGATGGTTACTTGTGGATCTATGAAGTTGGCAGTGCCAATTTGCACAGCTGTTGCGCCTGCCAGCATAAATTCAACCACATCGCGCCCGTTCATGATGCCTCCAAGCCCTATTATGGGTATTTTCACGGCTTTGGACACCTGCCACACCATGCGCACGGCAATAGGACGTATGCAAGCTCCCGAAAGGCCTCCGGTGGTGGTCGATAGATAGGGGCGACGCTTTTCTACATCAATGGCCATGCCCATGAAAGTGTTGGTGAGCGACACGGCATCGGCACCGGCTGCTTCAACGGCTCGTGCGATTTCGGCCACATCGGTCACGTTGGGTGTGAGTTTCACAATCATGGTGCCTTTGTAGGCCTTGCGTGTGGCTTGAGTCACGCTTTCGGCTCCGGTGCAGGTGGTCCCAAAGGTCATACCGCCTTGTTTCACGTTGGGACATGAGATATTGATTTCTACGGCGGCTATTTTTTCAAGTGCATTTAGTTTTTCACACACGGCCACATAGTCGTCGATGGCGGCTCCGCTCACGTTCACGACAATGCTTGTGTCAAGATTCTTGATGCGTGGGTAGATGTGCTCAATAAAGTAGTCTACTCCCTTATTTTGCAGTCCCACGGCGTTGAGCATGCCACTCGGTGTTTCAACCATGCGAGGGTATGGGTTGCCTTGACGAGGATGCAGAGTTGTGCCTTTGACAATGATGCCGCCCAGTTGATTCAGGTCGATCAAGTCGGCAAATTCTTCTCCGTAGCCAAATGTTCCCGATGCAGTCATCACAGGATTTTTCAGCTTTAAATTTCCTATTTCAACGCTTAAGTCTACCATTTCAATCGATTGATGTTAAATACGGGACCTTCGGTGCATACACACACATTTCCTTCGTCTACAGTATCTTCCACGCAACACAAGCAGGCTCCCAGCCCACATGCCATTGTGTTTTCGAGGCTCACTTCGCACGCTATACCGCATTGCCGGGCAATGTTGGCCACGGCTTTCATCATGGGTTCCGGGCCACAGCAGGCAATATGGTCGATTTTCTCACGAAATATTGAGTGTTGCGTTACAAAGCCTTTTTCGCCCATCGACCCGTCTTCGGTGGTCACATGCACAGTGCCCACTTGCCCAAACAGGTCAAGTTCCAGCAGGTCTTTCTCCGTACGTGCTCCCAGTAGAAACTCGACGTTCTTGCCTTCGCTTTTCAGCACCTTGCCCAATTGCAACAGTGGAGCCACGCCCACGCCACCACCCACGAGTAGCACCTTGCCGGTTACGTTGGTAGTGAAACCATTTCCCAGGGGCAACAGCACATTCAATGTTGCCCCCTCGGGCATTGCGATGAGTGCCCGAGTGCCCTTGCCGGCGTTGCGTATGAGCAACCAAAGCTCTTTATCGTCAATGTAATTGATGGAGATGGGGCGACGCAAATAAGTTGTCTTAGAGCAAGGAATTTCTACTTGCACAAACTGCCCGGGCAATGTTTCAGGCATTTTACCCTCTGCCGGAGTGAGTTTCAACAACGAGTACTGTGGCGAAATTTTCACATTTTCGCTCACAGTAAAGTCCATTTCAAATTTTTTCATGCAGCACCGTTTCGGTTTATTTTCACAAAATTACTCTAAAAACCCCTTTCAAGCAAGAATAATTGCTACTTTGTGAATGGTGAAATGTAAAATAAAGGGCATTGACAGCGATTTTACATGGTGAGCAGTATCACAATTCCGCTCATGGCAATGTAGGAATAGACAACATAGCGAAAGGGTTGTTGCGGTATTCGCTTAAACACCGCTCCGCCAATGGCTGTACCTATGGCCACACCTCCCAACCCATAGAAGTAGTTCCGCCCTACCACTGGGGTGAGAAAGCCGTTCATGGCACGCACAATGAGCATCATGGTATTGCCCAATAGCAGATAGGTTTGAATGAGAGCCATGTAGTGTTCTTTGTCGTGTTCCGATTGCAAGAAATAGAGCACTGCCGGAGGGCCTTGCATACCAAAGAAACCACCCAGCAGGCCACTCAATGTGCCGGCTGTGAGTTGAGTGGGCATGTTGGCTTTCAGCTTGATGCGTTTGCTGAAGAATGCAAAATAAATTGCCGTAGCAACAAGCACTGCGCCCAGCACCTTGCGCAACAGCAAATCGTCAAGCCGCTTGAGCGTGAAAATGGCAATGGACGATACGGCAAAGAAAGTGAGCAAAATGGGTAGCAAGTGTCTCCAATTGAGAAAGTTGTGCATCTTATACACCACATAGATCGAGGTTGTCATAGCCAACAATCCCGATAAGCAAGTGGCTTCTCCATACGAGGGCATGAGATAGGGCAGAACCGTCATGATGAAGATGCCAAACCCAAACCCCACTGTGCGCAGGATAAAACTTCCAAGAATGGACAGTAAAAATATGTAGATTGCGCAACTCGTCGTCTTATTTTTATTTTTCAAGTGAGCATTATCGGCCGTAAAAATCAGTATTTCGCTCTCTTCTCCCAATCATGCGCACGAAAGCTTTGTATAAATACGCATCTTTCACACAATCAGTAAAATAAGCAAAGAATAAAGAAGAAAAAATGAGGTGCGAATTAGAAACGAATGAGTTTCTGTCCGCATCTTTATTCTGCCAAGCCTTAATGAACACTCGTTTCAATAGAGCAAAGATACCATTTTCTTCAAAGAAAACTGCCAATCTCCCTATAAATCTTTCAATGTCATCACTGTGTAATTATAAAATGATAGAAGGTTTCATCTAATGGCCGATTGATGATTTTGGCGAGGCTTGGTCATGTTGATGAACGAAACGAGGATTGTGGCATCTCTGCTACAATCCTCCGGAAGCATATAAAACTGTTTACTGTATTATTTTTGTCTGTTTACTTGACAAGAAAGTCATAAAAAGGGCAATAATATCTGTTATTGGCAATGAAATAGATTTTTTGATTTGAAAAATCCCATATTTGGTTGAAACGTTGCAACAAGTTACTGCCTATCACACCGTCAAAGGCTGTGGTTGCCTGCATACCGGTGGTTATTGTCGAAAATGCACCGGGAAAACGAGGCATAACGTGGTCGCCAAGTTTGATTTTGTCGAAAAACACGTTGAGCAGTTTTCCTGTGTTTGACGATGTTCCCACGATTGTTGAATAGGCAAAGGGGGGTAATGTTCCCGATAGTTTGTATTACAAAAGGAGTGTTGAGGTCGAGTGCACGGTCGGAACCTGTGTCAATCTCTGTACGTACGACGTATTTTTTCCGTTGATCCATACCGAAATCGTGATCACCGGCACGCCTTCAACAACATAAAATGATAGTCCTTTGCAGTTTGGGGGAGCAACCGGCGTGCCTTTTGCATACACGTAGAGCAATCGCTTGTCGTAGTCGATCTCCCATTCAAATTTATTGAGAAAATCAAGTCCTGCCACACCGTCCCAAGCGTCTTTGGGATAGGGAATTGCTGTGAATCGAAGGCCGCCGACCTCTTGATTGCCTATTCTCAATCGTTGGTCATTGCTTGTGCATCTTACTTGCTCAATAGAATTGGCCCCTTTGTTTGTTGCCGTTGCAGTAAAGTCGATTTTGTGCATCAATTCTTCGTGATTGCTGTTCAGCACCACACCGCTTGCTCCTGTATCGAGCAAAAAACGATAGTGGCACGACGTGTCGCCGTTGAGAGTTGCCTGCACATAAATTCTCTTGTCGTTTCCCAATTCAAATGCAATCGAGGGCGAGTGTGGACACACTGCCAAGCACGAGAAACAATGCAGGAGTTATCAATTTCAATGTTGTTGTCATAATCGTTATTTCTTTGTGGCAATGCAATGATTTATTTCGTTTTAATTTTTTCTCAGCTCATCAATTGCTTCGTCAAGAACGCTTGCAATGATTTCGTCTTGGGCTAAAGCGCGTAGCTTGACCACACTTCTTGCACAGTTTTTGATGATTCTATCGCTTATTTTCACATCTTTTGCTTTGGCACATAGCTTCATGAGCATGATGGCATAGGAGGTGGTCGATGCCGATGTTGTTTTTTTTCTGTCAAAGGCACTTTGCAGTTTGTTGCGATAGAAATTAAAGCTTGTGAGCCAGCTCACATCGTTGTCCTTCTTGGTGTGGCTGTTTATCCCTGAGTCAATAATGATTGTGCCATCATCGTTGGTGATGAGTTTAGAGATGGTATTGCTATTTGCAATGCTGTCGAAAGGAAAATCAGAATCCCAAGAAAAATTGCTGAGCTTGTCCACGTCGAGGTCTATGCCATCGATGTTCACCTTTATACCTGTCTTTTTTTGTTTCTTGCTGGGGCGCAATTCGTATGCTTTGCCCACACGTCCCACAATTTTTCCGTCTTTTGCTTTCACCCATTCCAGAGCGTAGCAAAATCGATAGGAGTTTGTAGAATCGTTAGGATCCATGATGCAGCTGATAATAAATTGGTCGGGTTTAACCAACTTGTTGCCAATGTTTATGCCTCTGCCAAAGATGGTGCTCGACGAACCCTCACCGTAGATGTTATAGGAAGTTATTTGGCCATTTTTGCCACTTTGAACAGAGTAGAAGTAGGCTTTGTCGGCATCTCCTTCGAGAGCGTTCCGCATGTTGTTGATCCATTTCATGTTGTTGGGTCCAAACGAGAAATGATAGAGTTGCATGTTTGTTTCGTGCTCGTTTGGGTCATAGGTTGTCACTTTTTTCGTTTGTTCGATTTTGGCATGTTGCTTGAGTTGTTCAAGAGCCTTGTCGATGTTGGCTTGTGCATGGCTGCCGATGCTTGTGAGCATGGCTGCGACCATGGCAATGGCGAGTGTTAAATGTGTTGATTTCATAATGTGATGATAAAGTGTTGATGATTAATTATTTCAATTCTGCTTCGATGCAATAGCCGTTGAGTTCGCTGTTGGCTTGTGCCAGCAATAGTGCATATTCTGCTTTTTCAATGGCAATTTGTTCTTGCATTTCGGCCTCGGTAGCTTGTTCTTCCATCAAGGCTACGTCAAGGGCGTTTTCAATTTGCTGTTGCCACACGGCCGGGTGTTCGGTTGCATTTTCAACCTTGCTGTGTCGTGTCTTGCTGTGTGCAAGTGCAATGGTACCCTTGGGGGCAATGCTTGCCGGTTGCACCGTTGCCGATGGACTTTCGACCACTTGTCGCATGATGGGCTGTTCTTCGTGCATTTGAGTCACAGTGGGTTGCTCTGCCATCGTCTGTTTCTTGTTTTGCAGGTCGAGCAGATGCAGTCCTGTCACGAATGTCACCACCAGCGTTGCCGCCACAGCCACTCGGCGTGTCCACAGCGGTATGAGTCGCTTGGGGGTGGACTTTTGCTGTTCAAGAGGCATGCCTTGGTCAAAGTAGGCAAACATTTGCTTGTAGGCACTCCATTCCGCGTCCACATCATGCGTAGCGAAGTATTGCCCGAGTTCGCGTTCTTCGGCAAGGGTGCTTTCGCCACTCATGAAGCGGTTGAGCAATTTTTCAATATGTTGTCGTTCGTTGTTCATTGTTTGTTTTTTGTTTAAATTCTTCCAACAGTGCCTTTCGTGCCCGTGCCACGAGTGTGCGTGCCGAGGTCACTTCAATGCCCGCCAGTTTGGCAATCTCCTCGTAGCTTTTGTGTTCAACTTGACGCAACCTGAGCACGGCATGTTGCTTGCTTGGTAAGGCATCGAGTCGCTTGCGCAGCCATTGGTCGTCTTCGAGCACTTCGAGTCGTTCGTGTGGCGATGGCAACTGGCTCATTACAAGCATGTCGTCGGTGAGCTGATCGGTCGTTTTTTGCCTTTTGCCGTCAATGACAATGTGTTTGGCCATTGTGCACACCACAGCTTGTAGCGAGCGGTAGCGGCTAAGCTCTTCTTTCATTGTCCAGAGTTTCAACATCACGTCTTGCGCCACATCATCGGCAGTCATGGTGTCGATGCCCATTGCCAGACAAGTTTTTAAAGCCTTGTCTCGCAGTTGGGGGGCTAAATGTTCAAACTCCGTTTTTTCCATCATTAAATTACTATGACCGACTTGTTACCGTCTTTCATTAACAAGACGCAAAATTTCCTCAAATTAAAACAAAAAAAATCTCTTTTTTCATTATTTTTTTCAACAACACTTTTTCTTTGCCTCAATGTTGTTGAAACATAGCACAATAGCCACACTTTGTGATAATCACTTTAACCCCAAACGGTCATTAGATCGCTAAGGCTTACTTTTTTTCGGTTCATCGCGTTGCTTCCCGCCTGCTTTTGTCTGCTTGCCGGCATTTTGGTTGCCGTTTTTTCTTGATGCAGCCCGCTGCGTCTTCAAAAAAGACAACCAATTTGTTCAACATCAACATTCAAACAAAATCAGTGCGGGCTCTAATGACCGATTTGGGTTTAAATGTCGTGCTCCACGAGCGATGCGCTTTGGTGTGGGTTTTACTACAAACAACCGCCCGGGCACATGGTGCCGGAGCGGTTGCAATTTTTTCTTGATTGGCTGCAATTTTGCAAATTGTCAGCCTAAGTAAGCCTTGAGTAATTTGCTCTTTTGCCCTTTCAGGCGACGTATGGCCTTTTCTTTGATTTGGCGTACACGTTCACGTGTGAGGTCAAATTTTGCACCAATCTCTTCAAGCGTCATTTCTTGGCAACCAATGCCAAAGAACATTTTCAAGATGTCGCGTTCGCGAGGGTTCAGCTGGTCGAGTGCACGGTTCACTTCCTTAGAAAGAGATTCTTGGTTGAGCGAAGAGTCGGCCATGGGCGAGTCTTCATTGGGGAGTACATCGAGCAGGCTGTTGTCTTCACCGTCAACAAATGGAGCGTCAACCGAGACGTGTCGGCCCGAAATCTTCATTGTGTCGGCGATTTTCTCGACCGGAACATCGAGCTGATCGGCGAGTTCCGATGCCGATGGGCGACGTTCGTTTTCTTGCTCAAAGCGTTGCAACGCCTTGCCGATTTTGTTGAGAGAACCCACTTGGTTCAAGGGCAAACGCACAATGCGCGATTGTTCGGCCAAAGCTTGGAGAATTGATTGGCGAATCCACCACACCGCGTATGAGATAAACTTGAAACCGCGCGTCTCATCGAATTTCTGGGCTGCCTTAATGAGGCCGAGATTACCTTCGTCAATTAAGTCGGGAAGACTTAATCCCTGGTTTTGATACTGTTTTGCCACCGATACTACAAATCGAAGATTCGCACTCACAAGTTTGTCAAGAGCAGCTTGGTCACCTTGTTTAATCTTTTGAGCCAGTTCGACTTCCTCATCAACGGTGATGAGGTCTTTGCGTCCTATTTCTTGCAGATACTTGTCGAGCGATGCGCTCTCGCGATTGGTGATTGATTTTGTAATCTTAAGTTGTCTCATTTGCGAATGTAGAGTTTAAGCATACAAAGGTACGATTTTTTTTGCACCTGCGCAATAGCCCGTTGCAATTCTCGTGCCTTATTTAATTAGGAAAACTCATTTTTCCCTTATTTATTGTGCTGTTCAATTGTTTTTTTCGGTATTGGAAAAAATTTTTTCTACCGGCTATTCCTGTTAGTTTATGCGAAGTTTGTGTAAAAAAGCATTGAAGTGTTTGTTAGTATGAGAAAGACTTTATGTTTTTGTAATAATATGCCGTGTTTCTGCACATAAATGTCATTCGGCGACAATTTAATTCCCGATTTGTTCCCCAAACTTTCTCCTGAGGAAATAGAATTTGAGATTGCTACAAATTTGCATATTGTGCAGTGTTTGACAACAAATAATGATTTAAAGAAAGGTGATGCCAATGTAAAAAAAATGGGCTTTACTACGCGCACCGAGATACCCAAGGGAGCTAAATTAAATAGGCTTTCGCTTCCGGGCTTCAAATTTGCAGGAGCAGGAAACTGTTTAGTAGCGACCACCTATTTAAAAAATACAGAGAGAAAAGAAATGTCTATGGCTTACTATGACATGGAAGAGCCACAGGGATATGATGAGCTTAATGAGATTGTGCTTGATCCTGTAAATGGATTTAAGAAAATGAACGACTCGATCGAGTGCATTCTTCCAACTAATCATGATGGGCTTTTGCTTGATATTCCTTTTGCGAAACCTTTCATTTACGAAGGACAAAATCTTGAAGTTGCACAATATCTTAATGTTAAAGATTTAGATAGGAAAAAGAGTGTTGCTTTTTGCTTTGCCAAAGCAAAAGTAGAATGTGATACAGCTGCTGTATATTACTGTATGATGTACGATCAATCACAGCCGGGCCCATTTAATCGCATTGGTCAGAGTTTTTGGGGAGGACGCAACTGGCCGGCCGAAGCGTTAGATGATAACATGACTCACTTGGGAGATATTGTAAATTTCTTTGATTTGAAAACAAATGAACAACCTGCAGCTCAATTTGATTTCTACACCAATGATATTCGTGGTATTATTAAACGCGACAATGCTCCTTTTGCCGATAAAACGGTGTGCCTCTACAATGTGTCGGCAGGAGCAGGAAAAACTATGGTGGGCAAGCAAATGACCGGTGTTGATGGCAAATTTGAATTCTTGAATCTTGACCATACCGGTAAATATGTTGTGGAAGTAGATTCATATACGTTGCCTGAAACCGAACTTGCTTTTGGCAGTGGAGAAGATGCAATTCAAAATGACCTTGAAGTAGAAATCGCAATAAATCTTCCAACGGGTGTTAATGACGTGAGCATGGCCAAAACTGTTACTGCTGTGAAGTACTATAGCGTGCAGGGCATTGAAGGCAATGAACCTTTTGCTGGTGTGAATGTGGTTGTAACGACCTACAGCGATGGCAGTAAAACAACCTGCAAAATCGTGAAATAAAAAACAGATCATTCTCACATTTTCACTCTCACAGTGAGCGATTATGTAAATCCTCATCATTAAACTTGATAGGAAAAGGAGTTGGAGCCGTTGTGATGCTTGCAACTCCTTTTTTGTGATATCAAAACGATATTAAACCCCAATTGGTCTAATGACCAATTTGAGTTCAATTGGTTGCTTTCGAGAGGGAGTAGGCTTGTTTTGTACGGTGCAAGAAGATCCTGCGTTGCAAAAAATGGTGGCGGTGCAATGGTTGGTAGTGAAAAATCACTATATTTGCACATTCATTTATTGCGGAAGGAATTCTAAAAAATGCCATTCGGATGGAAAAAGCGTTTTAAGCCGTCTATTGCCTTTGAATTTAGGAGTTTCGACTTTAAGTAATTGTTGCTATGGTTAGCTCTGTGATTGCATTTTTCTATAACAGAAAATGTTTTCTTTTGGAAATTAAAAGCTGTGGCATAATTTGTTTTTTAGAATGAAACCAAGATAGAAGATTTAACCCAAATCGGTCATTAGAGGCCACACTGATTTTGCTTGAATGTTGAACAAATTGGTTGCCGTTTTTTGAAGACGTGACAGGTTGCATCAAGAAAGAAACAGCAACCAAGATGCCAACAAGCAGACAAAAGCAGTCACGATGAAAACTTTAGCGATTTAATGATCGATTTGGGTTTAATTGCCCCCTGTGGGGCGTTGAACAAAAAACTGATGGCAACCATTGTTTATATCATCTTTTTGCTTGTAGCAATTTTTGACTTGTGCATCATGTTCGGGTGGGACATGCTGGCAATGCAGCGTTGCCACAACGACAGTGGCGAATACTATAAGTGGCTCAACGACAGCGAGGAATATATGACCGTGAAGCGTGTGCTTGCTCTTGTGGTGTTCATTGCATCGGTCACCACAATGGCCATCAATTCGCCCTATGTGGTCGCCATTCTTGCAGCGATATTGCTCATGCAGGCCATTTCGTTGCTCAAATCGGGGCAATTGATGTCGCAGGAGTTTGGTCGACGTGCGCAACGGCTCTATTGCTTTGAGTTGGTGCTCATGCTTGCAACCATGTTTGTCGTCTACATTTTCAGCCCCAACAATCCTGCCTATTATGCCGGTGTGGGAGGGGTGTTTTTTGTTGCGTTCTCCTATGCAGGCACGCTCGTGTGCAACTGGCTCATGCAACAACTTGAAAAATTGAAAAAAAAATGAAAGAAAACAACTGTTATAAATAATTTAAGATAATAATAAAAGAAAACGAATGAATATAGTTGTGTTAGCAGGTGGAACCAGTACCGAGCGATTGGTTTCTATCGTGTCGGGCACAGGCGTGTGCAAGGCACTCAGGGCAAAAGGGCACAATGCTGTGCTCCTCGATGTGTTTGTGGGCGACAGTGAGGCCGACAGTAATAATTTCTTTTCAGCAGGAGATTACAGCGTCGAGAAGGCCTCCCGGCGCATGAGCGGTTTCAACGATGCAATTCCCGAAATGGTGAAGACCCGACGCAACTTTTTCGGGCCTAATGTGCTTGAGATGTGCACACAAGCCGATATTGTGTTTCTCGCCCTGCATGGTGCAAACGGTGAAGACGGTCGCTTGCAGGCGACATTCGACCTCATGGGCATACGCTACACCGGTGCCGACTACTTGAGTAGTGCACTCGCAATGGACAAAAATCTCACCAAGCACATGTTTCTTGCTCATGGTGTGCCCACGGCCAAGGGCTATTCGATTGTCAAGGGCGAAGAACTCGTTGTGCCTGCCAAGCAGAGGTTGTCCTATCCCGTGATTGTGAAGCCGGCTTGTGGAGGATCGAGTGTGGGCGTTACCATTGCCGGCAACGACGAGGAGTATCGCAAATCGGTTGATTTTGCTTTCTCTTACGAAAATGAAGCTGTTGTCGAGGAGTTTATTAAAGGACGCGAGTTTTCGGTGGCTGTTATCGACGGTAAAGCACTCCCGGTAATCGAAATTGCTCCAAAACAAGGCTTTTATGACTACAACAACAAGTATCAACCCGGTTCAACCATCGAAACCTGTCCGGCCGAAATAAGTGCAGAGCGCACTGCCACCATGCAACGTCATGCCGAGGCGGCAATGAATGCGCTGGGCATCACCGGCTATGGTCGCATCGATTTTATCATGAGAGATAACGGCGAAATGTTTGTACTCGAAGCCAACACCTTGCCGGGCATGACACCCACCAGCTTAATTCCACAAGAAGCCGCCGTGTTGGGAACGTCATACGAAGACCTTTGCGAACAACTCATCAACATTTCTTTACAAAAGTATAAAGCATAAATAAAACCAAGAGAGAGGGAAGGAGAACATTCATGAAAAATCTCACGTTAGCCAATATTGCCACAGTAACTGCCGGTCGCTATTGCGGTTGTGCCGAGAAGTTGCACATTGAGATCACAGCCATTGAAACCGACAGTCGCAAAGTGGTGGAAGGAGCACTTTTTGTTGCGATTAAAGGCGAAAGAGCAGATGGACACAACTTCATCGAGCAAGTGATTGAACGAGGCGCATTGGCAGTGATTTCAGAGAAAGATTTGGGCAATTGCCCCTTCCCTTATATTATTGTAGACTCTTCGTTACAGGCAGTCAAAGACATTGCCGAATTCTATTTGCGACAACTTCACATTCCGGTTGTGGGCATTGCCGGCAGCGTGGGGAAAACAAGCACAAAAGAAATGGCGTGGAATGTGCTTCGACAAAAGTTCAACACCCTCAAAACCGAAGGCAACTTCAACAATGAGTTGGGCTTGCCACTCACCATTTTCCGCCTGCGCAACGAGCATCGGCTGGCGGTGTTGGAAATGGGCATTAGCGATTTTGGCGAAATGCACCGTCTGGCAAAGGTTGCACGTCCGCACACCGTGATGATGACCAACATTGGTTATTGTCATTTAGACCGTTTAAAGGACAGAGACGGAGTGCTCAAAGCCAAAAGTGAGATTTTCGACTTTCTTGAACCCGATGCCAACATTATTCTCAATGGCGATGACGACAAACTGGCCACCATCGACGTTGTTAAAGGCATCAAGCCAATCAAGTTCGGTTTTACCTCGAGTAACGACTTTTGGGCATCTCATTTGAAAAATCTCGGTTTGAAAGGAACTGCTTGCACCATTCACACCCCACAAGGAAATTTCAACGTTGTGGTGGGCATGCCCGGCCGTCACATGGTGCTCAATGCGCTTGCCGGAGCGGCAGTGGGCATGACCTATGGACTTACGTTAGAGCAAATTAAGGCAGGAATTGAGGCAAATGGCACCATTTCAGGACGTTTCAATATCATAGAGACGCCCAACTACACCATTATCGACGACTGCTACAATGCCAATCCGGTGTCGATGAAAGCTTCGCTCGAAGTGTTGCAAGACGGTGCCAACCGCAAAGTGGCCATTTTGGGCGATATGGGCGAACTGGGTGCCGATGAAGAACAACTCCATGCCGGTGTAGGCACATTTGCCACCACATTGAAACTCGATGCAATCTACTGCGCCGGACCGCTCACGGCAGCCCTTGCCCGCGAAGCACAAAAGTCTCCGAGCATTGAAGTGCGCCATTTCCTCACCCGCGAAGAACTCATGGCTGCCCTACCGTCGTTGCTCCGGCAGGGCGACACCATTCTCTTGAAAGCCTCACATTTCATGCAATTCGACAAAATCCTAAACCTCCTCCACCCAACAACCTCTTAAGCAGTCGGGAAGCAACGCGATGAACCGATCATTGTAAACCTTAGCGGTCTAATGACCGATTTGGGTTTATGCTATCTTGTCACTTTTTGAGTTCCGTTTTTGGTGTAAATGACAAATGTTCCGTGCTGTTCAATGGGGATAAACGTGCTGTGACCTGCCGACAGACGGGTAATTATTTTTTGACCGTCTATGTTATAAACCATAATCGGTATTCCTTTGTCAACGCCACTCACGATAAAGCCGCTATCGGTTGAACGAACATCAAAAATTACTTTGCCATCATGGTCTATTGCAAAAATGCCCGTAGGTTCGGAACCGTTTTTAACACTCACCCACATAACCGACCACAATCCATAGCCTTTCATAGCACTGTCGACATGATCGACGCTACACCATTCGCCTGTGGTTGCGGTACTGTTGCCCGGCAAAGAATCGGGTTTGACAAGCAGAGAAGTTGCCCCCGATTGGTAGAGAATTGCACCAAGCCCTAAATAAGAGCAACCTATGTTTTCATCTTCAATATCCAAGTCAAAGTCATGAGGATAGACGATTGCTACATAGAAGTTTCCTTTGGCTTTAATAGGGTCCGGAAATACGATATCCAAGGCCTTGCCCCAAGAACTCGATATGCCGCTTGTTCCAAAAGTTTTCGCCATGGTGCTTGTGTATCTTCCAAATTCTTTCGACTCATCGACTGTGCCGTTGGTTTCTCCGTAGATGATGACTTCAAATTTGCCATTGTATTGGGTTTCGTAGGTGTTCTTTCCGGGTTTGTATTTTAAATTGGTGAGAATGAGATTGAGAGTTTGGATAGAAATCTCTTTGTTCTGTGGAAATTCGTAGCGTTCGGCAATTTTGCGGTAATAGTGAGTTGGGCCTGTCATGAAGTCCCATTGTGAGGTAGAGAACGTGGGAATTAAACCTCTTGTTATTTGCTTGTCGTTGGCACCTTGTTTTGTTGCTCCTGTCATTCCACTTGAAGCTGTAAGAATGTCGATTGTCAATGTTTTGGAAAATTTGCTTTCTCCCAAATCATTCTTTGCGACAAGGTTAACCACATAGTTTCCCGATGCCGAAACCGTCAGTTCTGGTTCTGCCTCATCATTTGTCGAAATTGATGCATTGATGTTGTCGCCTAAACTCCACTCATAGCTTGTTGCGTTTTTGGAAGTATTGTGCAATGTCAACGGTTGATTTTCTGTAAGAACAATGTGTCCCGTTGTTATGTCGTAGAGTGGGTTCACATGGAAACTCGCTTTGGGCTTTGCTTCTATTTCGGCAGTAGTGACTTTGAAATCTTCCAGAGCTACGGCTCCTGTGGCTGTGACACTTCCCGAAAGCATGAATGAGAAGCAGTAGGCTCCGTCATTGTGAGGTGTAAACCTCACGGTGTTCAATTCCCAACCCTCGTTGCTGTGTTCTTTGAGACTGTAAAGGGTTGTTTGCGATGCATTATCTTTTTCTGTACCTGCTGTGAAATCGAGACTTCTTTTTCCTCCTGCATCGTTTGCCATGTGGGTGTAGAAACTGATAATGGTTTCAACGTCTTTTTTCAAAATGAAATAAGGGGTATAGAGCACTTGCATCTGCCCCGATGGTTCGGGAGGAGAAATCAGATAATAATCTCCGGTGACGGCAGGCAGGTCGCTAAAATTGGCTGTAAAAAATGCTTGATTGCTTGAAGCACTCCATTTGGCCGGAATGACAGTTGTTCCGTCGTAATCATGATTTTCATTGTCAAACGACTGATTGTAGGGTGGAGTAACGGCCTCGGCCAAATGGTCGGGATTGGGCAACGGCTCGGTTGATGGCTCTTCGCCGGTGATTACGATGTCTTCAATGGCAACAGCTCCGCAAGACGACAGAGACGAACTGAGGGCAATTGAAAAGCAATATTCGGCATCGGTGTCAGGCGTGAATTCTCCTTCTACCAGCGTCCATTCTTTAAAGGCTTGGCTGGGTGTAGAAATCACATTTATTGTTTGTGCTTCTGCGTTTTGCTCTCGACCGGCTTTCACTGAGAATGAATTGTGTCGTACTGTTGGCGGATTCCCGCCGGGTGCAAAGACATAGAAAGAAATTTTGCAGGGTTTTCCTGCAACAATCTTTTTGAGAGGCGTGTACACAATTTCATTGCGTTTGGGAGCAAATGAACTTGTTGTTGCCAAGATGTAATCTCCCGATTTAGCGGTAATGCCAAAGTATGCTCCGGTATTTCTGCTGAATGCATAAGTTCCTTCTGTTTTCCAGCCATCGGGAATTTTTTCGCTTACTGTGAAGTGTGCAGGATCGTCAAAATTTTCATTAATGGTAAACGGAGTGCCACCCAAGGCAAGCTCACTTATCGATGCAAGTGCCAACAAAGCAAATAGTCTTGTTATTTTATTTTTCATAATTTTGAATTTTAAAGTTTAAACGATTGAAAAAATGAATATCACCTTGCAGGTTGTTTGATTGCGATTTTCTGCCATCCTGCCGATGAACGAATGATGTAGATGCCCGGCTCAAGCATCTTTATAATGCTACTCGGAGCTGCCCAATGAAGCAGAACTCCGTTAAGATCATACACAGCAACCTCATCGCTTGCCGTGTTGCAATTCAAAATGTGCACTCCTGCGGTTTCTTCGCTGATGCCGATGTCGTCTACACGCAAAATACCATGTCCGGCATTGGAAGTTACGTGGAACCCGATGTGAAACACACTGTCGTTGTCGGTGGTGAACAAGAGCCGATGTGTGAGCAATGAGTCGGCACAGCTATTTGTCGGCACATCTGAAATTGACAGCAACAACTTGTCGAGTGTTTCGGGTGTCCGCCCTTTGCCATATTTCACTTCCATAGATGCCGAGCCGGCATGACTTGCCCATGCCTTGAAGTTCAAGCGATATTGATGCCCTTTCTTGAAGTTGATGGGAGGTGTGATGAACCAGTCATCGGCATTTCCTCTTTCATTGTTTTTGTAAAAAGGACATTGCATGTCGGTATCATAACGCCAACTGAATTGATCGCCGTTGGCATCTACAATGGTGTAGTAGTTCAACAAATCGGCAGGATTGTTGAATGTGCAATTAAATGGAGTGTCCAGCGGTTTGCCCACAATCAGATTGTTGGAAAAAGCCGGTTTTCCTTCTCTCCCTTGTCGATCAACAGCTTTCACAAGATACACATAGCGTGTCATATCTTCCGGGTGATTTTCAATGAAAGTTCGCTCTTTTAGTTGCGTGGCTACCGTGACTTCGTGAGGGTAACGAATGACGGTATAAGTCATTTCGGTTGTGTCGATAGAAGCCCCATGAATGCCTGTTTGGGGATTGTCCCAAGTGAGTATTGTTTTCAGTCCTTCGGCTTTTAATGCAATGTTGCGACAAGCCTTTGGAATGTCGTAACCCGAATAAAATGAACGCATGACGGTAGGACCTCGTTCTCCTTGTGAATTGATTACTGTGATGCCCACATGGTGTTCTCCTTGTGAAAACCGGATTGTGCCGGTATTCACGGTTGCTCCGGCAAGAGCAGTTCCCTCATAGATGATTTTTGCTTGTTCTGTCACAACAACAGAGAGGTCTCCTTTTAATGGTTTGTTTGCATAGTCGTTTTGAGGGAGCAGGAAACTCAATTGCCCATTGGTTCTATCTTCCGATGTGGCAATATGCTTGAAATTGTCGATAATCCCCGGAGCCGTTAATGCCGGTTCTTGAAAGTAGGCACCGGTGATCATGAGCGGTTCAATGACGTAGGCCAAGAGGTTGGCAACACCTGTTTTAGTTTCAACTTCGAAGATGGGGGTATATTCTTTGTAAGGCAAATTCAAAGTTGAGCTTTGCAACATCCAATAGAGTTTGTCGGTAGAATTGTTGAAGAAAAGAGCTTGTGAATAACCACCGTTAACAAACGTATCTCCGGGAAGCAGATGATTAACCTTCATGACACCCACATTACCCATTCGCCCGTCGCTCTTGCGAATTTTTGCGAAATAGTGAGTTTTGTCATCTTTTTTGAAGTAAATGCAGTATAGTTGCCCTTCTTTGTCACAAGCTATACATGTGTACTTGTTGTTGTATGGTAGTTGGCAAATGCGCTCTACTTGGGCGGTTACCGGATCTATTTTTACGAAATGATATTCGGTGTATGTCTCAAGAAAGCCATAGATTAAATCAGAAGTCCGGTCATAAGCCATGTTATAGATCGTACTGCGGCAACTGTCAGCCATTTCTGCATCGACAAGTTGTTCATGACTGCTTGCGTCGAATACTTTCCAACGTGGATTTTGGGTTGTCAGGTTGGAATTATAGTCATATTCACATGCATAGATTTTTCCTTTGTGATATGTACTGCCACCCGAAACCTTGAAAATGATGGCCGGTTCGTTTTTCT
This sequence comes from Sodaliphilus sp., assembly GCA_041815985.1. Classification (GTDB taxonomy): domain Bacteria; phylum Bacteroidota; class Bacteroidia; order Bacteroidales; family Muribaculaceae; genus Sodaliphilus. The sequence continues at coordinate 51,557 of JBGYAB010000079.1, read as the reverse complement.
GAATTTGATAATTGTTGGCATAATTGAAAAAGTACACCCCCTTGGGCAAGGACGTGCCCAAGTTATGGTCCAATGTACCATGTTTTATTGCTCCCATCAGTTCCACACCTTCCATCGAAATGCGTGGAAAGTGAGGATTTTGAGAGAGTAGGGGAAAAATTCCTGTCAGCATGTACAAGAGTAGAAGATTGAGCTTTTTCATGATGAGCAAACCATTTATTTCACAATTTTAAAACTTACTTTTTCTCCATTGGAAAAATGCACATTCACGATATAGATGCCACGCTCCAACGATGATAGGTTGGCACTGTTCGACTGCAATGAGAATTGTGCCACTTCATTACCTTGAAGCGTGTAGACGACGGCACGCACAGCATCTTCGGCACAAAGTGTCGATGACTGTGCGTCGTAGTGCCATTGAACAGGAATAGCAACATTGGTAACACCCGAAATTACAGCGTCAATATAGTAGATGCACAAATTGCGCATGCTCACTGTGTACTGATCGTCATAGACGTGGAAACCAAAACTGAAACTGCCGTCGGAGGCAACCGCGAATTGCTTGGTCTTGAACAGTCCGAAACCATTTTGTTTCAATCCTTGATGCGAGGCTATAATCTCTGAAACCGCCGTATGACTTTGAGCAGTGCCAATGGAGAAATCAATGCTTGACTGGTGCCTTCTTGATGTTTTCAATTCGTAGGTGGCGACATATCTGTGCTCCTTGGATAGTTCAATCATGGGAGAGAATAGCCAATCGTTGTCGTGCTGTCCCAGTTTATAGACGAGAGAAAAAATGTTGCTGTAGTCATACGCCCACGAGCTGTTGCCTGCCAAGTCTTCGATCTTCCAGTCTTGTGAGGTGACACTGTTCACCTCAAATGCTTTCAATAGCAACAGTTCGCCTGCCAAATCGTCCAAATTCAGAGTAATTTCAACTCCTGGCGACGAAGCTGTGCCCATTCTCGCTTTTACAACAAAGGTTTCAAGCCCCTCGGATTTAATGGGAGTAAACGTGCATGAGTCTGCCCGATCGGGCTCGCAGTTGTTCAAAGTCTTCACCAGTTTGCCATTTTCGAAAATGTCGATATCAATCATTCCATTGATTTTCATCCCTTCGGTGTCTTTCTGTGGATTTCTCCACTTGAGTTGCACTTTTTGTTGCGAGGCATCGACTTTTCCTGTAAGCTCACTCACATTATCGGGAATGGCTTTGTCTGTTTCCCTAACCGAGAAGGCCGATAATGAAAGTTTTCCGTTGGTGGTCGTGGAGGAAATGATTATGCCAAAGTAACATTCACCGGTGGCTGTACATGAAAATCTCACGCTTTCAGAGTATTTTCCCAAACCGTTGTCAAGATAGACGGAGCGAGAACAAATGATGTTGGCATCGCTGTAATTGCCCGATTTGTCGCATTTTACAATGGAAATGCTATCGGGATCAAAGGCGCCGCTTTGTACAAAGTTGAAATCAATGACATAATCTTTGCCCGAAGTCAGTTTAATGGCAGGTGTCATGAGCAGATCGTTGGCGGCATTCGATTTCTCTCCGTCATAGGTAATTCCCGGTACCGAAGTGTCGCCATTCCACGTGTTTCCGTCTGCATTCCGGTCAAAAGAAGTCCACTGCTCCATTGGATTTCCACTGTTGAAATGAGAGGAAAACACTGTGTCTCTCGGCGTTGTTTCACTGTTAATGCATGTTGCTTGCACTGTGTTTTCTGGCAGTTTGGGTGTGGCATTTGTGCCAAAGCACAGCATGAATAAAATAAGGGTGGTAAATAAGAACTTCATAGGCGTCAAGTTTTTAAATAGTATCACGGCAATCAATAGAAGGAAAGTTTTTTCGTTGAAAAATGGCGCATCTAAAGCCTGTTGAGCAACTCTTGTTTTTCTTGGTGCCGCGAAACAAGCCAAGAAAAACTTCCTTGTTTTTCTGTCTGCCATAAAAATATATTAAAAAAATGATAAAACCAAGTTTTTGTGCCATAAAAGCATTATTTTGTTACTAATTTTATTTGTTTTGTGTAAAATTGTTTGAGAATAATTATATTTTCTTACATTTATTATTGCATATATAGCCTTAGAAAGAGATTATTGCATGTATGTATTTTTTTTTGACATAATAAATCATGCAATCAATGTCTCTCTCAAAAAATATCAAGTGTCAAATAAAAATAGAAAGCCCCGTCTTTTCTGTATCTTACAATAAAAATATTTGAATTAAATTTGTTACCTTTGCGAATTAATTTGTTAAGCAGTTAAAACTGACTTTTTATGAAGTTCAAGGAATACAATAAATTCAATCTTTCCGGCGTCAATAAAGACGTGTCACGGCTCTGGGACGCAGAGAATGTGTTTGCCAAGAGCATTGCGGAGCGTGAAGGTGCTCCCACTTTTGTGTTTTATGAAGGGCCACCCAGTGCCAACGGTATGCCGGGCATTCACCATGTGCTTGCTCGTTCGCTCAAAGACATCATTTGCCGTTTCAAGACCATGCAAGGCTACAAGGTGTTGCGCAAAGCCGGCTGGGACACTCATGGCTTGCCGGTTGAGCTTGGTGTTGAAAAAGCCTTGGGCATCACTAAGGAAGACATTGGCAAGAAAGTCTCGGTTGACGAGTATAATGCCACTTGTCGCAAAGAGGTAATGAAATACACCAAGGAGTGGGAAGAACTCACCGACAAGGTGGGCTATTGGGTAGACATGAACGACCCTTACATTACTTATAAAAATAGCTATATCGAAACCCTGTGGTGGTTGCTCAAGCAACTTTACAACAAAGGGTTGCTCTATAAAGGATACACCATTCAGCCTTATTCTCCGGCGGCCGGTACGGGTTTGAGTTCACACGAGCTGAATCAGCCCGGTTGCTACCGTGATGTGAAGGATACGACCGTTACGGCTCAATTCCTCATCAAGGAGCCTAAACCGGAGTGGACAGAATGGGGCGAACCCTATTTCCTGGCATGGACTACAACTCCGTGGACTTTGCCAAGCAATGTGGCACTTTGTGTACACCCCAAAATCGACTATGTGGCATTGCAGTCCTATAACCCCTACACTGCCGCTCCCATGACAATTGTTATGGCCGAAGCTCTTGTCAATTCCTATTTCAAGGCCGAGGGCGAAGTGAAGGAAGGTGCGCTTCCCGGATATGGGCATGGCGACAAAATTATTCCTTACAAGGTTGTTGGTCGTTACAAGGGTGTTGACTTGCTGGGCATTCATTTTCGACAGTTGTTGCCGTGGGTGAAACCTTGTATGCCACTTAACGACAATTCGCCGGCTTGGGTCACAGAGTATGCCCAAGCACACCCCGATAGCACGTTTGAGAGCGAAGATGGACGCAGCCGGTTTGTTGAGATGAGCGAAGAAGCATTCCGCATCATTCCGGGCGACTATGTGACCACCGAAGATGGTACGGGCATCGTGCACATCGCCCCCACGTTTGGTGCCGATGATGCCAAGGTGGGCAACGATGCTCACGTTCCGTCGCTTTTTCTCATCAACAAGAAGGGCGAAACGCGGCCAATGGTCGACTTGCAGGGAAAATACTACCTTGTCGATGAACTCGACAGCAATTTTGTCAACCGTTGCGTTGACATCGAGAAATACGATCACCATGCAGGAGGTTATGTTAAGAACGCCTATGATCCTAAATACATGGTAAATGGTGTGTGGGACAAGGTCGCCGCCGACAAAGATGAAGATTTGAACATTGTGATGTGCTTGGAAATGAAACAGCAAGGTACTGCCTTTAAAATTGAAAAGCACGTACACAACTATCCGCATTGCTGGCGCACCGACAAACCCATTCTCTATTATCCTTTGGATAGCTGGTTCATCAAGTCTACCGCTTGTCGCGATCGCATGGTAGAGCTCAACCAATCTATCAAGTGGAAACCTGAGCACACCGGCACCGGACGCTTTGGCAAATGGCTGGAAAACCTCAACGACTGGAATTTGAGCCGTAGTCGCTATTGGGGCACTCCATTGCCCATTTGGCGCGACGAAGACGGCAAGGAGATGTGCATTGGCAGTATCGAGGAACTTTATAACGAAATTGACAAGGCTGTTGAGGCCGGTTTCATGCAAAGCAATCCGTTTAGAGACAAGGGCTTTGTAGTGGGTGATTATTGCTCCGACAATTATGAGAAAATAGATTTGCATCGTCCGTACGTAGACGACATTGTTCTCGTGTCGGCATCGGGCAAGCCCATGAAGCGTGAACTCGACCTGATTGACGTTTGGTTCGACAGCGGCGCAATGCCTTATGCTCAATTGCACTATCCGTTTGAAAACAAAGAACTTATTGATGAGCGCGGATTTTATCCTGCCGATTTTATTGCCGAAGGTGTTGACCAAACACGAGGTTGGTTCTTCACTCTTCATGCCATTGCAACAATGGTGTTCGACAGTGTGGCCTATAAGAGTGTGATTTCTAACGGTCTCGTGCTCGACAAGAATGGCAACAAAATGAGCAAACGTCTTGGCAATGCCGTCGACCCGTTTGTGGCGATCGACCGCCATGGAGCCGATCCGCTGCGTTGGTACATGATTAGCAATTCTTCTCCTTGGGACAATCTCAAGTTCGACGAAACCGGTGTCGAAGAAGTGAGCCGCAAGTTCTTTGGCACGCTCTATAACACCTATTCATTTTTCGCCCTCTATGCCAATGTCGATAATTTCGATCCTCAAACGCCACAAGTGCCGTTGGCAAAGCGTCCCGAGATTGACCGATGGATAATTTCGTTGCTCAACTCTTTGGTGAAAAACGTTACTGCCGACATCGAAGATTATGAGCCAACCAAGGCTACCCGGGCAATCAACGACTTTGTGGGTGAAAATCTCAGCAATTGGTATGTGCGTTTGAACCGCAAACGTTTTTGGGGTGGCGAAATGACCGAAGACAAGCTCTCGGCCTACCAAACCTTGTATCAATGTCTCAAAACGGTTGCTTTGCTCATGGCACCTTTCGCACCATTTTACAGCGACATGCTTTATCGTGATCTCACCGGCAGCACAACGTCGGTTCACTTGCAACGCTATCCTGTGGTCGATGAAGTTGCCATCGACAAGGAGCTTGAAAAACGTCAACACATTGCACAGGAAATCACCTCGATGGTGCTCTCGTTGCGTCGCAAGAAAAATTTGAAGGTGCGCCAACCGCTCACCTCCATTATGATACCGGTGCTCAACGATGAACAAAAGAATGACATTGAGGCCGTTGCCGACCTCATCACTAACGAGGTGAATGTGAAAGGCATTAAGTATGTGGGCAACGACGAAGGGGTGCTTGTTAAGCGCATTAAACCCGATTTCAAGAAACTTGGTCCCAAGTTCGGAAAAATCATGAAGGCTTTGGCACAGCAACTCACAACGCTTTCGCAGGCTCAAATCAATGCATTTGAGCAAGTCGGCAGCGTCGTGCTCGATGTTGCAGGACAGCAAGCTGTTGTTGAGGTTGAAGATGTTGAAATCATTAGTGAAGACATTCCCGGTTGGCTTGTTGCCAATGCGGGCAACCTCACTGTTGCACTCGATATCACCCTCACCGACGACCTTGTGCGTGAAGGTACTGCCCGCGAGCTGGTGAACCGCATTCAAAACGTGCGCAAGAGCAGAGACTTTGACATCACCGACAAAATTGTGGTGAAGGTTGAACACAATGAGCACACCGATGAAGCTGTGGCACAATTTGGCGACTATATTGCCAAGCAGGTGCTGGCTGTGAACATCACCGTAGAACCTGTTGAAGGTGAAGATGTGGTTGCACTTGACATGGACGACTACAAGCTCAATGTGATTGTGGCAAAGGCATAAAAAATGACTGATTGACAGGGTGTCGATGGCATTGAACGTAACTTCGGCACCTCTGTTGAAAAGAATAATTTTTACATACAATTAATTAACATTCTAAAAAAACTTAAAGAAAGGTTTATGACTATGAATGATTCTGCCGAAAAATTAAGATACTCCGATGCTGAGTTGCAGGAATTCAAACAATTGATTCTTGAAAAGATTGATATGGCGCAACAAAACTACGACTTGTTGAAAGGTCGTCTCATGACCGATGAAAGCGATCCCACCTTCAAAGTACTTGAAGAGGGTGCGTCAACTCTCGAAAAAGAGCGTGCCAGCCAAGACGCACAACGCCAAATGGAGTTTATCAAGAAGTTGCAAGGTGCACTCTTGCGCATTGAAAACAAAACCTATGGCGTTTGTCGTGTGACTGGAAAACTCATTCCCAAAGAACGTCTCATGGCTGTGCCTCACACCACACTCTCGGTCGAAGGCAAGGAAATGGAAGCACAACAGAAGAAACGCCGTTGATGCCGATGAAATTTCGCTTGTCCAATGGAGCACTCTCTGCAATTATTGTAGTGGTGGCTCTCATCATCGACCAGTGTGTTAAGTTTTGGGTGAAAACCCATTTCTTCTATGGCGAGGAACTCAAAATCACCGAATGGTTTCGCCTGGTGTTCATCGAAAACAACGGCATGGCATTCGGTATGGAATTTGGGAGCAAGTTTTTTCTCACGTGGTTCCGCATCATTGTAGTTGGGTTGCTCATCTACTACTTGTTCCGCATTCGCCGTCGCACCGACTTGGCGCGTGGCTATGTGATGTGCATTTCGTTCATCACCGCCGGAGCTTTGGGCAATGTGCTCGACTGCATTTTCTACGGATTAATTTTCAATGCACCGGTGCCACCCGAGGTTGCGCAGTTCATGCCACCGGGTGGAGGCTATGAGGCCGTTTTTCATGGACGGGTTGTAGACATGTTCTATTTTCCGTTGTGCGAATGGAACTGGCCCGATTGGGTGCCCTTGGTGGGAGGAGAGCACTTTTTGTTTTTCCAACCCATTTTCAATTTTGCCGACGCTTGTCTCTCGGTGAGCGTGGTGGTGCTCATTTTATTCTATAGTAAGAGTCTTGTGAGTGAGGAGAAGGGCACCAATGGTGAGGAGAAGGGCAGTGTTCAATCGACCGATCACGACGAAGTCGATCACGACCAATAATTTTTATCGAAAAGCTGTCTTTCTCTTGCGATGCCGTAGTTTCATATTGCTTTTAATGTGTGTTGTGGCTCTTGTGGCTTGCGACAGAGCACCTCATGGGGTCATTAAGGAAAGCAAAATGAAAGAATTGCTCATCGACATACACAAGGCGCAGGCTTACATAGAACTGCACCCCGATGCCTATCCCGACGATTCGTCGAAACAAGTACTCAAACAGTCTGTTTTTGAAAAACACCACATCACGCAAGCCGACTACGATACCTCGTTGATGTGGTATGCTCATAACATCGAGATCTATAACAATGTCTATCGAAAAGTAATTTTGGAGCTTCAGCATGAGCAAAAGAAATTGGCCAAAGATGTTGTTGCCGGCCTGGTGGTGCCCATGAGTGAGGAAGACAGGAAATTGCACAAGCGTTACTCGGCCAAAGGCGATACGGCCGATGTGTGGCAAGGCGATCGTTTGTGGTTGCTCACCCACGGTTTGCAGCAAGGCTATGTGAAGTTCGACGTTAAGCCCGATGTCGAGTATCGGCAAGGCGATCGCTATCAACTTAACGCCAAATTGCTTGGTTTTGGCACTGTTTTCACGATCTTCCTTGGCGTTGATTATGATGATGGCAGCACTTCGTTTGTGAATCGCACCAACACATTCTCCGGCTGGTTTGCTCTTGATTTGCAGACCGACTCGGCAAAGCATGTGCACCGCATCTACGGCTACATGCGCTATGAAACCAGGCCGGCTACTGTGGCGTTTGTCGACAGTGTTCAGCTCTTGCGCACACACATCGACCACAGCAAGTACGACAACATAGGATCTCAAAAGTTGATTTCAAGGAATGGCACGGCAATAAAGAAGCCGGTAAACACACCGTCCAATCACTATCCTGCCGCCGATGAGTTCCAACGTCCACAACGCAGTTATGCTCCTAAGCCTGTGGAGAATGTGAGGAGCAGGAGTCCTCATCGTGGCAATAAACGCTAAAAATGCCAGATTAGGAATTTTGGTTGCAATGCCGACTTTTATTTTGAGAAACGGTAAAAAAGTATTAACTTTGCACCGCAAAAACGAGAAGGCTTGTCGTAGCGATTACGCTAAACCTTTTGAAAATAGATTATTACGAAGCTCCCGCCGTTCACAACAGCGGCAGGAGAATTGGGTTCGGTAGCTCAGCTGAATAGAGCAACAGACTTCTAATCTGTGGGTCGCGGGTTTGAGTCCCGCCCGAATCACCAAAATGTTATCTTAACATCACCGCCATCACCGCCATTGTCGTGCAGTGATGGTTTTTTTATGAACCCTCTCGATTTGGGTTGAATGCTCTCAATAGGCAATATCGCAAGAAATCACATTTTTGTGAAGTTTTTTGTGAAACTTTTTACTATCTTTGTTCGTGACTTCTGAATTTGTTTTTTGATGATTATAAAAAGTCTTGCTTGCAGTGAGTTATATCAACAAAACTTTGAAGTCTTTATCGTTCTTGATTAAACATTATTTATCGGCAAGTGAAGTATCACTTGCAAAACAATCATTTAAAATAATTCATGTATTATGGCTAACAGAAGAAATCTTAAAAAGTCAATTCGTTATGCTTGCGGTGACATCGCAGGTGAGTGCATTTTTGCTGAAACAAACGCCGAGAACGTTGATAAGTGGGATAACATTATCATCAATGTGGCTTTATTGCAAGAAGAAGCCATCAAACGTCTGTCGGTGCCCTTCGACAAGACTCCAAAAGATTTTGAAAACAAGAAGGAATATCGCAAGGCTCGTCGCGCTCATTTCAAGCAGGTTGAAAAGGCTTTGACAGAGTATATGCACACCGAGACCAAGAAAGTGATTGAAGAGATGAATGCTCTTGCGTCGCAAACCGAAAAATAATTTTTTTGCTTGAATTTAGCTCGCTACATACTCAAGAAAGCCGGGTGGAGTTTTGTGATTAATATTCCACCCACTCCCAAGTGTTTGATATGTGTGGCTCCTCACACGAGCAATTGGGATTTTATAGTGGGCGAAATAGGCATACGTGCAGCGGGAATGAAAGCCGGGTTTTTGATGAAGAGCACTTGGTTTTTCTTTCCGCTGGGCTGTCTCATGCGTGCTATTGGTGGAATACCGGTGTATCGTGCAACTAAGGCCGAGAATAAGACCGAAGATAAAGCCAATGGCGTGCAAGAATGTAAGCGCAACGGCGTCACTCAGGCAGTGGTTGAGGAGTTTGGCAAACGCGATGCACTCGCAATTGCCGTAACCCCCGAAGGCACTCGCAGTCGCAATCCCAACTGGCACAAAGGATTGCTTGTGATGGCTGCCGAGGCCAAAGTGCCCATTGTTTTGGCCTATTTTGACTATCGGGCTAAGGTCGCATGTATTGACAAGTTTTTTGAGCCCACCGGTGACCTTGAAACAGACCTTGTTCTCATCAAGCGATATTACAAAAGTCTTGATATTGAGGCTCGTTATCCCCGGCTTTTCGATACGGGTTTGCCCGATTGAAATGCACCGGAGTGATGATAGTACACACACAACACTGACACATTACATCATGATGTTTTCACGCAATTTGAGAGTCGCTCTTATCGAAGATTCGATCACTTGGGCCGACAAAGAGGCTAACCTTGAACAGCTCAGGCGCAACATGCAAAATATTCCGGAGGATACCGACTTGGTTGTGCTTCCCGAATTGTTTTCAACGGGTTTCATGGTCGATGACCGTGAGGCGGCATCTAATCTTGCAGAGCGCAACATCGATGGCACCATGAATGAATTGCACCGCCTTGCCACAGAACATAATTTGGCAATTGCAGGCAGTTTTCTTGCTCACACCGCAGGGCAACTCTATAATCGTGCTTTTTTCATCGAAGCCAATGGCGATGAAACGTTCTACGACAAGCGACATCTCTTTGCATTTGCCGGCGAAGACAAGGTGTACAAACAAGGTTTTAAACAAGCACCGATTGTGCGTTATAGAGGGTTCAGCATCAAGTTGATCATTTGTTACGATTTGCGTTTCCCTGTTTTTTGTCGCAATGTGAACAACGGTTATGATATTCTGCTGGTTGTGGCCAACTGGCCCAAAGCGCGAGAAAATGCTTGGCGACAATTGCTCATTGCACGTGCTATCGAAAACGAGGCTTATGTGCTTGGGGCAAATCGCTGTGGCGAAGACCCCAACGGCATTGCTTACAGTGAAGGTTCGAGTTGCATACTTGATTTTAAGGGCAAGCTCATCACCGAGCGTGGCACAAGTCCCATCATTGCCGCCGATCTTTCGCTACCTGCACTTGCCCGATTTAGAGAGAAATTCCCGGCATGGCAAGATGCCGATGAGTTCACAATGCGCTATGATTAGTCCATCAGTTGGGAAGCAACACGATGAGCCGAAAAAATGTAAACCTTAACCAACTAATGACCGATTGGAGATTACTGCCGGGTGAGCTGTTGAAACCATAGGAACGAAAAAAAACGAAGACCGGGTAAAAAATGTTTACCCGGCCTTGTTTTTAGTGTGTGAACACACACTCCACATACAATGTTATTGTTGGCAAATTACATGCCCTTGATGGCATTCATTGCTTTATCTTTGGCTTCTTCTTTAGCGTTTTCTACGCTTTCCTTAGCCTTGTTGGCAGCTTCGTTGGCTTTTTCTTTAGCGTTGTCAACTGCTTTTTGAGCTTCGTTGGTAGCTGCTTCGGTTGCACCGGCAGGCATGTTTTGCATGGCGTTTGCCATTTGTTCAATCTCCGGAACCAAGCCCTTCAAGCCTTCCATGTTTTCTTTGAGAGCTTCAGCATACTTTGTGGCAAACTCTTGTGCAGCCTTTTGGTCGGTTGTTGCCAGCTTGCTCATTGTGGTTTGTGCGTCGAGAAGCAATTTTTGAAGACCGGCTTGATCTTTGTTCTTAATTACGTTTTCGAGTTGAGTTTTAAAGTTGTCGGCTGTCATTTCGCCACTTTGTGCTTCGGCAGATACGCTGCTTTCTGTGTTTGCACTTGTGCTTGCACTTGCACTTGTACTTTGTTCGCTCTTAGAGCAAGAAATCATTGAAATAGATGCAACAGCTGCAACTAATAATAATAGCTTCTTCATTTCTGTAATGAGTTTAATAAATAAAAGATAAATATAAAATTGTTATTTAAAACTTGCGAAAGGTACTAATCATTTGTGGCTTTACAAATATTTTGTCATTAATTTAATGCATTATTTACAATATTAAACATAATTGAGCTTTTTATTTTGATTTTTTTTCAAAATTTCGTTCTTCATTAAGTTTGTGTCGTTTTTTCGACACATTTGGCATAAGATTTGTTTAGTACATCATAATATCAAATATAACAGTATTCACTTAATCTTATTTCAAGATGATTTACATTTTATTTATAAGCATTTCGCTTGTGAGCTATTTGGTTCAGCGTTCGTTGCAAAGCAAGTATAAGAAATATTCGCAAGTTCCGCTCGTCTATGGCATGAGTGGTGCCGATGTTGCCACAAAAATGTTGCAAGACAGTGGTGTGGGCGACGTTAAGGTTACAGCCACCCGAGGCACACTCACCGATTTTTTCAATCCGCAAAACAAAACGGTGAATTTGAGTGAAGGTGTTTTTGGCACCAATAGCGTGATGGCGGCGGCCGTTGCCGCTCACGAGTGTGGGCATGCTGTGCAACATGCCCGCGGCTACGCTCCTCTCAAATTGCGCACGGCTATGGTGCCGGTTGTGAGTTTTGCCTCACAGTGGGTCACATGGGTGTTGTTGGCCGGCATTGTCCTTGTGGAATCTTTCCCCGCAGTTCTCGGCATTGGAGTGGCAATGTTTGCCCTCACCACATTATTCAGCTTTGTGACACTTCCGGTTGAAATCGATGCAAGTAGCCGGGCTGTTGTGTGGCTCAAGCAGTCGGGTATGGTCACGGGCGAAAAAGCCGAAATGGCTTCTGATGCGCTTCGTGCAGCGGCCTATACCTATGTTGTTGCAGCTCTTGGTTCGCTTGCAACACTTGTTTATTATGCAATGATATTACTCAACCGCCGAGATTGAATGTGTAAAAGGGTATTTTTCATTTTGTATTGCGCTCCACTTGCACTAACTTTGCATGACAAACTTAATTTAGAAGAAAATGGCACAAAAACCGTCAATACCCAAGGGTACACGTGATTTTTCGCCCCTTGAAATGGCGAAACGCAACTATATTTTCAATACCATCAAAGATGTGTTCTTGCTCTATGGTTATCACCAAATCGAAACGCCGGCCATGGAGAACTTGTCTACATTGATGGGCAAATATGGCGAAGAAGGCGATAAACTGTTGTTCAAAGTGCTCAACAGTGGCGACTACTTGAAAAATGCTTCTGCCGAGATGCTCGAACAAAAGGATCATCTACACTTGATTTCAAAAATCTGTGAAAAAGGATTGCGCTACGACCTCACAGTGCCGTTTGCTCGCTATGTGGTGCAACATCGCGATGAAATACAGTTTCCGTTCAAGCGTTATCAAATTCAGCCGGTTTGGCGTGCCGATCGGCCTCAAAAGGGACGTTACCGCGAGTTTTACCAATGCGATGCCGATGTGGTTGGTAGCGATTCGCTTGTCAACGAGGTTGAACTCGTTTTAATGATTAATGAGGTGTTTAAGCGGTTTGGCGTGAACATTGTCATTAAGGTGAACAATCGCAAAGTGTTGAGTGGCATTGCCGAAGTGATAGGTGCTCCCGACAAGATTATCGACATCACCGTGGCCATTGACAAGATCGACAAAATAGGCATTGAGAGTGTGAACGAAGAACTCTTGCAAAAAGGTTTGTCGCAAGAAGCTGTTGATGCTTTGCGACCACTGCTCACACTCAGCGGTAGCAACGAGGAAAAACTGTTGACGCTTGAAAACATTCTCTTGTCCAGCAAAATGGGCATGAAAGGCGTTGAAGAACTCAAATACGTGCTTGAACATGTTGCATCTTTCGATTTGAAAGCGACAGTAGAACTTGATGTTTCTCTCGCACGCGGGCTCAACTACTACACCGGTACCATTCTTGAAGTCAAGGCATGTGATGTGCACATTGGCAGCATCACCGGAGGCGGTCGGTATGACAATCTCACCGGTGTTTTTGGCATGCCGGGCATTTCGGGTGTGGGCATCAGCTTTGGAGCCGATCGCATCTACGACGTACTCAATGCACTCGAACTTTATCCCACCGATACTTTGCTGGCTACAAAGGTGCTTTTCATCAATTTTGGTGAAGAAGAAGGCACGGTTTCATTCAAGCATGTGATGACTTTGCGCTCACATGGCATTGCGACAGAGGTTTATCCCGATTGCGCCAAGATGAAAAAACAAATGAGCTATGCCAATGCAAAGCGCATTCCCTATGTTGCAATGATAGGTGAAACTGAGCTTGCCAACGGCACCATTGCACTGAAAGACATGGACACAGGGCAACAACACAGCATGACCATTGAACAGGTGGTTGAAAAACTGAAATAACTGCCACTTTGTGATAAAAAAACAGGCCTAACAAGAATGCCGATGCAGCGATTTAGATGCATTGGCATTCATTTTGCATATTTTAAGTTAAATAAACGTTTGCAAAATAAAACACATACGCATTATTTTACAGCAAATGAGTATTTTTGCAATGTTAAATCCAAATCAATCATTACTTAGCGGTTAATGACCGGTTTGGGTTAAAAGTTGCTAACATCATATTTTTGTTTTACTATGGACAACATGTTTGAAAAGTTACTTAAATTACCTCTTTTTCAAGGTGTCAGCCAAGAGAAAATTTCAAGGTTGGTTGAGAAGATACCATTTCATTTCTTGAAATTCTCCGATGGAGAAAAAATCATTTCGGCCGATGAGGATTGCACACATCTCAAGTTTGTGGTTTCGGGCAGTGTGAAGTTGGTTACAAGTAGCAAAGTGGTGCGTGTGAGCTTGTCGCAAACGCTAAATTCGCCGGCTGTCATAGGGCCTGATTTTCTTTTCGGACGAAAAACGGTCTATCCCTATGATGTTTATGCAATGGGAGCGTGTGGCATTCTTCAAATTTTGAAAAATGATTATATGCAAATTTTGCAATCCGACAAAGTATTTCTTTTTAATATATTGAATTTTTTGGCTCGCAGTTCGCAAGGAGCAACATTTGCGTTTCAAGCACAGTCGCGCGGTTTGGTTGCCGAGCGATTGGCAACTCTTGTTGCTTCGCTCACTTGGTCGGATTCGAGTGGCATTGTACTCGATTTCAGACAAAAAGATCTTGGGTCATTGTTGGGTGTGCGACGCACTTCGCTCATCAATGCTCTCAATGATTTGAAAAAGAAACAGATTATAGACTACGGGGTAGGTCAAATTACGATAAAAGATCGGCAAGAAATCATGAAAATCCTAAAATCGAACGAAAAATAAAAAACGCCTCACACCCACCTATACGTTGTTTTACAGCAAAACAACAGCAACTCCTTTCTATGTCAAGAACACAGAGTTGCTGTTTTTTTGGCTGTTGCTTTTTTCGAAAAATTTTCCTTTTTACATCAACAAATAAAATCCCGACATTGAAAAATGCCGGGACTATTATTATCAAGTTAATAAATCGAACTCGATTTATTTTGGTTCATCAGGGTCAACACCCCATTGTTGGCGAGCAAGGCGGCGATAGTTGTTATAACGCCATTGAGCATTCTCTTTGGCTGCCTTGAACAGTTCTTCGGCTTCTTCGGGATATTGCTTGAGCACCGATGCGTAGCGCACTTCACCCTTCAAGAAATCCATGAAGTTATCCCAATTTGGAGCTTTGCTGTCGAGAGTGAAAGGATTTTTACCCTCTTTTTCGAGTTCTGGGTTGTAGCGCCACAAGTGCCAGTAGCCACATTCAACAGCCTTGGCTTCTTCGGCTTGGCTTTTGCCCATGCCTGTCTTCAAGCCGTGGTTGATACATGGAGCGTAGGCGATGATAATCGAAGGACCATCGTAAGCCTCTGCCTCTCGTATGGCTTTGAGTGTTTGAGCGTTGTCGGCACCCATTGCAATTTGTGCGGCATAGACATAGCCGTAGGTCGAAGCAATGAGACCAAGGTCTTTTTTGCGTATGCGCTTGCCGGCTGCTGCAAATTTTGCGATTGCACCGATGGGCGTTGCCTTAGATGCTTGACCGCCGGTGTTGGAGTAAACCTCGGTGTCGAGTACGAGAATGTTCACATTCTTGCCACTTGCAATCACATGGTCAAGACCGCCAAAGCCAATGTCATAAGAGGCACCGTCACCACCAATAATCCACTGCGAGCGTTTCACCAAGTAGTGGCTGAGTTCCTTGATTTTTACATCAATCTCGTTATTGCTGTGTTCAATTGCTTCGGTAATCTTGTCGGCAATTTCACGGCTCTTTTCGCCATCTTCTTTGTTGTCGAGCCATTCTTGATAGAGGGCTTTGGTTTCGGCATTGGTGCATTCGCACTTGATGGCTTCTTCGATGAGTGTCGTAACTCGTTCACGCATTTTCTCATCGGCAATAGTCATGCCGAGTCCAAATTCGCAGAAGTCTTCAAACAGAGAGTTGGCCCAAGCAGGCCCATGACCCTTGGCATTGGTAGTGTAGGGGGTTGATGGAACCGATGCCGAATAGATTGAGCTGCAACCGGTTGCGTTGGCCACCATCTCACGGTCGCCAAAGAGTTGGGTGATGAGACGCACGTATGGAGTTTCGCCACACCCCGAGCATGCACCGGAGAACTCAAACAATGGTTTGGCAAACTGTGAGTTCTTTACATTGGCCTTGATGTCGACCAAATGTTGTTTCGAAGTCACATTCTTTGCCACGTAGTCCCACATTTCCTGCTTGTCTTCATTGCCCATGAGCGGAATCATTTCAAGAGCCTTTTCGCCACGTTTGCCGGGACACACGTCGGCACAGTTGCCACAGCCCAAGCAGTCGAGGACATCAACAACTTGAACAAATTTGAGACCTGCAAGGCTTTTACCCATTGCCGGCAATTTTTCTTCTTCTTTGAATGGAGAGTTGGCCGCTTCTTGTTCGTCCATGAGGAATGGGCGAATTGAAGCGTGAGGACAAACGTAGGCACATTTGTTGCACTGAATGCAATTCTCGGCTTTCCACACGGGAACGAATGTAGCAACACCACGTTTTTCATAGGCGGCGGTACCACAGTCCCAAGTGCCGTCTTCACGGTTCTTGAAGGCCGAAACAGGAAGGAGATCGCCATTTTGAGCATTGATGGGGTGAACAACTTCGTTGATAAATGCCGGGGCGTTGTCGTCGTTGTGGTCTTCCACAGCAAGATTGCTCCATGCAGGGTCAACTGTGAGTTCTTCATACTCGTTACCGCGATCAACTGCCTGATAGTTCTTGTTTACCACATCTTCACCCTTACGACCGTATGACTTGACGATGAATTTCTTCATTTGTTCCACAGCGAGTTCCACAGGAATTACACCGGTAATGCGGAAGAATGCCGATTGCAAGATCGTATTTGTGCGGTTGCCCAGCCCGATTTCTTGGGCAATCTTGGTTGCGTTGATGTAGTAAACCTTGATGTTGTTGTCGGCAAAATATTTTTTCACCTTGTTGGGCAGGTTTTCGGCAAGAGTGTGTCCCTCCCACACGGTGTTGAGCAAGAATGTGCCATTCTTTTGCAAGCCTCGAGTTACATCATACATGTGCAGATAGGCCTGAACGTGGCAAGCAACAAAGTTGGGAGTGGTCACCAAGTAGGTCGAGCGAATGGGAGTGTTGCCAAAGCGCAAGTGCGAACAAGTGAAACCGCCCGACTTTTTGGAGTCGTAGGAGAAATAGGCTTGGCAATATTTGTCGGTATTGTCGCCAATGATTTTCACGGAGTTCTTGTTGGCCCCCACAGTTCCATCTGCTCCCAAACCGTAGAATTTGGCTTGGAAAATACCGTCACCGCCCATTGCAATTTCTGCTTTGGGAGGCAGTGAGTTGAACGTAACGTCATCAACAATGCCAATGGTGAATTGATTCTTGGGCATGGGCAATGCCAAGTTTTCATATACCGAGAGAATTTGTGCGGGAGTAGTGTCTTTTGAACCGAGACCGTAACGACCGCCCACAATGAGAGGTGCGTTTTCAGCACCATAGAAGCAGTCTTTGATGTCAAGATACAGAGGTTCGCCGTTGGCACCCGGCTCTTTTGTGCGATCGAGCACGGCAATGCGCTTGGCTGTGCCGGGCACGGCTGCAAGGAAGTGCTTGGCCGAGAACGGACGATAGAGGTGCACGGCAACGAGGCCAACCTTCTCACCGGCTTCGGTGAGGTAGTCGATGGCTTCGCGAATGGCTTCGGTCACCGAACCCATGGCAATGATCACGCGATCGGCGTCTTGTGCGCCATAGTAGCTGAATAAGCCATATTTGCGCCCGGTGATGGCGTTAATCTTGTTCATGTAGTCTTCAACAACTGCGGGCACGGCAGTGTAGTAGTCGTTGCTCGATTCGCGGTGCTGGAAGAATACATCGGGATTTTCGGCAGTGCCTCGGGTTGCCGGCTTGTCGGGGTTCAAGGCACGTTTGCGGAAGGCATTCAATGCCTCCATGTCGATTAACGGACGCAAGTCCTCTTGATCCATTGCTTCAACCTTTTGAATCTCATGAGAAGTGCGGAAACCGTCGAAGAAGTTTACAAACGGAACACGGCTCTTGATTGCGCTCAAGTGTGCAACTGCGGCAAGATCCATTACTTCTTGAACAGAGCCTTCACACAGCATGGCAAAGCCTGTTTGGCGTGTGGCCATCACGTCTTGGTGGTCACCAAAAATACATAGGGTGTGCGATGCCAGGGTGCGAGCCGATACATGGAAAACGCCCGGCAACAATTCACCGGCAATCTTGTACATGTTGGGAATCATCAACAGCAAACCCTGTGATGCGGTGTAGGTTGTGGTGAGAGCACCTGCTTGCAACGAGCCGTGTACTGCACCGGCGGCGCCACCTTCACTCTGCATCTCCTGCACTGTTACGGTTTCACCAAAAATGTTCTTACGGCCGGCGGCAGCCCATTCGTCAACGTGCTCAGCCATTGTAGAAGAGGGTGTGATGGGGTAGATGGCGGCAACATCAGTGAACATGTAGCTAATGTGTGCGGCAGCCTGATTTCCATCACAGGTCATGAATTTTTTCTCTTTACTCATGATTTTTATGATTAAAAAAATGAATTAGTTATTATTCTAAATCCAGATAATAATGCAAAGTTACACAAAACCTTTGAGGCCTCAAAGGATTTTTTTTGTTTTGTGTTTTTTCAACCCAAATCGGTCATTAGAGTCCGCTTTGATTTTGCTGCATGTTGAGCAGATTGGTTGTTGTTTTTTTTGAAGGAATGGCGAGCTGCGTCAAGAAAAAACGGCAACCAAGATGCCGACAGCGAACGACAGCAGGCGAAAAGCAACTCGAAGAACCAAAGCTGTAACCCTTAGCGGTCTAATGAACGATTTGGGTTCAAAGAAACTTCAAGTCGGCAAGATGAAGTGTTGATTTAGACCTGATGCTTTTTTTTGACATTAATTTGTTTTTCTATTGCAAGAAAAGTCTTGTTTTTTTACTAAGTTTGCAATGATTTTTGAAAATGAATTGACTTTATATGAAATTTACAACTTTTTCTCCTCTATATATTCACAGCTCCGGCGATGTTGCTTTTCCCGACCGGTCGATGAACAACAGTTCCATTCTCATTGTTTCCGACGATGAAATTGTGGCAAAGGCCTTGTATGACTACATCAATGCCAATTTTAGGCTCGACAGGGTGTTCACCAACGAAAACTTCAACGAAGCACTTGAAGCGGCTCTCAACACGCCCGAACATCGGGTAAGGCGATGCAACCTTGCATTGGCGGTCTATAACCGTGGTGGTTGCTATGTGGCCCAGATGGGTAAAAGTCGTGTGTTTCAAGTGCGCACAACCACGTGCAACGTAGAATATGACTCTCGTGCGCAAGTGCTCGACATTTACAGCTCCAAAGCCAAAGTAGAACAAATTGGCGACTTGCTCACCGACGATTATTTGGTGTTGTGTTCGGCCGAAGATGTCGATGAAAAGGCAGTTAAGAAAATTTTGTGCAAAGCAACGCTTGACGATGCTTCAAAGCTTGCCGAGCTTGAAACTGTTGTTAAGAAAACGAGAACCTCGGGCAACTGTCCGCCGGCGGCAATCATTTCTCACATCGAGCGAGCCAAAGGAGGCAAGAACCGCAAGTCTCCGCCGGCGTTGCTCAAAAGTCTCAAATACATTCTTTATGCTTTAATTGTGGCGGCCATTGCCGGCATTGTCTTTTGGCTGGTGAGTAGCAAGCCGTTTGCGGCAATGGGTAATGAAGAGGTATCGATGTCGCCCGAAGCTTCGGTAACCGATAAGGCTCCCAACAATGCAGAGTATTCACACAAAATTGACTCTGCGGCAGTCATTGCCGAAGAAGAAGCTCTTGCAAGAGAACGGTTGGTTGCCGATTCCATAAGGGCGGTTAATGCCAAGACCAAACAAGCCGGGAAAAATGAAGCCGAACAGATTGCCGACGAAGAAATCAAGGTTGTTCATTCACAGGAAACAACCGAACCTGCAACCACGAGCGAACAACAGCCACAACCGGCAATGCCGTAGAGTGATGATGGGGCACCTTTTTGAGTGATTTTGTTGCATCGGAATGGTTTATGCCTCTCAAAGGAAATCCTATCTATCTTACATTCAGAATTTTATATAAGTAATAAAATCCCCGAAATCCATTGAATTTCGAGGATTTTTTACAAGCCGTTTAGAGGTTGTTAATTGTAATAATCCTGTCGTCATCGTTGACGGCAGTTTTTCTTTGCATTATTTGCCTTGCTGTTCCAGCACGAGAGTGTGTGAAGTTACATTGCAAATTTCGTCAGGTCCGAAGTACTGCACCGGCCCCGGATAGGTATAGCAAGTGTCTTTTGCCCACTTTTCGCGGTGTTGTGCAAAGTATTGGAAAGGCTTGCCATCAAGTTCAACAAGTGCTTTGCGAATGACGGGCTTGTCCTCGCCGTTGCGACGTTCCATGTTGAGCATCATGGTAATGGGAATGCCACCTGCCACCCATTGAATCGAGGGCTTGGCCAGGTTGCGTATCGACGACATGTAGCCGGTTGCACCGCAGTTGATGAGTTGAGCCGCATTGTAGCCCAAAGCATAGCAATAGTCGGCATCGAAGTTCGATGGGGCGGCACAGCGACCCTCATAGCCAAAGAAGTGTTGCAACGAGGCGAATTTGCCCACATATTTTCCTTCGGCTTTCATTTTTTCAAGTTTCTTGGCCACCATGTCGCTTAGCAGTTTGTCGGTTTCCACGAGCGAGAGTTGCACGTTGCCATGAGGGTCGCGGTCGAGGGCAAGTTGGCGTGCCACTGCGGTGGGCAGGGTAGTGAATGCGGCGGCATTTTCGGGCGAAAGACTCTCTACAACAAATTTTTCTTGTGTATTTCCGTCCATATCTTTAATTTCGGGGTGTTTGGCAAGAATTTCATTGAGTTGGTCAATGAGTTTTTTCATTGCAGGGATAAATTCTATCAATCCTTCGGGAACCAAAATCGTGCCATAGTTATAGCCGTCTTCGGCACGCTTGGCAACAACGTTGGCAATGTCGTCAACAATGTCGTTGAGTGTTTTGTTTTTCTCTTTTACTTCTTCGCTGATGAGGCAGTAGTTGGGTTGGGTTTGTAAGGCACATTCAAGGGTGATGTGAGATGCCGAACGCCCCATCAACTTCATGAAGTGCCAATATTTTTTAGAAGACTTGGCATCGCGTGCGATATTGCCAATTGCTTCGCTGTAAACCTTGGTTGCCGTGTCGAAGCCAAACGAGGTTTCAATCCATTCGTTCTTCAAGTCGCCATCAATGGTTTTGGGGCAACCAATAACTTGCACGGGCACATTCTTTGCTTTGTAGTATTCGGCAAGCACGGCGGCATTGGTGTTGGAGTCGTCGCCACCAATGATCACAATGGCGCGAATGTTAAGTTCTTGAATGATTTCAAGCCCTTTTTCAAACTGTTCGGGTGTTTCAAGCTTGGTACGTCCTGAGCCGATGATGTCGAAACCGCCGGTATTGCGGAATTCGTTGATGTCGGCACCGGTGAGTTCTACATACTTGTGTTCGACCAAGCCACTGGGCCCCATGAGAAAACCATAAAGTCTGTTCTCTTTGTTCAGGGCTTTGAGACCGTCGAACATGCCGCTAATCACATTGTGACCGCCGGGAGCTTGACCGCCCGAGAGAATAACGCCAACATTAAATGGAGCCGATTGAGCGCCCCTCTTGGCTGTTTCATCTTTTTCGAATCTCAGTTCAGGAAGGCCATAGGTGTTAGGAAATAATTTTTTAATTTCTTCTTGATCGCCCACCGACTCTGTAGGCTCACCTTTCACAGCTTTTACCGGTCCCCAAAGTGCCGAAGGCAATTTGGGCTGATATGCGGCGCGAGCTTGTTGGAATACGCTCTTTTTTGTCATTTTCAGTTTGTTATTATTATGATTTAATGTTTAGTCTAACTTTTCTTTTGCAAAGTTCGTAAAAAAAACATGTTATACAACATCATTAGTGATTTTTAAGACTGGTTTTAACCGTTTTGGCGTCTCCGGCAATCACAATGCGCATTTTTTCGGGCAAAAGATATTTTTTTGCCATTTCCATGAGGTCTTTTGCTGTCATCGACAAGATGGCCTTCACTTGATTGTTGAAGTATTCGGGATAGATGCCAAACACAAAGGTGCTACCCACATAGCCGGCTATGTCAAAGGGGGTGTCAAGCGTCTTTACAAGGTCGCTCAGCATATATTGTTTCACGGTTTCCAATTCATGCACCGGCATGGGTTGCGTTTGCAACAGCACCATTTCTTTTTTAACCTCTTCGATCAAGGGACGGGTGTATTGTGTGGCACATTGCGACGATATGGCAATGTAGGAATCTTCGGCACGGCCGGCCAGTATCGACGAAATGCCGTAGGTATATCCTTTCTTTTCGCGAATGTTGGCATTGAGCCGACTGCCGAAGTAGCCACCCAGTGCTGTTACCAGCAACCTGAGCTTGAAGTAGTCGGGGTGACGACGAGGAATGGCGCGCAAGCTGATGTTTACTGCCGATTGCAACGCATTCTCTTTATTGATGATGGAGAGCATTTGGCTCGAAGGGACGATCTCGCTCGGGCAGTTATCGCTCACTTTGCCGGTTTTTTTCCATTGTCCTATGCTGTGGTCAACAATGGCAATTTCGCGAGAGGTAATGTGTCCCGAAAACACGATTTTGCAGTTGTTGACGTTGTAATGTCGGGAATGAAATTGTTTCAGGTCATCAAGAGTTACGCTCATGATTCCTTCGGCGGTGAGCGGTTGTGCCAGCGGATGTTTTTTGCCGTAATACAGTTTTTTCATTTCTTCGTTGGCAAGAAACTGCACACGCCGGCGTGCGGTTGCAACGTTGCTTGCCAGTCGTTGTTGAAACAAGTTGAATTCTTCTTCGGGAAAAGTTGGATTGTCTAAACATGCGGCAAGCAGGGGCAATGTGTGCTCCAAATTACGATTGAGCGACGACAGGGTGATGCCGGTGGCGTGGTCATAGCTTTGCACCGACTTGAATGAGCCATAGAAGTCGAGAGCTTCTGCGATTTGGTTCGATGTCATTTGCCGATTCCCTTCAAGGCACATTTGCCCGGTGAACATCGATTGCAAGGGCACTTGGTCGTGATAAGTGCCTCCTCCCACATATATGGTTAAGCGGTTAATCTCATCTTCTCCATTGCCGATAACCCACATGGGAATGCCGTTGGACAGCTTGATGGGCGCAGGGAAATCGAGTTTTACTTCATTGAATTTTTTTATCTCCGGTTGCTTGGTGCGATCGAGCATGAGTTGTTCAAATTTTGTGGGTTTTCAAGAGTGCTTCGGCTTGAATGAGGTCTTGCGGAGTGTCAATTCCAATAGTGTCGATGTCGCTCAAGCCCACCTTAATCTTATAGCCGTTTTCGAGCCAACGCAATTGTTCCAGCGACTCGGCAATTTCGAGGCTCGACTGTGGCGAGCTTGTGATTGCTTTGAGCACATGGGCACGATAGGCATACATGCCCAAGTGGGTGTAGAACCGATGACGCTTGGGCCACTCTGCTTTGTCCACATTTCTCAAAAAAGGAATAACTGAGCGTGAAAAATAGCCGGCATATCCTTCTTTGTTCACAACAACTTTGGGCGAGTTGGGGTTCTCTAGTTCCTCATAGCTTCTTTCACTGTCAAATGGCTTCACCAGCGTGGCAATGTCGGTTTTGTCGTCTTCAAAGCATGCTATAATCGCATGGAGTTGCGAGGGCTGTATGAATGGTTCATCGCCTTGAATGTTGATCACCACGTCTTCCTTGCCACCATTTTTTTCGTAGGCCTCCATCACTCGGTCGGTGCCACTTTGATGATTGGTCCGTGTCATCACATATTGGCCGCCAAAGGCTTTCACGGCTTGTGCAATGCGTTCGTCGTCAAGAGCCACAATCACACGGTCGAGCACTTTGCTCACTTGGGTGTAAACATGCTCAATCACGCATTTTCCGCCCAGCATGGCAAGAGGCTTACCGGGAAATCGGGTAGAGGCATATCTTGCAGGAATAATGCCTATGAATTTCAGTTGTCCCATTTGTTGTTCTGTTTTTGGTATTGACCCCACAAAGATACTGCAATTAGCCACCTTGACCAAATATTATCAATTTGTTTTCTTTCATACAGTTATAAAAATATGTGTAAAATATCTTGTGAAATGTTTGCACGTTTGTACAAATCCCACTATCTTTGCACTCGCAAAACGGTAATGGCGGGATAGCTCAGTTGGTTAGAGCGTCGGATTCATAACCCGGAGGTCTCGAGTTCAATTCTCGATCCCGCTACCACAAGCAGGAGATTCAATCGAATCTCCTGCTTTGTTTATATCAAGTTTTTTCAAAAATACTTTAATTCACACTATGTAAACTGAAAAATGCACCGCTTTGTTTAATTGCGACTTGATTTTCGGTCTATTTTTTCCTTTGTTGTTTAATGATTTCGTCAACTTCGTCATTCACGTCGATATTTCCTGTTTCGGGGTCGGGATTGTTGAATTTCAGCCGTTTCAAGAACATGTCCCAATCAAAGCACCAAGGGTCGGTTTTTCTGCCCGGGGCAATGTCGCTGTGCCGATAGATGTATTTTATCGGGTAGCGTGCCCTGATGTTGTTCACCAGTTTGACGAGAGCTTCATATTGCTTTTCGGTCGGAGCATTGCGCTCGGTGCTCATGACCTCAATGCCAATTGACCACTTGTTTAGATGTGTTCTTTTTTTCTTGGCAGGCAACACACTTTCTCCTGCATGGTATGCCATGTTGTTTTCATCTACCAAACGGAAGATTTGGCCTTCGCGTCCAAGCAGGTAGTGAGCGTTTACGCCATATTGCTCATACTGGCTGATGATGCCTTTTGTGCTGAATGTATCGGTACCCACATAGTATGATGAATGAATGATGATGATGTCGATGTTGCGCACAGTGTCGACGACTTCAAATCCGCCCTTAATAGAGTCTTTGTAGTTGAGAATGTGCACTGCAGTGTCGAGTGCCGGCGCGATGTCGGCACGGTCTTGACTGTTGTTTTTAGTTTCGGTGAATGTGGCTTGGATTGCCGTCGAGGTGTCAATTGGTGTTGTAGGCTCGTTGATGTGTTTTTGCCGATGTTGCTGTTGCACATTCTTCATGTTCGACAGCTCTCCACTGTCAAGACGATCGCCTTCGCAGCCATGTAGTACCGTGAGTGCCGCGATGAGCATTGGCAAAGCAAATATGTATCTTAATTTCTTCATTTCATTTTCAATTCATTGGTACTGTCGTGTACATTTCAACGAGCATCTTGAATGTGCATCACAGTTGTCGCCTATGGGAGTGTGGCACTGCCGATGAGCCGATGTGTGATGCGGAAAAATAAATGCTGCTTGATTGTCGTTTTATTGGAGCAAAATCATTAACTTTACACTCAACATTTAATCGTGCAAAAGTAATGAAAAAAATACAAGACATAAAGAACTTATTGGCCAATAGTGATGCCGACGGAGCAATTTTGGCAGCCAATGAGATTATTCAAGCAGGTAGCAACGATGCCCTATTGCTGGCGCAAGCCTACTATTTGCGAGGTAATGCTCACCGACAAAAAGGGGAGTGGGGCGAGGTGATGAACAGTTATCTTGCCTCGATGGAGTTGCACCCCGATGGACCCGCCGCCGAAGCCTATCGTGCAACTCAGGAAATCATGCAATTCTATTGCAAAGATTACTATAATCCTTGACTATTGATAAATATCATCATGTTCCCAATAAGGCTTCACGATGACAACTTCTCCCATGAGAGGCATTGGTGATGCTTTCATGACTATCGTCACATAGGGCTGATAGCTGATATTGGGATCAATGCTTATTTCTTGTGTTTCACAGCCTACGAAAGTGCATTTAAGCACAGGATTTTTTTCGTCGATGGTAATGCGAAATTCTCCATCTAAATCGGTTGTACTTCCATTGGTGGCGTTGTTGCCATCTATAATGTTTGCGCCTATTGCAGGTGAGTTATCCAGTTGTACAATTCCTCTGATGTGTATTGAATCTCCTTTTACACGAGAGAGGAGAGGACTTTGTGGTTCGATTTTTACATTTCCTGCATTGGCTTTTTTTGCTTCACATTCTTGTTGAGGTTGAGGTGCCGGAATTTGTTCATAGGTTTGGGCAGTGGCGGACGTCACTGCCATTGCAAGGCTTGCTGCTATACCTGCTATTGCAATCTTTTTCCCGGCATGTTGTCGCTTGTGCAATTCTTGTTCTAAATACTGCACTTCGCTTTCGCACTTGGGACAAAAACCATGACATTCGCCCTTGAATGTACATTCTTGAGGGGTGTATTCTATGCCATTGCTTTCTGCAATTTTTCGTCTGATTGCCATTAATAGTTTGCAAGTCTCTTTTCCTTTGCTCATTGTCTTGGAGGTTTTGGTGAGTTGATTACAAATTTACGAAAAAACATGCGTATCATCAAGTTCTGTGTGCTTTTTGAAGGTAGGTAAATTGGTCAAATTTTTTAAATCCCTTTTCTTTGAGCCACACGATGCTTTTTCTTTGGTCTTCGACAGTGTTGTATCCGGGAATTAGTGGAATTCTCACAACACATCTGTCTGTTAATTTCAGTTGGCTCAACAAGTGCAGGTTTTGAAGCACTTGTGAATTATCTTTCCCCGTGTAATCTTTGTATATTTGAGGGTTTATATCTTTGATATCTATGATGTAATGGTCAATAACGGGGACAAGAGCTTTGAGTTTTTTGTCGGAGACATTTAATGAAGTTTCAATCCCCAATTTCCAGTCAGGACCGCAGTGTTTTCTGAAATCGACGATAAAACTGCTTCTTAGTGCAGGTTCGCCACCGCCAAAGGTCACTCCGCCATTGGTGGCAAGGAAATACAGTTCATCTGCTTTTAGCCGGGCGTAGAGTTGGCTTGGAGTGAAAAACTTTGCTCTTTCTTCATGAGAAAGAGATTGTGGATTTAGGCAGAATTTGCAATCCAAGGGGCATGAGTGGAAGGCGACAAGCGAGCACACACCATTGCCATCGGTCATGAGGCGATGCCTCATGATGCCTATGATTGGAACGCTTTCAGCCATTTGCGATGCTTTGTGTTATGTTATAGTGTCACATGTTGTGCCACTACGTTTTCATTCACAAACACCGATGCCAGTTGCGAGAAATTTTCGGCATTTTCGGTGGTGCAGTAGGTGCATTGGCCACCTTTGGAACACAGGGTTTCCATTTTGGGGTGACGCAGGAGGTAATCTTTTAGGCTTTCGGCCACAATTGCACCTTGTGGAACGATTTTTACATTTGATGGTGTATATTTCTCAATTTTTTTGAGCAAGTGTGGATAGTGTGTACAACCAAGTATGATGGTATCGATGCCGGCGTTTTGTGCAAGTAGCAAGTCGATATCTTTTTTCACAAAATAGTCTGCTCCCTCGTTTTCACTTTCTCTGTTTTCCACAAGTGGCACCCACATGGGGCATGCGTGGCTGTAGACGTTGAACCGATTGTCATACATTTTGCTCACCTCAATGTCGTAGGAACGGCTTTGAATCGTGGCAGGAGTGCCCAAGATACCTATGTTGCCACTCTTGGTGAGTTCTCCCATTTTTTCCACCGTGGGACGAATGACACCGAGCACTCTTTTTGCCGGATCGATGTTGGGCAGGTCTTTTTGTTGAATTGTTCTCAACGCTTTTGCCGAGGCGGTGTTGCAGGCAAGAATAACCAAGTTGCAACCTTGGGCGAACAGAAATTGCACACATTGAAGGGTGAACTCATAAACCATGTCAAACGATTTTGAGCCGTATGGTGCGCGAGCATTGTCGCCAATGAAAAGATAGTCGTACTGTGGGAGTGTTTTCCTGATTTCTTTGAGAATGGAAAGCCCTCCAAATCCCGAGTCGAAAACCCCGATGGGAGCTGCGGAGTGTAGGAGCTGTGTTTTCATTTAGCCTTGATAGTTGTTGATGATTTGTGAAATCTCTTGTGCATCGGCAATGGTGATGGGGTGTGCAATGGGCAGGCTCACCGCTTCGTCGGCAATGGCTTGGGTAACCGGAAGTTTGTAGGACTTGAATTGACGGTAGCAGGGTTGCAAATGTGGTGGAGTTTGATAGTGAATGTCGGTGCCCACTCCGTGTTCTTCCAAATAGATGCGGAATTGGTCACGATTTTGGGCACGTATCACATATTGGTGCCACACTTGGGTCATGTTGTCAAAAATCCGGGGAGTTTTCACCAACGGATTGGCAATGTGTGTATCGTAGGTTTTGGCGATTTCGTTCCTACGCTTGGTTTCTTCGGGCAGATGTTGCAGTTTTATACGCAAAGCGGCGGCTTGAATTTCGTCGATGCGACAATTCAAGCCCAAGTAGATATTGTGATAGCGACGGTCGCTGCCATAGTTGGCAAGGGCACGCACGGTGTCGGCAAGCAATTGGTCGTTGGTGAGCACAGCTCCGGCGTCGCCCAAGGCTCCAAGGTTTTTGGTGGGGTAGAAACTCAATGCGGCGGCATCGCCCAAACTGCCGGTGGCGAAGGTTGCATTTAACCCGGCGACACTCGATTTGGCTCCGATGGCTTGAGCTACATCTTCAATCACTTTCAAATTGTAGTGTTCGACCATGCTTTTGAGTTTCTCGTCCCAGCATGGAGTGCCATAGAGGTGCACAGGCATGATGGCACGCACCGTTGGCGACAGCAGGCTTTCTATGCGTGAGCTGTCGAGGTTCATGGTGTCTTCGCAAGGGTCGCACAGGCAAGGCACCAGCGCATTGTCGCTCACTGCCAGCACACTGGCCACATAGGTGTTGGCGGGGACAATTACTTTTTCTTCGGCATGTAGAACGCCCATTTCTTTGTAGGCACGCAAAATGAGACGCAGTGCATCAAGCCCGTTGCTCACGGCCACGCAGTGCTTTACTTCGCACAGCTCGGCGATTTCTTGCTCCAGCAAGGCCGTTTGCTCGCCATGCAAGTATCTGCCCGATTCGATAACGCGGCAAATTGCGGCTTTGAGTTCCTCTTCGATGGGTTTGTTGGCAAGGGCTAAATCTAAAAATGGGTATTTCTTCATGTTAAAAAACTAAATTCTCTTTTTGTTTGCTGTCAGTGTGAGAAATTCTTCATAATCTCTCACATAGTCATTTTCATCGTAATATTCCGATGCGAGCACTGCACACACCGAACCGGACGAGAAGTTCTCTAAGGTTCGCCAAATGCCGGGAACAATAAGCAAACCTTCATAAGGGCGATTGAGCAATACTCTTTTTTTTTGTCCGCCATCGTCAATAACCACTTCAAAGGCTCCACTGATGGCTACAATCAACTGATACAAGGCTTTGTGAGAATGCCCACCTCGTTCTTCTCCGCCGGGAATGTCGTAGAGATAATAGGTGCGTTTTATTTTGAAAGGAATTTCATTGAAATCCTCAACGGCAGTAAGATTTCCATTGTCGTGATGATGTTTTGCCAAGTGAATGAGTTCACATTGTGCAATGCTTGAATTACGGTGTGATGTGAGCTCTGCGTTACTCATTTTTTCATCTTTTTGAATACTTCGTAGTTTTCGATATAATCGTTGGGATCATATTTTTCGCTCGACAGTACATACACTACCGAGTTGGTCGAAAAATTGTCGATTTTTCGCCAAGTCATCGGAGGCACGTACAAGCCATAGTATGACCTTGCCATGTGGTAGCGTTTTTCGCCGGTGCCGTCGTCGAGCACCACGTCGAAGCTGCCCGACAAAGCTACGATAAATTCCTCTTGTGTTTTGAAGGCATGCCCTGTGCGAAATTTCCCTCCCGGCACGTCATATATCCAGTAGGCACGCTTGATGTCGAAAGGAACATCTCGGTTGCCCTCAATCACCGAAAGATTGCCCCTTGGATCAATGATTTTCGGCAAATTGATGAGATGTTGTTTATTAAATGTCATTGTGGGATAGCGTTAAAAGATATTGTCCATAGAGGTTTTTCTCCATGGGTTTTGCAAGGGAGGCCAATTGTGTGGCATCGATCCAGCCTTTGCGGAACGAAATTTCTTCGAGGGCGGCTACTTGCACGCCTTGTCGTTTCACGATGGTTTGAATGAAGTTCGAGGCATCAAGCATCGATTCGGCCGTGCCGGTGTCGAGCCAGGCAAAGCCTCGGCCAAGAGTTTGCACATGAATGCGGTTTTGCCCAAGAAATTCATTGTTCACCGAGGTGATTTCAAGCTCTCCTCGGGCCGATGGCTTGATGGTTTGAGCTATTTTTACAACATCGTTGGGATAGAAATAAAGCCCTGTTACGGCATAGCTCGATTTAGGCTCTTGCGGTTTCTCCTCAATGTTGGTGGCCTTGCCGTTTTCATCAAATGCCACAACGCCAAATCGCCAAGGGTCTTTCACTTGATAGGCAAAGAGAGTTGCAACGTTGTTCTGTTGAGTGCGGGCAACGGCATCGGTAAGCATTTGGGTGAAACTTTGCCCGTAGAAGATGTTGTCGCCAAGCACGAGGCACACATCATCGTCACCCACAAACTCCTTGCCGATGATGAATGCTTGTGCCAACCCTTCGGGGCGCGGTTGCTGTGCGTAACTGAATTTTACGCCCAATTCTTCGCCCGAACCAAGCAATCGTTCAAACATGGGCAAATCGTGTGGTGTGGAAATGATGAGGATTTCCCTAATTCCGGCAAGCATCAGCACCGAAATGGGGTAATATACCATTGGCTTGTCGTAGATGGGGACAAGCTGCTTTGAAATACCTTTGGTGATAGGGTAGAGGCGTGAACCTGAACCGCCGGCAAGAACTATTCCTTTCATTGTTTTATAGGTTTTCTCGGTTTCCGTACATTTGTTCATAATACTTTTGGTAGTCACCGCTCGTTACACTCTCAATCCATTCTTGGTGGTCGAGGTTCCAACGGACGGTTTTCTCGATGCCGGCATTGAATGGAGTTTCAGGATACCAGCCAAGTTCTGTGGCGATTTTCGAGGGGTCGATGGCATAGCGCATGTCGTGCCCGGGACGATCGGCGACATATTCGATAATGCTTTCGTCAATACGCTCCAACGGACATTTGAGCAGTTGTCGATACTGAGGTTCATCACGCATGATGCGTGAAACGATGGCGATTATTTTTTTCACAATGTTGATGTTGCTTTCCTCGTTGAATCCTCCTATGTTGTACACTTCGCCCACACGCCCTTGACGCAACACCATGTCGATGCCTTTGCAGTGATCTTCCACATAGAGCCAGTCGCGCACGTTAAGGCCTTTGCCATAGACGGGCAGTTTTTTGCCTTCCAAGATGTTTTTGATAATGAGTGGAATGAGCTTTTCGGGAAAATGATAGGGGCCATAGTTGTTGCTGCATCGTGTGATGTTCACCGGCAAGCCATAGGTGTGATGATAGGCTGAAACAATCAAGTCGGCACCGGTTTTGGCGGCGGAGTAGGGCGAACGAGGATCCAATGGAGTTTTTTCGGTAAAAAAAATTTCTCCATAGGTTTTCATGTCAATACGGTTGCCTGTTACACGCTTGATTTCATCGGTCACTTGCAGCGGTCGGGGTTCCTCGTAGTCTTTTGCAAGGCTGCCATACACCTCGTCGGTAGATATTTGCAGGAATTTTGCTCCTTTTTTATATTTGTTCTGTCCTTTTTCATCTTTTCCCTCAAACCATGCCTCACGTGCACATTGCAGCATGTTTTGAGTGCCCAAGATGTTGGTTTCGAGAAACAAGCGAGGATTGTTGATGCTGCGATCTACATGACTTTCGGCGGCAAAATTAACCACGAAGTCGATGTCGTTTTCTTTAAAAATGGCTGCAACCGCTTGATGATCGCCAATGTCGCCTTTCACAAATTGCACATGACTCAACAATATTTCATCTTTTATAGAACTCAGGTTACCGGCATAGGTCAAAGCATCTAAAATGATGATGTTAATGCCTTTGCCATGTTGTTTGAGGATATATTTCACAAAGTTCGAGCCGATGAACCCTGCGGCTCCTGTGATCAGATATGTTGCCATGACGTTCTCTAATATGATGTGATAGACAAAGATACTAAATTTTGTTATATTTTGAGATAAGCAGGGTGCAATTTGATGACAATTCTGTAAAAATCACAGAGCAGTCGCTTCTAATGAGCTTAATAATGAACTTTGTTTTGTAACTTTGTACTGCTTGAACCCAAATCGGTCATTAGAGCCCGTACTGATTTTGTTTGAATGTTGAGCAAATTGGTTGTCTTTTTTTTGAAGACGTAGCGGACTACGCCAAGAAAAACGGAAACCAAGATGCCGGCAAGCCGACAAAAACAGTCGGAAAGCAACGCGATGAACCGAACTTTGTAAACCTTAGCGGTCTAATGACCGATTTGGGTTGAACGAAGCAACACGATGAACAGAAAAATTATAAACCTTTGCGGTCGATGACCGATTGGGGTTAAATTAAATTTATAGGAATATGGATAAAAAAACAGAAAGAAAAAACATTGCGCTTGTTGCACACGATACTCGCAAAAAAGATTTGTTGGAGTGGGTAGCCTACAATGCTTCGACCTTAAAGCAACACAACTTGTGGGCAACAGGCACCACAGCCAGGCTCATCTCTGAAATGGAGTGTGAGCACCGTGATGAGCAAAGCAAGGACATTCGGCATTTCTCGCTCAAAGTCACCCCTTTGCTCTCGGGGCCGCTGGGAGGCGACCAACAAATTGGAGCCATGATTGCCGAAGGCAAGATTGATTTACTCATTTTCTTTTGCGACAACTTGGCTGTTCAAGGGCATCAAAACGATGTTTCGGCACTTTCACGCCTTGCTTCGCTTTACAACATAGGCTTTGCAACCAATCGCACAACAGCCGATCTCATTCTCACCAGTCCGCTTTTTATCGACGACAGCTACAAGCGCATCATTCCCGATGCCATCGAGCAATATCGCAATCGTGAAATTGGCAAAGAATAAAATTGCATTGAAAGTGGCATGAGGCATAGGCCGTTTGTTGTTTTTTCATGCAAGCATGCGCTCCAAAAAAAAAAACGGGAACTCATCATGTGAGCTCCCGATTTTAGTGTATGAAAAGAATTGTTTAATTAGTCAACATTCAAGTTCACGCGTTTGAGAATTGTGGCTTTGAGTTCCTTGTCGAAGGTCTTCAAGTAGTCGGCAACAGTCATCTTGTCAACGCCGTCAGCATCAATTTGTTGTTCCATGAGCACATTTTCTTGGAAGAATTTGTTCACACGGCCATTGGCAATGTTTTGAATCATCTGCTCCGGCATGCTGGCTTTCTTGGCCTCGGCGGTTTCGGCTTGGATTTGCTTAACCTTAGCAATGTCTTCTTCGGTCATGTAACCTTTGCGCAGAGCTTCGTCGATGTGCTCTTCGGTTGCACAGTAGTAGGGGTTGAAACCGGCTTTCTTCAAAGCGTTGTCAACAGCCTTTTGCACTTGCTCAACCTTGGTTTTTTCAACGGCAATGTTGTATTCTTCGTCGATTTGAGCTTGCGAAACTTGATCGCGGGTTGCAACTCGCGGATTCATCGATGCAACTTGCATGGCGATGGTCTTGGCAACTTCTTCGTCAAGAGCTTTGTTGAAAGCAACGATAGTCGACAGCTTGTGATTGAAGTGGTTGTAGGCAACAGTTTGGCCACCTTCAACAATGCCATATTCGCCAAATTCCATTTTCTCGCCGGTGATACCCGAGAGAACTGTAATTTGGTCGGCAACAGTTGAGTCGTAGAGCTTCAAAGCCTGCACTTCTTCTGCTGTTTGTGCCTTAGCCGCAATTGCAGCGTCAAGCGTATCGTTGATGAGAGCGATGAATTTGTCGTTGTTGGCAACAGGTTCGGTTTCGCACTTGATTGAAACAACGGCTGCAATGTTGCCATTGGCCTTTGCCAAGGCACGACCTTCGGCGGCATTGCGGTCTTCACGCTTTGCGGCGATGGCCTGACCACGCTTGCGAACGATTTCTACAGCCTTTTGCAAATCGCCTTCGGCTTCTTGAAGAGCCTTTTTGCAGTCTACCATACCGGCACTTGTGAGTTCGCGCAGCTTTTTAATATCAGCAATAGATACTGCCATAATATTATGATTATATAAAAAGTTTTAAAAATTAAGTTTTTGTTTTCTCAAATTGAGTTATTCTGCCTTTGGAGCTTCGGGAGCGGCTTCGTTGGCCGTTTCAGTGGCTTCGGGAGCCGGTGCTTCCTTGTCTTCGGTGGCTTTGCGACGCACGCGGGTGCGACGTGGCTTTGCTTCTTGCTCGCCTTCGTCGGCATCTTTGTTGTCTACTTTCTCAACCTTACGTTCTTCAAGACCTTCGTTGATGGCTGCACACACGGTGCTCATGATGATGTCGATTGACTTAGAGGCATCGTCGTTGGCCGGAATTACGAAGTCGATGTTGTCGGGGTCGCTGTTGGTGTCAACAATGCCGAATACCGGAATACCCAGACGGTTGGCCTCGGCAACAGCAATGTGCTCTTTCATCACGTCAACAACGAACACGGCGTTAGGCAGGCGGTTGAGGTCGGCGATAGAACCAAGGTTCTTTTCCAATTTTGCACGCTGGCGGGTAACTTGCAGTTTCTCACGCTTCGACAAGTTATCAAAAGTTCCGTCTTTGATCATCTTGTCGATAGAAGTCATTTTCTTCACAGCTTTGCGTATGGTGGGGAAGTTGGTGAGCATACCACCGGGCCAGCGTTCGGTAACGTATGGCATGTTGACCGATGTTGCACGCTCTTCAATCACTTGCTTAGCTTGTTTCTTGGTGGCAACAAACAGCACTTTTTTACCGCTCTTGGCAATGTTCTTCAATGCTGCAGCTGCTTCTTCGAGCTTAGCTTGTGTCTTGTATAAGTCGATAATATGAATTCCATTGCGCTCCATGAAGATATAGGGAGCCATGGCAGGATTCCATTTACGTTTCAGGTGACCAAAGTGGCACGAAGCCTCAAGAAGTTGGTCAAAACTTGGTGTTTGCATTTTAATTTTAAAATTTTGTTTACGTTCTACTTAATCAATCTCATAGTAGCCAATCTGTTTAATGATTGTGAGTCTATGCGATTTGGATACTAAACTCTCTATTCTTGTAATAGTCGAGTAAACGTAGAAGTGGCAGATATTAATGAATCTATTCCTCTTCGATTAACGTTTACTGAACTGGAATCTCTTGCGAGCTTTGGGTTGACCGGGTTTCTTGCGTTCAACGGCACGAGGATCGCGGGTCATGAAGCCCTCTTTGCGCAATGCCGGCTTGTCCTCAGGGTTGATTTTTACAAGTGCGCGAGCAATGGCCAGGCGCAGAGCTTCGGCTTGACCTTTATAGCCACCACCAATCAGGTTTACCTTAATATCATATTTCTCAACAGCTTCCAATGTGTTAAGCGGTTGCTTAACAATGTATTGGAGAATTGGAGATGGGAAATATTGTTCAAGAGTTCTCTTGTTGATTGTAATTTCGCCCTTACCTTCGCTAACGTAAACACGTGCGATAGCTGCTTTACGACGACCTACTGCATTAATTTGTTCCATACGTCCAATGATTATTTGAGTTTGTTGATATCGATTGTTTTGGGATTTTGAGCACCGTGAGGGTGTTCGTTGCCGTTGTAGATGTGCACATTGGCCAAAATCTTTGAACCAAGGCGATTCTTGGGCAACATGCCTTTAATCACGTGCAAAAACAGTGGGTGCATGCCCGGTTTGAGACCTTTGCGCAACGATTTTTCTTGCAAAATTGCAGGAGAGGCAAAGCGTTGACCACCGGGATAGCCTGTATAAGAAACATATTGGCGGTCTGTCCATTTCTTGCCGGTCAATTTCACCTTGTCGGCATTGATGATAATCACATTGTCACCACAATCAACGTGTGGAGTGTAGCAAGCTTTGTATTTGCCACGAAGGATTTTTGCGACTTTTGTGCAAAAACGACCCAGCACTTGGTCGGTAGCGTCAACCACTACCCATTCTTTCTTAACGTCTTCAGTTCTTACTGAAATAGTTTTGTAACTTAAAGTGTTCACTTTTTAATTTCCTGATTAATTGTTAATTAAAAATTCTCAAGCTCAGGATGAACACGGCCAAATGCTCATTGACGCTTTTGAATAAATAAAGTTGGATATAATCGGTGCGCAAAGATACAAACTTTACCTTATTAATCAAATATTTGCCAGTCTTAAGCCCCTATAAAATGGCTCCTATTTAACAACTTTTTGCACATTTAACCATCGTTAGCGTTTCGTTCCTGCAAAAATTAAAACTATTGCATGGAGGTAATACCATTTTCTTTGTCTGCTGCTTGTCGGCATTTCTTTTTTAAGCGAGGTTTCATTGAATTGTTAAGAAAAAGCCTTATTTTTGCATATTGGTTGCAGGCCTGTGCGGTTGTGCACCGTTTTCTTAAAAATATTCTTTTTTTCATCTGCAATTGAATGAACAATCCACTCGTGTCTGTTATAATTCCTTCGTATAACGTTCAGGACTATTTGAAGGGAACGATAGATTCCGTTACGGCGTCGACATATCGCAACATAGAGATTATTGTGGTAGATGATGCCTCTCAAGACGACTCGCTCATGGTTGCTCACCAATGCGCGACGGCCGATGCACGCATCACCGTTTTGCCTCAATCGCATGCCGGAGTGTGCACAGCACGCAACCGCGGAGTGTCGCATGCCCATGGTGAGTTTATTCTTCCCCTCGATGGCGACGATTTGATTTCCTGCGACTTCATTGCCGAAGCTGTTGCACGCTTTCGAGCTGAACCCGATGCGATGGTAATTGCTCCTTCGGCACAATTCTTTGGCGAACGCACTGGTGAGTGGAAATTGCCCGATTTTTCGCTTGAAAAACTGGCGCATCACAACTTGCTGGCATCATGTGCCATGTATCGCAAAAGCGATTTTGAGCGGTGTGGCGGATATTGCACCGAAATGATTGCACGCGAAGATTGGGATTTTTGGATTGCAATGCTCAAAGATGGTGGAAAAGTGGTGCGACTCAATAGTATAGGTTTTTACTATCGCATACGCAAAAATTCTAAACGCATACAAGACCGGGCATTTAAGCGTCAAGTCGTAGACATGCTCAATGCACGACACTCCGAATTTTTTCAGCAATATCTGAATGGCCCGTTGCGCTATCATCAATCATGGTCTAAGACTATCAACCGTTTTTGCAAGCTCTTTAACCCAAATCGGTATTAGACCGCTAAGGTTTACAATTATCGGTTCATCGTGTGCTTCCCCGACTGCTTTTGGTCAACATTCAAACAAAATCAGTGCGGCCCCTAATGACCGATTTGAGTTTAATGAATAAACATATTTCAAGAGAATATTACAAAGGTTTAAGCCTTTTTTATGAATAAAAAATATCGGAGTTGCAGGCATGTGTGCCCTCAACTCCGATATTGTGTTTATTGTTCAGAATGAAAATAATCTTCGATTATTTCAGTCTCTTTTCAAGATTAGCGCGAATAGCTTTGATGAAGTCAGCAGAGTTCACTGCCTTGGGAGTAACGCCTTCCATCAGGTTAACGAGGTCTTTGGTAACGATGCCTGCATTCAATGTGTCGAAGCATGCGCCTTCCAACTGATCGCCAAAGTTCATCAAATCCTTCAAGCCGTCTTTCTCACCGCGTTTGCGAAGTGCACCGCTCCAAGCAAAGATTGTTGCCATTGGGTTGGTCGAAGTTTCTTCACCGTCAAGATATTTGTAGTAGTGACGGGTAACGGTGCCATGAGCTGCCTCATACTCGTAGTTGCCATCGGGGCTAACGAGCACGCTGGTCATCATGGCCAGTGAACCGAATGCAGTCGAAACCATGTCGCTCATCACGTCGCCATCGTAGTTCTTGCAAGCCCAAATGTAGCCACCCTTGCTGCGGATAACGCGTGCAACGGCATCGTCGATGAGGGTGTAGAAATATTCTAAGCCTTCTTTTTCAAATTGCTCTTTGTAGTCTTCATAAACTTTGTCGAAGATTACACGGAACTGACCATCATATTTTTTAGAGATGGTGTCTTTGGTTGCAAACCACAAGTCTTGGTGTGTGTCGAGGGCATACTTGAAGCAAGAGTGAGCAAAGCTGGTGATACTCTTGTCGGTGTTGTGCATGCCTTGAATAATGCCGGCACCCTTGAAGTTGTGAACAACCATTTCTTCTTTCTTGCCGCTTTCGCCTTCAAACACGAGCTTGGCTACACCGGCTTCGGGAACGCGAATTTCTACATCCTTGTAAACGTCGCCGTAGGCATGACGGGCGATTGTGATTGGTTTTTCCCAATTCTTTACAGCAGGTTTAATCGAAGGAATTGTGATGGGAGCACGGAACACTGTACCGTCGAGAATCGAACGGATTGTGCCATTGGGGCTCTTCCACATTTCGTGCAATTTATACTCTGTCATGCGTTGAGCGTTGGGAGTGATGGTAGCACATTTCACTGCCACACCATATTTTTTTGTGGCTTCGGCCGAATCGATAGAGATTTGGTCGTTGGTTTCATCACGTTTAGGAAGACCTAAATCGTAGTACTCAGCTTTGAGGTCAACGAAAGGAAGGATAAGTTCGTCCTTAATCATTTTCCACAAAATACGGGTCATTTCATCACCGTCCATCTCCACAAGGGGAGTAGTCATTTTAATTTTTTCCATGTTGATTTTTTTGTTTAAAAAATTATGGTTTTAGGAGAATATTTGTGAAAAGAATGGTCCATAGAATACTTTTTGCCATGCGTTGTGTGTTCTATGGACCAACGCATTTCTGCAATTTCTTGTTTATTTCTTCTTTTGTGATGCATAGTAGTTCATCAGGCAACCTTCAACCAAGATGTCGCGTTCGTCTTTGGTGAGGTTGGTGAAGAACAAGTGAATGTCTTTAACGCCATTGGCTGTGATAACCTTTGCGTCGATTTCTTCCTTGCCTGCAATGATTGCATCGCGAATGCCGGGAACAAACACAAAGTCGCCCGGTTCGTAATCAAACTTGGTATCGGCTGCGATTGTGAATGGCACGATACCCCAGTTGATGCAGTTGCTGCGATAGCGTTTGGTGGCATATTCAAAGCAGATGTTGGCATCGCCGCCAAGCACCTTTTGGCAAGAGGCGGCTTGCTCGCGGGCAGAACCGTCGCCGGGCTTGTTGGCAAACACGCACGAACCAAACGAAGTGTTATTTGCATCGGCATTCACTTTGCTCAAAGCGTCTTTCACGTTTTGAGGGCAGTTGCCGGCGCGACGTTCGAGATCTTGGCTCTGAATTCGCTTGCTGATGCCTACATATTCAGGAACACGGCGCGACAAGGCAAACTCCGACAATTTCAATGGGTTGGAACGATAGCTCGATGTTTCGCCCGAAGGAATCAATTCGTCGGTAGTGGTCACAGGGTCGTGAATTACAGCGGCGAGCTCAAGAAGCATGTTGTCCTGCATGGGATACATCTTTGGCCAGTCCTTGATATTGGGACCGTATTTGAGTTCTTGGGCTGCATCGGCCTTGCCAAAGCCATAGTAAACACGACGTTGATAGATGTTTTCGTCAAAGTCGTATGGCTTGTGGTTGTCGATATAGTCAACATCGGTGGCTGCTGTGATGATACCGCCATTGGCTGCTGTGGCGGCAATTGAACGGGCATCCATGAGTGCAACGAGCGAAATTTGACCTTGACCGGGTTTTGAACCTTCACGGTTGGGGAAATTGCGAGTTGTGTGACGAATGCTCAAGCCGTTGTTCGAGGGCACGTCGCCCGCACCGAAGCAAGGACCGCAGAAGGCTGGCTTGATGATGCAGCCGGTTTCGAGCAGTTCCTCGGCAATGTGGTTGCGAGTAACCGACATGAACACGGGCACCGATTGCGGATAGGCCGACATGGTGAAATATTCGTGACCAATCGATTTGCCGTTCATGATTGAAGCCGCTGCACTCAGGTTGTCGTATGTGCCACCGGCACAACCGGCGATAATGCCTTGATCGGCCATCACCTTGCCATTTTGAATTTTGTCGACGAGTTGGCAATTCACCTTGTCGCCAAAGCGTTTTTGAGTATCCTCTTCAACTTGACGGAGAATTTTTTCGGGATTAGCTTGCAACTCATGGATAGAGAATGCATTAGATGGGTGATAGGGCAATGCGATCATTGATTCTTGCTTCGACAGGTCGATGCGAATCATTGAGTCGTAGTAGGCCACATCGCCCGGTTGGAGTTCTTTGTAGCACTCCGGGCGTTTGTGCAGTTCGTAGTGATGCTTCACTTCATCGTCGGTAACCCAAATTGAGCTTAAGCAAGTGGTTTCGGTGGTCATGATGTCGATACCGTTGCGGAAGTCGATGGGCAGATTCTTCACACCGGGACCGGCAAATTCAAGAATCTTGTTTTTCACAAAACCGCTTTCAAATGTAGCTTTAACCAAAGAGATTGCCACGTCGTGAGGACCAATGCCCTTGCGAGGACTGCCTTCGAGCCACACCAATACAACTTCGGGGGCATTGATGTCCCAAGTGTTGCGCAACAGCTGCTTCACAAGCTCGCCACCGCCTTCACCCACGCCCATGTTGCCGAGCGAACCGTAGCGTGTGTGGCTGTCAGAACCCAAGATCATGTTACCGCACTTCACCATCTCTTCACGGGCAAACTGGTGAATTACAGCTTGATTGGCAGGAACGTAGATACCGCCATATTTCTTTGCGGCCGAAAGACCAAACACGTGGTCATCTTCGTTGATTGTGCCACCCACTGCACACAACGAGTTGTGGCAGTTGGTCATTGCATAGGGAATGGGAAATTCTTCCAAGCCACTTGCACGAGCTGTTTGGATAATGCCCACGTAGGTGATGTCGTGCGACATCATTGCATCAAATTTAATGCGCATTTTTTTACCTGTGCTGTGGTCAACATCGTGAGCACGCAAAATACCATATGCGATGGTGTTTTCACGCGCTTCGTCGGGAGTTGGCATTCCGGCAGCGTCATTCTTGATCTCGGTTCCATTGACGAGATACACTCCATGATTAATTAATTCAACCATAATTCTAATTTTAAGTTTTCGTTATTAGTATTTAATTATATTTAGTTTAACATTGAAAAAATAAACACCGTGAGCGACAGCATGTCGGCCGCTCCACCGGGAGAAATATTACGTTTGATGTAGTCACAGTTCATTTTTTGTAATGCGCTCTCATCGCAGTGTGCAAGCAATTCTGCCGCCTCTTGTTTCACTTTGGCGGCTTCATTGGCTCCTTTACGATAGTAAATATTGGTATCGTCAAGCTCGCTCATGATGAGCAGTAATGTTTTTTGCAGGGCAAATTGGTCGTTGCCTGCATGTTTGGCATAAAAAGGAAGCCACTTGCCGAACAAGAGTGGAAAACCTTTGCTTGCACATGCTACGGCTCCGTCGATGTTGTGTCCTTTAATGACTTGTGCACCATGAGTGCCTTTTGGTGCCGGAAATTGCTTGGCTATTTCCTTGATTGTGTCTTGCAGACTTTGGGCGGAGAGCTCATGCTTAAAGGCTTGGTGAGCAGCGGCTGTTACCGCAATGCCCAGCGAGAACAATGCACCTTTGTGGGTATTGACGCCTGCTGTTGTTGCAAGCATGTCTTTTTCGGCTTCAAGCCCTATGCTTTGCAAGGTTTCAACCGATGGCAAGACTTCTTGAAATCCCTCTTTTGCCAATTGTGTGAAATGAGAGAGCAAAGTGTCTATGCTTTTGCGCATGAGCAGGTAGTTCATGTCGCGATGTGCACCGTTGTCTTGCTTGTCAACCAATCCGGGTTTGGGGGTTGCATCGAGTTCGGCTCGAAGAGCCATTTGAGCAAAGTGGGCTATAATATAAGGTGTGCTTGTTTTGTATCCTATTTTTATGGCCTTGTGCAATGTGCCGTCTTTTATGGCTTTGCGCAGAGCCGATGCACTCACGATTTCGTTGTCAATCTCGAGGCGAGGAACTTCAATTACTTCAATGCCGTGGTGAGGCAATTTTTCTTGCATCAACTCATTGTATCGTCTGGTTATTGCATCGTTTTGCTCACTGCCCACATATCGCTTGGTTGCACCCAATGCAGGAGCTATGTGCTCTGCAAAAATGCTCAGATCGAGTGCGATTTGAGTGTCGGTTGCATCTTCAACCTTTTTCAAAAAATAGGTGGGGAATGTTGTTGCCGACACTGCATAGCTACTGCCTTGGCACACTGTTACGTTGCTCATGTCTGCACATCCTTCGCGCAACATTGCCAGCCGTTCGGCATAGCTAAACTCCGACAAATCTTCTTTCACGGCAATCACATAGAGATTGTCAACTTGCTTTGCGGCTTGTTCTATCAAGTAGCGATGACCGCAGGTGAATGGGTTGCAGTTCATTACAATGATGCCCGATGTGCCTTCTTTGCGCAACTTGGCAAGTTCTTTGCAATAACGTTTGAGTCCATTGCTGTTTTCCATCAAGATGGCTTGTGGAGCTTGAGCGATCAAGTGGAATGATTCGTTTTCAAAAATCTTTTGATTTTCGGGTTTGGTGAACACTTTCAGTTCGTTGAAGCCACTGGCTTGAGCGGTAGAAAGCAAATGAGAAATGAGTTTGAGACTCATGCCGGTGTCGCGCAACTTGTCCGACACGGCAATGCACTTGAGCACGTTTCCTTGCACGCCACCACCTGCAAGCATTTCACAGCCTTCGTTTTCAAACACGCCTGCATAGTAGTCTACTGTTTCAAGACGCAGACTGTTGGCCGCCAAAAAGTTTTCTACTTGCGAGCGTTGGCTCTTAACCGAAAGCGGCATTTGTCTTATTTCAAAATCGCAGTACATAATCTTCAACCATTTCGTTGATTTTATGGTGCAGTTCTTCTTGACTGTGAGTGTGATTGCGCATACAGTAGCGGGCTTCGTTGTCGCACAGCAGGCATCGGCGAGCTTTTGCGCCGATTTCTATGCGTGAAATGGGACAGCCGTCTTCACCCATGACATCTATGTCAAACAAGCGGCCTAATGGATGTTCGTCTTCGATTTTGCATGCTTCTTGCTTGGCTCGAAGGTGGTCGAGATCGGTCAGCAGGTAGGCCTCGTAGCATGTACGCAAGTCTTTTGCTATGAGATAGCGGTTGTGTTCTGCAAATCGGTTGATGAGAGCTGTGATGGCGGCTTGTGCCACAATAAGAGAATGGGAATTACGCTTGACCTTGCCTGGCATAATCACCGTGAGACACACCAGCGTGAGTCCTTGATGAGTTTTGATGAGTTCCTGCTGATATTTCCAGCGTTCTTCTCGGCTTGCCAATAGTTGATCAAGCGTAATTTCCATTTATTCAGGAATATAAAATTTTAGTCAACAATGTTCTTGATAACATCAAGAACCGAGCCGTCTCGATTCATCACCACGCCCACCACTTTGTCGCCAAATGGCAGTGGAGCGGCATTGCCGATGATTTGTTTTGCACGGTCTTTGAGCGTGTTGATGTCAACAAGTTTCAATCCGGCGTTGGTGAGTGTCTCAATAAGGTCGGTGCGACGTGGATTTACTGCAATACCATATTCGGTTACAACTACATCTACACTTGAACCCGGGGTGATCAAGGTTGTAACTTCGTCAACAACACATGGAATGCGACCGCGGAGCAATGGGCAAACGATAATCGACAGCGAAGAGTCGGCTGCGGTGTCGGGATGTCCGCCAATGGCACCGCGAATGATGCCGTCGCTACCCACGAGCACGTTTACATTGAAGTTTACGTCGACTTCGAGAGCCGAGAGTATCACAATGTCGAGATAGTGAGTTGCCGAGCCGGGTTCGTCAAGACTGGCATACTCATTGGCCGATACTTGACGGTGCATGCGGTTGTTTTTGAGCGATTCGGCAGCCACTTTGTCAAACGATTGTACGTCGACCAGGCGTTCGATCAAGCCTTCTTCGTGCATTTTCACCATGTGGGCAGTGATGCCGCCAAGGGCGAAGCTGGCTTTGATGCCTTGGTTAATCATGCTTTCACGAATGTATTTAACCACTGCAAGCGAAGCACCGCCTGAACCGGTTTGAATCGAGAAGCCGTTTTTGAAATAGCCACTATTCAAAATCACTTTGGCCGCTTGTTTTGCAAGCAAAATGTCGCGTGGATTTTTTGTATCGCGAATGGCACCCGAAGCAATTTTCGAAGAATCGCCCACCGAGTCAACTTCTACAACAAAGTTTACATCGTGTTCCGATATTGCACTCGGAGTGTTGGGGTAGGCCACGAGGTCATCGGTGAGAATAACCACCTTGTCGGCTTTGGCGGCATCGGGCATTGCATAACCCAGTGAACCGCATATCGACTTGGCATTTTCAGAACGTGAATAGCCGGCAGCATTTCCCACGGGGTCCGACGACGATGCGCCAAGGAATGCAACATCGATATGAAGGTCGCCATTCATCACGGCACTGCCACGACCGCCATGAGAGCGGAAAACAACGGGTTTTTCCATCAAGCCGTGTGAAATTTCACGGGCGAGTTCGCCACGCATGCCTGAAGTCGAAATCTCGGTAATTACACCATTCTTAATGTGGTCAATGAGAGGTTCGTGCACATCTTGGAGGCTCGATGCGGCCAAATGAAGGTTCTTGAACCCCATTTTTGCCAAAGTGCCCACCACAAGGTTCACCACCTTGTCACCTCCGCGAAAATGGTGGTGGAACGAGATGGTCATGCCGTCTTTAAGACCTGTTTGCTTGATGGCTTCTTCAAGAGTCACTACTTTTGAACTTTTCTTTTGCAGTTCACGGCGAGGTGTAATTTCTTTGCATTTGTCACTCTCTTTGTAAACTTCCAATCCCATGCCAGCAGCGGTGGCTTGAATCATTGCTGCTCTATCTTTTAATGTACTCATTATAATTCCTCCTTTGTAAGTATGCCCGACGCAATGGCCAGGTCGATGGTACGTTGTGCTCTAATCACTACCGGACGGTCAACCATTTTGCCGTTTACGGCAATCACGCCCGAACCGCGCTTTTCGGCTTCTTTGATGGCGGCGATAATGGTTTTGGCCTTTTCAATAGCTTTCTCTGTTGGAGCGAAAACTTCGTTCACAACTTCGATTTGACGAGGATTGATGATTGACTTGCCGTCAAATCCAAGAGTTTTGATTAATTCCACTTCTTTGCGGAATGTTTCCATATCGTTGAGGTTGGAGTACACGGTGTCGAGTGCATCGATGCCGGCGGCACGTGCGGCAATCACGATGGTTTCGCGGGCGAGCAACAGTTCGGCTCCGCCGGGG
This sequence comes from Sodaliphilus sp., assembly GCA_041815985.1. Classification (GTDB taxonomy): domain Bacteria; phylum Bacteroidota; class Bacteroidia; order Bacteroidales; family Muribaculaceae; genus Sodaliphilus. Next base: position 6,682 of record JBGYAB010000079.1, on the reverse strand, counting down.
GTGCGTTGTGTTTTCAAGTTGGCGCAATAGTCTTCGGCACCGAGGGCAATACCCATCATGCGCTTCGATGCTATTGCAATTTCATGTGCGTTCACAATGCCCAGAGCACTCTCAATGGCGGCCATAATCTTGGTGCGTCCCACGCAACCCAGTTCGGCTTCGACACGCTCAATTTCACGTTCAACTTCCACTACTTCTTCGGCAGTTTCGGTCTTAGGCATGCGAATGACGTGTACGCCGGCTTTAACAACGGCTTCCACGTCTTTTTTGCCATAAGGTGTGTTGAGAGGATTGATGCGTACTACCATTTCGGTGTCGCCGTAGTCAATCGATTTTAATGCATTGTGTACTAAAAGACGGGCGGTGTCCTTTTCGGTCATCGTTACTGAGTCTTCGAGGTCGAGCATAATAGAGTCAGGACCATAAATAAACGCATCTTGCATCATTCCGGGGTTATTGCCCGGAACGAACATCATTGTTCTTCTTAATCTTTGCATAATTAATCTCTAATTAGAAAGTTCCTAACAATAAAACTTAAGCCCAAACGTCTTTTCCGGTTGCACGAACGGCAGCTGCGGTCACTCGGGCGCGAATTGTGCAGTCGAGGGCACCTTTGTCGGTAGCTTTCACTTCTGCGTTGGTCACGCCAAGGCTTTCAAGGGTCTCAGCAATTACTTTTTTGATTTGATCACCGAATTGATAAGCAACTGTACTGTCGAGGTCAATTTGCACTCCTTGTGCTTCCGAAGGCGCAATCTGGATCATGATGTCGCCCGATTCGAGAGTACCAGCTGATGCTGTTTTAATTTCCATAATAGAACTTTTACAAGTTTTTTATTATCTGTTAAATGTCTATCTTAATGGTGCCTTGCATTTCCTAATGAAAATACAGGGCAGTTGAGTTGTTTTACGGGTCAAAAGTACTCATTATTTTTAGGATAACAAAATATTTACGGAAAGAATTCTTTAATCTTGCTTTTGTCCTGATTTTAAGAATAATAATTCAGTATTTGTAGCCTCATTGCATGGTTTGACTTTGAATTTGTTACGTGATGCCATGCAAGGCATTGTATTATAAGGTGCAGACAACTGTTTTTAAGATTGTTTATGCCTGCATTTTGCTTTGTGTAACAATGATTTAATTCTTTATGATAACAATAATGAGGCATTAGAAAATTTTAACCCAAGTCGGTCATTAGGGTCCGCATTGATTTCGCCTGCATGTTGAGCAGATTGGTTGTCGTTTTTTTTGAAGGCGTAGCGGGCTATGTCGAGAAAAAACGGTAATCAAGATGCCGACATGCAGATGAAAGCAGGTGGAAAGTTGCACGATGCCCCCAAACTGTAACCCCCGCGGTCTAACCTGACCGATTTGGGTTTAATCCCAATCAGTCGTTGGGCTAAAGTGTGGTTGAAATAAAAAAGTGAGCTGTGCAATGTCAAGCACAGCCCACTTTCAATATTTTAGTAAAGCAAGAATGTCTTATTCCGGATTGCGACCTTCGATAATGGCCTCGGTGTCTTTTGCAATCATGTATTCCTCGTCGGTGGGAATTACAACAACGGCAACCTTGCTGTTCCGGGTGCTGATGATGCCTTCATCGCCATTGTTGGCATTGTTGGCTTCCGGGTCAATTTCTACTCCCATGAAACCAAGTGTTTTACAAGAATTGTAACGCATGGAGGGTTGATGTTCGCCAACACCACCGGTAAACACGATGATGTCAACTCCGTTCATTTCGGCGGCATAAGCTCCGATGTATTGCGTAATTCTCAATGCATACATGTCAAGCCCCAGTTGGGCACGTTCATTGCCTTCGGCGGCGGCGGCGCAAATGTCGCGCATGTCAGGCGAAATGCCGGTAAAGCCGGCAATACCGCTCTCTTTGTTGATGACATTGAGCATTTCCTTGGTGCTCATGTTGTGCTTCTCCATCAAAAACAATATGGCACCGGGGTCGATGGCGCCGGTGCGAGTGCCCATCATCAGACCATCGGTGGGAGTCATGCCAAGGCTGCAGTCAATGCTCTTTCCGTCGAGCACTGCTGTTACGCTGCCACCGTTGCCCACATGGCAGGTGATGATTTTTTTTCCTTTGGGATCCACACCCAGATATTCGCACACACGCTTTGAAACATAGCGATGACTTGTGCCGTGGAAGGCATATTTGCGCACATGATCTTCGGTGTAGTATTTGTAGGGCAATGCATACATGTAGGCCTTGGGAGGCATGGTTTGGTGAAATGCTGTGTCAAACACGCCCACTTGGGGCACGTTGGGTAGCACTTCGCCTATGGCCTCAATACCGGCAATATTTACCGGGTTGTGAAGCGGAGCGATGCTGTAGCATTCTTTCACCATGTCGATTACTTCCTTGGTGATGAGCATGCTCTTGCTGAATTTTTCTCCGCCATGCACCACGCGATGTCCCACAGCGTCAATCTCGTCATAGCTCTTGATGCAACCATATTCTGTACCGGTCAGGTTCTCGAGAATTGCTTTAATTGCCCCGGTGTGCCCGGTGATGTCAAGGCTTTGTTTAACTCGCTTGCCGTCTTTTTTAAATTTAATGAATGCATCGGGCAACCCTATTTTTTCGATGCCGCCTTCTGCAAGAATTTTGTTTGCCTTAATTTCTATCAGTTTGTACTTCACTGAACTGCTGCCGCAGTTTAACACCAAAATGTTCATAGTTTATTATTGTGTTGTTAAGTTTGTTGTATTATTTGCGACTGATTGCTTGGTTGCAGGTAAGCAGAATGGTGCGATAGATGTCGTCTTCCGAGCAACCTCGTGATAAATCGTTCACCGGGGCTGCCAACCCTTGCAATACCGGACCAACGGCTGCTGCACCGGCAAGGCGTTGAACAAGTTTGTAGGCAATGTTGCCTACGCCCAGGTCGGGGAACACCAGCACATTGGCATGGCCGGCGATTTTGCTGTCGGGTGCTTTGCTTGCGCCCACGGTGGGCACAATGGCGGCGTCGGCTTGTAATTCTCCATCGATTTGCAGGTCGGGAGCCATTTCTTTGGCCAAAGCTGTTGCGTTCACCACTTTTGTTACATTGTCGTGACTTGCACTGCCTTTGGTTGAGAAGCTCAACATGGCCACGCGTGGTTCAATGCCCAAAAGGTTTTTGGCTGTCTGTGCAGTTGACACGGCAATTTGAGCAAGTTCTTTCTCGTTGGGATTGGGCAATACGGCGCAGTCGGCAAAAAGCATGATGCCGTTTTCTCCGTATGTCTTTGCGACGGCTTCGGGAAGCAACATGATGAATGCACCCGAAACAACGCTCACACCGGGAGCGGTTTTCAACACTTGAAATGCGGCGCGAAGCACGTTGCCCGTTGTGTTCAAGGCTCCTGCCACTTGTCCGTCGGCCTCACCGCTTTTGATAATGAGGCAACCAAGATACAGTGGGTCTTTGATCTTTTTGCGGGCATCTTCCATGCTTATGCCTTTACTCTTGCGCAACTCATAGAAGAGGGTGGCATATTTTTCATTGGCTTGCTCGTTGTTGGGATCTACGATTGTAGCTTTTTCGATGTTGGTTAAGCCAAGTTCTTTGGCCTTTCCAAGGATTTCTTTACTATCGCCAATTAAGACGATATCTGCAATTTTGTCGGCTATAATATGGTCGGCAGCTTTCAATGTGCGTGGCTCAGTGCTTTCTGGAAGGATAATGCGCTGGCGATTTGCAATTGCTTTTTCTTTAAATTGTTCAAATAATGGTTCCATGAAGCTATTTTATGGTTTTTATATTTTGTGCAAATTTAAAAATAAATTGCCACCTTTAAAAATTAATCACAATACTTTTTTAAAATTAGTAAAATTCTTTCTATCATTGTAAAATTGAAGCAATGGCTCATTTCAATAGGAAAAGGTGTGAGTGAAAATTGTTTTTATGTAGTTATTCTTGTGTATTTCAATTTTTTAGTATTGATTAGGAATGAGGAAAATAAATGCACCGAAACAGGTGAACCTACACTTTTCTTTTGCATGAATGTGAGCTTATGGACAATATAATGGCATAATATTTTGTCCTTAATTACAATTTTTTTTGCATGGATAAAAATTATGTATTTATTTCGCAACTTGAAACGAGTAGATAGGAACGAAATATACACATTTTGATATGTCAAAAACAAAATTTACCATCGAATTCGACTTGCAGGGAGTGCCTGTCACATTGCTGTGGCAATATCTCTATATGCCCCAAGGACTTGAACTTTGGTTTGCTGACACAGTTCAGCAAAATGGCAAAAATTTCACCTTTATTTGGGACGATGTGCCGCAAGAGGCTTCGTTGGTTTCGGTTCGCAGTGGTGTTTATGTTCGTTTCCATTGGAAAGACGATGGCAGGGAACACACTTTTTTTGAAATGAAAATAGAGGTTTCTGAATTAACCGATAACAAAACGCTTGTCATCACCGACTTTGCCGATTCGCCTGATGAGGTTGCCGACATGATCGACCTTTGGAATCATCAGGTCGATGCACTCAAGCGCAGATTGGGTTTTATAAACTGAAAAGTGTTGCAACCGACCGTTTTTCATTGAAAACAGATTTAGCAAGTCAAGGTTTTGGAAAATTATTGCTAATTTTGCTTCACCAATCCACATTTTTTTTCAATCTATGTTCAAGATAAAAAGGTTAAATACATTCATGCTGCAGTCTTTTATTCCGCAGCTGGGCATGACTTTTTTTATTTGCCTTTTTATCCTGATGATGCAGTTTATTTTTCGCTATATCAATGATTTAGTGGGAAAAGGACTGGGACTCGATGTCTTGGGAGAGCTGTTTTTCTATGCAGCATTGTCATTTGTGCCCATGGCTTTGCCGTTGGCTATTTTGCTGGCTTCGCTCATGACTTTTGGCAATCTTGGCGAACATTTTGAACTCACGGCGTTAAAATCCTCCGGAATTTCTCTAATCAGAGTAATGATGCCGTTAATCGTGTTTGTTGCTGCCATTGCCACCGGTGCCTTTTTCTTTCAAAATAATGTGTTGCCTCAAACGCAGGTGAAAATGTGGACTTTGCTCTTTTCTGCTCGGCAAAAATCATTGTCGCTCGAAATCACCGAAGGGGCTATCAATAGTCAAATTCCGGGTTATAACGTCTTGGTGAAACACAAAGACAGAAACACCGACATGCTCTACGACATGCTCATCTATGACGTGTCTTCCGGGGCAAACTATCCGCGCATTGTGTCGGCCGATTCCGGACGGTTGAGCATGACGCAAGATCGGCAACACATTGTTTTAAAGCTCTATTCCGGCAATTGGTATGAAGAGTTGAACCAGAATGGAAATTCGTTTGGTTCCGAAATGTACCGACGTGAAGCCTATCACGATAAGGAGATATTAATTCCCTATGATGCCACTTTCACACGCATGGACGACAACACCATGCGTTCGCAATACGTTGGAAAGAACATCAAACAGCTCACCCACACCATCGATTCTATTCAAATGAAGGTCGACTCTGTTGCAACGTCTATTGGCAATGAGTTTAAAGCGATGCCGGTGTGTGGTGTGCCTTCGGTTCGCATGGTCTTCGAAAACAATCGGCAGCATGCCGAGCCGGTGAAACCCGTTGAGTTGAAAAAGCCGGTCGATGTCGATGCACTGTTTCAGAGTATGTCGAGTGGCGAAAAGCACACGTTCATCACATTTGCTTTAAACTCGGCCAATACCGCGATGCAAGATGCCCAGTTCAGAACCTTTGTTGCTGCCGATGATGCCATGACCATGCGACGTCATCAAATCGAATTGCAACGCAAGTTCACGCTTTCAATAGCCTGTCTCATCTTCTTTTTTATCGGTGCACCGCTTGGAGCCATCATTCGCAAGGGAGGTTTGGGTACTCCCGTTGTCATTTCGGTGATGCTGTTCATCATCTACTACATTATCGACAATTTTGGTTATAAGCTGGCACGCGATGGGCATTGGCCGGTGTGGCAAGGAATTTGGTTAAGTTCGGTGATTTTGTTCCCCCTCGGTGTCTTTTTAACAACCAAGGCGGTTAATGATTCTGCCGTATTCAATGCCGATGCCTATCGCAATTTCTTGAGGCGCATTTTGGGCTTGCACCAGTCTCGCAAGCTGCAAATGAAAGAAATCGTTATTAACGAAGTTTCTACCATAGAGGCTGTTGAGCAATTGAAACAATTAAAAACTTTGTGTACAGGTTTTCTCAACAGCCATGCACGGCGACAAAGCTATTTACAGTATCTCATGTACGGTTACAACAAAGCAGAGTTGAATGTTTTGCGCGATCAACTCGAAAGGGTAGTAGACTATTTGAGCAACTCTCGTGATCAGCAAGTGCTCAACAAAGCCATGGATTTCCCCATAATTCGTCATCTAGCCTTTTATCAGCTCACAGCTTCTCCCAAATTAGGCATCGCATTAGCTGTTTTGTTTCCGTTAGGTCTCTTTTTATATATAATAGGTGTACGTCGGCAGAGCAACCTCAAACAAGACATTATCACAACTGTCGGCATTTGCGATCAACTTATCGCCATGTGCTGAGTTATGTTAAGTATTAAGAGGTTAGGAAATAAGTTGTAAGCAGGAAACCTGCTGTCTTAACACCTTCAACACCTTTCAACTCCTTAGCTCTTTCACCCCGACTCTTGAAAAACCTTCTTTTCAATTTTTTTTACATTGCAAAAAGCT
>JBGYAB010000078.1:0-36989 GCA_041815985.1 Sodaliphilus sp. | reverse complement strand
TTCGGAGTTTCTTCGAGCATGGAGAAATCGAGCGTGAATGCTCCTTGCAGTCCGTCGTACCGCTCTGCGTTGGCGTTCATGGGCACTTCCATTCTCTTGGTCGAGTCGTTCCACATGGCTTTTGCGATGAAGGCAATTTCGTTGGGTTTTGGCTTTACGAAGAAATAGTCGGTACTGTCTGCCTTCTGGCTTCCGTGGAAGTTGGCCGGCATGAATGTGTTGAATGATAAATCTGACGCTTCGCCAAAGGTGGGCATACGCAAAGCTACTGCATCAGGATTTTTCTTATCTTTGAGTGTAACTGCCAAGTTGTCGATATAATGCCCTATGATGTTTGCTTGTTGACTTTTATCAATCGATTCCGGTAGTTGAATTGTAATCCAGTTACTTTGGTCACATTCACGCCCATTCATCAAGTCTTTTTTACTTTTTACGTAGTCAACTTGTGTGGCGGTGGGCTTGTCGGGCTTGGCATAACCATTGTTGTCTTTGCAATACAGCGTTTTTCCATTGTCAGACACATGGGAGCATATCAAGTTGTTGTCAGCCAATTTGCATGTTTTGTCATTCTGTGCTTTTTCAAGCATGCCGGCAAGAGTCGACTCTTGGTCATGCAGGCCTCCAAGCGCATTGATTTTTCCGTTGCCAAATTGCATTCCGCCATCATGTACAAAGTTATCGACGATGGCACTCTCCTTGATGAGCTGTTTCACTTCGTTTGCCGATAGTGCCGGGTTGGCTTGCAACCACAAGGCAATGATGCCGGCAACACATGGAGCAGCCATTGACGTTCCTGTCATTTGTCCCCAGTAGTTGTTTTCTCCGGTTTTAGGGTTTATGCTGTATGCGGCAATGTTGCCATTGTTGGGCGTGGCAATCTCGTCGAGTGTGTTGTAGGCACTAATCACCATGTGTCCCGGTGCAGAAATAAACGGGTGCTTTGTTCCATTTTGATCGATGCCGTAACTTGTTTTTTCCCACAGACTGCCAATTTTTGCACCACTTTTGTAGATTGAACCGTTGGCAAGCGGATAGCTGTTGCGAGCAATGTAGGCTCCGCATGAAATGGTGTTTTTGCCTGTTACGTCGTCATTCATGCTGCATGAGTCGGTTCCTACCAAAAAAGGAATGTCGTTAAAAGGTTTTGTTCCATCGAAAGTGCTTAGCGCCGACCACAGGTCAATCTCCTGCCCTTTTATTCCATAGTACAGAACAGCCAAGCGATATGGTTTGTCGGCATGAGCATGTTTCACCGATATTTCGCTGTAACTGTTAAACACATTTCCCTTTTGACTGGTGGTCCAAAGTCCCATTGTTCCTGTGAAATATTTAGCCAACTCTTTGTTGTAGTTATAGTTTAAAGAGTCTTTTGGATTCATGCGATAAAACCTGTAAGATTTCAATACCGGGCTTTGATAAACAATGCTGTCGCTATCGGGGGCAAGGACCACATATTGTACTCCAATGGGAGTTTTTGAGTGTCCGTAACAGTCAAGAGTGATGTTGTAGGCGCGTCCGTTATTTCCGCGTTTGGGCCATACGCCAAATTGAGCTTTGTTGCTATCGTCGTTGGTAAAACGGTGGTATATGTGCTTGGGTTCTCCACTCGTGTTGCCCACCGACAAGCAGATAATAGGCCCTTGGGCTGCTATTTCATCATAGGTTTTGCAAATGTGAGTTTGTCCATTGCGAGGCCCCATTTGGGTGCCGGTGCTCACACTGATTACACAAGGTTTCCCCACGCTTTTGGCATAGTTTTGGATATATTTGGCGCAATTGGCAATCGTTACATCGTCATAAAAAGAGTCTCGATTTTGAATTTTGAGCCCTCCGATTGCACAAATCACAATATCGGTTCCGGGTGCCATGCCACCATATTTTCCCACCTTGCTTCCTGCTCCAATGCCCAGTGTGTGTGTGCCATGGCTGATACGTCCTCCCGGAGGCAAATCGCCTTGCAGTGTGTCGACGGCAGTGGAGTCGAATTCTGATCCGGGGAGAATGTAGCTGTTGATTTTTACGGTTTTGCCTGTTGTAACGGCAGGCATATATATTCTTTTAATGCGTGTGTTGCCTTCGGCATCGCGAAATGCGAGGTGTTTGAAGTCAAATCCCCGATCAATAATGCCAAATACTACCCCGGTTCCGTCATAATCAGATTGAAAACCATATTCACTGCCGTTTTGAAGCCAGTCGGTGTGGCTTGCCACTTGTGTTGAGTCGCACATCTCTTGCATGGTTTCTCCAACCGAAATGGCTGTTACCTCGTCAAGTGCTGCCACTTGTTTGATTTTGTCAATAGGAATTTGGCATGTGATGAAATCGCTAAACACGCTGTTGACAACCACCCCGGTTGCCTCTATGCGTGAAAAAGACTTACCTTTAAGTTGAATAAAGGCGTTGATCATTTCTTGCTCGTTGCGGGTAATGAACGACATTTTTTTTCTATTTGCATCGTTTAAGCGATTTTCTCTGTCGTTGAGAAGCTGTTGAGTGCGTGGCGACAATTTGTCGTTAGATTGAGCAACAAACAGAACAATTGCAAAGATTACAAAAGAAAAAAAACGTCTCATAGTCTTTTGATTTTAGATTGATTTCTATTTTTTTGAAAAAAGAAAGAAAAGTAAGTGATTTAAATAAGGGTTAATAATAAGGGATTAAGGATTAAGAGAGTAAGTTGTAAGCTCGAAAACTATCGTCTTAACTCTTGCAACTCCCTTTATCTCCTTAACCCCCTATTCTTTGACTTAACGATCCATCTTAATTTTTAGTATCCGAAGATTTCTTCGGTAGTTAGTCGTTTAATGGTGCCAATGTTTTCGAGTGCCTTGATGTCGAGATTTTTCTCGTCGCCCAAGATCACAAAACGATAGGTTTTGTGTGCCATGTTTTGCTTTTCAAAGTTCACAATGTCACTCATTTGCAAAGCAGGTAATGCTTTGTAGATTGTTGCATCAATCGGTTCGCTGAGATTGCGCTCCTTGGCGCTGATGTAGTGCCAAAGCACATTGTTGCGCGTGATGCGCTTGCTTTGCAAACTCTTGGTGAGGCTTTGCTTGGCAATGTTAAATGCCGTCTGACTTTGAGGAATGGTGTCTAAAATTTGGTTGAACACTTTAATGCAATCCATCATCTTGTCGTTTTGTGAAATGATGTGGGTGAAATAAGTTTCGGGGTGCCCCATGCGTGGGTCAGCATCGTAGTAGGCATAGGCGTTGTAGGCGAGGCCGCGCGATTCACGGAGTTCTTGGAACACAATGGTGTTCATGCCACCGCCAAAGTATTCATTGAACAAACTCTTAACAGGAATGTTGTTGAGGTTAAACGGCTTGCCGGTGTTGTGGAATTGGCGCATGTAGATGTTCTTGGCATCGTATGGCGCAATCAAAATTTCGGTTTGAGCCGGATTGGCTTGTTCGGTATATTCCTTACCCACCGGCACCGGATTAAGATGCTTTTGAGTTTTATGGAATTTGGCGAGTTGTGCCGAAAGTTCTTTTTCGGTCATTGGCCCGAAATACAATACAGTTTGTTGCATGTTGCGCAAGGCTTTGAGACCGTCAACCAGTTTTTGAGGATCTTGTTGGCGTAGCTCATCAATTGTGATGAGATTGCGATTGGGGTTGTAAGAGCCATAGATGGCATAGTGCCACAATGCAGTAAAATTGTTCCTTTGGTTTTGCTTGTTGTCTTCGCGATTCTTGGCCACAAGTTCCACATAGCTGTTATAGCTCTCTTTGTCGGCCTTGGCATCTTGCAACACTTCTTCGAGCAAGGCAAGGGCTTGTGGCATGTTTTCAGACAGGCCGCTCAAGCTCACGTATGTTTTGTTGTAGTCCACATTCACGTTGTAGGAACAAGCGAGTTTGTAAAATTCGCTCTTTACTTGTGCTGCGCTTTTGTTCGATGTTCCAATCACGTCGAGATAATCGCTGGCGTAGACCAAGGGCAGATTGTCTTCCTCTCCGAAGTCGTAGTAGAATGTGAGATTGAACAGACCGTCGTTGGTGTTTTGCTTGTAAATCAGTGGCAAACCTTTGCTGGTTTTGGTGTCTTTGAGGTCGTTCTTGAAGTCGAGGAAGCGAGGGGCAATTTCGGCGACCTTGGAGTTAACCACTTCGTTGAGGAATTGACTGGAGAAGTCGCGATTAGATGGAATGGCGGTGATGGCCGGTTTCTCAATTTTCTTAAGCGATGTGTCTTCGCCCTGACGTTTAAACACGGTCACATAGTTGTTGCCAAAATGCTTGTTGGCAAATGCCACTACATCGGCTTTTGTTATTTTAGACAAGCGATTGATGCTGTTTACCACACTTTCCCAGCTCTTTCCGTTGATGAATGCGTCCATCATCATTTGAGTTCTCGACCTGTTGCTGAGCAAGCTTTGGTAGTAGTCTAATTTTTCGTTGTTGATAATCGAAGAGATTAAGTCGTCGGAAAACTCTCCTTTTTTCAGTTTTTCGATTTCGGCTAAAAGCAGTGAGCGCACCTCTTCAAGGCTTTGTCCCTGCTTGGGCATGCCTTCGAGAATGAAAGTAGAATAGTCGGTAAGGTCTGCCACACCTGCACCGGCTCCTTGAATTTTCATTGTTTGGTTCAGGTTGATGTCGATGAGACCTGCATGACCGTTCCACAAAATGCTCGACACGAGTTGCAAGGTGTCGAGTTGTTGGCTGGCGGCTCCTGCAAATTTCCAGCCCATCATCACGTTTTCGGCTTCGAGTCCCATTACAGTGGTGTCGATGGGGCTTGCAATATTTTTCACCGGAGCATATTCGGGGCGCGACAGGGTTTCACTCCTTTTCCATGAGCCAAAGTATTGATCGATGGTGGCAATGATTTCGTCGGGATTGAAATCGCCGGCCATACATATAGCCACATTGTTGGGCACATAGTAGCGGTGAAAATAGTTTTTGATGTTGGTAATCGACGGATTTTTCAAATGTTCTTGTGTGCCGATGGTGGTTTGCGTTCCGTATGGGTGATTGGGGAAGATGAGCCGGTTCATGGCATTCCATTCCTTTTCGCCATCGCTGGCAAGACCAATGTTATACTCTTCATACACAGCTTCAAGCTCGGTGTGAAAACCGCGTATCACCATGTTTTGGAAACGATCGCTTTGCACTTTGGCCCAATTTTCCACTTCGTTGCAGGGAATATCTTCGACATAGCAAGTTACATCGTTGCTGGTGAAGGCGTTGGTGCCTTCTGAACCAATCGATGACATCAGCTTGTCATATTCGTTGGGAATGTTGTAACGTGCGGCCAGTTGCGAAATAGAGTCAATCTCATGATAGGCCTGTTTGCGCTTGGTGGCATCGGTGATCGTGCGATAGTTTTCATATCGGCGCTCTATTTCGTCGAGATAGGGTTTCTCGGCCGTGTAGTTGGTCGTGCCAAACTGTTGAGTGCCCTTGAACATCAAGTGTTCGAGATAGTGAGCAAGGCCGGTGGTCTCGGCCGGATCATTGCGACTGCCTGTGCGCACGACAATGTACGTTTGAATGCGTGGCTTTTCTTTGTTTACACTCAAGTAGACCTTCAAACCATTGGGCAACGTGTAGATGCGCGTTCCGCTCGGGTCGTTGGGCGTTGTGGTGTAGGAGTAATTTCCTGCTGTGCCGGTCACAGCCAGCATAGCAACTCCCATCAGTAGCATTTTTTTAAATTTCATGTGAAAATATAGTTTTAGTTTATACCGTTTGTTGATAATGTTATTGAGGATTATTCCATGTTGCAAATTTATAAAACTTTCCATTATCATTTCTCTTTTTCTGCCAAAACTTTCTTTTTCACATCTTTTCCTGTTTCCATTCTTCTACTTGAATTGCCACGCTTTTCCTGCAAACACCTCTTCTCGATGAGCAACATGGTTCTATTGAAATTCTTTTTATCGATTTTATGGTTTTACTACACTGTGTTTTTGCTTTTTTAAGCCATTTAATGCGCATTAATTGTGGCAAAATGTGTACTTTCGCAATTTAATGGACTGATGTCCGTTTTTTAATGTAAAAAGAACTCTCTGTTTTATGGAAACAATTCAGGTAAAGATAGTAAATAAAAGCCCCAATGCTTTGCCGGCCTATGGCACTGAGCAAAGTGCAGGCATGGATTTGCGGGCATGGTTGCAAGAGCCAATCACTCTGTTACCTTTGGAACGCAGGTTAATCGCCACCGGTGTTTATATCGCATTGCCCCAAGGCTGTGAATGTCAAATACGCCCACGCAGCGGATTGGCTCTCAAGCGCGGTCTCACCGTGCTCAACACGCCGGGAACAATCGATGCCGATTATCGTGGCGAAATTGGAGTGATTTTAGTGAACTTGAGCAACGAACCGCAAACCATTGAAAACGGTGAGCGCATCTGCCAAATGGTGGTTGCCAGGCATGAAACCGTTGCATGGCTGTCCGTTGAAACACTCGATGAAACGGAGCGTGGAGCAGGCGGTTTTGGTCACACGGGCACCAAGTGAAACCTATTCGGGCAATTTTTAGGGATTTAACTTCTTGTTTTTTACAAGAGACATGAGATAACATGCGAAACATTTTGCGAAACATAACTTTGTTGGCCTTGGCATTGCTGTTCATTGCCCCGATGATGGCTCGTGGTGGCAAGAATGTCGTTGTGAGCGAAGAAAACCGGCGAAAGGCAGAATACATTTTTCTTGAAGGCCAAAACCAAAAACAGCAAGGCAACAATGCGGCTTTCTACGACCTCATTCGTTATGCTCATCGGCTCGACCCCACCAACACCGCAATAGCCTATTACTATGGCTATTGCTTGTTGGCAATGCACGATGTGGAAAAAGCCGATTTTGAGCAAGGGTTGAAGCTGATGCGTGCTCACGTTGATGCACAACCGGCCGACAACGACGAGGCGATGCTTTATAGCGATGCCTGCATGGCCGTGGGGCAAGTGCAAGAAGGCATGCGTGTAATCAAGCGTGCCGCCAAGCTCAATCCGGGTAAGGTTGATGTGCAAATAATTCTTGCCAATGGATATGCACAGCTTGGTGAGTTTAAGAATGCTATTGCAGTCTACGACAGCATTGAGGTTCTTGAAGGCAAATCGGTGATTTTGGCAGGGAAGAAAGTCAGAGCCTATCAGGCGATGAACGACACTGTGGGAGCGTTGCGCGAAATGCGCTCACTCTTGTCTACTGCACCACGCAATGCCGACTTCAATATTGCAATGGCGAACATGTTTCAAATGTTTGGACAAGGCGACAGTGCAATTGTCTATTTAGACAAGGCGCAAGAATTTGAACCCGAAAACGGCAACACCTACATGGCAAAGGCGCAATACTATAACATGATAGGAGACTCGGTAGCCTATGATCAACAAATATATCAAGCCCTCACAAGCAAAGATTTGGAAGTGAGTAGCAAAGAACAGGTGCTGGCCGATTATGCCCGTCACTTGCTCATTGCCCGTGATTCGTCGCAACGTGTTGTCAACCTGTTTGATGTGTTGCTCGGACAACATCCTCATGAACCCACGATACGAAGCCTTTACAGCGAATATTTGGTTGCCAGGCAAGATTATAAAGGAGCGGCCGAACAGCTTGGCTATCAACTCGACCTCGATCCCACCGACTCCAAAGCATGGCACAAACTCATGCTGGTGAACATGATGGGGGGAGATTATCAAGCGGCTGTCAATGCGGCCAACAAGTCGATTGAGCTTAACCCCGACAGTATTGAACTCTATCGCTACATTGCTCCTGCCTACTACGAGATGAAAGAATATGACAAAGCAATCTCTATCTATAATCAAGCTTTGGAAAAATGCGACACCAACGACATTGAAACACGTTCCGGCCTGATAGGAGGCAAAGGTGATGTGTACTATGCGTTGGGCGACACGGTTAAGGCTTTTGATGCCTATGAGCAGGCTCTCGATATTTTTCCCGAAAATGTGTCAATCATGAACAATTACGCCTATTTTCTGGCAGAATGTAATCGAGAACTCGACAAGGCTGAGCGCATGAGTGCCTTGGCGGTGAAAGCCGAGCCGCAAAATGCAACTTTCATCGACACCTATGCTTGGGTTTTCTTTAAGAAAAAGGACTATGGCATGGCATTGTTTTACATTGAATCGGCAATTGACAAGGATAGCAGTGGCAGCGCCGACCTGCTCGACCACTATGGCGACATCCTTTATTTCAACAATCAGCAAGAGAAAGCTGTGGAGCAATGGACAAAGGCTTTGCAATCAATGCCCGACAATGAGCGGTTGCAACGCAAGGTCAATGACAAAAAATATTACGAAAAATAAAATCATATCACGTTGATGAATAAACTCTTTTCATTCATAATCTCTTTTATGCTCTTGTGGAGCCTTGCATCTTGCGGCTCACATCGCAATGCAGTGAAAACCGCCACTCCGATTCCTGCTCAACCGTCATCGCCGGTTGTCGCATCATCCAATTCACAAACACCGGCCCCTTCTGTAATTTCTCAAATTGCATCAACCTATGGAGCTTGGTCAACTGTTAAAATTGGCGGTTCGGTGGCTTTTGGAGGAGCTGTGTCATTCTCGTCTTCGATGCAAATGCGTATGGCGCGAGACAAGAGCATCTACATTTCGGTGCGCCCTTTGGGACTTGTCGAAGCGGCTAAACTTGTTATCACCGGCGACACGCTCATTGTCGTCGACAAATTGCACAAGCGTTATTTGTGCGAGAATGTGAAAATCATTACCAATGGCGTTCCTGCCGATGTAAGCACGCTTCAAGATATTTTTCTCGGACGAGCTTTTGTTTTGGGCGAAGGCACGCTCTCCGGAGCATTGGCCAAGCAGGTTGCACTGTCTGACCTCAATGGTGGGCATTTGTTGCAACCTAAAAAACAGTACAAAGGCTTTTCCTATCATTTCAAGTTCGATGCCGAGCACAAGATTCTTTCGGTTGAAGTTGCTCCGGCAGGCACCCCCACGGCCTCAACCTATGCCGTCAAATACAGCAATGTGGGCATGACCATGGCAGGCTTGGTGCCCGGAAAAATCGATGTGTCAACCAAGTTAAACAATAAGAACGTCACCCTCAAACTTGAATACAGCAATTTCTCGTGGAACGAACCGTTGAAAATCGACACGTCACTTCCCAAGAAATATACTAAAATGAGTGTAGCGAATTTATCGGGCATGTTTGGAAACTGATGGTGGAAATTAAACGATACGAGGCTTCTGATGCCGGCATTTGGAATGAGTTTTTGTTCAAGTGTCGTAACGCCACTTTTCTGCACAATCGCAACTATATGGACTATCACAGCAACCGTTTCAACGATTGCTCGCTGATGGCTTTTCATGACGGCAGGTTGATGGCGGTTTTGCCTGCCAATGCAACCGATGGGGTACTGTATTCACATCAAGGCCTCACCTATGGCGGTTGGCTCATGTCATTAAAGCATTTCGATGCTTCGCTCATGCTCTCGATCATGGATGCTGCCTGCACATGGAGTAAAGCACAGGGTTTTTCAAAATGGGTCTACAAGCCTGTACCTCACATCTATCACTCCTATCCTGCCGAAGAAGACCTTTATGCCCTTTTTCGACATGGAGCGATGCTTGTTGAGAGCAACATTTCATCTTCTGTCATGCTCAATTGCCCGTTGGCGTTTGACCGAGGCAACAAGAGTGCCATGAACGTGGCGAGGAAAGCAGGCATTGAAGTAGGGGAGAGCGACGATTGGACGGCCTATTGGCAAGTACTCGAAGCAGTGTTGCTGGAGCATCACGGCGTGCGCCCGGTGCACACTGTGCCCGAAATAAAATTGCTTCACGATCGTTTCCCCGGCAACATCAGGCTCTACACGGCAAGTGCAGGCAAAGATGTGGTGGCAGGTGTGGTCATGTTTTACACTGCAACGGTTGCCCATGCACAGTACATTGCTTCATCGGCGACAGGTCGTGAAGTCAAAGCGTTGCCACTGTTGTTTGATTTTCTCATAGGCAAGGCGCAAGAAGCCGGTTGCTCCTATTTCGACTTTGGCATTTCCAACGAAGAACATGGACAAGTGCTCAATTGCGGTCTTGTGCAACAAAAATCGCGTATGGGTGGGCGAGGCATTGTGTATAACACCTATAAGATCGATTTGTAGATGCAATCATGGCAGGGCGTAGCAACATTTCACGGGTGGCCATGAAGGCTATGGGACTGTTTGGCGGAGTGCAAGTGTTGGGCATCTTGTGCTCAATAGTGCGCACCAAGCTGGTAGCCATGTGGATAGGGCCTGTGGGAGTTGGGCTTTTCGGACTGTTCAATCAGGCGTTGGAAATGCTCAACACCGCTACAAACCTAAACATGCGTCAAAGCAGTGTGAGAGATATTTCGCAAGCTGTCGATAAGGGAAATGACACGTTGATTGCCCGCATGATTGCTGTTGTGCGCAAGTGGTCAATCTGGCTTGCTTTGGCAGGAGCGGTTGCGACTTTGGCATTTGCGCCGTTGCTCAGCAGGTTCACTTTTGGCGACTATACCCACATTTGGGGCTTTGTGGCTCTTTCGATAGCGGTGTTGCTCATGGCACTCACCAATGGCGAATATGCCATTTTTCAAGGTCTGTCGCGTCTCAGGCGGTTGGCAAGTGTCACTTTGTGGGGAACTCTCTCCGGTTTGGTACTTTCGGTTCCGCTGTTTTATTTTTTGCGAGAATACAGCATTTTGCCCTCTATCATAGCCTATGCCGCGGGAAATGCTTTTTTTGCCTATCTCTTCCGCAATCGCAACTATGCAAAGGTCAATGTTTCACGCAGTGAGACATTGAGCATGGGCAAAGAGTTTGTGAAATTGGGCATCTATATAACTCTTGGTGTTTTTGTAACCATGTTGGCAGGCTATGTGTTCAATGCATGGCTCAATGTGCATGCCGGCACGCAAGAGGTGGGGTTTTATCAGGCAGGCTACACATTGATCTATAAGTATGCAGGGTTTGTGCTCACCGCATTGGGCATGGAGTACTATCCGCGCCTTGCACGAGTGGCACAAAGCAAAACCCGATTGCGTGCCTTTGTGTCGCAAGAAATCAACATAGCCATGATGGTTATGGCTCCTTTTGCAGCATTGTTCATCTTGTTTCGCGCTCCCATTGTGTGGTTACTTTATTCTCCGGAGTTCAATGTCATTGCCACTTTTGTGTCGTGGGTTATGGTCGGTACTGTTTTCAGAGCTTTTTCTTGGTGCATAGCGTTTGTGATACTTGCCAGAGGCTCGGGAAAAATATTTTTGATTACCGAGAGCCTCAGTGCTGTAATTGAATTGGTTTTGAATGTGTTGTTTTATTCTCGGTGGGGATTGACCGGCCTTGGCATTTCATTTGTGGTGTGGTATATAGGCTATTCTGCAATTGTCATGTTCGTCTACTTGTTCATCTATCGGCTCAAGCTCATTGCAAGTTGCCTCTACAATGTGGGGTGGACTTTGGCAGTGGCATTGACAGTGACGTTTGCTGTGGAGTGCAACCTGTGGATCGTGGCAGGAGCGGTGACTGCACTATCGCTTGTTGTGAGCCTTGTTCAGGCCAAAAAGCAATTCTTCGGATAGTCATTTTGCACGCATGCCGGTTGCTACGACAAGATTGCTAACCATCATGTGAAATCGTTAATTTAATTGAAAATATTGTTTTTGTTGCGCTTTAACTTTGTTCGCACAAAAAAAGTTGCTATCTTTGTTCAAGAAATATGAAATGGATGTGAGGGATCTCAAAATGTAAAAATGAGATTCTTCTGTTTTTTACTAATGTCTAAAAAATATAATTACCATGGCTATAAGCTACATGACTAAAGATGGTTATGACAAAAAAATGGCAGAGCTCAACCGTTTGGAAAACGTTGAACGCCCTGATGTTGTCCGTGCCATTCAAGAAGCCCGTGAAAAGGGTGACCTTTCTGAGAATGCCGAATATGATGCTGCCAAGGAACGCCAAGGCATGCTTGAAGCTAAAATCTCAGAATTGAAGAATCTGGTTGCCACTGCACGAATTATCGATGAAAGCAAATTGCAAACCGATGAAGTGCAACTCATGAACAAGGTTACAATCAAGAATGTCAAAAATAATGCGAAAATGACCTACACCATCGTTAGCGAAACCGAGGCTAACTTTCGTGAAGGCAAAATCTCAATTACCACCCCCATTGCCAAGGGGTTGCTGGGACACAAAGAAGGCGATGTGGTGAAGGTGCAAGCTCCCGTGGGAGAAATGGAATTTGAGATACTTAAAATAAGTTTATAATAAAAAACGGTTGACTGTAAGAGGTTAACATTTAAAATAAAATTATTCAAAAATGGCATCTATATTCAGTAAAATCGTTGCCGGTGAAATTCCGAGCTACAAGTGTGCCGAAGATGAGAACTATTATGCTTTTCTCGACATCAACCCGGTGAATGCAGGGCACACCTTGGTCATTCCCAAGCATGAGGTAGACTATATGTTTGACCTTGAAAGCGAGGAGTATGCAGGACTGTGGCTGTTTGCCAAAAAAGTAGCCAAGGCTTTAAAAGCAGTTATGCCATGTCGTCGCATTGGCGTTGCTGTGCTTGGGCTTGAAGTGCCACATTGCCACATTCACTTGATTCCGCTCGCCCAAGAGAGCGACATGGATTTCCACAACAAGAAAACAATTCCTGCCGAGCAAATGGCCGAAATCGCCGCCAACGTGCTTGCAGAGTTCAATAAATTATAAACAAAGATCTAAGCCTCCTCTATCAGAGCATGAGACTTGAACGCTTCGACTTGCCGATAAGCCGGAGCGTTTTGTTTTTAACCCAAATTGGTCATTAGAGGCCGCGAAAAAGATGCTTTTCTATCGGTTTTGAGTATTTCCTCGACAGAATGAGGCATAAAAACAGCTTACAATTTAGTTAATTAACGCGAAAACCTTAACTTTGCACAAAATCAAGGGCTTTATCGTTCTTGGGTTTAATGTTGCCGGTGCATGGTGCCGGCTTTTAATAATAAACATTTGTTTTCACAATGAGAATGAACTGGAATTTGCTCATTTGCGACATGCGCTTGGGTTTGGAGCATGATCACAGCGACAAGGAAGGTGTTCGCAGCGATTTTGAACGCGATTTCGACCGCTTGGTGTTCTCTTCGCCGTTCCGTCGGTTGCAAAACAAGACGCAAGTGTTTCCGTTGCCGGGCAGCATTTTTGTGCACAACCGCCTCACCCATTCACTCGAGGTTTCTTGTGTGGGGAAGTCGCTGGCAGGTGAGATTGCCCGAGCCTTGATGGTGAAGTATTCGTCAGAACCGTGGTGCAACCGCTTGTTGTTGATGCGAGAAATCGTGTCGGCTGCTTGTTTGGCACATGATTTGGGCAATCCGCCATTTGGGCATTCCGGCGAAAAGACGATAGGGTCTTATTTCAGCGAAGGCGAAGGCCGTCGGCTCAAACGCCGCTTCAGTGCCGAGCAGTGGAACGACTTGATACACTTTGAAGGTAATGCCAACAGTTTTCGCACGCTTGTGCACCAGTTCAAGGGACGGCGCGAAGGAGGATTTGCAATGACTTACAGCACATTGGCCTCAACTGTGAAATATCCCTATTCTTCATCGCATGCCAATGCTCATGGCAAGTTTGGTTTTTTTACTACCGAGAAACCTTTGTTTGAACGCATTGCTTGCAAGTTGGGGATTGTCAAGTTGGGCGATGGGCAATATTGTCGCCATCCGCTGGTCTACCTTGTAGAGGCTGCCGACGACATTTGCTATCAAGTAATGGACATTGAAGACGGACACAAGTTGCGCATTATTGACACCGAAGAAACCGTCAGCCTCATGCTCGGCTTCTTTGCCGAAGAACGACAACGGCATTTGCGTGAGATTATCGACCGCATCGACGATCCTAACGAGAAAGTTGCCTATTTGCGTTCGGGCGTGGTGGGAGTGCTTGTGCAGGAGTGTGCCACAACTTTTATCGAGCATGAAGATGCCATCATGGAAGGACACTTCGAAGGGTCGCTCATCGAGCATGTAGCCCCTCATGTGGCGCAAGCCTATGGCCGTTGCAGCAAGTTGGCTTTTGAAAAGCTTTATTGCGCCGGCTATGTGGTCGATGTGGATTTGGCAGGAAATCGCATCATTAATTTCTTGCTTGAGAAACTCATTGATGCCGTGTTGCACCCCGAGCGCAACTACACGCAGTTGTTGTTGAGCAAGTTTCCGCAACAGTATGAGGTAAACGCCCCATCGCTGTTTGAGAAAATTCAAGCCGTTCTTGACCACATCAGTGCCATGACCGACGTGTATGCACTCAACCTTTATCGGCAACTCAACGGCATCTCTCTCCCCACCGTGTAATACTCCTTAATGATTATTGCGGTTCAAAGACATGCAAGATCTGCTTTGTTTTTGTAGATCTTTGTGAACGATTAGAGTAAAAAACATTAACATAGTCACATTATTTTGTCAACGATATTTTTTCAAAGTATTATCGAAAGAAACAACAAATCATGAAACAAATTATCACTCATTTCACCGACAATGATGCCTACACTTTCAGTTGTCTTTACTACGTTCTTCAAAAGTATCCGCGAGGTGAGGTTGAATATACTTTTTTCGACCGCAACCACACCAAGTATCCCAAAGGGTTCGACAAGCTGGTTCAAGAGCAGGTCAACTACATGACAAATGTGGTTATTACCCAAGAAGAAATTGATTTCATGGCGCGAAAAATGTATTATTTGCCCTTGTGGTTCTTCACTTTTTTAAAGGGTTATCGTTTCACGCCAAGTGAGGTGAAAATTCATCAAAACGAAGACGGAGAGTTGCACATCGACATTTGCGGCAAGTGGTATTCAACCATCATGTGGGAAATGGTGCTTCTTGCCTGCATCAGCGAACTCATGCACACGCTCAATGGCGATGTCGATCGTTACGATGCTGTGCTTGAAGAACAACGCAGCCGCGACAAGGCACGCAGGATATTGGCCAATGGGCTTGTCGTGAGTGACTTTGGAACTCGTCGACGTTTCAGCAAAGAGCACCAAGACATGGTTGTGCGCACATTCAAGGAAGAGGCTCAAAAAGGAGGCTGTACCGACGAACAAGGCAATTTTCATCGCTGGACCGGTTCTTTTCCCGGCACCAGCAATGTTTATTTGGCGATGAAATATGATTTAACGCCTATTGGCACCATGAGTCATCAAATTGTGGAATTTGAAGAGAATGTGAGCGGCATTTTTGAATGTAACTTCAATGTGATGAAGAAATTCAGCGATGTTTATGATGGCGACAACGGCATCTATCTTTACGACTGCTTTGGCGACAAAGTGTTCTTCAACAATTTGTCGAAACGCATGGCAATGATGTACAAAGGGTTACGCATCGATAGCGGTATCGAAGAAGAGCAACTTGAAATGATTGTCGAGAAATACAAGTCGCTTGGTATCGACCCGGCAACCAAGCAAGTGGTTTACAGCAACGGGCTTGATATCGATCGCTGCATTGCCCTGCACAACTACACGGCCGGACGCATACAAGACAGCTATGGCGTTGGCACACACCTCACTTGCGACATCACCGGTTGCAAGCCCTCTAACATTGTGATTAAGCTCACCAAAATGCGCATCACCGAGTTTAGGGAATGGCACGATTGCGTGAAACTCTCGTGCGACAAAGGCAAGACTCTTGGTAATCCCGATAAATGCGCTTATTTGCTCAAACTGCTTGATGCCAATCAAACTCCACATTAATCAAACTGAGATAAAAACAGCGGATTGTTCAAAATCGAACAATCCGCTGTTTTTATTGCATTCCTTTGAAAAACGAGCTTTAGTCTTCGAAGTGCTGAGTATTTCCTTCGTTTTGGTTATGACGTGGACCACGGTTACCGTTGTCGCGGCGTGGAGCACGACCACCATCACGACGTCCACCGCCACCGTTACGGTTGTCGTTGTTGCGTGGGCGCCGTTCGGGCTTGCGCTCGGCATAACCTTCGGGCTTGTCTTGCAACGCACGCATGCTTAAACGGAATTTGCCGGTCTTTTTGTCAACCTCAATCAGTTTCACTTGCACAACATCGCCTTCTTTCAAGCCACAAGCTTCCATGCTTTCAAGGCGTTCCCAGCTGATTTCGCTGATGTGCAGCAGTCCGTCGCGACCCGGCATGAACTCAACAAATGCACCAAATTCGAGAATGCTCTTAACAGGACCTTCGTACACCTTGCCTTCTTCGGGAATGGCAATGATGGCTTTGATGCGCTCGATAGCGGCTTCGATTTTAGACTTGTCGGCAGCCGAGATGTCGATTTCTCCTTTGCCATCAATTTCATCGATGGTGATAGTTGCGCCGGTGTCTTCTTGAATGCCTTGAATGACTTCACCGCCCTTGCCAATGATTGCACCGATGAAATCTTTGTCGACTGTCATGTGAACGATGCGTGGAACATGTGGCTTATAGTCTTCGCGAGCTTCGGGAATGGCTTCATTGATGAGTTTGAGAATGTGAAGGCGGCCTTCTTTGGCTTGGCTCAGAGCTTGCACGAGAATTTCGTATGGCAGGCCGTCGCACTTGATGTCCATTTGAGTGGCAGTAATACCGTCGGCAGTACCTGTCACTTTAAAGTCCATGTCGCCCAAGTGGTCTTCATCTCCCAAAATGTCGCTCAACACGGCGTGTTTCACATTGCCTTCGTCGGTGATAAGTCCCATGGCAATGCCTGCAACCGGTTTTTTCAGCTTAATGCCGGCATCAAGCATGGCCATACAGCCCGAGCACACAGTTGCCATCGACGACGAACCGTTCGATTCAAGAATGTCGCTCACGATGCGCACGGTGTAGGGGAGATCGTCCGGAATCATGCGTTTGAGGGCGCGATGAGCCAAGTTGCCGTGACCAATTTCGCGACGACTCACACCACGTGGAGCTCTCGCTTCGCCGGTCGAGAAGCCGGGAAAATTGTAGTGTAGCAAGAAACGTTCATTGCCACGGTAGAGTACATCGTCGATGAGTTTTTCATCGAGCTTGGTTCCGAGTGTACAAGTGGCAAGGGCTTGTGTTTCACCGCGAGTGAACACGGCCGAACCATGAGGCCCCGGCAGGTAGTCGGGCCAGCAGGTGATGGGGCGTATTTCGGTGGTTTTGCGTCCGTCGAGCCGAAGTCCCTCGTCGAGTATGCAACGGCGCACGGCGTCGCGTTGCACTTCGCCGAAGTAGCGCATGATCATGGGCATTTTCTCTTCACGTTCTTCCTCGGGAATGGTTTCGATAAACTCTTCCAGAGCCTTGTCGAAGGTTGAATTGCGCCATTGTTTGTCGGCACTGCCGGTTTGTGCCACTGCATAGCACTTGGGATATACTTCCTTGCGCAGGCGTTCGTGCAATTCTTCGTCGTCGGTTTCGTGGCAATATTCACGTTTAGTCACGTCAAGCTCGGCTGCAAGTTCCTTTTGGGCGGTGCACATGGGTTTAATGGCCTCATGAGCCGCTTTGAGGGCTGCAATCAAGTCGTCTTCGCTCACTTCGTCCATTTCGCCTTCAACCATCATGATGTTATCATAAGTTGCACCTACCATTAATTCCATGTCAGCGTCTTTCAACTGGTCGAATGTTGGGTTGATGACGAATTGACCGTCGATGCGTGCTACACGCACCTCGGCAATGGGTTCTTCAAAGGGAACGTCGCTCACTGCAATGGCGGCACTGGCGGCCAAGCCTGCAAGTGCGTCGGGCTGGTCCACACCGTCGCTTGAAAACATGATCACGTTAACAATAGTGTTGGCGTGATAGTTTGAGGGGAACAGCGGACGCAACACGCGGTCAACAAGGCGAGCGGTCAATATTTCATAATCGCTGGCACGGCCTTCACGCTTGGTGAAACCTCCGGGGTAGCGACCGGCTGCCGAGTATTTTTCTTTGTATTCAACTTGGAGGGGCATGAAGTCGGCCCCTTCTTCGGCTTCTTTGGCCGAAACTACTGTGGCCAGCAACATGGTGTTGCCGAAACGCAGTTCAACAGCTCCATCGGCTTGCTTGGCAAGCTTTCCTGTTTCAAGGGTGATTTCACGTCCATCACCCAGTACGATGGTTTTTTTAGTAGGTGTAAACATATTTATTAATATACTTGTGAAAAAATTCGGACAAAGATAATGATTATTTTTCACAAACACAAGTGTTTAGTTTAAAATGAAATACATGCTCTCCAATGGCATCTTCGATGTGCAGTTGCATGACGCGTCTGTGCAACCTGTTTTCGATGTGTTTTTTCACTGTTCGGGCTTCTTGTCGCACAATAGCAGAGAATTCTCCTGTTGATATTTAGTGTTAAATAATATTAAAAGACTGTCTTGCAAAGCCATATTTTATTTTTTGTTGCGTTTTAGTTAAAAAATATTGGACAAACTGTAAAACAATAAAAAACAACCTTTTTATGAAACTGAAAAAAACTCTCTTGATTTTGCTGTCTTTGATGGCTGTAACGCTTGTTTCGCTCTCTTCGTGCAATAGTGGCAATGGAGGAAACATGATTTGGGACGTGTATCCTATTGTTGTTTCGGTCACTGTAGCAGACAAGGCCGGCAACGATTTGCTCGACTCGGCGGCAACTAAAACTGTGTTGAAAAACAAAATCTCACTCTTGTTCAAGGGCAAGCAGTATCCACTCAAAAGCTATGCCGAGTGGCTCAAAGAAAAACACAAAGCCGACGGCGATTTTCACCTCAGTGCGTATAAGCCTGTAATGCAAGGGTTTTTGCTATGTAACGGTAAGAATTTTAACACTAAATCAAATTTCCTCAGCTTTGGAGAGATTGATGGAGCCGAAACACTCAAAAACGAAAAAATGGTGATTGATTGGGGCGATGGCACTCGCGACGAAATCACTCTTTACAATCATGTGATTGAGGGTGATAAAGACTTGAAGTGCACACGCAAAATTTGGCTCAATGGCAAGCAATTGAAGCACAACACAGGAAGCCCGAATTTTGAAGTGAAGATTGTGAAATAGCACACACCGTGTGAATTGATGCAGAAAAAGAGCTGTGCCTCTCAATGGAGCGACACAGCTCTTTTTTACTGTCTCTTACAAAATAAGAAGAACTATCGCAAGGTTTTATTTAACCTTTTCAGCAAATTCGGCACCGGCTTTAAATTTAACCACCTTCTTTGCAGGAATTTCAATCTTGGCCTTGGTCGATGGGTTGATACCGGTGCGTGCGGCTTTCTCTACAACAGAGAATGTGCCGAAACCAATCAGGGCTACTTTGTCACCTTTTGAGATGGCATCTTCAATGGCATTGAGGGTTGCTTTCAATGCGTCGGCAGCTTGAACTTTTGTTAATTTTGCTTCGTTAGCGATAGCGTTTACTAATTCTGTTTTGTTCATAACAATTTGTTTTAAAAAATTTATTTTAATAGTTTATAGGCTTTTATCACCGCAAATATAAATATTCAAATTTTTAAAACAAAAAATAAATCAAAAAAAATCGGTTTTTTTGTGAAATTTATGCTAATGACTCTGTTTTTGTAGAAAAATAGCGGCTTTTTTACTACTTTTGTACTTCCTCAAAGCTCTTTTAACACGCCTTGCTCTTGCAGGTGAACGAGTGGAGTGGCGAGAAGATTATTTGTCGTTTTTTGAAATTATAGTCTCAATGTCATATTATAGTAATAAAAGCTCTTTTTTAGATTCAATTCCGGTTATTACCAAAAACATTCTCATCATCAATTTAATCATTTGGTTCGCAACTTTTGTTTTGCGAGGCAGAGGAATTGACCTGAACACCTATCTTGGGTTGCATTATTGGCAGGCCGACGATTTCATCGTGACCCAGCTTGTGACCTATATGTTCATGCACGACACCAGTTCATTCTCCAATGGAATTGCCCACATTTTCTTCAATATGTTCAGCTTGTGGATGTTTGGCAGCTTGTTGGAACGTGTCATGGGTGCAAAGCGTTTTTTGTTCTATTATTTGGTGTGTGGCGTGGGAGCCGCACTTGTGCAAGAACTGGTGTGGCATGTCACTTGGGCTTCTGAGCCGGTGCTCAGCAATGGAATTACGGCAGTTTCGATCGATCAGGCTCGTCACATGGTGCCTGTTCCCGACAATCTCGAAAGCCTCATTGCCGGAGTGCAAAACGCCATGCTGACGGTGGGTGCATCGGGTGCCGTGTTTGGCATTTTGCTGGCTTTTGGCATGTTGTTCCCCAACATGCGCATGTACATTATTCCCTTTCCATTCCCCATTAAGGCAAAGTGGCTGGTGATAGGCTATGGTGCAGTTGAGTTGGTGTTTGGGTTGACTGGTTCGATGAGCAATGTGGCCCATTATGCTCACTTGGGAGGCATGTTGTTTGGCTTCCTTCTCATTCTTTATTGGAAACATAACGGAACTTTGCGTGGCTATGAGTATGTGGAATGATGTGAAGTTGCATTATCGCAACGGTTCAATATTGATGCGCCTCATTTTCATTAATGCAGGTGTGTTTCTCGTGCTGTGGCTCACCATGTTTTTTGCGGTGCTTTTCAATTTCAATCCCCATACGCTCGTTCAATACGTTCAAGTGCCTTCGCATGCCGGCATGTTGTTGCATCGTCCATGGACACTCCTTTCCTACATGTTTTGTCATTACGAGGTGTTTCACATTTTGTTCAACATGTTGTGGCTCTACTGGCTGGGCAAGATCTTTTTGGAATATTTCACCCCCAAGCAATTGGGCGCACTCTATGTGTTAGGCGGTGTGGGAGGAGCTGCTCTCTATGTGCTGGCCTATGCATTTTTGCCCTATTTTAATGGCAAAGAGGGTATGCTCATTGGTGCATCGGCATCGGTGCTTGCCATTGTCGTTGCCATTGCTGTCTATGCTCCACACTATCGGGTTAGGTTGCTTTTTCTGGGCGAATTGTCGATCAAGTGGCTCACTATCATCACAATTGCTATCATGTTCTTGGGCTATGACATGAACCGCATGGGCACGCAGGTGGCTCATGTGGGTGGAATTTTGGTGGGATTGGCATTTGGTTATGGCATGCGCAGCGGGCACGACATCACCTCTTGGCTCAATGCTTGTCTCGATGGCTTGATGAGTGTTTTTGCCCGTGGAGCAAGAAATAGTGTTGGCAAGCCGATTGGTGGTTCGGCCTGTCGCCATCGCTCCGAAAAGAGTTGCAACGTTTCGAGTAAAACTCCTCGCACCTCCCAACCCACCGAGGCCGAAATCGATGTGATTTTAGATAAACTCAAGCGTTCGGGCTACGGTGCGCTCACCGATAAAGAAAAAGAAACATTGTTCAGTGCATCGTCCAAGAAAAAATAGAAAGAACATGGCAAGGAAACACAAGGCAATCGTTCATGCTTTAAAAGTGCTTGGTATCATCGTCACGCTGATGGTGAGCATTTTACTCATTGTCTCGGCCTATGGAGGACATGTCAACCCTCAAAGGAGTGCCATCTATGCCCTTGCAACACTGGCTTTCCCCATCATGCTCGGTATCACGGTTGTGGCGGCATTATTGTGGATTGTGGCGGGCAAGTGGAAAATTTCGCTCATTTTGTGGGCATCGATTATTGTCTCGTGGCCTACGGTGCGCACCATCAGCCCTTTGAACATATCGAGCCATCACTATACTCCCGAAGAAGAGAAGACCAAGTTTAAGGTACTCACGTTTAATGTTTTGAATTTCAACGTAAACTGGACTAAGGAAGACAACATCAACAACAAAGAAGGGCAAAAAACCGTGCGCTACATTCTCGAACAAGATGCCGACGTGGTGCTGTTGCAAGAAGCCTCGTTGAATGCCGACTACAACGACTTGCGGCTCATGCAACCGTTCATGAATCAGCTCAAGAAAAAATATCCCTACCGCGACCATGGCTATCACGATCAGGTCATTCTTTCAAAACACCCCTACGAGGTGGTCGAAGACCCTGCCGTGAAAGGAGGTTTTGGTAGCCTCGACGACCCGGTGAACAGCTATCATTTCTATGCACGTGCCTACGATGTGCTTGTGCCGGGACACAAGGTGCGGTTTATCAACGTCCACCTCAAGTCAATTGGACTTTCGGCCGACGATAAGCAGGTGTACATGAACCTCACCAACCTTAAAAATGTGGAAGACAAAAACGAAATGCGAGCGGTGAAGAACTCCTTGCTTGCGAAGTTGAGCGGTGCTTTTCGCAGCCATGCCGAGCAGGCTTCTATCATCAGACAAGTGATTGACCAAGGGGGAGAGAATGTGATAATATGTGGTGATTTCAACGACACGCCTGCCTCCTACGCCTATCGCACAATCATGGGTAATGACATGAGCGACGCATGGGTTGAATGCGGATTTGGCCCTATTCACACCTATCACGACAACCGCTTTTTCTTTAAAATCGACCACATTTTGTATCGTGGCGACATGCTTGCCACCGAAATCAGGCGCGACAAGGCCGGGAGTAGCGATCACTATCCGCTTGTGGCCACTTTTGTTTGGAAAAAATGATTTTTATTATCCCTTATTATAACTCAACACGATGAAAAAGTTATTATTAATGTCCATTGCCGTTGGCTGCCTCACCATTGGAGCCACCGGCGCAAACAAAAAGAATGTGAAACAACCGAAGAAAAATCCATTTCTCACAACCTATTCCACCCCTTACGGAATACCGCCGTTTGAACAGATTATCTACGGAGACTATTTGCCTGCACTAAAAGCCGGCATTGAACAGCAGAACAAAGAGATTGCCGCAATCATTGGCAACAAGGTTGCTCCCAACTTCGACAACACCGTTTTGGCTCTCGACAACAGTGGAGAAATTTTCAACAAGGTGTCAAGCGTGTTTTTTGCGTTGAATGAGAGCGATGCAACCCCCGAAATGCAAAAACTTGCCGAAACATTGTCGCCGATGATCACTGCACAAAGCGATGAAATCTACATGAATCGGCATTTGTTCAACAAAGTCAAGGCTGTTCACGACAATGCCGACGTTCTCAAACTCAACAAGGCTCAACGGCGTCTCACCGAAAAATACTACAAGCGTTTTGTGCGCAATGGTGCATTGTTGACACCTGCCTATCAAGATACGCTCAAATCCATCAACTCTCGCATGGCCACGTTGCAACTCTCATTTGGCAACAATGTGATGCATGAGATTGCCAACAACTTGATCGTGATCGACAGTAAAGAGCGATTGAGTGGCTTGCAACAGCAAACTATCGAAGATGCAGCCAAACTCGCTTCTCAAAAAGGTATGCCGGGCAAGTGGGTGTTCACCGCGAGTGCCGCTACTCGGTTGGCCGTGCTATCGGGTGCCGACGACCGTGCGTTGCGCGAACAGATGTATAAGACCTACACTCTCACAGCCAGCCGAGGCAACGAGTGGGACAACAGCAAGAACATCAATGAAATCATGCAGTTGCGCCAAAAGAAAGCAAAATTGCTTGGCTTCAACACCTTTGCCGACTATGCAATTGCCCCGGTGATGGCCAAGACGGTCGATGCTGCCGAAGACTTGCTCATGCAAATTTGGAAACCGGCAGTCAAAAAGGTTGAACAAGAGGTGGCCGACATGCAAAAGTATGCCGATGCACACGGCGCCAACTTCAAACTGGAGCCGTGGGACTACTATTACTATGCCGCCAAGGTGAAAAAAGAGCGTTACAGCATCAGCGATGAGCAAGTGCGCCCTTATTTCGCACTCGACAACGTGGTGAAAAATGGCATCTTCTATGTTGCAAACAAGCTCTATGGACTCACCTTCACCGAACTCAAAAATGCTCCTAAATACAACCCCGAGGTTACCGTCTATGATGTGAAAGACGCACAAGGCAAGCATTTGGCAGTGTTCATGACCGACTACTATCCACGTCCCACCAAGGCGCAAGGCGCATGGATGAATGAACTTGCCACGGCCTATAACTACAATGGAAAGAACGAACGCCCCATCGTTTACAATGTGGGCAGTTTCACTCCTCCCACCGATGGCACTCCGTCGTTACTCACTCTCGATGAGGTAGAAACCGTGTTCCACGAGTTTGGACATGCGCTCAACGGCATGCTCACTGTTGCTCCTTTCAAAGGACTTGCCGGCACCAACATCGACCGCGACATTGTGGAAATGCCATCGCAGCTCAACGAGCACTGGATGCTTGTGCCCGAGGTGCTCAAAAACTACGCCAAGCACTACAAGACCGGCGAAACCATTCCGCAAGAATTGGTTGACAAAATTATTGAATCAAGCAAATTTAACCAAGGTTTCATGACAACCGAACTTGTGGGTGCAGCCTTGCTCGACATCGAGTGGCACAAACTCGACTGGTGTGGCAATATCGATGTAAAAGGCTTTGAAAACTATGTTTCACGCAAGTTGCACAAACCTGCAATCATTGAATATCGCTATCGCAGTCCCTATTTCAAGCACATTTTCGACAACGATCAATACAGTTGCGGCTACTATACCTACTTGTGGGCGCAAGTGCTTGAAGCCGATGGTTGGGAACGTTTTAAAGAAGAAGGTCCCATGAACGTGAAAACGGCGCAAGACTATGTGAAATACATTCTTTCGCCCGGTGACACCGAAGATGCCATGACACTCTACAAGCTCTTCCGTGGCAAAGCTCCCAATGCCGATGCACTGCTTCGCAACCGTGGCTTGAATAAGTAATCGTTACGCCTTTTGCTCTGTATATCTTTAACCTAAAACGGGCATTAGGATTTTTCTGTGTTGTATGGCATAGAGAAATCCTAATGAACCAATTTGAGTAAACTACATACATTTTGTTTGCAAGTTTAACAGTAAACACGGCTTTGGTATGAACAAAATTTCGTATTTTTGTACAAATTATTCAAGATAGATTATTTCATGATAGAAAACTTGCAATTATGTTATCAGATAGACTGAAAGAGCTCCGAAAACAAAATGACTTACCACAACGTAAAGTTGCGGCGGCACTCGATATAGACACTGCCACCTATTGCAAAATAGAGAACGGCAACTATGCACCCAAACGCGAGCAAGTTGTTCAACTTGCCCAAATACTTGGTACTGACGAAAAAGAGTTACTCACCCTTTGGCTTGCTGACCAAATAAAAGAAATCACAGAACTCGAAAAAGACATTGCTAATGAGGCAATGGAAATTGTAAAAATGAGATAAAAATGGAAATAATTGAAGAACCGACAAAAGGTTTTATTTCAAAGGAATATATAAAAAAACTCAAAAAAAGTGATAATGGAGCAATAGCTACTTTGGTTAAGGAAAATTATACAAATAGTGGAAATATTATCTATATTCTTGAGAACTTAGGATATCTTCCTACAACTTTCGATTATCAATGGATAGTTGATCTCTTAGATTATCCGAATGAAAATGTTCGTTTTTGGGCTGTAAAAAATATAGGCAAACTAACTTCTGATACTTTTTTAGAGCGATTATATCAAATTGCAACACATGATGAAAGTACAAAGGTAAGAAGAGAAGCTGTATCTTCAATAGGCCGAATGAGAAATAAAAAAGGTATTCCCTTAATGAAAGAGATGCTCTCGGATTCTGATCCAAAAATTGTATGTCAAGCAATTCGAAGTTTATTGGTTTTTAAAGGAGATACAATTATCGATACTACTTTAAAAGAGTTAGTGAAGCATGAAAATGAAATGGTACGTACTGTGATTTATAAAGAATATTTCGCTCAAAAGAAAAATGAAAAATCAGTATTATCACATGCTGAAACTTATTCATATCTAAAAAATGTTGTTGTAAACGGTGATGTTAGAGATATTCTTAGGCTTGTCCCAAATGAAAGCATTCACTTGACATTTACTTCTCCACCATATTATAATGCAAGGGATTACTCTATTTACCCAAGTTATGATGCTTATTTAAAGTTTTTAGAAGAAGTATTTTGCGAAACTTATAGGGTAACCAAAGAAGGTCGCTTTTTAATAGTAAACACATCGCCTGTAATAGTTCCACGAATAAGTAGGTCGCATTCAAGTAAACGATATCCAATCCCTTTTGATTTGCATCATTATTTAGTGCAGATGGGGTGGGAATTTATCGATGATATTATTTGGGAAAAACCCGAATATAGTGTAAAAAACAGAATTGGTGGATTTCAGCAACATAGAAAACCACTAGCATATAAACCTAATACTGTAACTGAATATCTTATGGTTTATAGAAAGCAAACAGAAAAACTCATAGATTGGAATATTCATCAATATGATTTAAGAACTGTTAATGCAAGCAAGGTAAAAGATGGATTCGAGACCACCAACGTGTGGCAGATCTGTCCAAAATCAGACAAAATACATTCTGCAATTTTCCCTGTAGAATTGTGCCAAAGAGTTGTCGAATATTATTCTTTCAAGGGAGACCTTGTATTTGATCCATTTGGAGGAAGTGGAACATTGGGACGAACTGCAAAAAGTTTAGGGCGTCATTTTTTCTTGACAGAAAAGGAACTTAAATATTTTGAATATATGAAAACTTTTCAGCAGAAGTCAAACTTATTCGAAGATGAAGCAACAAAGTTTTTATCACTAGAACAATTTAAAAATAGTATATTATGACACTGACAGATCAAGTAATTAAAAACATCGTTAGTCGAGTTATAAAATCACAAGATTACCGAATTGAGGTTGTAAATCTCATTAATGCAGAATTTTTACAGTTCGCAATTGATTTCTTTAAGAAAGTGGTTGAAGCAAAACTGAATTCAACGGATATTACGATAGAATGGTATAAACAAGCATTTATGAATAACGCTTTACCATCAGAAGATATCGCAATTAATTCTGGTTTAAACAAGAAAACCATTAGCAATATGTATCGTTCTGCAAAGAGACAAATCGTTATTGAGGCTTCTAATGAACATTTTGAATCGTTGTATAATAGTATTCAGGCTTTGGTTGAAAATGAGAATGAAATAGATTTGACACTTACTATAAAATTTAAAGGGGTTAGTGTTGATTTGAATGTAAGTGAAAGCCTTATAGTTATAAACACATTAGCAGTTAAACGAGCAGCCTTGAGGGGAGGAATGTGGAGTACAGCAGGAAAACGTGCTGAAAAATATTTAATGCTTACACTTTGCAATCTTTATAAAGTTGATCCTCAATACTATAACGCAGAACATTTTGTAAGAAATAGAGAATTAGATGTTGATAGAGAAATAGATTTTTATCTAAAAAACCAAGGCCAGGAATATAAATGTGAAGTTAAATTAATGGGACAAGGAAATCCTGAAAGTGCAGATGCAATAATAGCACGTGGTAGTCATGTGTTTGTTGCAGATACACTATCTCTGCAAAATAAGAATCAGTGTGATCAGTTAAATGTTAGCTGGGTAGCATGTAGGGATAACAATGGATATAAACGTTTTGAACAAGTGTTACAACGATTTAATATTCCTTATACTAAATATAATGGAAATCTTGACGAAGATTTGCCTAAAGTCTTAGATACAATAATTTAACCCAAAATCAAAGACGTTGGCCGCCACCTATCCCGCAGGACGTAGGAAACACCGGCATACCCTCTCTTTAAAAATTCTTCCTTGGCCAGAGAGAGCAGCCTTTTCCTTGTTTCATTGTCACTGCCGTTGCTCAAAATAAGACTTCGTATTAAAACGCTGTAAAGTTACACACGCCGCAACAATCGGTCAATACCCAAAAATAGGTATTTAACCTCAATCGGTCATTAGAACCGTGTACTGATTTTATCCCCAATCGGTCATTAGACCGCTAAGGTTTATTTTTCTTGACACAGCCCGCTACGTCTCCCCCAAAAAAGACAACCAATTTGGTCAACATTCAAATAAAATCAGTGCAGACTCAAATGACCGATTTGGGTTTATGAAAAAAAACGAGAGGAACAAAGGAAATTTTTCCCTTAGCTCCTCTCGCTTGAAAATATCATTTCACGGAGTCAAAAGTGACTAAGCCATGAGTGCCAATATCAAGATTTGTGCCGATATTACTCGCAAGAACATAGTGAGCGGATAAACAGTAGAGTAGGCTACCGCAGGAGCATCGTTGCCCGCTGTCTTGTTGGCGTAGGAGAGTGCCGGAGGATCGGTCGTTGAGCCTGAAATCAAGCCCATGAGTGTGCAATAGTTGAGTTTGAACTTGCCACGCGCAATGGGGCCGACAATCATCAGCGGAATAAAAGTAATCATGAAACCATAGAGCACCCATTTTGCACCGGTTGAGTTGAACACGGTTGCGGCAAAGTTGCCACCGGCGGCAAGTCCCACCGAAGCCAAGAACAAGCAAATGCCCACTTCGCGCAACATGAGGTTGGCCGACGATGAGGTGTAGGTTACGAGTTTAATCTTGTGTCCCCAACGTCCCAGGCATATTGCCACAATGAGCGGACCTCCGGCCAAACCAAGTTTCATGGGCACGGTCATGCCGGGCATCCAGATGGGTATTGAACCCACTAAGATACCGATGAAAATACCAATGAAGATGGTGAACATGTTGGGGTGGTTCAAACGCTTGGCCGAGTTTCCAAGTCGTTCGGCAAGTCGTTCGATGTCTTCGATTTGGCCCACAACCGTCAGGCGGTCGCCCACTTGAAGGCTCAAGTTGGGGCTGGCAAGAAGATCGAGGCCGGCACGGTTCACGCGTGTTGCATTCAGGCCATAACCTTTGGGCAGACGAAGCGAACCGAGTTTCTTGCCCGAAAGTTCACTTTTAGTGATGATGATGCGACGTGAAACCACGGGAGTGTGTTCATAATCCCAATCGATGTCGACTTGTGAGCCGATGATCATATCGAACACGTTCTCGTCTTGAACCGAAATCACAAGACATATCATGTCGCCCTCTTCAAGCACAGTGTCCGACAAGGGGATAATCACATCGCCATTGGTTTTCTTGACACGTGAAATCACAAAGTTGCGGTCGATGATGCTGTGAAGACGGTTTACTGTGCAATTAAAAATGAGTTTGTTGGTCACTTTGTAGCTCACAACGTGTGGCTTGAGCAAGCTGTTGTCGTTTTCTTCTTCGATTTGCTTCGAGTCTTTTTCTATGCTGATTTTGAAAATCACTTTCACCATGATAATCGAGAGGATAATGCCAATCACACCAAGTGGATAGGCGGCAGCATAGCCCATCGACATGGCTTCGTTCAGAGGTCGTGCAATGTCGCCACCGCTGGTTTCAATGAGCGTTTGCTGGGCGGCACCAAGTCCGGGAGTGTTGGTCACTGCACCCGACAGTATGCCCACAATTTCATTGGGACGCAGGTCGCCGGCAATGAAATAGATGGCAAGTGCCACTGCAATGTTGAGCGAAATGATGCTGATGGCAAGGCCATTGAGCAACAAACCACCCTCTTTGAATGAGGAGAAAAACGAAGGCCCAACTTGCAGACCAATAGAAAAAATGAAAAGAATTAAGCCAAATTCTTGAATGAATTTGAGGGTGTTGAGGTCGATCAAAGCACCAAAGTGACCGGCGGCGATGCCGACAAACAAAACAAAGGTGGCTCCGAGCGAAACCCCAAAGAATTTTACTTTACCTAATATGACGCCTATGGCAATCACAAGAGAATAGATAAAGATTGAATGGGCCACACCGGTGCCCCTGAGCAGGTCAATTATCCAATCCATGACACAACAATAAAATAGTAAAAAAATAATTTTTTACTCAATTTCCATAAACATCACTTTTTTAACATGCAGGGGGAAGTTCAAGCCTTATTAAAGACGAAAAAATGCTCTCTCCCTTTTTGAAAAGACTTTCGTTTTTCTGAAAGGTTCTTGTTTTTATTATAGCACATCGCACACGATGGGCGATGTTGTTACAATGCAAAGTAAGTGATTGCGTTTTGTCCTATCTTTCACTTCCCTCAAACTTCGTTTGTTTTACGAAAATTGAGTACTTCAACATTAACGGGTGCAAAGGTATGACAAAAGCCCCGAAGAAGCAAATTTTAACACAAATTTTAAGTTAAGTACTAAGTGTTAAAAGTCAAGTTGTAAGCCTTAAAATTATTGCCCCTCTTTACTTCCTTTCACTTCCTTTTTAGCAAATCGAAAAAAAATCAACTCACTTTAATTCCATTGTCCACAATGTCGAGAATTTCATCGGGATTGCTGATGATGCAATTTGCGTGAAATTCCACAAGCTCTTTCTCGGGACGAAATCCCCAAGTTACTCCCACAGAGTCGAGACATGCACGACGGGCGGTTTCCATGTCAACGCCGGAGTCGCCAATGTAGAGCGTGTCGGCCTTTGAAATGTGTGCTTGTGCCAAAATAGTGAACACTACCGATGGGTCGGGCTTCACTTGAACGCCTTCGTTTTGGCCATATACGGCAACAAAATCGATGTCGGCAAAGTAGTGAGCGATGATTTTATCTACTGCCGCTTGATATTTATTGCTGGCAACTGCCAGTTTCACGCCTTTGTCGCGCAAGTCGGCAAGCAACTCTTTGATGCCGGGATAAGGCTTGGTGTAGTCGCAATTGTGCTGGTCGTAGTATTCCATGAAGTCTTTGAGTAGCATTTCAACGGTTTCTTCTCCTCGATGATCTTCGGGCAGAACACGCTGAATAAGGCGACGCACGCCATTGCCCACAAAAAACGGATAGGAGGCGATGCTGTGAGTGGCAAAGTTGTTTTTTTTCAACGCATGATTGCATGCGTGTCCAAGGTCTTCAATTGTGTTTAGCAAAGTGCCGTCTAAATCAAATATCACTAATTTTTTCATAATCATAAATTTGTTTTTTCAGAAAGGATAACCCACCGAGAAGTGAAACTCCGAGTCGCGCTTGAACTTGGGCTTGAGCAATGGCCAGTGCTCTTGTCCCGAAGCTGGGTTGTGAGCTTTCATACCCATGTCGAAACGCACAAGAAAATAGGTGAAGTTCATGCGCAGTCCAATGCCATAGGAAAATGCGATTTGTTCATAGAACTTGTTGAATTTAAACACTCCGCCCGGTTGGTCAGGATAGTCCGAGATGGTCCAAATGTTGCCGGCGTCGAGAAATGCCGCACCTTCGATGAGCCAAAACAGTTTGGCACGGTATTCGATGTTGGCATCAAACCGTATGTCGCCACACTGGTAGATAAAGCTGTTCACCGATTTGCTGGCGTTGAAGCTGCCGGGGCCCAAAGTGCGCACCCCCCAACCACGCACGCCGTTGGCACCGCCGGCATAAAATCGCTTTTCAAAGGGCACGACCGATGAGTTGCCATAGGGAATGGCTATGCCGGCACCCACATGCACTGCGAGCGTTGAACGATTGTCGAAGTTATGGGCAAAGGCATAGTTGCCTTCGAGTTTGACGTATTGCGAATAGCGTATGCCAAACACTTTGTAGGCATCGCCTTCTGTGCGGTTTTTGGCGAAGATGTTGGACAAGCCATAGAGCAAATTGCCGGCTATTTCGCCCGAAGCGCGCACGGTGTAGATGTCTTGTTGATCGCTTGTGGCGAGTGGCGTGGTTTCACGCTTATTGGTGTGATAGAAGTTGTAGCCCATGCGCATGATGAGGTGATTCTCGTAGGAGTAGCGTAGCAATGGGTTGGCGAAGCTGTCGAGGAAGTCCGATTTGCTCTTGGGCAGATACACATAGCTCACATCAATCAGGTTAAAACTGTGTCGCATTGTGTTTTGTCTCTCACTCCACAGATATTTCCACCCGGCACCGGCAATGATGCGAGTGTACTCGGGGCGAGCTTGATAGTTAAAGCTGGTCGCAAACTCGGTCGAGGCTTGTATTCTTTGTTTGAAATCTTTTTTCAAGAATGGAGCCTCAAATTTTGGATAGGTGATACCCACTTCGGCGGCATATTCTGAATAGTTATCATTGATAAGCCCATTGAGATTGCCCGAAATACTTTCATAGCTTGTTCTAAACTTGATGTTGAGCGTTTCGGAGCCTCGTGCAATGTTGCGGTGCTGGTAGTCGATGCCGATGCCAAAGCCCAAATCGCCCTCTGAGTTGGTGCCTTCGACCGATAGCGACACCGATTGCTGCTTGTCGCGGTTGAGCAAAATGTAGGTGTCGAGCCACAATTTGCCGTCAATTTCACCCACGAGCTGAGTGGTGATGTTTACATATTTAAATATGTTCAGTCGTCCAAGTGCCTTGTAGGTCTTGTTCACGTTGCTGGCATCGTAGAGTGTGCCCGGTTCAATGTAGCAACAGTCTTCAAGTGCTCTGCGCCACACATATTTGTCTTTGGGGTCGTTGATGAAATAGAAACCGTGATACTGTGTAGTGTCGCCATAGAAGTGGCTGTCTTGCATGAGCACAGGGTCGTAGCCGGTGACGAATGTCACGTTGCGCACATGAAATGGCTTGTGGCTCTTGTATTCGGGCAGGCGTGTGAGCGACCGTGGGGGCATGGTGTTGAGCGTGAGGTCAACGGCGCGTGAGCCGTTGGCAGTGTCGGCATAGAATGTGATGTACTCTTTGCTGAACGCATAGTAGCCGTTGTTGCGCAAATGCTCGGTGATGAGTTCACGCTCGGCATCGAGTTTATTGTGATCGAACGTTGAGTTTTGACGAATGGGAAAAAGAGTCGTGTCGCTCAAAATAAGCTCTCGCAAAGTGTCGTTGGGAATGTTGTAGGAAATATTGCGCACATAATAGGGCCGGTTGAGGTGAATGTTATAGGTTACACTCACTTTTTTCTTGCCGGCGTTTTTCACAACATGACTGGTCACGCTGTTGTTCATGTAGCCCTTGTTGATGAGGGCGCGTGACAGTTGGCTCATGCTGGCTTCGGTCAATGTTGAGTCGTAGATCACCGGTGGGGTGCCCACACGTTGCACCCAGCGATTGAACCACTTGGTGGAATCCTTGCCCGACAAGTTGTACATGGCTAGTTGCAATCGCAAGCCACCCAGCACCTTGTGGTTTTCGGTCTGCCGCAAGTAGTTCACCAGCTCATAGGTGCTCACTTCGGAATTTTGATTTTCCTTGTCGAGGATGCGAATGTTCACATCATCAAGCAGATATTGCCCTTGTGGCACATGCTTGGTTAAGTTGCATGAGCCTGCAATTGTGGCGAGCAACACGATTGCCACGGCCATTATCCAGTGATGTTGTGTGCACAAATTCTTCATCTAACTCTGCAATGGTTTTTGTGAACTGCAAATTTAGCCCCTTTCGTCCATATTGACAAAACTATTACAAAATAATTCTGGTTTGTAAACCTGTTATAAGGATTATAAGGATATTAAACCCAAATCGGTTATTAGGCCGCTAAGGTTTACAATTATATCGGTTCATCGCGTTGCTTCCCGACTGCTTTTGTCTGCTTGCCGACATCTTGGTTGCCGTTTTTTTCTTGACGTAGCCCGCTACGTCTTCAAAAAAAGACAACCAATTTTGTTCAACATTCAAACAAAATCAGTACGGACTCTAATGATCGATTTGGGTTAAAACCACTGCCAATCATGTACAAATGCATCCTAAATTCCATTTCTTTTATGATTGATGAATGGCAAACATTAATGGCTGTTCGATTACTCTTTTTTACAGATATGCTCCATTGTACACTTTTTCGATGATATAAACAGATGTCTGCAAGGTTGTGGAGAGAATATTTTCGTTCTTTTCTTGTGTGTTTACATTTTTTTCTATAAATTGCCATTGCTTATCGACAGGATTAATTGAGTACAGTTCCATAGCTTGGTTAATTGTGAATCATCAGTTTGTGATATGCTCAATGTGTTGATGTTTAGATTAATAATAGCTTTTTTAATAAATGTTACATAAGATACAAGCTTTGTCTGAAAAAATATTAATAAAAAATAATTATAGGTTATGAAAACTTCTTTTGTGTTTTTAGCCAATGGTTTTGAAGAAATCGAAGCCTTGACTGTCATTGACGTGATGCGCCGTGCTTCTATGCCGGTTTCCACCGTATCTGTTACCGATGATTTGCAAGTGCATGGAGCTCACAATGTTTCCGTGATTGCCGATGCACTCGTTTCACAAGCTGATTTGAGCGATGCCGAATGGCTCATTTTGCCCGGTGGAATGCCCGGTGCAAGCAATTTGGCAGCCTGCACCCCCCTTTGTGATGCCCTTGTTGCTCAAAACGACAAGAATGGTAAAATTGCCGCCATCTGTGCTTCGCCGTCAATCATTCTTGGCCCGTTAGGTTTGCTTCAAGAGCGTGAAGCGGTGTGCTATCCCGGCATGGAACAAGGAATGAAAGGGGCTAAGGTGGAACATTCAAAACTTGTAGCCATCGATCGCAACATCATTACCGGCAAAGGACCGGCAGCGGCAGCTCCTTTTGCACTCGCCATTGTTGCACACAGCATGGGTGAAATCAAGGCGCACGAAGTGGCCGATGGCATGTTGCTCTAAAAGAGTCTCATGGGTCTACATCATGGTAAGAAGAAGTCGGAGAAGTTTCAATCCCTTGAAAGAAATTTGCTTTCTGCATGGTGTTTGAGCCTAAAACGGTTATTAGACCGCTAAGGTTTACAATTATCGGTTCATCGCGTTGCTTCCCGGCTGCTTTTGTCTGCTTGCCGTTTTTTCTTGACGCAGCCCACTATATTTTCAAAAAAAACAACCAATTTGTTCAACATTCAAACAAAATCAGTACGGGCTCTAATGACTGATTGGGGTTGATGCGAAAAAAATACATGAAATTGCTTGATAAAATAAAAAACCTCCTTCATTGTTTTTTGAAGGAGGTTTTTGTTATTGAATAGATTGCTCGTTAATTATCGAATAAAATAGGTAAAAATCATGAACCAGGTGCGGTTTTTGGCGGAATGTTCATCAAGGAGTTTGGTGTGCAACGTTTCACCAATGCCAAATTGATAGCCCATTTTCACTTGCACCTTGTTGAAAAGCTCGCAACCGATACCCATTTGCATGCTTACACTCATTTTATTGTAACTCAATTGGTCTTTCACCTTGTTGTGTCCGGCAAGAACCGAAATGGTGGGCCCTACAAATGCCATTGGCATGAGCGTGTTTTCAAATCCGTCTAAGTTATGATAGCGGAATTTGAGGTTGAGCGGAATGTCGATGTAGTGCAAACTCACGTTTTCAGTTCCCAGCCCCACAGCCGAGAATACTTTTTTGTCGCCCATGTGCAGTTTGCCGTTGCGCATAGAGTACAAAACCGATGCGTCAACGCCAAAACCAATGCCGGGCATCATTAGTTCGCCGGTTACACCCAAGTTGCCTCCCGGTGCATAGTCGCTCTTGAAAATATCGCTTTGCTTAAAATGAATTTTGTTGAAGTTGGCTCCGGCAGTAATGCCCCAGCGAGTTTCGGCGTTGGCTACGAAACTGCCGATCATTGCCACAATGGCGATGACAATCGCAAGAATGTTTTTCTTCATCTGTTTTCTAAATTTTAATGCAAAGATAAAATCAAAAGTCCGTGCACACAACCATTTTCAGTAATTATAACACTTTGTGCAGTGTCGTTGCTCAAAACAACACTGCCGCCTGAATGGTCCACATGCGATCGGTTCCGTTAACTTGTTGTTCAAGTTTGCCTCCGGTCATCACATTTTCAAAAGCGTTTTTAATCGACTTGTTGAGTCCCATGCCATAGGCTACCGATACTTGCAGGTGGCGCAAGAGTTCAACACCGGCACCAATGTTCCACGATGCGCTGGTTTTAGAAAAATTTGTTCCTGTTCCGTCATTGTCTTTGCTCACAAGAAAGGC
Source organism: Sodaliphilus sp. (assembly GCA_041815985.1). GTDB lineage: Bacteria > Bacteroidota > Bacteroidia > Bacteroidales > Muribaculaceae > Sodaliphilus. The sequence goes on along the minus strand of JBGYAB010000078.1, from coordinate 1,388 downwards.
AAATTCTGGCCCGGTGAACACAAAGGGTGACACGGTTTGATGAATGCCCACGATGTTGAGTTTGTATTTTACATTCACGGGAATGCTCATGTAATCACGCTTGAACATGGTCATGCCTTTTCCTGTGTCGACACTGCGGTGTGTATATTGAGCTGCTCCATCGATGCAAAGCCCCGGTATAGGGCTTTCCCATTCGAGCATCACACCACCGGTGAAACCTGTGCGGTTGCTCACGCTGATAACGTTGTCAACCGCTTTGTCAAAACTAAGTGTGTTAAGTCCCACACCGGCTTTCGCGCCAAATCGAAGTTCGGCGTTTGCTGTAAAACTTGTTGTGGCTGCAACGAGCAGCGCAATCAGTAAAAATGTTTTTTTCATTGTTTTGTTCTGTTTTTTAGTTTTTTATTGTCCGGTTTTGTTGAGAAAAATGAAATATTCTCAACAGATTAACGTGTTGCCCTCTACCTTTATTGTGTGTGGAGCTTTGCCATGATGGTGTCGCCTAAAAGAAGTAGGCGGCGGCAATGGTCCAGCATCTGTCTTTGCCATGCAGGTTCTTCAACTCGTTGCTGTAGATGCCCACATAGTCGAATGCCTTGTTCACTCCCATGCTGTAGTTGACCGTGACTTGAATTTTTCGCACAACTTCAACTCCGGCACCCACATCAATCGCTATTGCCATGTTGCGCTCTTTGAAAGAGTTGTTTTTGTCGGTAGTGCTTGTGAGGAAAGCAAAGTCGGGGCCAATGTAGGCCATTGGAATTACCACATCGGCCAAAGCCGGCAATTTTAGCTTGAACTTGGCATGAATGGGTATTTCCACATAGTTTCGCTTGTAGGTGGAGCCTTTCTCGTCATCGGTGTAAAGCTCCGAAGTGCGATGCGTGTACATGGCTGCCACATCAAAAGCAAGCCCTATGATGGGCACTTCTAACTCGGCGGTCACCCCTGCGGTGTAGCCTATGTAGTTTTGATTGTCGAGAACTTCTCGGTTAAACTTCATGTTGTTCACACCCAAGCCGCCTTTCACGCCCAAGCGCAATTGAGCGGCAACCGGGCTTGTTACCAACAACGAGACGATGACGGCAAAGATGCCAATGATTGTTTTTTTCATTGTCTTTATTTTTTATGGGTGAATAATAGGTGATTTCTTCATACAGATAATGAATATATTAATGGTTGTAATTTGGGTTGCTAAGTTAAAGTAAATAATGTCTAATTCCAAAATTTTATTTCATTTCTCTGCTTTCGTAAATTCAATTAGCAAATGCAACTATTAGTGAAATATTAAAGAAATGATTTTATCGGACAAAGGAAGAGAAAAAAAATCTCTATCCTTTGTTCCGAAAGGATAAAATCTCTATCTTGGCCTTCGTCCAAAAAAGTTG
>JBGYAB010000077.1:0-40667 GCA_041815985.1 Sodaliphilus sp. | reverse complement strand
TTTGCCGTAATAAAGTCAGATGCACCTTATGTGGATGGATTCGTTTCTACCCATCAAACAAAATAACTTATGGTGGAATTTTTGCTCTCATTTTATTTGCTTATTAATATAGTTCGTTGAACAAATTGGTTGTCTTTTTTTCTTGACGTAGCGGGCTGCGTCAAGAAAAAACGGCAACCAAGATGCCGGCAAGCAGGCAAAAGCAGTCGGGAAGCAACGCGATGAACCGCTCATTGTAAACCTTAGCGGTCTAATGACCGATTTGGGTTAAACTGTGGCAAGTTAGTGAAAAAAAATGTGTTTCACAACATTGCAAGAACCGCATTTTTCCAAAATCCATTGTGTGTATGCGCGAGAACAGCCTGCCGATGGCACATGTCGCTCTCCTATTTTTTTTGCACTGATTTTGTTTTTTTCTGCCTCAAAAAAGCACGAGGGTGTGCACCCAATGGCACGACCTCCTGTGAAAATGAATGAACAGGCTCTCTATATAAAAAAATCCTGAGCAACAAAAAAGTCGTTCAGGATTTTTATAAACATTCTCAATGAGATGCCTTGCAGCATGATGGAATATTTTTCTTTATTCCGAACTGCTATAAAAAATAATCAAAAACTGCTTTACATCATGTGATGAGCGTGTTAATCAATTACTTTTCTTTTTTTGAGAGAACATCTCTATTTTATTTGATGACTTTAACGGTTTGAACCGAGCCATCGTTGTAGCGAGTGATTACCATGTTCACACCAGCAAATGGCATGTTGCTTTGTACACCGGCAAGGTTAACGTAGGTTTTGCTTACTGCAGATTTACTGGTGCTCACGTTGGTCACTGCCGAAGAATCATGAGGATAGGTGAACACACTGCCATCGGTGAAAGTGAATTTAGCCGGTTGCAATTTTCCGAACCAATAACCTGTGGGTGCTGAGAGTGTCCAGTGCTCGGTCATTTTAATCTCATTTTCGGTGCCTTTGCAAGAGATGATGCCGTCACCGGGATCTTCGTTACCCACAACGTCGCTTGTTGAGAATACGCCTTGTTCTTGGCCTCCATCGAGCACGGCTTGTTGTGCAATTGTAACCGTAGAGTCTTTGGCGGCGAGCATTTTAACAACTACACCATAACCACCAAAGTTTGCCACTGTAATTTCGGTGTCGTTTTCTTCGGTGATGAGCACTGAGGCAGAAATGTCTACGTTTTTACTGTTCTTAAAGTCCATTTTACCATTAGCCTTGGCAAGGATTTCATTTTGGTGGATAGGCACGAAATATTGACCGGCATATTGCCCTTCTGAAAGCATAGCCAACCATGCAGAGGTGATATTGAGCTTGCCATTAACGATTTCGCCTTCGATGTTGGCATTTTTGTCGATGGTTGCACCGTTTGTCTCGTCATAGGCTGTAACTTTGTAAATGTTGCATTTGCCATAGGTCTCGCTAGTGTATACAACTTGTCCGGGAGCAATGGAGAATTTGTCGTTGGCGGCATCGACAACTGCTGTAATGTAGTCGTTGGTTTCTGCGAAAAGGCCTTTTAATGTAATGGTGCCGGCTTGCGTGCCCTTAGCGATTGTTACATGAGAGGCTTCTTGATAGGGACTGCCTGCCATGTCTGAGAATATGCTCACATATTCTCCAACGAGTTGGTCAACGTTGGCAATCTTTTGAGGAGCTTTGGCTGTTTGCACGGGTGTAGCCGATTCAGCCATTTGCACTTTGCCTGCAGGTACAAGCACGCGATTGTAGTTCACAAATGGAGTTGCGCCGGCAGCGATGGCTGCTAATGCGAAAGTCGCAAGTAATGTTTTTTTCATATACTTTTAATTAATTTGGTGAATAAAATATTACAATAGTTTTTAATTATGCATGATAGAAGGTTGTTTTCTATGATGTGTTGTTCTTGATTGTATGACAAAGGTAATAAAATATTATTTAAACCTCAAAAATTTTGAACAAATTTTTCTCAAAGTCTGATAAATTACAGAAATTATTGACGATTTAAAGAATAATTTATTACCCTCGTGTTTTGTCCGAGTCAATTATTTTTATTCAAACGCAGAACAATGTTAAGTGCTAAACGTTAAGAGTTAAGCTGTAAGTTCGAAAACTATCGTCTTAACTCCCTTTAACTCCTAAAACAACAACTCACTTCACCATCACCTTTCGAGCCTGTCCGTTAATCGAAACAATGTAGGCTTTATTGGGCGCAACCCTGATACCGAAGATTTGGTGAGGAGTGGTGACAACATTGGCAACGGTGTTTCCTGCCAAGTCACACACCAGCACTTGGGCTTTTTCCGGAGTCATCACTTCAATCGTTTGATGATGGGTGAATACCACAATTTCGTTGTTGTTTGCACTCGCAATGCCGGTTGTACACCCGCTTCCATCGCCTTGCACATCGGTAGTCCAGCCCTTGATTGTTACAATTTCTGTTTTGGCAGTTTCCACTTGCGGATTGCCTGTTATTTTGAGTTCGCCGGAGATTACATTGGGCATATTTTCAAATAGTTGGTTCATGTCGCACACCGAAAGTCGGCATTGGTCGACTGCCAAATGATTGAGTTTGTTGCATTCGTTCAAGTCGAGTGCCATTAAGGGGTTTTTGCTTAGTTGTACTTTGATGAGACTTGGCGATTGAGGAATGCTCAATTGCTCCAGTGCACACTCCAAGGCCGAGAATTGTTGTAATGCCGAGTTGGAGGCAAGTGCAATTTCTTTAAGATTTGGGTTTACCGAACAAAACAGTCTGTTGAGCTTCTCACATTTTGTTACATCGAGTTTGTTCAGCCGGTTTGAACCGCAAGAGAAGCCCGTGAGATTTTTGCAAGAGTCGAGCATGAGTTCTTGCAGTTTATTGTTGGCACAACTGAACTCTTGCAGCTTTTGACAGTTTGTGAGATCCAGTTTCTTGATTTGATTGGTGTGACACATGATTGTGGTTGCTCTGCTCAAATGCGAGAGATCGAGTGTGGCAATGTTGTTAGAACTGCATTCCAACTCTTCTATCAACTTGCAGTGTGCAATGTCCAGCTCATTGAGTTGGTTTTCATAGCAGAACAGATATTGAATGTAGTTGATGCCGGTTAAATCCAGTTTTTTAATTTTGTTTTTGCCGCAACTCAAGTCCATGAGGTAAGGACAGCCGCTTACATTAATGTCGGTTATGGCATTCTCGTGACAATAGAGTGTGCCCAGTTCGGGGTTATTAGAGGCATCAATGGCCGTGATGGCATTGCCGTTTTTGCTACAACTGAAATCGGCCACATTGCTGTAAAGGGTCACGGTGTTGCCCGGGCAATAGATGGTGAATTCCGAGGGATTGTCGTAATCGTGACTGATGAGTTCTTTTCGGTAAATGCCGGGAGTGGTCTCAATCCACACGTAGGAATTGGGTTCGTAAACACGCATGGTTACTACAATGCTGCTTCCTGCCTTTGTCGAGAGCTTGATTGCTGGTGTGCCGGCCGGTGGAGCGTCGATTGTGTCGGAATTGCAACCGGTGCCGTCGCCTTGCACATCTGTTTTCCAATTCTTGAGTGTGGCAATGGTGGTTGCAGAGGTGACAGCCCCGGGATTGCCGGCGATTAACAGATTGCCTTTGACGGCAGGTGAGGGAAGCGAGTTGAACAGTGCATTCAGGCTGCATGCGGTCATTTTGTTGCCATTGATCATCAACGAAGAGAGCAACATGCAATCTTCGGCCTCCAAATCAACAATCTTGTTGAAGTAGAGATACAGCTGTTCCAGTTTTCCCAATCCATCAAGAGCCAGTGTGTCAATTTGGTTGCTGCTTGCGTTCACGTAGTTCAATTCTTTGCAATGGGCAATGTTGAGCTGTGTAATTTTGTTGTCGGAACATGACAAGCTGTTGAGTGCGTCTTTGCTCGCTGTGACATTGAGTTTTTCAATGTCGTTTTCAGAGCAATCGATGGTCTCTAATTTTGTGCAGTTGCCCAAGTTGAGGCTTGTCAACCGATTGTCGCAAACGTCCAAATCTTTCAACTCTTTTAACGAACTTAAATCAATGTCAGTGAGTTCATTCTCGTAGGCATATAGCAATTGAATGGCATTATTGCCGGGCAGGCTGATTGCGGAGAGCAGGTTTTTGCCGGCATATACCTCTTGAAGTTCCTCGTTGGCAGTGAGGTTGAGTTGAGAAATCTCGTTTTGCGGACATTGCAATTTGAGCAGATGCTTGTTTTGTGAAAGGTCGATGCCTTTGAGACCATTGTTGAAGCAAGCAAGATCTTTCAATTCTTTGCAGCCCGTTACGTCGAGCGTGTCCAGTGGGTTGGAAGAACAGCTGAGCAACGTTAATTTGTTACAGCCATTCAGGTTGAGCTTGGTGATGGCGTTGTTGTTGCAATACAGTTGTTCGAGATGAGAATAGCCGGCAATGTCCAGCTCCGAGATCACGTTTCCGTTATCGGGACAACCAAAGATGTGGAATGTTCCGTATATTTTCACAAAACCCCTTGCCGATTTGTGGGTGTATGTCGTTGGCACGGTGGGGCTGTCGTCCACTGTCAGTGGAACGAAAACGTTGTCTTCAAGTTCAATCCATGCTTGTTGAGCATCGGGGCGAGCAATAAGCCCAAACTTAAATTCCTCGTTGGGTTGAACTTTCAAGTAAATGGCTTGGGTTCCGCTTGGTGGTGCATCTTGTGCCCACACTGCCCATGTGGCAAAGATGCACAGCATGAGCATTAACAGTTTTTTCTTCATGTCTTTTTTTTCTATTGGTTAATGTTACACATTCATCATTCCTCCCTCAAACTTATTAATGTCTGCTCATGTTTGATGATCTCATGAATTGTTTATATGCACGACCATTATTTAGTTTTATGATGTTGATACCGGGTTGTGGCTTGTTGTGTTTGCGCCCCATCATGTCATAGTAACCTTCTATTGTTTCAATATCGGTTTTCCGGCAATTATCTATGCTTGTTGTTACACCGCGATACACCTTAATATCATCGATGAGAATATAGTTTTGATCGGTACTTTTGTAGTGGCGAAATGCAATGTGTCGTGTATTGGCCGGCAAGAGGAGTGTGCGTTCAAGCCACACCGATTGTGCGTCGCTATTTTGAATAAACTGCTCCTCTGCTCCGGTTTCTTCATGTATAGATTTGAAACTTTCGGGTTTGTCGTCGCTTGTAGAAACCTGTACGGCATAGTGATCGGCATGTGCAACGGGATTGACTGCAAAATGGAATTTCAATTTATAGGCTTCTTCGATTTTTGGAGAAATAAAGTAATTGTCGGGAGTATATATATTGTAATTTTCCCAAGACATTGAAATGATGCCTTTATTCCCACTGTGTGGAATAAACCAATTAATACTGTTTCTATCGATGATTTTCCAGCATTGTTTATCTCCATCGGCATCTATTGTTTTCCAGCCTTGCGCAAGTTCTTCTCCCGTTTGACTTTCAAAGTCAACGTTTAATACAAGATCTTCGCCAATTGTCACCTCTTTGCACAGGAGGTTGTTGATAGAAATTCCTTGAAGTCTCTCGTTGAACTCTGCATTCTCCGGTGAAAGAACAATTACATCGGTTGGGGTAAAGGATTTAAATTGAGCAATAGCCCATTCTGAACCCGATGCGGTGATTGTTGCCGCATTAATGGCAAGCTCTCCTGTGGAGTTGCCACAAATTCCTCGCTTTCCTATGGCTTTTATCGTGCTTTTGTTGACTGATACACTTGGAGCTTCAATGGCAGCATGACTTTTATTGATATTTTCTACAATAAGAGAACCATTCCCTTCAATTTTAAGAGGAGATTTTGATAAAATGCCATTGCTTGATTGTGATTTTATACTGTCAGTTCCCATCAGTTGCAAGGTGTAAGTTTCATTTTCTTCTGCGAGAATGTGCAGTGCAGGAGTGGCATTGGTTGTGATTGACGCGCCTTGAAGTGTGATGGTGTGACTTTTTATATCGTATGAAACTGTGCCATCGTGTAAAACATCATCGGCATTGGCATTGGTGACTTCTGTTTTGCCCACAAAAATGTTGTAGGAGGTGGGAGCTGCATAATTATAGATGGTTACATCGTCAAGACAGATTACGAAATTGTCAGAACAATTGTAATGTCTGAAAGCGACATATTTTGTGCCGGAAGGAAGTACTAACTCGCGTTTGAGCCATTCGCTTTGAGCCTTTGGGCTTACTTTTGCTTGTTGAGATGCTGTTGATGGGGCGTTTCCCAGAGTTTCTTCATATATAATAGAAAAGTCTGTTGCGGCAGTTCCTGTTTTTGATATCATCACAGCATAGTGTTCGTTAGCAGCAGTGGCATCTTGGGCGCAAATGTAATATACTACCTTTGAGGCATCGTTAAGCAGAGGAGTTACCAAATAATTATCGGGCGTTAATTCTCCTGTATCGTAGGTGTAAGAAGCTGAAGCTATACATTGACCACCGCCACGACCTGCACATGTGAGATCATTCATGCCGGCGTTGAGTGCCCATTCGTAAGCATCGCCATCGGTACTGAAACGTGTCCACCCCTTTGGAAGGGCTTGCGTTGGGCTGATGCTTTCAAAATTTTCTTCTAAAATCACTTGTTGGGCCATTGCTGATTGTTGCAAGGTTGCAAATAGTATTGCAACTGCAATAAATTTAATTTTAAGATTGAATCTTATGCGATTTTTCATTGTGACAATGTTATTAAAGTTAATATTTTTCTTAATAATGGGATAATTCTCTCATGAATTAGCTTTATTTTAAGGGAAATAGTGATGAAATGATAAATCAATTCATGCATGGTTCAACAAATTTCATGATTTTTGTTGAATTATGCAAAAATATTTCAATATAAAATAAAAGGGAAAGTGTTTTTAGGTGTTTTTGGACAGTTTTTCTTCTGTGGTGTCGATTTGGTTTTAACCTAAATCGGTTATTAGTTGTAGCAACAATGCCGGGTAGAAGGAATGGCAATATTTATTTCCAATGTCGTAGGTGTTGTGTGTGGGATACTCCCCAAGCGAACAGAACATTAGAAGAAGAGAAAAAATCGATTTTGTTCTCTTTAATTCCCTTCTTCTAATGCTTGATTGGGGAGAAAGTGGTGTTATTGCATGATTTTCTTGAAAGTGCCATCGCTCATGAGCACAATGTTCACCCCCTTTTGCAACGCCGGCAGTTGATGTCCTGCGGTGGAGTAGATGGCGATGATTTTTGCCTTGTTTTGACCGTTGTACAGGCGATTGATGCCCGAAGGAGTTGTGCCGGCGTATGGTTGCCAATTATCGTCTTTGTTTTCAAGTGCATTCCAGCCGCGTTTTGTGGCTTCGGCCACATGATTGGTGGTGCACACATTATGTTCTTGTGTGGAATTGCTGTTGTAAACGCGCAATTCTCCGGGTTGAATCCTGTTGCCCGTGCGACTTGGCAGGCTTTCAATCATGAAGCCCATTTGAGTGGCATCGATGTTGTTGCCGGAGCAGTTGAGGGTGTTCAACGAGTCGCATCTGTTCACAAGCAAGTTTTTCAATTCGTTGTTTGAACAATCGAGCCAAAAGAGGGTTGGGCAATCTTCGGCTTTAAGGCTTGTGATTTGATTGTTGTCGCACAGAACCGATTTGAGTTTTTTGTGCTTGCTCACGTCAACACTCATGAGCTTATTGTTGCCGCAATCCAGAGTTGCAAGGTTGATGCACTTGCTCAAGTCGAGTTGAGAAAGAAGATTTTGTTTGCATTCTAAAATGGTTAAATTCTCGATTTGACCTAAAACGAGGTTTTGTATTTGATTGTTGTCGCACACCAGCACAGAGAGTTGAGGGTTACCCGACACATCGAGCATGGCAATGTTGTTGAATGGGCAGTTGAGGTATTCCAGTTTTTTACTGTCGCTCAGGTTGAGCGATGCAATTTGATTGTTGTCGCACACGATTTCTTTGAGTGAGTCGCAACCGTTCAGGTTCAAAGACTTGATGTCGCACTGCATGCAATACAGTTTTTCAAGTTTGTGATTGTTGCTCACGTCCAGTGTGCTCATGTTGCCGTTGTAGTCGCATTTGAGCGTAACGAGGTTGGGGCATTTGCTTGTGTTGAGCGCATTTATTTTATTGTTTTCACAAATGAGTTCGTTGAGCGCATCGCAACCATCGATGTTCAGTGTGGCAATGCTGTTGCTTGTGCAGTACAGCAGTTTCAACATGTTGTTTTTGCTCACATCGAGCGAAGTGAGCTTGTTTTTATGACAATAAAGCGTGTCGAGCTTGACAAGGTCGCTCACATTTAATTCGGTGAGCTTGTTGTGATCGCAAATGAGTTTGGAGAGTTGTTCGCAGCCTTGCAATGTGATGGTTTTGAGAGCATTGTATTGGCAAGAAAGCGATTTGAGTTTGGCAAGGCCACTCACGTTTAGTGAGCTGAGCGAAGAGTTGAAGTCGCAGGACAGCTTTTCGAGCCCGGTGCAACCGGTTGGTTCAAAGGAACTGAATTTGTTTTCAGAGCAATCCAATTCAATTAGCCCGGGATTTTGGTTGAGGTTGAGCGACTTGAGGCGGTTGTTGCCACACAGTAGCTTGGTTAATGCTTGATTTTGCGAAATGTCGAGCGTTTCGAGCATGTTGAAATAGCAATCGAGAAAGCTGATGTCGCCGGTTATTTCAATGTCTTTTGACGATAGTTTGTAGATGTTGTAGGTGTGTAGCGAATCGCTTTTTACTGTGTCTTTTTCAACGAATGTCGCTCCCTTGACGACAGCTATGTCTGCCTCTTGGACAAGGAAACCTAAATTCACGGTTGAGTTGCCGTCAATTTTTTTTGCTGTTGTCATTTTTACAACATTTTCGGCCATGCTCATGTTGCAACAGCAGAGCAATGCAAGTGATAATAAAATTTGAAATTTTTGTTTCATAAATGAATGATATTAATTTTAGTTTTCAATAGAATTACTTTGTTCTCATTGTTACAAAGATACGATTTCTTGCTTGAATTTCACAGGCATTCATCTGTTTTTGTGCTTGCTTTGGAAAAAGCACTCCTCCCATGTTTAAAACGCAGGAGGAGTGCAGAGTGTGTTGGTTGTGCGTGTGTGAGCTAAAGTGGCCTTAGAACTGACGTGCCACGTTCATCACCACTTCGTTGAGGGTGGGGTGTCCGTGTATGCTGTTGGCAATGGCATCGACAGTTGCCTCGGTGTTCATGACTGTTACTACCTCTTGAATGAGATCGGCGGCATGGGTACCACAAATGTGGCAACCCACAATTTTGCGAGTTTGTGCATCAACGATCATCTTGATGAGACCATCGGTTTCGCCCATTGCAAGAGCTTTGCCGTTGGAGCGGAAGAAGCCTTTTTTCACAATCACTTCCATGCCCTTTTCTTTGCATTGCTCTTCGGTAAGTCCCACCATCGAAAGTTCGGGCACGGTGAACACTGCACCGGGCACAATGTCGAGCCTGATGTTGTCGTTTGCTCCCAAAATTGAGTTTAAAGCTCTGAAACCTTGTGCCGTGGCGGCATGGGCAAGCATGCAACGAGCGTTAACGTCGCCAATGGCGTACACTCCGCTCACGCCGGTTTCCATTTCTTCGTTCACTTCAATGCCTCGGTGGTCGTGTTTCACGCCAATGGCATCAAGCCCTTGTGGCAACACAGGTTGGCGACCTACCGACATGAGCACTTTTTCACATTCAACCGATTGTTCTTTGCCTTTGCTCTCCCAAGTCACGGTGTAGCCATTCTCGCTCTTTGCAATGGCTTTTACCCCTGAATTGGTGTTGATGTTGACACCTTGCTTGGTGAGCACCGATTTCAAACGTTTGGCAATATCTTTGTCGAACGGAGGGAGAATTTCTTTCATGAACTCAACCACCGTTACCTCAACGCCAAAGCTGTTGAACACTGCGGCAAATTCCATGCCGATGACACCGCCACCAATGATGCAAAGGCTCTTGGGCAGACTGTTCATGGCCAGAATGTCGTCGCTGGTCATGGCAAACTCTGCTCCGGGAATGGGAAGCCCCTTGGGAGCCGAACCGGTTGCAATGACAATGTTTTTGCCCACATATTCTTCACTGCCAACGCTAATGGTGTGAGCATCTTTAAACTTACCCTCACCCTTTACCACAGTGATGAGAGGGTTGTTCAACAACATGCCAATGCCTTCGCGAAGCTGCTTCACGACTTCGTTTTTGCGTTCAAACACTCGTGTGTAGTCAAATTGCAATTCTCCGGCCTTGATGCCGAATGTTTCACTGTCTTTCAATAAGTTATACACTTCGGCATTGCGACATAGAGCTTTGGTGGGAATGCAACCGCGGTTCAGGCAGGTGCCGCCAAGTTCGTCTTTCTCGATGATGGCTACGGTGAGCTGGTTTTGAGCGGCTACGGCAGCCATTTCATAACCGCCGGGTCCTGCTCCTATAATGATTAAATCAACATTCATCTTTACGATAAAAAATAAAAAACGAAGAACTCCGATATTTTCGGAAGATCGGAGTTCTCCGAATGATAAATTATTGCTTTTTTATTCTTGTTTGTCTTCAACAAGCTGACGATAGGTCACGATAGGGTGCAAAGCGGCCAAAGTGTCGTCGAGCCTGCGCACAGGAGTGGTGTGGGGTGCACCCTTCACCACCTCGGGGTTGGTTTTGGCCTCTTGTGCAATCTTGTGCATCACTTCAATGAATCCGTCGAGGGTTTCTTTGCTCTCATTCTCGCAAGGCTCAATCATCATGGCCTCGTGGAACAGCAATGGGAAGTAGATGGTGGGAGAGTGGAAGCCATAGTCGAGCAAACGTTTGGCCACATCCATGGTGGTCACGCCGGTGCTCTTGTCTTTCAAGCCGTCGAACACAAACTCGTGCATGCACGTTACGTCAATGGGCAATTCAAAGTCGTTTTTCAACGATTCTTTGATGTAGTTGGCATTGAGTGTGGCTGTTGGACCTACCATTTTGATGTTTTCGTGACCGAGGGTCAAAATATAGGTGTAGGCACGCATGAGCACGGCAAAGTTGCCAAGGAAGCCCGAGATGTGACCAAGCGACTCATCGGTTGTTTCGATGGTGAACTCCGGTTTTTCGGGATAGCCGTCGGCGTTGATGTGGCGCACAACACGCGGATTGGGCAGGAATTGTTCCAAACCTTTGCGCACGCCCACCGGACCACTGCCGGGACCTCCACCGCCATGAGGCGTTGAGAACGTCTTGTGCAGGTTGATGTGCATCATGTCAAAGCCAAGGTCGCCGGGGCGACATTTTCCTAACAGTGGGTTGAGGTTGGCTCCATCGTAGTACATCAAGCCACCGGCTTTGTGCACGAGATTGGCGATTTCGGCAATGTTCTGTTCAAACAGTCCAAGCGTGTTGGGGTTGGTCATCATCATGCCGGCAATGGTGTCGTCGAGCAATGGTTTGAGGTCTTCGACATCGACCGTTCCATCGGGACGGCTCTTCACTTCAACCACATCGAGACCACACACAGCCGAGCTGGCTGGATTGGTGCCGTGTGCACTGTCGGGAACAATAATTTTGGTTCGCTTGTTGTCGCCACGGCTGGCGTGGTAGGAGCGTATGATCATTAAACCCGTCAATTCGCCATGTGCACCGGCATAGGGGTTGAGTGTGAACTCACTCATGCCGCCCAGTTCGGCGAGGCTGGTTTGCAGGTTGTAGTACACTTCCAATGCACCCTGCACGCTTTCAACGCTTTGCAATGGGTGCAGACCCGTGAAATCGCGATGTGCCGCCATTTCGTCGTTGATCTTGGGATTATACTTCATGGTGCATGAGCCGAGCGGATAGAAGCCGGTGTCAACACCAAAGTTGTTATTACTCATGTTGATATAGTGACGAATCACTGTGAGTTCATCAACTTCGGGCAGGGCAGGGCATGCACTGCGCATCAGGTTGGCAGGCATGTCGGCGAGCTTGTACTCTGCCATTTCATTTTTAGGAAGGGAGTATCCCTTGCGACCTTCTTTCGAAAGTTCGAAAATCAATTTTCCGTAAAATACATTATTCATAGTTTTACTCCTCCCATCAAATTAAATTGTTGCAACTTGAAACGATTAAGTCAATATCTTCTTTGGTGTTTTGCTCGGTAACGCAAATCAGCAGAGTGTCGGGGGCGATTTTTAGGCCGAATTGAGCACCTTGAATGTCACGAAGCTCGTTTTGCAGCTTGTCGATGTTGCCATCGACTTTCACGGCAAACTCATTGAGGAATGGTTTGTCGGGATAGGCCAAGTGGAATTTCCCTGTTTTGCACAGTTGGTCGGCCATGTAGTGTGCGCCACTGTAGCTCAACTCGTTCACCTCTTTTAAACCTTTCTTGCCCATGAGCGACATATACACGGTCACATAGAGTGCCATGAGGCTCTCGTTGGAGCAAATGTTGCTTGTTGCTTTCTCGCGACGAATGTGTTGTTCGCGTGCTTGCAGGGTGAGTACGAAGGTGCGTTTGCCGGCAAGATCCTTGGTTGCGCCAACGATGCGTCCCGGCATTTTGCGAATGAGCTTTTGGTTCACGCACATGTAGCCCACGTAGGGGCCGCCATAGGACATGGGAATGCCCAAACTCTGGCCGTCGCCAACGGCAATGTCGGCACCCCATTCGCCCGGAGTCTTAATCACGCCAAGTGCACTGGCAACGCTGTTGATGATGAACAACGCCTTGTGTGCATGGCAAAAATCGGCCCAGCCGGTATAATCTTCAACGATGCCGTAGAAGTTGGGGGCGGCAACAATCACGCCGCACACATCGTCTTTGCCCACTTTTTCTTCAAAGTCCTTGCGGCTGGTAACACCACCTTCCTCGGCAATTTCTTCGATGATCACTCCTTGATATTTTGCATAGGTTTTGACTACGCGTGTCACGATGGGGTTCATCGTTGCCGAAATGAGCACTTTGTTGCGCTTTTTGGAGTTGGCGTTTGCTATCATCATGGCCTCGGCGGTTGCTGTACAACCGTCATACATCGAGGCGTTGCTCACTTCCATGCCCGTGAGTTCGGCCATCATGCTTTGATATTCAAAGATGTAGTGCAAAGTGCCTTGCGCAATTTCGGCTTGATAGGGAGTATAGGAAGTTAAAAATTCACTGCGGTTGACAATGTTTTGTGCCACCGATGGTGCATAGTGGTTGTAGCAACCGGCGCCAACAAAGCACTTGAGCGTTTGGTTGTTGTGCCCCAGTTCGTCGAAGTAGCGACGAATTTCGGCCTCACTCATTGCGCTTGGCAATGCATATTCACGTTTGAACACCAGTTCATCGGGAATTTGCTTGTACAGGTCGTCAAGGCTCTTTTCTCCGCAAGTGTTCAACATCGCGCGCATGTCGTCTTCTGTATGTGGAAAATATTTATATGCCATTATGTGAATGAAATCTTTTAAATATGTTGTTTTTTTGAAACGAGGATATTGGAAATAAGCAGTAGAAAATGATTTTCTCCACTCCTTGGTTCCCAATATCCGGTTGTCTTGTAAAAAAGTCAGATTATTCTTTAATGAAAGCTTTGTAGGCTTCGGCGTCCATCAAGTCGTTGAGTTGACTCTCATCGCTCAATTCAACCTTCATGATCCAGTTGCCGAAAGCATCTTTGTTGATCAAGCCCGGTTCATCTTCAAGCCCTTCGTTGATTTCAACCACTGTACCGCTCACAGGCGAGCTCAGGTCGCTGGCGGCCTTCACGCTCTCTACTGCGCCAAAGTCGTCGCCTGCTTCAAGTTCATCGTCAACCTCAGGCATGTCGACATAAACGATGTTGCCAAGTTCTTTTTGAGCATAGTCGGTAATGCCCACATAACCAAAGTTGCCTTCAACCTTTACAAACTCATGTGATTCGCTGTAATACAGACCTTCAATAATTTTACTCATTGTTATAAAATTTAATGATGTTATTAATTTTGTTATTGTTTTTTTTGCTTTAATTTATCTGTGTTTGTGCTCTGTCTGAGTGTGTCGTCTTAGCTCTTAACACACATAAAATAACCTTATTTTTTGTAATTCGACTGGTAGAATCTCTTCTTCACGATGGTGGCAGGGAATACTTTCTTGCGAATTTTTACATTCAATTCATTCCCAAGTGCACCCACTTCGCGGTCAACCAGTGCAAATGCCAAACTCTTGTTTAACGTGATGCTTTGATAGCCGGTAGTCACATATCCTACTTCCTTGTCGCCGTCGAGCACGGGGTAGCCGTGACGAGGAATTGCACGATCGTGCAGCTCAAGTCCAACGAGTTTCTTGGGGCTGCCTTCTGCCTTTTGTTGTGCACAGGCATCGCGACCAATGAAGCCTCCTTGCTTGTCGAGTTTTACAAACATGCCCAAAGTGGCAGTGATGGGCGAAATTTCGGCTGTCAGTTCGTCGCCATAGAGTGGCAATCCGGCCTCAAAGCGCAACGTGTCGCGACATCCCAGGCCACAAGGTTGCACTTCGGCTTTCATGAGTTTGTCCCAGAATTTAACGATAAGACCATGGCTTGCATAGATTTCAAAACCATCTTCACCGGTGTAGCCTGTGCGACTCACGATAATTTTTTCTCCTTCACATTCCATCTCCTTGTGGGTGTAGAACGTGAGGTCGGTGCCATCGATGCCGAGCACCTCTTGCATGGTCTTTTCGCCTTCGGGACCTTGCACGGCAAGCTGGCTGTAACTGTCGCTTTGGTGATCGAGTTTCACGTCAAAGCCCTTGGCTTGTTCGTCGATCCATGCAACATCTTTGTCGATATTGGCGGCGTTATAAACAAGAAAAAAGTCTTGTTCGCCCATTTTGTAAACCAACAAGTCGTCAACAGTGCCACCATCGGCATAGAGCATCATGCCATAGTAAACTTTCCCCAATGGAGCGTCCCAAACGTCGTTGGTGAAAATGTGGTTTACATACTTTTCGGCATCGGGACCGGTAATTCTCAATTCGCCCATGTGCGAAACATCGAAAACTCCCACATGATTGCGCACTGCGTTGTGCTCTGTTGCGATGTCTTTATACTGAATGGGCATGTCAAAGCCGCCAAAAGGGCTCATCAACGCCCCAAGTGCTACATGTCTGTCGTGAAGACAGGTTTGTTTCAATTCTTCTGCCATAGTTTTGTAGATGAAAAAAAGGTATAATGTTTTTATAAATTGATTAGTGTCTTAATTGTTTTTATGATGTCTTAAAAAACAAAGGGAGCAAAGAAAACTTCATTGAAGCCCCTTTAACTCCCCGGTCATATATTCAAGTTCATGAGAAACGGAGTTGTTTTAACTTTTTTAGGCTCGGAGTATTATTTTTGTTCCAGTTTTAGGCCTCGCGGAGCCGGCATGAAGCTCTTGCCGTTTAGTGGCGAAACGCCGTTGATCACAGAGTTGCCGGCGTTAAGACGCTTGCCCGGCACGGCCTTTGCAGGTGCTCCACCGGGAGTGGCCGGAGTGGTGATTTCGAGCTTTGCGAGTGGTCCCCATTCGTTTTTGGCGTTTTTGGCGATGGAAAATGCAATGTATTCTGTCGAGGGATCGGCATTCCATTGAGCAATGTCTACACCATATTGGTTCCAATAGGTGTCGTAGGGGTTGTTGGGGTTGGTCTCCGATTTCAAGAATTTGATAACGCCACTTTCCCCCCATTCGGCAGTGTTGAACATTTCTTTTGTGATGATCATGTCGCGATGAACGGCACATTGGTCATTGGGCGTGTAGGTTACTTTTTGATAGTAGCCTGTGGTTGCGCTACCGCCAAATTCTCCGGCAGTGATGGCCACGGTTGCAGTGCCTTCGCCACCCAGTTGCTTGGTGGTGACAGCGATCACAGCCAAGTCGGCATAGTTGCCGTTGGCATCGATTGGCAAAACATACACTTCATATTCGGTGCCGGGAGCCATTGCTGTCCACTCTTGAGTGTTGACAGTTGTGTAGGCCGGGCCGCTGAATTGCTTGATCATGTCGCTCATGTTCACAAATCCCATCATGGGACCCCATTGCTCAAATTGCTTTTGTGCTTCGCCTTTCTTGAAACTGCAAGTGGCATAGCTCTTGCAATCGTTGTTGGGGGTGAAGGTGATTTTAAAGCTCTGTGTGCCCACTTCGTCGATGGTCCATGTTACTGCCGGCGAACCTGCCAGTTGGGCTGCCGGTGTGGTAAAGTCGGCTTTCGACGAGCTGCAAGCGATTCCATATTTGTCATAACCCATAGTCAACAACGTGTAATTGGATTTGGCTTTGAACGGTATTTCAAATCCTGTCATTTCGGCGTTGGTGAAGTCTTGGTAATACATTTGACCACCTATTTGCTCAAAATAGCGTGCTACTGCGGCATCGTCGGTGAGCTTGTTGGCAAGCACAGAGGGAATGCAGGTAATGCGAAAGCCCTGGCAGTCGGCTGTTTTGGTTACTGCCACCATGATTGTGTCGTTTGCGCCGGTTTTAAATTCTTTGAAAACAACATCGGCTGCCACACGTCCGGTAATCTCGGCAAAATACACGCTGTCGAGGCGTTCGATCAGGTAGCCCTGTGGATTTCCGCTTTTGGGTTGAACAATCATGCGATTGGGATTTTCTTGGGCTTTTCCTGCAAAGCCAAGGCACATGATAAGGGCAAGTAATGCTATCTTTTTCATCTTTGTTTGATAAATTTATAAGTCTTGTTATTGATTTTGATTAAGTAAATACCGCTTGAAGCACCATTCATGTTAATGGGTTCTCCATTCCATTGAGCCACTGATGCGATTGTCTGCCCACTGATGTTAAAGACAGTAATGTTTGCGGTTTTGTCTTGCGACCAACCTTGCACGTGCAGCATGTCGCCGAAGCAGGCGAAAGACAGTTTTTCGCCGAGTTGTGTTACATGTTCAATCGATGTAGAGATTGTTTGAAACTTGATGCTTTGCACTTTCTTGAACAGGAATGTGCTGGCATTGGCATTGAATTCGTTCACGACAAAGTTGTCGCGTCCGAATGTCAAGGATTTTACGTCTGTGAGTGCATACTCCGCAGCAGTGCCACCTGTCGTTGGAGTCACAATCATTTTCGTCTGTGCATTGGCGTTGCCCACTGTCATGAATGTGACGAGCAAGGCTGCCGACAAGATTTTACTGAATTTAATCGTCATTTTAAATTCTCCTTTTTAGTTTAAAGTCTCTCATGAGAAACCTGATTTTGGATGTTGGAAAAATGTTGTTGAAACCATTGCGAAATGTTTGTTCTCGTTTTTTCTCTTGCAAAAACTTAAAAAGAGATTTCCTTTGTTTTTTCAAGTACGATGAAAGGGCATTGCGACATGAAAAAACATGAGAGGAAACACATGTGAAATGTGAAAAACAAGTTACATTCATTGCGAAACAGTTTCTTGAGTCTTGAATATTATTTGTTATTGATTAAAACATTTTTCAAAGATAGTAAATGTTTTTTTATACGAAGAGCTTTTCGTGTCAAAAAAATGCTGAAAATTCATGTATTTTACAGCATTTTTTATATTGAGACGAAACAATGTTGCAATGTCAAATGAGCAGTGAAACCAGTTGGGCAGTGGTGAGGTTCATCACAATTTCACCGGCATTGATGCCTTGCAATGCCTTTTCAATGGCTTCGCGAGAATAGTCGACTTCAAGCAGAGGCTTAATGATGCCGTTGTCTAAGCTGCCCAGCAAGAAATAGTCGCCGGCAATGTTCAATGCCTTAATGCGGTTGCGGTCAAGCTCAATGCTCACCTCAAATTCTCCAACTCCGTCAATGCGTTCGCTCTTTTTGATGTTGCACCGTGGATTGTTGCCGTAGATGAACTCCGGTGTGAGGTAGGTTTTGGTTATCGTTTCAATTTCCTTGATGTCATTTTCACTCAGCATAATTTCGCCGTCGCACATGTGCTCTTTCACATAGCTCTTAAATTCCTCGATGTTCATGCTCAAGTGCTTGTTGAGGGTGGTGATGTGCTTGCGCACCGAGTCCACACCTTTCGATTCGAGCTTCACCGTTGATGGAGTGATGGCATGTAACATGTTTTCAAGGTCGGTGTCAAACAGCATCGTGCCATGCACAATGCTGCGCCCGGGCACATGGTAAAAAGCGTTGCCGCTCACTTTTAGGCCGTCAATGAGCACATCGTTGCGTCCTCCTGCCGTGGCATGAAGCCCCAGCGTGCACAGCATGGCGGCCACACGCTCGGTGTAGTCGCTGAATGTGGTGGTCACGTTGTCGCTCTTGGTGATGTATGAAAACATGATGTTGTCTTGGTCGGCATACACACAGCCGCCACCGCTCTTGCGGCGATAGGTCTGAATGCCGTGCGCCTTGCAGTAGTCGATATTTACTTCTTTGTAAATGAGTTGGTTGCGGCCAAAAATTACTGTGGGGGCAACTTGCCACATGAAGAAGATGTCGTCATCTTTGATGATGCGTGCCGCATATTCCTCCATTGCCAAATAAAATGGAAGAATGCGGGTTACATTGTTGGGTAGAAGAAGGTATTTCATTTTTTGTTTATTTTTTTCAAAGGTACTATATATTTTTTGATTAAGGCCTATTTTTCTCCACGAAAACCCTCATATCTTCTCCCCTCTCAATGGTCTCTTTTTACCTTTTTTTGTAGCTCTTGGTGCCGTAATTGTTTACAAACGTTTCTTCTCGGCATTTCCTGCACCGGTACCCTTATATTTACTAATCATGTAGTTGAAGTTATAAGTGAAAGTTAGTGAAATGCTGCGAGAAAAGTTGTAGCAGTCTTTGCTTGTTTCTACGCCAAGTCCATGCATAGTCCATTGCTCTTTTGCTGATTTAAAAATATCATAAAAGGCTAATTTTACAATAAACTTGTTTTTCATAAATGTTTTTCTCAAAGTAGCATTCATTTGAGAATATCCGCGGCTAACAAGAAAGCCGCTATATCGTTTGGTGCTCGTGCTTAATGTTATTGTTCCTGTGAAAGTTTTTGAAAGAGAAAAACGATTTCGGAGAATAACAGAAAAATTTGGTTTGTTGAGCTTTTGGGTAGAACCATATTCTGTTCCATCAAAAAATTGTTGTGAAAAGCTTATTTCAAATGAAGGTTGATAAAAACCAAACCTTGGAGAAGCTGAAAATAAGATATACATCATTTGATGATGATGATAATTCCTGTTAGTCGTATAGGCGATCTCATTATCTTTCAGCAAACTGGTTGTCCATATCATTTTGTTTTTTGTGTATTTGTATCCTAAGGAGAGATAAAGCCAGTCAAGTGAAGAATTAAATTCAATGGTGTGAATTTTTTCAGGACGCAGTGAAGGATTGCCACCTTCGTAGAAATATCTGTTATCATATTGCATAAAACTACGAAGAGAACGGTAACTTGGTCTGTTGGTTTTTTCGTTATAGTTTAGTTGCAATGCCCATTTCTTTTTATTGTATGAAACAGAAAGCACAGGAAATAGGTTTGTATATTTTCTACTTGCATCATCATTTTTTACTCCAAATAAATAATAGTAAGAATTGACTTGCTCATATCTAATTCCGGAATATATAGAAAAATTTCCCAAAGGGAGTAAATATTCCATAAAGCCGGCAGTATTGTTTTCTGTTATATCTGTTTCAGATGGGGCAACATATTGTTCTTCATTGGAATATTTTCCAAAAGATTTTGTGTGGGAAAATTCCATTCCAAAAGAAAAATCTCCTTTCCCTATTGGATGGTCAAAGACAAGTTTTGACGCGAAAAGGCTACTGCGTTGTTGACTATAAGAATGTACAAGCCGGTTTTCTAATTGCTCACTTGATTCTTTAAAGTTGTTTTTCTCTGTACTTTTTGAAAAGAAATATGTTCCATTAAAGTCTATTTTCCACTTTCCTAACTTTCCAATATAGTATATTTCGGCAGTGTGTAGTGGCCCAAAATTGTTTTGCATACTACCCGTCAGTGTGACATGTCCTTCGGGGAGTTCATTTCGGAATATATTTTGTTGACTGTAAATGTGCCCGTTCATTGAAAGCGTTTTATAATATTTATATGAACCTCCAACAGAATTACTGTCATTGAGCGAAAATGATATTCCACATTTATTCAAAAAGATGTGTTCTTGTGCTTCGGTCAAGGCATGTTGCCTTACCGAGATGATGTTTTCTTGAATATGTAGATCATTTCTAAAATGATTGTCTTCTTTGTACATGTTACTTTTGTCGTATAACGTGTTATTGAATATTTCTATTTTTTTTGTTCTATAAGTTAGCTTACAGTTCTCATAACCGGTCCAATTCGTATTATATTGAAGATTTGCATCGGTACTAAAACTGAAACTTTCATTTTTGTTTTTTATGGTCTTAATTCGAATAACAGACTGAATGGTTGCTTTATATTGTGCTCCGGGATTTGTGATTACTTCAATGTTTTTTATTTCTTCTGATTTCAATTCTGCCAATTCTTGGTTGTCACTGATTGGTTTATTGTTGATATAGATAAGAGGAGTTCCTTTGGCAAACACTTGTACTTTGTTGTCATTTGTCCTCACACGAGGAATTTGATCGAGGACATCAATTGCTGTTCCCATTTTAGCCAAGATAGAATGTTCTACATCAATAATCATACCTCCTTTCGACATTTTATACATTTGTTGATGTCCAACGACATTTATGTTTTTGAGCAATAAGGTGTCGGGGTATAGTTTAATCGTTCCGGCATGCTCTGTCGTAAATGTCTTATATATAGTTTTATAACCAATGAAACTGATTCTTGAAATAATTTTTTGTGGCTCGTAGGGAATGACAAAAACTCCACTTTTATTGCTCACGCCACCTGCAATGAAGCTTGAATCATCTGCTGCAAGTAATGTAATGTTGGCAAATGCTAATGGCTCGTTGTGTTCATCAACTACTTTTCCTGTGAAGCGTAGTTTTGCTTTTTGAGTACATTCCAATAGAATAACGTTTTCGTGCTGTATCATTCTTATAGGATAAAATCCGATAATTTGTTTAACGGCTTGTGGAATGGATTGATTGTGAATGGAGGTTGATACTTTAAAATCTTCCAGTTCATCATAAATGAAATTGATTGTATACTTTTGTTGCACAGAGTTTAATTCTTTGAGCACGGTTGACATCGAAACATTATAATATTGTCGCGTAATGTGATGTGCTTGTACCTGTATACATAGAAGGCAAAGAAGTGTGATTATTAACTTTCTCATGATTTTAATCTACGTTTAGTGTTTGGTTTTCAATAGTGATATTGATATGTTCAAAGCTGTTCAACAATCTTACTTGCTGTTGCAAGTCTTTCTTTTTATCCCACTTAAAATAGAGACGTAGATGCATGTTCTTACTGTTCTTGAATATAACTTTAACGTGATAATAATCACCCATCTGTTGCATGATTTCGGCAAGTTCTGCATCTTCAAAAGTGAGAAATCTTGCATTGGAAATGGAGTCTTCGAAAGATTTTACAGTTTTTGCAAGAGTGTCGGTAAATTCGTATCTTTCTTTTTTTTGTGAGTTATTGTGTGGTATCTCAACATTGTCAATGTTTTCCTGTGTTTTATTTTTTTCAAAAGAAGAGAAAAGGCCTAATCGTACTGCCGCAAAGGAGATGCTTGAAATGAAAATAATTCCGATAATTGAAGCTGCAATTTTTGTTAAATTGTGAGTTTTTCTGACATGTTTTTTGGCGAACAAGAGCCATTCTGCATTTATGTCGATTTGTTGTGGATTGCTTTTGTGCATGGCATGTTTGGTCATGGCCATGTCGTGTATGAGTGCTTGTATGTCTTCATCGGCAAGCAAGTCTTTAATTTGTTTGTCATTAAAATGTTCATAATGTTCTTCCATTTCGAAGAACATCGTCCTTTTTTCTTCTATGCTCCTATTTTTCATCGTTTTCCTTTTTTGTGATTAACATGTTCTCTGATATAATCCATCGCTTGTGAAAGATGGTTGTAAACAGTTACTCGACTTACGCCAATTTCTTCTGCAATGCCCTGATACGACATCTCTTGCAGGAAGCGCAAAATGAGAATTTGTTTACGAATGGGTGGTTCAAGCTTGTCAATAATCTGCATGATGAGATTAACACGTTCATTATCTTCTTCATAGAGCAAAATGCTTTTGTCGTCGATGAGCATGTGTTTTACTTTATCTCTCATGCTTTTGTGTGCAATGAGATTAAGGCAACGGTTGCGAATACAACGCATTAAGTAGGCTTCTTCACTTTTGGAATGTAATACAATCTGCTCTTGGAGCAGATGAGTAAAAACTTCACTAACAACATCTTTACTTTCATCGACATCATAAAGAAAGCTTCTTGCCAGATTATACATCTTATTATAATGCTGCTTGAATAGTTGTTCAATATCATTTTTTTCTTGTTTCATATACTGTCATACAGTTTTCATTAAAATAAAACTAAGTAAATAACTTTTTTCGATGTTAAAAAAACTTATTTCTGGTTTACAAGAGCTTTTTGAGGAGAAAAATGTACTTTTTTATTTCTAAAAAAGAATTAAAGAAAAATGATTGCTTGTGAAACGATGGATTTTAACCCAAATCGGCCATTAGAGCTCGTACTGATTTTGTTTGAATGTTGACCAAATTGGTTGTCTTTTTTTGAAGACGTAGCGGGCTGCGTCAAGAAAAAAACGGCAACCAAGATGCTGGCAGGCAGACAAAAGCAGTCGGGAAGCAATGCGATGAACCGATAATTGTAAACCTTAGCGGTCTAATGACCGATTTGGGTTTAAGGTTGATTGTTAATTTTTGTGCAATTCCCGATTGTTCTCCGTGCACGAATGATTGGGCAATTGAAATGCTGTTTTTTTCATGAGAGTTACTTTTCGATACAAAATTAGTGGATTTTCTTCGACAGTTTGTCCTAAATTCAGTATTTTTGCTTGCAATAACTCAAAAACTGATATGAATATGAAAATTGAAGAAGGGTATATGCCCTATTTGGGCTATAAGACTTATTATCGAATTGTGGGTGAAGACCAAGACGGTAAAGCTCCCATTATTTTGTTACACGGCGGACCGGGCAGTTCGCACAACTATTTTGAAGTGCTTGATTGCATCGCTCAAAGTGGACGCAGAGTCATCAGCTACGACCAGCTTGGGTGTGGCAATTCGTTTGTGGAAGGACATCCCGAATTGTGGACGCCTGAAACTTGGCTGGGCGAACTCAAAGCTTTAATCAAACATTTGAACTTGAATCGATTTCACATTTTAGGGCAATCGTGGGGTGGCATGCTTGCCATTCAATATCTCATCGAAGAAAAGCCCGAAACGACTGTTACCGCCATCTTGTCGAGCACATTACCTGCCAGTTGGCTTTGGGGCAAAGAACAGCATAGGCTCATCAAGTTCATGAGCGAAGAAGACCGGCAAGCCATTGCACAAGCCGAGAAAACAGGTAACTATGCCGATCCTGCCTATTTGCAGGCCAACGACCGCTTCATGGAGTTGCATTGTGCCGGTGAAGTCACTGCCGACAGTCCCGAGTGCTTGCGTCGACCTAAGAAATCGGGAGCTGAATCCTATCTCTATGGTTGGGGACCTAACGAATACACCCCACTTGGCACACTCAAAGACTTTGACTACATCGACCGACTCGACGAAATTTCGGTGCCTTGTCTCATCATGAGTGGCACCAACGACATGTGTACTCCGCTCATTGCTAAAACGATGTACGACGGCATTCAGGTGTCGCAATGGGAACTGTTCGATGGCTGTCGCCACATGCCTTTTATTGAAGATACCGAGCACTATTGCATGGTACTCAATGATTGGCTTGAAGCCTTTGACGGCAATGAATAGTTTTTGTCAGTATGCTGATTTGCAAGATTTTTGTTACATGAACAACCTGTGGCATCATGCAAAGAAAAGAGCGAAATGGCTGTTTGCCGTTTCGCTCTTCTCTTTTGAGAGAGTTTGACCGTTTTGGGTTCAACCCAAATCGGTCATTAGAGTCCGCACTGATTTTGTTTGAATGTTGACCAAATTGGTTGTCTTTTTTTGAAGACGTAGCGGGCTACGTCAAGAAAAAACGGCAACCAAGATGCCAACAAGCAGACAAAAGCAGTCGGGAAGCAATACGATGAACCGAAAATTGTAAACCTTAGCGGTCTAATGACCGTTTTGGGTTCAATTAGCGCATGCGCTTGAAGGCTTTGCCGGCTACTTGAATGATTAGCACGCCCTTGGCATTGTTTTGCTGAATTGAAAGGGTTTGAAGACCGCCCTTGCACACGTCTTGGCACAATGTGCGCCCGGTGATGTCGCACACGATGATGGCCTTGCCTTGCAAACTTTGAGGAGCATTGATTTGCAACAGTCCTTCGGCAGTAAACCACACTTCAACGTTTTCACCGGTTGTTGCTTGGTTCAATCCTGTGGGTTCTTTTTGACCTTCATAGAGGTTCTTGCCGTTGTTTTCTCTGTTTTTATAGTCATAAACCAGCCAATTGCGATTGTTGGCTGTTTCAACGTCTTTTACCGTACATTCGTTTCCTTCGCCGGGAACGGTGGAGTCGATGACATAAAATTCACCTTTTTTATTCTCTTCTTTCATGGGCAGCATGTTGCACAATGCTTTCATTTCTTGCATTTTGATTTGATTGCAGAAGCAGTACAACGCTTCGAGTTGCGAGTTTTCGGCAAGTGTGATGTCGGTGAGTGCATTGTGTTCGCACGAGAGCATGCGCAGCTTGGTGAGTTTATTTAAACTGAGAGTAGTAAGTTGGTTCTTTTGAGCATAGATGCTTTCTATAAGAGTGTTTTTGCTCAGGTCAACTTCTTGGATCTGATTGTTTTCAAATGCAATTGTTTTGAGGCTTGTGCAAAGTTTTACGTTGAGCTTTTTAAACTCATTGTTTGAAACAAACAGCGTGGTTAGTGCTGCATTGGCATCGAAGTTCACGTTCGAGAGCTTGTTGGTGTTGAGTGAAAGTGAAACCAGTTCTTTGTTTTGGCTCAAATCAATTTCGGTCAATTCGTTTTCATAGGCCAACAATTCTTTGAGTTTCTTGTTGTTGTTCAGTTTCAATGTTTGAAGTTTGTTCTTCGCGCAATTGAGCCCTTCCAATTCTGTACATTCTTCGACATTGAGTGTCGTGAGACGGTTGTCCATGCACACGAGACGGTTGAACTTGCCATAGATGTCGATTTTTTCTCCGCTAATGGGCAGGCGCACTTCTTGGTCAAATGCGTTTTGCTCTTCGCCGTAGTCATATTTATTGTTGTTGTTCAAGTCAATCCAAATGCTGTCGGCAGCTTGTTCGGGAGCACTAAATTCAAGCACCCATTCGCCATTTTGCTTGGCTGTGATTAAGGTGGCCTTTGGCATCGAAGTTAGGTAGCGACTGTGGTCTGAACCGGGATAGTCGATTTGCCCGGTAAAGTATTTCACTTCCCATTTCTTGGCCTTGGCTTGTTCTACCGAGGCTTTCAAGATTTCGTTTTTCTCTTTTTCGTCGATGCTGTATAGGACAAACAGTCGGCCGGCTGTGCTCTCTTGTGAACGGTCGTGAAGGCTTTCAACCAGCTTTTGCATGGCTTCGGCTGTGAGGTTGTTTTTAAAGCAGTCGAGTCTCACCAGTTTGGTGCAACCGGTTACTTCAAGTTTGTCGAGCTGGTTGTCATTCACGTCCAGTTCTTCCAGCATGGGAGCTTGAGTGGGCAATGCAATGTTGGTGAGCTTGCAACCACTCACGTTTACTTTCTTGAGCTTGGCATTGGCCGAGAGATCCAGTGAAGTAAGCCCCGGAGAATAAGTGCATTTTAGTTTTTCAAGATTGGGATTGTTTTTGACATTGATTTCAACAATTGCGTTGTCTTTGCTACTGCAGTCGAGTTCGACGATGGGACCGTAGATTTTCAATGTTTTGGTTGTGCGCGGCTTGCTGTACCAGTACCATTCCCACATGCCGATGGTCTCGCCTTCATCTTTTTGTCCGTTGTTATTCAGGTCAACCCACACCTTGGCTTTGTCTTCGTCGTTGGCTGCGGCAAGCGACAGTGCCCATGTGCCGGTTTCTTGTTCCGAAACAAGCTCCGTGTATGGCTCTGTCTGTGATGTTTGGGCCATACATACATTGCCGGTCAGTGCAACTGCGGCAATCATGAAAAAAGAATAATTTTTTTGCATACTTTAATTGTTTGTAAAAGTGAGAAATTTATTTGTTTTTTAATCGCTTTTAAAGAATAAGCCGTGTGGTAGTGCAGTGCACCCCAAAAGTTGGACGGTTTATTCTTTAAGGTTGTTATCGTATCATGAATTTGCGGGTCAGCATGTCGCAAGTGTCGGTGAGAGCACGCATGATATATATGCCCGAGGGCAACGATAGGCTGATTTCACGAGCAGGAGTGGCAATGTTGCACACTTCTTGTCCTTGAAGATTATAGAGCGTCACTTGCTTCACGGTTGCTCCTTGCAGTGCAATGGTGTGCCCGTTGTTGGAGAAAACGATGCTCAAGTTGTTGCCCACTTGTTCTACTCCGGAATCTTCGCCAATGTTGAACACGCGGTAGTAATTGTCATAGCATGCTACCGATTCAAACGTTGAACTGCTCACACGACTTTCAACAATGGGCAGGTATTGACCATCGTCGATCTTGGGAGTGTAGTTGAACTTGATGGTCTTGATGTCGCCGGCTTTCATCGTGAGCGACTGCATGGTTGCAATTTCACCGCCACTGTTGGCGAAGCGGCGCAGACGCACGAAGAAGGTACGGTTTACATCTTTGAGGGCTTTCAGTGTGATTGAGCCTGCATAACGTTTGCCTTTCTGCATTTTTTCAGGGAGTTCAAATGCTTCACACGCAAGCGAAAGGTCGGCATTGGCTTTGACGGGAATGAGACATTCGGCAAACGTTCCTCCCACCGGCTTCTCTTTGTTATCGACGAGGTAGGTGAGATGAGCTTTGTAGGTTGCCGGTTCGAGGTCGATGCGTTTGTAGAACTTCACCGAGTTTATGCCGCCTTTGGCATATTCCTTGTTGTCCTGTAAAAACACATAGTCTTTCTCGTTATCGATGTTTTGCAAGTGCAACAGCACTGCTGCTGTGCCGGCCGAACCATAGTTGCGCACATCGGTGGTTACAAGCACGTTTTCGCCTTGTTTCACTTCTTGCTCATAAGATGGAGAGGCGATCCAGCCGTAGTCTTTGATTTGGCGAATGACCGGTGTGAGACTTTCGGGCAGTACCTCCATCACGGCACGACCTGCTTCGCTGTCGTCGAAGGGGTGATTTTCGTGTTTGTCCTCGTATGCCACTACGTCATATCGGCCGGCTTCTAAGGTGTCGGGCAATGCAACAATGAGTTGAATGGTTTTCTCGCTTCCGTCATACACGCGATGAGTGATGGCCTTGTCTTCGCTCAAACGTGCTACTTTGTTGGGATTGTCTTTTGAAATGAATTTCAAGATAATGCGATTCAAATACATGTCTTGACTGTTGTTGCGCAGTTTTAATGTAAATGCACCGGTCCCACGAGCATAGAGTTCGCCGTCTGATGTGATTTTGTCGAGCAACGTTACATGAGGAGTGGGAGTGTGGGCTTCGGCAGTGATTTTTCCGTTGTTTATCACTGCATCAACGTGGTTTGGCAATCCCATTGGGTGGCGCAATATCATCATGGTGTCGGCATTGTTGGGACGCACGCCCAGACACATGGTATAGTTGCCGTCGGGCACATTGGTAACTGTCGAAGGAATGTCGCGCATGGTGATGGACTTGCTGTCTACAAGGCTTTTGCGCTTCCTGTCCACTTGTTCGAGGGTTAGGATTTCTTCTTTGAGCGACTTCACAATTTTTCCGTCTTTCACGAGCACCGCGGCCACAACACCATTAAATGGCTTGGTGTCGTCGTTCTCGATGTAGCTCATGAGGTTGAACAGGCCGTTGTGAGTATAAAAACTAAGCCGTGTTGTGCCATAAACCGGCCACATGGTTTCTTTTTGTTCACCCGAACGCGGCTTGATGCCCACAACAATTTCTTGTCCGGAGTTGTAGCCGCCTCCACCCGAGCCAATGCCCAGGTCGTCGGGATTCATGTTGTTGATCATGAAGTAACCGTTGCTGCGACCATACCAACCCCAATTGATGTGTACGTAGTCGTTGCTGTCATAACCGTCGCACACAAAGGCATGTCCGCCTTGTCCGTCGTCGTTCGATGCGCTGTAATAGATGGGACGATGTGCGTTGAGTTCGGTTTTGATAATGTCCATCCATTCTTGGGTGCGGAAATAGTCGCGCACGAGGTAGATGGCACCGGCATCGTATGCAAAATAGTCTTTTAATGCTCCTGCCACAAATTGCGAGAAAGCACCGCTGCCGTTTGGTTCATAGGTCATTTCTACCGACACACCCAGTTGGGCGCACAGTGTGGCCACGGCATTGTTTTGCACAGCGTCGCCGTTGTCTTTTTCAAGCCATGCAGGCATGTTTTCCCAATCGTAGGTGGTTTCGCCAAAGTTGGCGTTGAGTTGTCCTACGTTCGAAGTGTAGGTTTTACTGCCTACTCCTTGCGTCGGATAGCTGTGGTAGCGCATGATTTGGCTCATGGCTGTCGCCACACAGCCCACATAGTAGTGGGTTTGTTTCCCTTCTTTTGTGTAGGTGGGACATTTTCCGTTAAACGGAGAGTCTTGTCCCCATTCTATTTTATCAAGCAATGGGCTTACAATGGGAGTGCCTTTCTCGTGTGGGTAGATGGCAGCAGATGTCGTGGGACATTTTTGAGCCTGTACCAAGGAGTCCCACATCTTCATCCATGCAACAAGATTGGAGGGGGCATTTTCCATGTCGAAGCTGCCACTATCGGCATAACCCAAAATGTTGCCGATAGCATCGTCGCCCGAAACAATCACAAATCCTTTGTTGTGCTCATGATTGAAGACATAGAATGGTGCATAGTCGGCAGTAGAGGTTGATGACAGGTTTAACTTTGCAGGAATCTTCTGTAACCGAAGTTCCCGTGTGTCAACGTTTTTTTTCTGTAAAAAGTTCACTGCCACAAGGCGAGCTTGCTCTTTCGACACACGCTCGGCCGGTACAGGAAGCATTGTAGTTACCGCAAGAAGCAGCAATAAAAAGGTTTTTCTCACAATTTAATTAATTAGTTGGTTAATGCGCGTAAAGATAGTGCTTTTTCATTGTATGTGCAAACGAAAATGTGCAATAAAAATGCTCTTCTTTTTTCTACATAGAAGTGTTTGTTTTTCACCGATAATTGTGGTTTTAACGAATTGGGAACCATGACATATTATGTGTATATCACAAAAAACAACACACTTCGGGATTTTACGTTGCTCAAAACGCAACAAGCAGCACAGTTTTTTGTCGAACGTTATATCTAGAAAAATGCCAAAATGTCGACCTCTTCTCTCGTTAAACGACATGCAAAATTGAGGCAAACATTTCGACATTTAATCTTGTCATCAGTCTTCGTTAAATTCCATGAGGTAGGCCTTGATGAAATCGTCGATTTCACCGTCCATCACGGCATTCACGTTGGCTGTTTGGAAATTGGTGCGATGGTCCTTCACCCGGCGATCGTCAAACACGTAGCTGCGAATTTGACTTCCCCATTCAATTTTTTTCTTCGAGTCTTCGACTTTGCGTTGTTCTTCACGACGGTGTTCGAGTTCTTTGTTGTAAAGTATTGAACGCAGGTTGCGCAAGGCATTTTCTTTGTTCTTGGGTTGATCGCGTGTTTCGGTGTTCTCAACGAGAATTTCTTCTTCTTCACCGGTATAGGGGTCAACGTACTGATAGCGAACTCGCACGCCCGACTCCACTTTGTTGACGTTCTGTCCACCGGCACCGCCACTTCGGAAGGTGTCCCAAGAAATTCTTGCCGGGTCGAGCGTGATTTCGATAGTGTCGTCGACCAAAGGTGTGACAAACACCGATGCAAACGAAGTCATGCGCTTGCCTTGGGCATTGTAGGGCGACACACGCACCAGGCGGTGCACGCCGTTTTCACTCTTGAGGTAGCCGTAGGCAAAGTCACCAATCACGCTGATGGTTACCGACTTGATACCAGCTTCGTCGCCTTCGAGAATGTGTTCAATCGATGTTTTGTAGCCATGTTTTTCGCACCAACGCAAGTACATGCGCATGAGCATCGAAGCCCAGTCTTGGCTTTCGGTGCCACCTGCCCCTGAATTGATTTTTAAGATGGTGTCCATCTTGTCTTCATCGTGGCGCAACATGTTGCGCAATTCAAGTTTCTCGATTTGCTCAACAGTGGTACTATACAGGTTGTCGAGTTCTTCTTCGGTGAGAACGCCCTCTTTCACAAATTCAAAGCCAAGGGCAACCTCATCAACTGCTTTTTCAACTCTTGTGCAACTGTCGATCCAAAAGCGCAAGGTCTTGATTTTTTTCATCTGCTTTTCGGCAGCTTTTTGGTCTGACCAAAAGTCGGGCACGTGGGTGCGCAACTCTTCTTCTTCAACTTCTATTTTCTTGTTGTCGATGTCAAAGATACCTCCTCAACGCATCCTTGCGTTCTTGTATCTCTTTTAGCTGTTCTAATGTAATCATCTGAGCTCAATGATTTTAATGGTTAAACTTTATTTATTTTAATTCTCTGTTTTAATATTCTGTTATTCTTTTCGCCTGAACTCGGCCGCATAGATGGCGTCGATGAGCTTGGCATAGCGACGCAACAACACGTTGCGACGTATTTTTAATGTGTTGGTTAATTCGCCGTCGGTCATGGAGAATGGCTTGGGCATAATCACAAAACGCTTGATTTGCTCGTATGAGGCCAAGTCTTTTTGATATTTGTTGATGCGCTCCTCAAGCATGCGATGTATTGCTTTGTTGTTCACCAGTTCAACATCGTCTTTAAATGCGATTTTCTTGCTGCGGGCATAGTTGCGAAGCTGCTCAAAAGTGGGCACAATGAGAGCCGATACAAATTTTTTGCCATCGCCAATCACTGCCACTTGTTCGATGTACAAGTCTTGCACTAAGCGTGTTTCGAGCACTTGTGGAGCAATGTATTTGCCATTGCTGGTTTTGTACAAATCTTTCAACCGCTCGGTGAGCACGAGGTGTCCGTTTTCGGTCATCGAACCGCAATCGCCGGTGTGAAACCAGCCATCTTTGTCTATCACCTTGGCCGTTTCTTCGGGCTTGTTGTAGTAGCCTTTCATCACTGTTGGCCCTTTAACGAGAATTTCGTTGTTGTTGGGGGCGATTTTCACTTGCAGACCGGGAATGACAGTGCCCACAGTACCAAGCTCCCAATTTATTGTTGGGTAGAAGCTCACGGTGGCATCGGTTTCGCTTAATCCGTAGCCAATCACGATGTTGATGCCGATGCCGTGCAAAAATTCAGTAATGTTGTCGCTCAGCATTGCACCGGCTGTGGGAAAGAGGTGTGGATTGACGATGCCAATGGCGGCACGCAACCTGCTGTAAACTTTTTTGTCGAAATATTGATATTGCTTTTCGAGCAATGCAGGCACTTTGCGACCTGTTCTCACATATTTCATGTTACGCTTGATGCCCACGGCAATGGCACGCTTGAATATCATCTTCACGATGGGTTTTGCGTGTGAAACGTTGTCTTGAATGGCGGTATAAACTTTTTCCCAAAATCGTGGCACGCTACACATGCAAGTGGGCTGAATTTCTTTCACTGCCTTTTGTATGTCTTTGGGATTGTGGTTGATGGCTATGCGAATGCCTTGCGACAGACACATCATTATCCAGCCGAGTTCAAACACGTGACTAAATGGCAGGAAGCTCAGCGAAATGTCGTTGTCGGCATCTAAATCGGTGATGCGCATTACATGGGCAAGAATGGTGGCGTTGATGTTGCTGTGCATGAGCATCACTCCCTTGGGGGTGCCGGTAGTGCCCGATGTATAGATGAGATACATAATGTCGCTCGGATTTCCGTTGTCCATGCGTTGTTCCACGGCTTTTACTATTGCCACATCAGCATTATCGCCGGTAGCCAGAAATTGTTGCCATGTGAGGGTGGTAGTATCATTTGCTTCACGTTCTACAGTTGGTTCCAAAGTCACAATTTGTTTCAGGCAGTCGCATTCTTGCAAAAGCCGGCGTGCTATTTCATATTGACCTTGATCGCCGGTGAATATGATTTTTGCTTGCGAATCGTTTATGATATACTTTGCCTCTTCTTGGCTGCTTGTGGCATAGATGGGCACGGGAACTGCACGGTTGTAATAGGCCCCAAAGTGTGTGACCAGTATTTCGGGACAGTTTTGGCTGAAGATGGCAACTTTGCCTTGTTCTTCAACGTTCATCTTGTATATTGCCACAGATGCTCGATCAATCTCGTCACGAAAAGTATTCCATGAAATTGATGTCCATTCTTGAGTTTGGTAGTCACGATAGCGTAGAGCCTCACGATCGCCAAAGCGTTTTGCCTGCTTACCAATCAGCTCAACAAATTCATTTTTCATTGCGAATGCTGTTTTTTAGTTGGTGAGAGGTTTTTGCCGAAAAACAACCACTGCTCCCACTAAATTCTCTGCAAAATTAATCGTTTTCCGGCTTTTGCCGGTGTAATTGGCAATAAAATGGAATTTATGTTAACAACAATTCTAATTTACTGTTTAAAAATCTCATAAATTAACACAACGTCTTTTTAAAAGCCTCAAAAACATTCACGCCAATCACGATATTACTAAATTGATTGGCTTACTTTTTGATGGTGTTTTCTTTTCTTTTTGCGGCAATCTTGGCATATTCGGCATTGCCGTGTTTCAACAGATTGTTAAACTCATTGTCATTGTTAATCACCTTCAATGCCGCTTGCAAGTCGTTGTTCTCACGGTTCACGAGATAGCTGTAAGCTCCATGATCGTCGGTGAAGATGTCGCGCCCTATCAAGCCTTTAAGAATGGTCAGGAACAAATTCTTGCTCGTTTTGTATTGTGCCTCATTGTATTTTACTTTTTCCTTTTCTCCGGCTGCGACAAATGCTTGCATGTCGGCATCTGTCAATTGGAAGTTTTGTTCAAAACTTTGCAGAGTTTTATATTTTTCTTTCAGGTTGGCACGCCGTTTGTCCACATAGTCAAGTGTCCATTGATAGATAACGCCTTTGGCAAGCATGTCTCTATAATAGTTGCTGTATTTGCTGGTGTCGAGTGGTACAAATACATCGGGCATAATGCCACCACCGCCATATATTACTCTCTTGTTTTTCAATGTGGTGTATTGTAGCGAGTCGTTGAACTGAATGCTGTCGACACTGTAGTATTCACCTTCTTTCGAGCGGTTCACGATATCTTCTTCGTAGGCTTTCTTGTCACCTTTGATATAGGGCTTTTGTATGCAACGTCCCGAGGGCGTGTGATAGCGTGCCACGGTGAGGCGCATCATTGAGCCGTCTTCAAACGGAATGGGACGTTGAACCAACCCCTTGGCAAAGGTGCGACGACCAATCACCAAGCCACGATCCCAGTCTTGCAGGGCTCCTGAGAAAATCTCGGAGGCCGATGCGCTGAATTGGCTTACGATCACAGCTATTTTCAAGTCCTTATATTTTCCGGAACCTATTGCTTTGTATTCGGTGCGAGGGCTGTTGGCCCCTTCGGTATACACAATCATTTGTCCTTTTTCGAGAAATTCGTTCACCATTTCCACGGCAGCATTCATGTAGCCGCCTCCATTGTCGCTTAAGTCGAAAATAACCTGCTTCATGCCTTGACGCGATAGTTTCGCAAGAGCTTTCATCATTTCGTCGTATGTTTTTGTGCCGAAGCTCGAAATCTTGATGTAGCCCGTTTTGTCATCAAGCATGTAGCCTGCTTCGACACTGTAAAGTGGAATTTTGTCGCGTGTGATAACAAATGTAATGAGTTCCGGATTGTCGCCGCGTTTTATTTTCACAGTCACCTTGGTGCCTTTTTTGCCACGGAGCTTCTTTTGAATTTCGCTGTTCTTGATTTTCACGCCGGCAATTGTGGTGTCGTTCACAAACACAATGCGGTCACCCGGCATGATGCCCACTTTCTCCGAAGGACCTCCTGCAATGGTTTGAATGACATAGAGGGTATCCTTCTTCATGTTGAATTGAATGCCAATTCCGCTGAACTCTCCCTGTAAAGGCTCTTCCAGCTCTTTGCGCTCTGCGGCTGTGCTGTAGCTTGAATGAGGGTCAAGTTTTTCGAGCATACCCACGATGGCGTCTTCAATGAGTTTGCTATGACTAACGCTATCGACGTAGAGTCTGCTGATGGCATACTCTGCATTGAGCAATTTTTGAAGTTCGGAGGGAATGCGTTGTGCATGTGCAACCAATGAGGTTGCAATGGCGAGGATTGTGAATAGAGCGATTTTTCGCATATCGAAATAATTGTTTTTCTTGCAGATGATTGGTTACTTGCGCTCGTTTGATGGCTTCTTGGAGGCGAACGGCTGAGATGTTCGTGAAATCCTCACAAGCAACCATGGCACAAGTTTATGTTTTGCAAAAGTACAATAAAAATGCCTATGATGCTTGTTTTGAACTTCTAAAAAAAGCTAATTATGTTTCTCAATGAGACACCCACGAACCACGACAAGAAACCATGTCACGATTTTTTCTTGACATGGTCTCCTTTTGGTTGCTTTTGCACCATTGTTTATATTTATGGTATTGATTTATATCACACTTTTCAATTCTTCTTCAAATTACAAATTGTTTTTTATCGTTTCTTGTTTTTTAGAGAATGAATGTTTTGAAAAATTTCTCAAAATTAGCCATTCAAACACTTTTGACGAGGAGAGATGAAACGTTTGAGAGTTCAAATTGTGTTTTTTTGAGAGCTTTTGGTATGTGCATACCTCATGAAAGGCAAAATATTCCACTTTTGCCTTTACTCCAAGAAAGCTGTTGCTTCGGTTAAAATGTTCAAGAACCTCTGTTGTTCAAGATTTCTTTCATGAGAGTGGGCGAGAGGTTGGCGGGCAGGTATTCGGTCATGTCTTTTCCATATTTTAGCCACTCTCTCACAATGGTGCTTGAAATGTGACTGAACTCGGGTAAAGTGTAAAGAAGTACTGTTTCCACTCCCGAAAAACGGCGGTTCACGTCGGCAATGTTCATTTCATATTCATAGTCCTGCACTGTGCGCACGCCACGCAAGAAACAGCAAGCTCCCACGGTCTTGGCAACCTCGACAGTTAGTCCTTCACTTGCCATGACTTTCACTCGAACTTCGTTTTTAAAGGCTTCTTCAATGATTTTTACCCGTGTTTTCACAGGAAAGAAACCTTGTTTTGCGCTGTTGTGCACAACAAGCACAACCACCTCATCAAACATTGTGAGCGCACGTTCTACAATCGATTCGTGTCCTCGTGTAAAAGGATCGAACGACCCTTGAAACAATGCTATTTTTTTCTCTTTTATCATCATTCAATACACCTTATATCACTTAACCCTTATACCGTAATGTCTTCATCGTCTTCAATCACAAGATTTTCGACAATAAATTCCTGTCGCTCCATTGTGTTCTTGCCCATGAAGAACTCCAGCATCTTGTTCACGGCGTCTTCTTTGCGTAGTTGCACACGGTCGAGACGCATTTCCGGTCCGATAAAGTCGGCAAACTCATCGGGACTGATTTCGCCCAAACCTTTAAATCGAGTGATCTCGGCTTTATCGCCAAGTTTGTTGATTGCGTTTACACGCTCTTCATCGGTGTAGCAATAGTAGGTTTCGGGTTTAACGTTTTTCGCCTCTTTGCCTGCCGCTCGGTTTTTGCGTTTGGCCTCCTTACGATTTCTCACGCGAAACAAAGGCGTTTGTAAAATATAGAGGTGCCCGGTTTTGATGAGTTCGGGGTGAAATTGCAAAAAATAGGTGAGCAACAACAGTCTGATGTGCATGCCATCGACATCGGCATCGGTTGCCACAATCACCTTGTTGTATCGCAGGCCTTCAATGCCGTCTTCGATGTTGAGAGCGGCTTGTAGCAGGCTGAACTCTTCGTTTTGCACCACTTTGGCCGGTTGCAGGCCGTAGGTGTTCAACGGTTTGCCACGCAACGAGAACACAGCTTGGGTTTCCACATCTCTAATTTTTGTGATACTGCCACTTGCCGACAGTCCTTCGGTAATGAAAATTGAGCTTTCTTCTCGGCGGTCGTTGTCCTTGGGTGCTCTGTTGTCGTTCAGGTGCACACGGCAATCTCGCAACTTGCTGTTGTGCAGAGCCACTTTTTTTGCCCTTTCGCGTGCTTGCTTGGTAACGCCGGCAATGGCTTTGCGGTCACGCTCGCTCTCCTGAATTTTCTTGAGCATTGTTTCGGCAGTTTCTGCGTCTTTGTGCAGATAGTCGTCAAGCTCCTTTTTGATGAAATCGTTGATAAACTTGTAGATGGTGGGACCGTCTTTCCACATCACGCTTGAGCCGAGTTTGATTTTTGTTTGCGATTCAAATACCGGCTCTTCCACCTTAATGCTGATGGCCGCCACCACACCGTTGCGAATGTCGCTGTATTCAAAGTTCTTGCCATAGAACTCTTTGATGGTGCGCGACAAGGCCTCGCGAAATGCCGATTGGTGGGTGCCGCCCTGCGTGGTGTGTTGTCCGTTGACAAAGGAATAAAATTCCTCGCCCACTTGAGCAGCATGAGTGATCACGACCTCAATGTCTTCGCCCTTGAAGTGTATGGGTTGATAGAGTGGGTCGTTGGTCATGTTTTCTCTCACAAGGTCGAGTAAGCCATTGCGCGAATGATAGCGTTTGTCGTTGAACGTGAGAGTTAGCCCGGTATTCAAGAACGAATAGTTCTTGATCATCGTTTCGATGATGTCGTCACGGTACTCATAGTTCTTGAAAATGGAACTGTCGGGTTTGAACCTCACCAATGTGCCGTTCTCTTCATCGTGATTGGCGTTGATAATGCCGGTTTCTTCTTGAACAATACCTTCTTTGTAGGTCACAGCCGCACATTGCCCGTCGCGCACGGTGCGAATGTAGAAGTCGCTCGATAGAGCATTCACAGCCTTGATACCCACACCGTTAAGCCCAACCGAACGCTTGTAGTTCTTGGAGTCATATTTTGCGCCGGTGTTCATCTTGCTTGATGCCGCTTTCACTTGGTCGAGCGGAATGCCTCGTCCATAGTCGCGTATCGTTACCATGCCTTCGGCAACTTTAATGCTGATGTTGGGTTTGGCAAAGCCTGTGTTATACTCGTCGATGCTGTTGTCGATCACCTCTTTCATGAGCACATATATGCCATCGTCGCTCTGCTTGCCGTCGCCCAACTTGCCTATGTACATGCCCGGACGCAACCTGATGTGCTCGCGCGGAGTGAGTGTTACCAGCTTTTCATATCCGCCGAAATTGCTCGATTGTTGTTCGCCGTTTTGCAACTCTTCGTTATTGTTCGTTTCAAGTTCTTGAGTCATGAGTGTGTAAATTCTGTTTTTGCAGAGGCATGCCGGCACGTGTTTTTTGTGCCTCATGGGCAATCAATGCCCATTTTGCCAATTAACCTACAAAGTTAGTTATTTTTTTTGAATTCTCAATTTCGCATTTACTCATGTGTAGCGAGATGACCGGACACGGTGTGCATGAATGAATTTCTACTGCACAAGTTGCGATAGGGTTATGCTTTTTGGCATATTTCGAAGTGTGAGAATACTCATTTTTAGGTATTGCACGGTATTGCGACTCAATTTATCTTTGCAGTTGTTAAAATTTATGGAATTCTTAACATGAGAGAAAAAATACATTGGATAATTTCAGGACAATCTTACAATGCTTTTTGCGCATCTTCTCATCGTGGAGGGTGCGCTTTTTTTATGAACGCTTTTGAATTTAATTCGTTTTTGAAAACAAAATATTTTACAGTACACAATGGACAAACTATTTAATCATGTTTTTTTATCTCTGCGCACCTTGTGTGCCATGTCGCTACTGCTGACCTTAGGAGCTTGGCAACCGGCATTCGCCCAGAATGTTGTAACCATTGTCGGCAAGGTGAACGATTGCAGTAGCGACACCCCTTTGATTGGAGCCGATGTAACGCTGATTGGCAGTGACAAGAGAAAAACTGTTTCCGACGATCAAGGGCACTATTCCATTCAGGCCAAAGCAGGAGAAAAAGTAAAGTTAAAGGTGAAGTATATAGGCTATAAAGAAGAAGTGCGTGAGCTGGACATGCCGGCAAAAGGCAATATCGCATGTGACTTTTGCCTGACTGCCGAAGCGGCCACCTTAGACGTAGTAACGGTTGTTGGCAAGAGCGAAGTGAAGAAATTGAGAGATTCGGGAATGCCCATCTCAGTGGTTTCGCAAAAACAGCTTTCGGGCACGGCCTCCAACATCAACGATGTTTTGGCGCGCACTGTGGGTGTCACCATTCGCAACACGGGAGGCGTGGGCAGTGCTTCGCGCTTGTCGGTGCGCGGATTGGAAGGCAAGCGCATGGGCATGTTCATCGATGATGCTCCATTGGGGCAGATGGGCAATTTTGTTGCATTGAACGACATTCCCACCAACATGATTGAACGCATTGAGGTGTATAAAGGCATTGTTCCCTACAAGTTCGGCGGTTCGGCTTTGGGTGGAGCGGTGAATGTAGTCACAAAGGAATATCCGCCCGTCTATTTCGATGTGGCCTATGAAATCGGCTCATTCAATTCTCACCAGTTGTCGACCGTGTTTAAGCGCACCGACCGCAAAACGGGGCTTCAGTTTGGGCTTGGCGGCGTGTTCACCTATTCTGCCAACAATTACAACATGCGCCTTGTCAATCAAGGCGACCGCATTGTGAAGCGCAATCACGACAAATTTAATAAGGTGATTGGTGGCACTTCGATCAAAGCCACCAAGTGGTGGTTCGATGAAATTAAATGGGAACTCATCTACATGCACACGCACCAGCAATTACAGGGCATCGACTACGACATTCGTGAGGCCTACAATTTTTCTCGCAACATTTTTTCGGCACTCAAGTTCGACCGTGAAAACTTTTTCCTCGATGGACTTGATTTTACATTGGATTTGGCCTATTCATTCGGTCGTAACGGACTTGTCGACAAAGCTATGTATCGATATGACTGGGACGGAAATCGGCTGCCGCCGGTTTCTCCCTATGGCGGAGAACAAAGCACCCACCCTTCCGACGGCGACAACAAATCGCATGACTTGATGGGAAAGTTGAACATGAACTATTTGCTCAACGAGCACCACACGTTGAACCTCAACATCTATGCAGGCAACACCAACATGTATCCCAAAGACGAACTCATGGATAAAGCTTTGGGCTTCTCTGCCAATTTTCATAGTCGCATGACAAATGCCACCTTGGGATTGTCGCACGACCTCACGCTATTCGATGGCAAGTTGCAAAATGCGTTGACGTTCAAAACTTTCTTTTATTCTTCGAAGTCGAGAAGCATCAACATTTATGCAATCTCCGAACCGACATTGGTGAAAACCTCTAAGTATTATTTTGGTTTCAGCGACGCTTTGCGTTATAGAATAACCAAGGAGTTCATGGCCAAGGCATCTTTTAACGATGAGGTGAGAATACCCACAACCGAGGAACTCATAGGCAATGGCTACTCCATTTTGCCGTCACCGGCTTTGAAACCCGAGCGCACCACAGGTTGCAACCTTGGCTTGCTTTATCGCAAGGAGAAGCGCGATGGCGGAATTTTGGAAATAGAACTCAACTCATTCTTCAACACGTTGAAAGAAATGATACGTTTCACGCCCGACATGATTCCCACAATGGCACGCTATCGCAACTTTGGAGCGGTGCGCACCATGGGCGTTGAACTTGAAGCCAAAGGCGATGTTCTACCCATGATTTATCTCTATGCCAACGGCACCTATCAGGATTTGCGCGACATTCGCGACACCAATCCCGGCACCACCGTGCCCAATGCCACCAAGAACAAGCGCATTCCCAATGTCCCTTATCTCATGGCCAATTTTGGAGCAGAGTTCCACAAGGAGAATTTGTTTGGAGGTCGTGGACAAAACACGCGTGTGCTCTTCGATGCAGCCTATATTCATCAATATTTCTATGACTTTGAGATGAACGCCCTGCAAGACCGCAAAATCCCCACTTCATTCACGATGGATGCCGGTGTGGAACACTCGTTTGCCGACGACAAAATCACGCTGTCGTTTAAAGTTAAAAATTTGACCGACAAGCGTGTTGTCTCGGAGTTTAATTGCCCGTTGCCGGGTCGTTCCTTGGCATTCAAGGTGAGATATATTTTGAGATAACAAGCCTTTTTTGCTTGATGTGAAAACAAGCTTTTTACAATTTATAAACCAAATTACAATTACTTATGATGAAAATTAAAAATTTACTATCGGCCTTTGCACTGGTCGCTCTTGTTGTGTCGTGCAACGGCAAAGATGAACCAAAACCCACTCCCGAACCTCAACAAGGAGGCATTTTCAAGGGTGTTATGTTTGCAACCAGCATCACCAATCCCGAAGGCAATAGCGGAACTGTTTATTTGCAGACGCACTCCGATCTGCTCCCGGGCACCTATTCAATTGGCGAAGCCGCCATTCCTGCCGGTTTTGGCTCCTTTCCTATCGCATTTCCTAATGGACATGTCTACACCATGCCTGCCTACATGGGCAATGACAAACCCGAAGTGAACCGTTACAGCATCTCGGCCGATGGCAAGTTCGTTAAAGAAGGCACACTTGGCATTCCCGTAAACGCTTCGGCATGCAACATTGTTGAACTCAGCGACACCAAGGCCTACATCAGCCTTCAAGGGCTGGGCATTGTCATGGCTTTCAATCCC
>JBGYAB010000076.1:0-39913 GCA_041815985.1 Sodaliphilus sp. | reverse complement strand
GAGCATCTCTATCTCGCAGGTGGCTTCTGTGGCAAAGACTGGAACAAGAGTGTGGAAATGGTGCAGGTTCACAGCAACACGCACATCTTTTGGCACATGGTTTACATCGACGGCACCGGTGTCAAGTTCAACTCCACCAAAGAATGGAATGGCGAGGAAGTGGGCTTTGAAAACATCACCGTCAACACCAACTCTGAATTGGGTGGCGACATCAAGAACGTCGACGGCTTCATTGCATCGAGCAAGCCGGGCTGGTACTTGATGATTGTGACTACCAGCGTTGAAGGACGTACCATCAAGTATGACGTCACATTCAACAAGCCCGAAGTGCGCTTCATCGGCACGCTCATTGGTGCTT
Organism: Sodaliphilus sp.; assembly: GCA_041815985.1. Classification (GTDB taxonomy): domain Bacteria; phylum Bacteroidota; class Bacteroidia; order Bacteroidales; family Muribaculaceae; genus Sodaliphilus. Next base: position 39,555 of record JBGYAB010000076.1, on the reverse strand, counting down.
GGACCGAAGGACAAGGAGAACCGTTCACCGTTCCTGCAACTGCCGACGGCGACTTCGTTTCGCCCGAAATGATTGCTACCGCCGGAACCGATGCCGACGGTTGTATACGTATGTATGTAAAAATACCAGACAACGATTGGTGGCACTCTGAATTCATTGTGGGTATCGACGGCGATAAAATTTCTTACCGTGGCAACGGCAAGGACCAACAGCGCGTGGGCAACAGTGCAGGACAACGTGTGTACCTGAACTTCAGCACCGATAAAGGTAAAATCGAATAAAATCAACTCCGCTTTTAAATTTAGAAAAAGACAATGAAAAAATTATCATTATATCTTCTTCTTGCACTGGTGGGCATGTTCACCACCGCCTGCAACGACGATTACACCGACTGGGCCGATCCGCAACACAACGATGCAGAACAAGCCATAGCCATTCCCGGCTTTTCGGCCTCGAATGTAGACGTAATCGACCTCAACAGCACCGAAAAAGACAGTGTAACGCTCTACAAGCTCAACACTGCCACCCTTCCTCAGGGCTACGTCTTGGGCAATGCCCGCATTCATCTCACTCCTGCCGAAATTGAGAATGCCAAAACAAGCACTTTGAGCACAACCACCAATGCCGTGTCGCCGGCACAACCGGTGCAAACCATGGTGGCCGATGCATTCGGGTTGCGTCCTGTGGAACGCATATTCAACGGACACGTGTATGTCAACGCCATCAAAGACGGACAGGCCGTGCTCATCGATGCCGGCACCGTGGAGGTTAAAATCATTCCCAAGGCTCCGGTTATTGAAGATGCCTATTACTATGTGGGCACTTCCAACAATTGGACAGCCAAAGACAAAACCTACAAATTGAGCAATGGCGGAGCCGACCCATACGAAAACAGTCTGTTCTCTGTGCTTGTTCCTGTCACGCTCAACGACGACGGAACGCCACAAGACAACTGGTTCAAGATTGCTCCCAAGAGTGCACTCGACCGTGAGGACTTCTTCAATGGCGACATGATTGGCTACCAAGTTAATGGCGAGAACGAGCTCACCGGCAATTTTGTTCAAGGCATGAACGAAAAAGAAGTGTTTAGTTTCAAAGTTGGTGCCGATCTGCTGACCAACGCCAAATTCATTCAAATCACTCTCGACATGCTCAACCGCACATTTGAACTCAAACCCATAAGCTATGCCGAGTATATCTATGAAATTGGAGAAAACACAGGCTGGGAAGGTTCTATGCCATTGAGCAGCCCATCGTTCGACGGCAAATATAAGGGTTTTGCCTACTTGGTCAAAGAATTCAAATTCAAACCCAACGATGCCCAAAATGACTGGAGTGGCGACTGGGGACAAAGCAAGACCGGACCGCAAGGTACTCTTGTTCAAGAAGATGAAAAAAACTGCGGTCCTGTCGAAGCCGGATACTACATGATGGACGTAGATCTCGTGGCCATGACATGGAAAGTTACGCCCATCACCACAATAGGCATCATTGGCGATGCTGTTAACGGCGATACCAGCTGGAAAACAGAATATGCAATGACCTACAATTCTGGCAGCGGCATGTGGGAAATCACTACCGACCTCACAGCCGGCAAATTTAAATTCCGTGCCAATCATGATTGGGAGATCAATTGGGGTGGTACTCCTGCCAACTTGAAACAAAAAGGCGACAACTGCGTCATTTCCGAAGCCGGAAACTACACCATCAAGCTCAATGCGCTGTGCGATGGCAAAGCCGGCTACACGATTACCAAGAATTAACACTTACCTGTGATTAATTATAAATTTGAAAAGAGGTTGCACAAAAAAATGGTGCAACCTCATTTTCTTTTTTGTTTTCATGCCATTTGCCTTTCGCCATTTCGCGGCAGAGGAGAGGTGCAATCGTTTGCACACGTTTTTCCTGCTTTTGTGCAACACAAGGCAATCGGCAGTGAAACAAAAGGCGTAAATTTGAAACAGAACTATTCTTCAGAATTTTCTCGACAATGAAAAAAATAAAACTTTTTTTACTCACAACATTACTGCCCATGCTGGCTCTTGCACAAGGCTGGCCTGCAAACTATGGCGGCGTGATGTTGCAGGGTTTTTACTGGAACTCATACGATGACACCTACTGGCCTGCACTCGAAGCCCAAGCCGGCGAACTGTCGCAATACTTCAATCTGGTGTGGATACCGCAAAGTGCCAATTGCGGAGGACAGTCGATGGGCTACGACGACCTGTATTGGTTTAGCGACTACAACAGCTCGTTCGGGACAGAAAAGCAGTTGCGTTCACTCATTGGCACATTCAAGAACAACCACATAGGCACCATTGCCGATGTGGTCATCAATCACCGCAAAACACCCAATGACTGGTTCACTTTTCCTGCCGAGAATTATGGTGGCACAACCTACAAGTTATTGCCCGGCGACATTTGCCACAATGACGACAACGGCAAAGCCATCGCACAAGCCGCCATCGAAGGCAAGACATTAAGCGACAAAGACGACTCTGGCACAGGCTGGGACGGCATGCGCGACCTCGACCATCACAGTCTCAATGTGCAAACCAACGTGAAAGCCTATCTGAACATGTTGCTCAACGACATGGGTTACGCCGGTTTTCGCTACGACATGACTAAGGGCTATGCTGCTTCATTCACAGCCCTATACAACTCCTCGTCCAATCCGGCTTACAGCGTGGGTGAATATTGGGACGAAAATGTTGCTGCGGTAAAGGCTTGGATCAACGGCACAAAATCCGGTGGCAACATCATGAGTGCCGCATTCGACTTTCCTTTTCGCTATACCGTGCGCGATGCCATCAACAAGAATGACTGGCGAAATCTTAAAAACGCAAGTTTGATTTCAGATGCCGACTATCGTCGCTATGCAGTAACCTTTGTAGAAAATCACGACACAGAATACCGCTCGACCAAAGAGCAACAAGACCCTATTTTAAAAGATACCTTGGCCGCCAACGCATTCATGCTGGCCATGCCGGGAACTCCATGCGTGTTTCTCAAGCACTGGCAAGACTACAAACAAGACATCAAGGGCATGATCGACGTGCGCAAGTTTGCCGGCATCAACAACCAAAGTGCAAGCAACATGTTTCGCAACAACGTCGCTTACTTTGCCAACAAAGTGACCGGCACCAACTGTCAAATCACCATTGCGGTTGGTCCTAACGCCACCGCTGTGAAACCGGCAAATTTCACTGAAATCGTGAGCGGACACCATTATAAATATTTCATGGCCAACACGGCCGAAACAGCATGGATCGACAAGGCTTCGGGCGAATATACCCAACCTTTTAATGCAAAATTGAGTGCAGTGACCGCAACAGCCGGCACACAAGTGGCATACACAACCGACGGCAGCCAACCCAATGCCAACAGCCCAAAAGTGTCCGGTGGCACAAGCATCGTCATCGACAAAGCCTGCACGCTCAAAGCAGGCATCGTCGTGAACGGAAAAGTAACCGGCATACAGGAACGCAACTACACTTTCAAGACCGAAGAGCCGTTTAGTCCTTATTCGATTACTGTGTATTTGAAAGATCCTACCACCGCCCCCAACAGTTGGCCGTTCGTGAACTTCTATTGTTGGGATTCCAACAATGTGGAACACGAGGCAAGCTGGCCCGGAACAACGGTCAACACAACCACAATGGTGAAAGGCGACAAGTTCTATTACCGCACCTACGACATCACCTCACGCCGACACTATGTGAACCTCGTGTTTAATCACGGTGGTAGCGAAGGACAAACCGTTGATGTGAGAAGAATCAGCAAAGATGCTTTCTTTGAAATTTCAAGTCAAACCAACAAATATGGAGTGAACGACATTACCGACCACTATGGTGGCGGTGGAGATCCTTTCAAAGGCGACATTGACAACAACGGCACTGTGAACGTGAGCGACGTGACAGCACTCATCAATAAAATTCTCGGCACAGCCAACTATGCCGACAACTTGTGCGACATCGACAACAACGGCACTGTGAACAAAAACGATGTAACAGAACTCATCAATATCATTCTAAAACTATAAATTCAAAACACTACATTTATAACCAAAATCTCAAGCTGCAATGGGACTATCGTTCCAACGATGTCCGAGCAGAGGAACAAGGTCAGAATAAGTTTTGGCCTTGTTTTTTCTTTAATCCAAATCGGTCATTAGAGACCGCACCTATTTTGCTTGAATGTTGAACAAATTGGTTGTCTCTTTTTGAAGACGTAGCGGGCTAGCAAACAAGCTGTCGGCAAGCAGACAAAAGCAGGCGGAAAGCAACACGATAAGCAAAAAAAATGTAAACCTTAGCGGTTTAATGACCGATTGGGGTTTACCAAGTCAAGGGCAAAAACCTGGCCAAATGTTAATTCAAAGCTTGTTGAGTGTTAATTGTCAATCGTCATCTCCATTTGTTCAAGTAAGTGAGTAATTTTGCAAATGTTATGGAAAAACTATTTTCAATAGTGACAGTAACATGGAATGCGGCAAAGGTGATAGCCCCCACACTCAAAAGCGTGAAGGAGCAAACTTGCCGTGACTACGAATATTTGGTAGTGGACGGAGCTTCAACAGATGCCACCGTGCAACTGGTCAATCGGGCAGAAATTGCAGCCACACGAATAGTGAGCGAACCCGACAATGGGCTATACGATGCCATGAACAAAGCCATAAGGCTTGCCCGAGGCAAATACATCATTTGGTTGAATGCCGGCGATGCCTTTGCCCATACCAACTCGCTTGAACGCATTGCTGAGAAAGCCACAGATGAACCGGGAGTGATTTACGGACAAACTCAACTCGTTGACCACAACCGCAACGTGGTGGGCATGCGTCATCTCACAGCTCCCACAAAACTCACATGGATGAGTTTCAAACACGGCATGCTCGTGTGTCATCAAGCGTTTGTGGCACGGCGCGACATCATGCCGTCATATGATTTGCACTACCGTTTCAGTGCCGACTATGACTGGTGCATCAAGGTGCTCAAAAGCTCAAAACAAAATGCCTATGTGGGCGACACGCCCATCATTAGTTTCTTGAACGACGGTCTCACCGCCAAAAACCACAAATCCTCGCTCAAAGAACGCTATCGCATCATGTGCCAATACTATGGCACAACCTCCACTGCCATGCGACACATGGGTTTCGCCATTCGTACCCTGCTGCGCAAGTTCAAGTAGCGACAATCAACACCACCTACCATCTCGGACACATCACCGTTCAAATGAGTTTTGAAATTTGTTCTAATTTTTTAAAGTCTTAAATCTCAATTCTTAAATTTCAAAAAACAGAGCAATTTACAACTTTATTTTGTAACTTTGCACCCCCAAAAGACTAAAAAGAAGATTAACAGAAATAACGACGTTATGGACTTGAAGTTGAGCTACGAGACAAAGGGAGAGTTCTCAAAGAAATTATATATCGAAACATACGGTTGCCAAATGAATGTGGCCGATAGCGAAGTGGTGGCATCGGTGATGAAAATGGCCGGTTACGACACGATCGACGAACTCGACAATGCCGATGCAATCTTCATCAACACATGTTCAATACGCGACAACGCCGAACAACGCATCTTCTCACGTCTGAACCGGCTCAACGCCGAGCGCAGACATCGCCGGCAACGTCTCATCGTGGGCATCATCGGGTGCATGGCCGAGCGCATGCAAGAAGTGCTCATCAACGACTACAATGTAGACATTGTGGCAGGCCCCGATTCCTATCTCGAACTGCCCAACCTCATTGCCGGTGCCGAAAACGGGCAAAAGGTGATGGACACCAAACTCTCTAAAACCGAAACCTATCGCGACATCATTCCGCAGCGCATAGGCGGAAACAAAGTGAGTGGCTTCATCAGCATCATGCGCGGTTGCAACAACTTTTGCACCTACTGCATTGTGCCTTACACACGTGGGCGTGAACGCAGTCGCGAGCCACAAAGCATTTTAAACGAGCTGCATGACTTGCAAAACAAAAACTACAAAGAAGTGACTCTGCTGGGACAAAACGTAAACTCCTATCTGTTTAAACCTGCCGATGGCAGTCAACCCACCGATCTGGCCAAGTTGCTGGCCATGGTTGCCAAAGCCGCTCCCGAAATGCGCGTGCGCTTTACCACAAGCAATCCCGAAGACTTGAGCGACGACATCATCAACACCATGGCACGCTACGACAACATTTGCAAACACATTCACTTGCCGGTGCAAAGCGGCAGCAACAAGGTGCTCAAACTCATGAACCGCAAATACACTCGCGAGTGGTATCTCGACCGCATCGACAAGATTAAAACTGCCATGCCCAACTGTGGCATTACATCGGACATGTTCACCGGCTTCCACAACGAGACCGAAGAAGATTTTCAAGAAACGCTCTCACTCATGGAAATTGTGGGCTACGACTGGTCGTTCATGTTTAAATACAGCGAACGCCCCGGCACCTATGCCGCCAAGCACCTGCCCGACAATGTGCCCGAGGAAGTGAAAATTGAACGCCTCAACCGCATGATTGCCTTGCAAAACGAACTGTCGCAACGAAGCAACAGCAACGATGTGGGCAAAACCTTTGAGGTGCTCGTTGAGGGCTACAGCAAGCGTTCAAAAGACGACATGTTTGGCCGCACAGAGCAAAACAAAGTGATCGTGTTCCCTGCCGGCGACACCAAAGTGGGCGATCGGGTGATGTGCACCGTTGAACGTGCAACAAGCGCAACTCTAATCGGACATCGAGTTTAATCATTGCCACAAGTTTTTATCTTTCAAAACAGATAAAATTGTTAAAATCTGTTATTTTTTCATCTTTAAATCAAACCAAGTTTAAAAAACAGAATAGAGCTAAATAGCGAATATCAGCAAATTTAGTTCAAATATCCCTTAAAACGATTTACAACTGTAAATGTTTAAGAATCTTTACCTCATTTGTTTTTTTCGCATGGGGTTTTTAAATTTGTGGAGCTGAAAAGAAAAAAGAAAAGCCTCGGCAAGCAAGCCAATCTTGAAACATCATTTTTCTTCTACATTTTCTTTTTGGTGTAAACATTGACTGCCGGTTGCACGGCAATCAAGCTACACAAGTAAAAACGAATTGAAATTTTGGAGTTTACGCTCTACCGAAATAAACAAAATAGTAAAGTACAATGAAACAGTTCTTCACGAACAAAACATATACTCGATTTTTGCTCATTGCAACATTGGTTCTTGCCGGAGCCACAGCTCAGGCGCAACGCCTTGAGAAATCACAGCCCCGAATTAACGGCACTGTGCTCGAACAAATTGAGAAAGCCCCAATCAACAAGTCAACCACAAGTTGCATAGAAGACCTGCTTAACTATGCCTACCAATTTCGTGGTGTGCGCTATCGCAGCGGTGCTTCGGGCCCCGGTGGATTTGACTGCTCAGGATTCACAAGCTATGTTTTCAAGAAATTCGGTTATCGGCTCAATCGTCGCTCAAGTGCTCAGGCAAGCAATGGTCGCCGTGTGAGTCGCAACGAACTTCGACCGGGCGACCTCGTGTTTTTCAACGGAAGGGCAAGAGGCAGTCGCATAGGTCATGTGGGCATCGTTACCGAAGCCTACGGCGACGGCACATTCAAGTTCATTCACTCGGCATGTCGTCGCGGAGTGAGCGAGAACAAGTCAACCGAGTCGTACTATCGCTCTCGTTACATGGGGGCAAGCCGTGTGATTGAGTAAGCACCGGTTAATATTCACATACAAAGGCTAACAGAACAAACAGTATAATAATAAATTAAATTAACACAATTCTCAAAACAAGCAGAAATAGCATCTCAGTGATGAGGTGCTATTTCTTTTATCCTGCTCTGCACAAATGCAATAAAAGGCTATTTATTGTCAGTTACAGCAACAAACTCTTCGCCATTGGGGCCTTCGTTTGCTCCAAGCCCGAAACAGCGTTTTACAGCCGCCCTAATGTCCTGCGCATCACGCCCGTTGGCTTTGAGAATATTGAGTACTGATTTAATGTAATCGTCTTTTGATTTCAAGCCACACAACGAAGCCACATTGCTCTCGCTCAACATCACCTTTTGGTTAAACACTTTGAGCACCATAGAATAATCGGCATCATCGACATATTGATGAAATTGCCGGCAAATGCTCTCATACAACCCTCGGGGGTTAATCTCGTTCACCAAATCGACCATGTGATCTTCCAGCGCATTGATGTTGCGAAAACGCATGTCGATGCGCAGTTCCACCTGATGTTTCACCCGATGCCTCACATGTTGCAACGCCTGTTGCTTGAGCTGTGTGGCAAACATGTGTAACACTGCATTTTTCACCTTCAAGAACACTTTTCTTTCATCGCGATGGCGATGACGTGCCACCGTGCGGATAACGCCTTCAAGCATCAATATATTTTCTACTTCGGCCACATTGGGCACAAGCACTTTCTTGGTTCGCAAATATTGCACTTCCTTGTCGTCGCGACGGTCACGGTCGACAATGCCCCAACTGTCGAGCTGATGAAACGCCTGCAAGTCGTTGAACGAGCGCACGCTCTCAATCACTTTGTTGCAACTGCCCAAGGGCTTGACCGAATAGTCGGGAAAAATGAGCGGATAAAGGCGCGAGTCGATGCTGTGAGCTTCATCGCCCTCGATAAAGAGAACCGGTTTGCGGTTGCCCAGCAAATCGTAGAACAAGGCATCGCTCAAGTTGCTGCTCGTCTTGTTCACCTCATAATCCCAAGTGATGGTGGTGGGGTCGAAACTCTTGACCCACACCAAGCTGTTGTCGATGCGGCTCGATGCAAAATCAATGTCGTGAGTGTTGTAGATGAACGTGCAATCGGGTCTCATCTCCTCTATCACATTCCACAAGGTTGCCATCATCGACTGATGAATGAACACTTCGGGGTCATCGACAAGAATAACGGCTCCCGGCATGGCATAGAGCACGGCTCCGATGTAGTAGAGCACAGCCTTCTCGCCATCAGAGAGATTGAGCGAGGTATAGTGGTCGTCCTGCCCCTCGGTGGCAAAAAGCAATCGTCCGTTTTCACGCAGCACCTTGTTCTTGGGGAACACTTGTTGCCACATCTTCACCACAATGTCGAGCTTGGTTTTGGGAAAGGGCACATCGTCGCCCATGAGCAACTTGGCCTTGTAGTTCATCAGGTCGCGAAACTCATCAAGCATCATGATGTAGACAAGCCGGTCAAACTCGGTGGTGGCATTGCCCTTGTTGATGGTCGAAACCTCATTGGCATGCTCATAAATGGAGTTGATCGAGCCTTTCATGTCGTCTTTCGGATAGGCCGAAAGTATAGCTCGCAATGCCGACATGTGGTAGGCCTTATCGCCACACCGGTTCATGAGCCAGCTGCAAAAACGAGTTTTCCCGGAGCCATTGGAACCAATAACGGTCAATTGTCGCACGTCGTGCAGAACTTCGGCATCAAGACTGTTGCTGTTGCTGTTGCTTTTGCTTGGCAGTTGTATATCCATAGGTCAATCGCAGTTTATGTTATGTAGTGTAAATTTAGCAATTACTTTCACATAAATCAAGTACCGCTTCAAAGTTTTACATAATTTTATCAAATCGATGATGGTTTAGGAAGCGCATACTCATTTTCTCACAACAAGGGCAACATGCAAAAAAAACGAGGCAACCTTTTTACCGGCAGCCTCGTTCCAACATATTATTAACCCTATTAAACCCAAATCGGTCATTAGACCGCAGAGGTTACAGTTTTAGTTCATCGTGCAACTTTCCACCTGCTTTCTTCTGCATGTCGGCATCTTGATTACCGATTTGGGCTAAAATAATAGTTTCAAGAAAAACATGAATGCGTTTTTCGCTTTCAAAAGGAATAGTTTATTACTTCACCTCCCAAGTCGTCCCCGACATGATCATTTCGTTCAAGTTAGTGAAATGATGCTTCTCTACGATGTCTTCAACTTGTGCTTGAACACCGGCTTCATAGGTTGGGGCTTCTACATCACGAATTACACCAATGGCCAATGGAAGATCGTGCCCATCCATCAATGCCAGTTGCTGGTGCAAGAAATCGCTTTCGCAGTGAGCATCGTGAACAAGCACATCGTCCATGGTATAGCCGTCTTCGCCAATTACAACAGCTTTTAATCCAAAGCCGTTTTGCACAATACCCATGTTCTTTTCTTTGCCAAACACCATTTTTTCGCCATGCACGAGGTGAATGGTGCGTTCGGCACGAGTTTCACGTGCCGAAACAAAGTTGTGAATGCCATTGTTGAAAATCATGCAGTTTTGCAACAATTCTACCACAGAGCAACCCTTGTGATTGGCCGCTGCCACCATGACTTCTTGCGAAATTTTGAGTTCCACATCGATACCGCGGGCAAAGAAAGTGCCACGAGCACCAAACACCAGTTCGGCCGGATTGAATGGGTCTTCGACTGTACCATAGGGCGAGGTTTTGCTCACAAATCCACGAGCACTCGTGGGAGAATACTGCCCCTTGGTGAGGCCATAAATCTTGTTATTCAGCAAGAGTAAGTTCAAATCTACATTGCGACGCACCTCATGAATGAAATGATTGCCGCCAATAGCCAAGCAGTCGCCGTCGCCCGACACTTGCCAAACGGTCATTTCGGGATTGGCAACCTTGAAACCGGTGGCAACAGCACCGCCACGGCCATGAATGGTGTGAAATCCATAGGTTCTCATGTAATAGGGTAAACGACTGGAACAACCGATACCCGAAATCACTGCAATTTTATAGGGTGGCACTCCAAGCTCGGCCATTGCCTTGTGAAGCACGCTCAAAATTCCATGATCGCCACAGCCGGGACACCAGCGCACATCTTGATCGCTTTTGTAGTCCTTGGGCAAATATTTCACTGCATTGTTATTCTCTGTCATAGTTTTTCCTCCTCTAAAATGTTTTTAACGCCTTCAACAATTTCAGTCACCAAGAATGGCTGACCTTGCACTTTGTTGATGCGACTGATGTTGAGTTTAGAGTATTTAGATTGCAGATAACCTGCGAATTGACCACTGTTGAGCTCGGCGACAATAATGCGCTTATACTTGCTAAGCAAATTGTAGGTGTTGCGTGGTAGCGGATTGATGTATTGGAATTGCGTGAAGTCCACTTTGTAACCCTCCTTATTCAATTCTTCGAAAGCGGTGTAAAGGTGCCCGTATGTCCCCCCCCAGCCCACAAGCAGCGTGTCGGCACCCGGACCTTCGCTTTTCACGCTCTGATTGGGTATATATTTGGCCACATTGGCAATTTTCTTGGCACGTGCCTTCACCATGCGTTCATGGTTCTCGGGATTGTTGGAAAGAGCACTGGTGTTGTAGTCCTTTTCCAAACCGCCAATGCGATGCGTAAATCCTTCTTGCCCGGGAATTGCCCAATAGCGCACGGCATCATCGTTGCGCATGTAGGGCGTGTAATAGTCCTTCATGTCGCGAGTGACGAAGTTGGGCTGAATTTCGGGATATTCACCAACCTCGGGAATGCGCCATGCACTTGAACCGTTGGCAATAAACGAGTCGGTGAGCAAAATTACAGGAGTCATGTGTTCAAGAGCAATGCGTGCAGCCTCAAATGCCATGTGGAAGCAATCGTTGGGCGACAATGCCGCCACAACCACCAACGGGCTTTCACCACTGCGACCATAAAGAGCTTGATTCAAGTCGGTTTGTTCTGTTTTGGTCGGCAAGCCGGTCGATGGTCCGCCACGTTGCACATCAACCAGCACAAGCGGCAATTCGGCCATCACAGCCAGTCCGAGGCCTTCGCTCTTGAGAGCCAATCCCGGACCCGAAGTAGTGGTTACAGCCAAATTGCCGGCAAACGAAGCACCGACAGCCGAGCAAATTCCGGCAATTTCATCTTCCATTTGAATGGCTTTCACACCCATGTCGCGACGTTTGGCCAGTTCATGCAAAATGTCGGTGGCCGGTGTAATGGGGTAACTGCCCAAGAACAAAGGCAGGTGGGCATGCTCAGAGGCCGAAATCAATCCCCAAGCGGTTGCCTTGTTGCCCGTGACATCGGTGTAGATGCCGGGGCGTTGCTCCTCTGTCTCGATGCGATAGGTTGAGACCGAAGCATGAATATTGTGGCCGTAGTCATAGCCGCCTTGTATCACCTTGGCATTGGCTTCGTAAACGGCAGGTTTCTTTGCAAATTTTTCTTTCAAGAAATGCTTAGGTGCTTCCATGGGGAAGTTGAACAGCCAGCACACAAGTCCGAGTGCAAACATGTTGCGGCACTTCAGCTGATTTTTCATGTCCATGCCGCTGTCTTTGAGGGCGGCTTTCACCAATTCGGTCATTGGCACTTCTACGATTTGAGTTTTCAAGCCCAACTCCTTGTAGGGGTTGGAAGTGACAAACTTGGCCTTGTCGAGATCTGATTTCTTGAATGAGTCGATGTCAACGATCACAACTCCGCGAGGGCTCAAGAATTTCACATTTTGCTTGAGCGCAGCAGGGTTCATTGCCACAAGCACATCACATTCGTCACCCGGGGTGTGCACTCCGTGACCAATGTTAACCTGAAAACCCGACACTCCGTTCAAAGAACCTTGTGGAGCACGCACTTCGGCGGGATAATCGGGAAACGTAGAAATGATGTCGCCAATTTCGGCTGAAACATTCGAGAAAATGTTGCCTGCAAGCTGCATGCCATCACCACTATCGCCCGAAAAACGAACCACAATGCTTTGACGGAACTTTACATTGTTCTTCTCTAACATTTAATTTTGCTTTTTTTGACCGGCAACATCTTGGAGGGAGAATGAATCTCGAGAGCCATGCTGCCGCATTAACATATATAGTTGTTTCACAATCAATAGGGGGGTTGAAATTGTATTTTCCATAGTGTGGACTTCAAAAAAACGGCTTTGTGACACAAGCCCATTTTCAAAGCCACTCGGTGTTTTTTCAACCAGCCATCGAAATTCCTTGCAAAGGTACTGTAATAAAACGCAATAAAAAAATTAAACGCAATGAGATTGATTAAAATTTATCATCTGTCTTAAAAAGCCACATTATTAGTCTTAGAAAATCGTTTTTCTCCAATTTCATGAGCGAAACGCTTTCAATTTCACATACACATAAACCCAAATCGGTCATTAGAAGAGATGGTTTTATTTTTCGGCCGATAGCACTGTGACAGTTTCGTGCTCTACGGTAAAATGAATGTCATAACCGGCAAAAGGCATTCCGTAGACCTTTTGCGAACTATTTTGGTAATGCGGTCGCGGATCGAGTTCCAAAGCCTTAATCAACACATTCAGTTGCCGAGGAGTAAACTGCGAGCGCACAACCTGTGGAATTTCAACTTCAAGCCGCTTGACGGGATTGGCATCGACAAAGCCCGAGCGAGCTTGTGCATGACTGTCGGCATAGGTAATGTATGGCTTTATGTCGTAGATGGGTGTGCCGTCCATCAAGTCGGCACCCAGCACATGAATGACATGCCCTTGTGGCGTGTTCCACTCCACCCTGTTCAACTTCACCGAAGAAAGTCCCAAGGGGTTTGGACGAAAAGGAGAACGTGAGGCAAACACTCCCACACGCACATTGCCGCCAAGCACCGGAGGTCGTACAACGGGGCTGGTTGCACCGTGCTTGTTGGCCGAAAATCCCCAAATGAGCCACAAGTAGTCGAAACCCTCCATGCCGCGCAAAGCATCGGCATTGCGAAATTGAGGTTCAAAAACGATGTTTCCTTCCAAATCCTCGACCAGTCCGCTTTGCTTGGGCACACCAAACTTGGAAGGAAACGGAGAATGAAATGTTGCAATGGGCTTTATTTCCATGAGAAAATTGATTTTTGAGCAAATTTATCAAGAAAAAAATGAAACGACAAATCAACACACTCTCAAAAAACAGGAGGACATGTCCTTCACTTCGACATGTCCTCCTTATTTCCTTAAATCCTAATCAGTCATTAGGCCGCTAAGGTCTTCATTTTCTCATTTCATCGTGTTGCTTCCCGTCTGCTTTTTGCCTGAATGTTGAACAAAAGCAGTGCGGTCTTTAATGACCGATTTGGGTTAAATTCTGCTGAGATCGCCGTTTATTTAATTTCGGTGATTTCAAATTTCATGCTTGCACCATATTCATTGAAGATGGTGAGTGTGGCCTTACTACCGGTAACAATTGCACACGACTCGCCGTTGCGAATGCCGCGTTTCCACTCACCGGTGAAGCCGTTGGCTGTCGCCCATGCATGCAGAGCCTCAGAAGTCATAGCCTCGTCTACACTCGACAAGCAGTTGAATTTGCCGGTAATCTTGTGGTCGGCCAACCAGTAGAACACAAACGTGAGGTTGGTTTCGGCTTTCTTATCGGCCTTGGTGCTGTACATGGTGTAGGTGTCGTTTTCAGAAGTCAAATCACGCATACCCAAGTTAGCCTCAAACTCAGCCACCTTTTGTTTGTCGCCGGAGAGCAACACTTCAAATGGCAAAAGATCTTTCACTGTTGCAATGGGATCGTGTTCCTTGGCAACGGGATCATAGGCCATGGGGTGCATGATAGAGATGCTCACATTGGTGCCAAGTGGCGTGTTGACCCATGATTGAACAAGAATTTCGATGTCGTCTTTCTCCCACTGGGTGCAAATTTCGTTAGAATCCTTCATCACAAAACCTGCTTGGGCAAACATTTCATAGAGCTTGGGGCAGTTGCCATAGGGTTCCTTGCCCAAGGCCATGATGCCTTCTTTGTGCAAACCGGGATAGGAAATGCCATAGACAACAACCGGAATTACATCAAGATCTAAATTCACATAAGCCGGCATGACGTTGGGTTCTTCCGAAGAATCTTGATTGATATTGACCGAATCTTTGAGAATGCGACCCAATGCAGCTTCGTGAGCGGCAATAGCATTGTCATCGTTGGCACTGAAACCAAAATACGGCAACTGGCTTGTAAGCGATTTCGTGCCAAAAGTGAGACTGTCGATATTGTCCACGGCATATTCCACCATTTCACCCGACTTGAGGTGCAGGCGCAGATGCGTGGGTTCATTGGCAGAGGTAGTATTTTGAGCATTAACGGCAGGGCAAAGCATCGAGCCAAAAAGAGCTAATGTAACGGAGTAAAATATCTTTTTCATTTTTTGAAGTATTTAAAAGGTGTTTTGTTTACGATAATAATATAAAGTCCGGCATCCCATTGCGAGGTGGAGATGCCTTGCGAGGTGCTAAATCGGGCATTCTTCATCATGCACCGGCCGCCAATCGAATAGGCAGCCACAGAGCATGTTTCGGCTTCAACACCCTTTATCAGCAATTGCTCGCCATCGTTTTCCAAGGCAATGGTGCTTTTGGCGACTTGCGGTGCAACAATGCCCGAAGGCTCATAATCGTTGGAGAAAAGGCACTTGGTGATTTCATTCAAAGGAATTGACACCGGGTAGTTGTCGGCTCCCTCTGTGTAGGTGAACTGCATAAGCCCATTGGCAAGCGTTATTTTCCCTATCGACTTGATGGGAATAATGTCTTGACCACCCGAAACCCGCTGCACCATCATTGCCATGTCGGCCTTTTGCGCCTTAACTTGCACACCACCTCCAAGGGCAACGAGAGCAAGGAGCGCAAAGATGAATTTGCATTTTTGTTTCATGTTAAAAAAAACGTTTTAGAAAATTAATTAAATTTACAATGTTTCATGGTTTCTATACGAAAAAAGAGAGATAAAATCGTCCATTTCTTCGTCAATTACAAAAATTCAGAAATCATGAATTTTTCCTTGCAAATTTAGTACTTCAACAGTATATCTGCAACATTTTTGTTCATTTTCATTATTTTCTTTTTCATCAACTGAATTTAATCCAAATTGTGCATGGCATGAGTTCTCTTCACTTGGCATGCACACTCTCACAGTCATTTTTTTGCATTTTATTGAGCAATTTTCAATTAATTCGCCTATTTTTTGCTGTTCAAGTGAAAATGATTATCTTTGCGTGTTTATTTGCCAAAATAACCCAAAATCGAACAGATTTAGAAATAAAAAACAAATAATAAATTAATAATGGCAGCATTAGAGAAAATCAGGAAAAGAGCTGTGATTTTGACCGTCGTGATAGGCGCAGGCTTGCTCGCCTTCATTCTTGAAGAAGGTGTGCGTGCGTCAAGTTCATTTTTCAACGACACCACAGCCGCCAAAGTCGGTAGCGAAAAAATCGACGTACAAGAGTTTAACAAACGCTATGAGACCATCTCTCAGCAGAACAGGAACAACCAGCAAAAAACCGATGCGGCCGTTGAGCAGCAGCAAGTTCTCCAACAGATGGTTTCAGATGCCATTTTGACCAAGGAATGCGAAGAGAATGGAATCGGCATCAGCGCGGCAGAGCTTGAGTTCATCGTCAACCACGACCAACAATTTCAAGGCTGGTTCTCTCAATATCTTCAAAGCGGCCGACAAAATGTACAAACCGCAGGTCAGCTCGACAAAATGATTCAGAACAACCCCGAACAGTTTGGCGAATTTGCCGCCGTTTGGAACCAATACAAAGAAAGCATTGCAAAAGAATTCTTGAAAACGAAAGTCGCTTCGCTGATTTCGGGTCTCATTCAACCCAACGACCTCGACATTCAAGCCATGCAAGAGGGCATGGACGAGTTTGAAGTGCAATTTGCCAAGGCCGACTATTCGACCTTAGACGATGCCAAGTACAAACCCACCAACGACGAAGTTAAAGCGGTGTATGACGAGCTCAAAGGTTTGTTCAAAATCACCGACGAGCAACGTCGCATTCACTTCATTGCCTCGGAAATCACTCCCAACAAAACCGATCTCGACAAGGGTAAGGCAATTGTAAACAAAGCCTACACCACCATTCAAGGCGAGAACGGACTTGACTCGTTGCGCAACATTAGCGAGTTTAGCAACATCAACCTCGAGAAGCTCACTGCCAAGCAAGTTCAGCAAGCCGATCAATCGTTTGGCGGCGACAGCACATTCTATAACTTTGTGACCAAGAGTGCACCGGGTGCAACATGGAAATATGAAAACGGCAACAGCTACACCATCTTTAAGCTGAAATCGATTCAACAGCTCACCGACAGTGCAACCGTTTCGATTGCCCTCGTTCAAGGCGACAAGAAGAAGCAAGACAGCTACCTCGCCAGCCTTAATGCAGGCAAAGACCTGTCGAAGGATCAAAACGTGGAAATACAGCCGGCTCAAAAAATCGACATTCAACACGGTCTTGTTGCCGGATTGCAACAACAAGGCGTTTCAAACACCGATGAAATACTCAAGAAAATTGAATTGGGCGACACCTCCTACATTGTTGCTTTCAGTGATGCCAAGCAAGGAGCCATGTTCATCAAGGTGAACAAAGCCACCAAGGCAACCTACTATGAACTGGGTGGCTCAAGCTATGCCATCGAGGCTTCGCAAGCCACTATCAACAGCATTCAAGACCGCCTCGAAAATTTCTTGCAGAAGAACAACACAGCCGAGCTATTCGCCAAAAATGCCGCCAAAGCCGGCTTTGCCGCCCAAGAACTGATTATCTCGCCATCTACGGCACAACTCCCCGGCGGCATGGCCAACATGTATGGCCGGCAAGCCGGTATTGAAAACACCCGCAAAGCCATTCGCTGGGCGATGACCGAAGCCAAGAAAGGCGAAGTGTCTAACGTGTTCACCGACAACAACGATGTGCTCATTGCCATCGCTGTCGATGAAATCTACGACGGAGAGTTCTTGCCACTCACTGTTGCCGAAGTGAAGCAGACTTGCGAAAGAATTGCAATGAATCGCAAGAAAGCCGAAGCAATGACCAAGATGTATGCCAACGCCGGCAAAACCATTGCCGACTATGCCAACAAGATGAAATCGCAGGCCGAAACCGCCACCGTTTCATTCATGAGCCAACAAGTGAACTCGGTGATGCCCGGCTCGCTCATGGGCGATGCAGGCTTCATTGGTCGCGTGGTGGGCACCGGAAGCAAGGAAGTGAAGAACAAGAAAGCCGCCAGCGTGCAAACGTGGGCCGGCAACAACGCATTCTTTGCTTACACCGTCACCAAGTATGCCAAGAACAAAGTAAACCTCAAAGCCGAAGATTTGAAAAACCAATGGTTGCAACAATATGGCGTGTTCTATAACCCACAGCAACGCATGGACAACTTCTCTTCTGTGCTGATGTCGTCGGAGATCATCAAGAACAACCTCATCAAGTTCCAATAATCAAATAATCAAAACTTGATTGAAGCATAACAACAAAAGAGCCATTTGCAAAGCGCAAGTGGCTTTTTTTTGCATTGTGTTGCAGAAAAACAAAATATGTTGTAATTTTGACCAATAAAACTATTGTGCTTCGACAGGCTGTGCAACCTCACGCCCAAGATGTCGCGTAAAAACATCATAAGGAATGACTATCAACGACGTTCAAGACCAAATCATAGAAGAATTTGAAGGCTTCGACGACTGGATGGACCGCTATCAATACATCATCGACATGGGTAACGCCGTCCCGGATCTTGATGTAAAATATAAAACTCCCGACAACCTGATCGACGGCTGTCAAAGTCGCGTGTGGCTGCAAGCCGATTTCAACGACGGAAAAATAACTTTTCTGGCCGACAGCGATGCAATTATCGTGAAAGGCATCATCTCAATGCTCGTGCGCGTGCTCAACGGTCGCACGCCACAAGAGATACTCGACAGCAACCTCTACTTCATCGACAAAATAGGCATGCACGAGCACTTGTCGCCCACTCGCAGCAACGGGCTTGTGGCCATGGTGAAGAAAATCAACGCCTATGCCCTCGCCTTTCAAGCACAGGAATGATGCTGCTCGACCTACTAAGAAACTCTTTTCATTAACAAATACAACAAAAACCATTACGTTATGTTTAAAAACCATCCTAAGGGGTTAATCCCTGCCGCCCTCAGCAACATGGGCGAGCGATTTGGCTATTACATCATGAATGCGGTGTTGCTGCTATTCCTTTGCTCCAAGTTTGGATTAAGCGATGAAACCAGCGGTATCATCTATTCTGTGTTCTATGCCTTGATTTACGTGTTAAGTCTGCTTGGCGGTATTATTGCCGACCGCACCCAAAACTACAAGGGAACCATCATGGCGGGTCTTATTGTGATGGCTGCCGGCTACGTGCTGCTGTCGTTCCCCATCATGTCCACGGCCAGCAACATTTCATGGTTGTTGCCATTCACTTGCCTGGCATTGCTCATGATTGCTTTTGGTAACGGTTTGTTCAAAGGAAACTTGCAGGCCATCGTGGGTCAAATGTACGACAACTTGGAAGCCGAAGCCGCCAAAAAAGGCCCCGAAGCTCTCAAAGCAGTACAAGGCCGTCGCGATTCGGGTTTCCAGATTTTCTACGTATTCATCAACATTGGCGGTCTCATCGCTCCATTCATTGCACCTTATTTGCGTGAGTGGTGGTTGGGCACAAAAGGTCTGCTCTATAATGCAGAGTTGCCCGCTCTGTGCCACAAGTTCATCGGCAAGGTGACCATGACAGGCGACGAAACAGCCAACCTGAATAAACTCATGAATGAGGTGGGTGGCAACATCAACGACATGGCCACCGCATGCAGCACCTATCTTGAAACCTTCAACACAGGTGTGCACTATTCGTTCATTGCATCGGTAGTGGCCATGCTCATCTCATTGATTATTTTTATTGTTTATCGCAACATTTTCCCAACTCCTGCCAAGAAAGTTGCTCAAGCAGCAATTGAATATACTGCCGAAGAAAAAATTGCAATGGCCAAGGAAATCAAGCAACGCATGTATGCCCTGTTTGCAGTGCTTGGCATCGCCATTTTCTTCTGGTTCTCATTCCACCAAAACGGTCAATCTCTCTCGGTATTCGCACGAGACTTTGTGAAAACCGATTCTATTGCACCCGAAATATGGCAGGCTGTGAACCCATTCTTCGTGATTGTTCTCACGCCTATCGTCATGTGGATTTTCGGAATCCTGAGCCGTCGAGGCAAGGAAATTTCCACTCCGCGCAAGATAGCCTACGGTATGTTTATCGCCGGCTTGGCCTACCTGTTCCTCACCATCTACTCTGTGGTTTCACACTATCCTTCGGGCGAAGAATTTAAGGCAATGTCGGTAACTGCCAAAGATGCGATGAAAGCCGGTCCTTGGGTATTGATTGTAACTTATTTCTTCCTCACCGTTGCCGAGCTGTTCATTTCTCCGCTTGGACTGTCATTTGTGTCGAAGGTTGCTCCCAAACATCTGCAAGGTGTGTGCCAAGGCTTGTGGCTGGGTGCCACTGCCGTTGGCAACCTGCTCATCTGGATTGGCCCCCTCATGTACAACAAGTGGCCACTGTGGCAATGTTGGACTGTGTTCCTCATCGTTTGTCTTATCTCAATGGGCGTGATGCTGGGCATGGTGAAATGGCTTGAACGAGTAACCACCGAACAGGCATAATGAAAAAAACTCCCTGTATCGAGAAAAAGATAACAGGCAAAAAAATACCACTTCAAGGAGAGAAATTCCACAAGGACTTTCTCTCCTTTTTTGATTTTTGCCGAACAAAAGTTATCTTTGCATTTAAACTCCAATCGCTCGTTAGAGGCCGTACTGATTTTGTTTGAATGTTGAACAAATTGTTTGTCTTTTTTGAAGACGTAGCAGGTTGCACCAAGAAAAAACGGCAAGCAAACAAAAGCAGGCAGAAGGCAACACAATGAGCCGAAAAATGTAAACCTTAGCGGTCTCTAACGACCGATTTGGGTTAAAGTAACACACACTAACAACATCTGACAAAAATTATGTTTGAAAATCAACCGAAAGGACTTTATGCGCTTGCTCTGGCCAACACCGGAGAGCGTTTTGGCTACTACACCATGATTGCCGTGTTTGTCTTGTTTCTCAAAGCAAATTTCGGCCTGAATGCCGGTGTGGCCGGAGCCATCTACAGCACGTTCATGGGCTTAGTTTATTTTTTACCGCTGTTTGGCGGCATGCTCGCCGACAAGTGGGGCTATGGCAAAATGGTGACCATGGGCATTATTGTAATGTTTTTGGGCTATTTGTTCTTGTCCATACCTTTGGGAGGCAACACCGTGGCTCTTGTGGCAATGATCCTCGCTTTACTCATGGTTGCAGCCGGCACCGGCTTGTTCAAAGGCAACCTGCAAGTGATGGTGGGCAACCTCTATGACGACAAAAAATACAGCGCACATCGCGACTCGGGTTTCTCCATCTTCTACATGGCCATCAACATTGGTGCACTCTTCGCTCCCACGGCAGCCATCAAAATCATGGAATACACTCAAAAAAACTATGGAGTGAGCGTTAACGACAGCTACCACTATGCCTTTGCAGTGGCTTGTTTCTCGCTGGTGGTGTCGATTGCCATATACTACGCATTTCGTCGCACCTTCAAGCACACCGAGGCTTCAAAAGCAAGTTCCAAGAAAACCGATGAACCGGTTAAAGAAATTTCAAAAGAAGAAACCAAACAACGCATCTTGGCACTTTGCTTGGTGTTTGCGGTCGTTATTTTCTTTTGGATGGCATTTCAGCAAAATGGTCTCACGCTCACACTGTTTGCCGACGAGTTTGTAAACAAAACCTCAAGCGGCATCGAGAGCATGGCCTTCGACGTGTTCAACTTAGTGGCACTCATTTTCATTGTCTATGCTTCTTTCTCATTCTTCCAGAGCAAGACTTCCAAAGGCAAAGGCCTGTCGGCGACAATCGTGCTGGCGGCCTGCGCATTTCTTGTGGTGCGCTACACGCATCTCGACGGCAGTGTCGATGTTTCGGCACCTATTTTCCAGCACTTCAACCCGTGCTTTGTGGTGATGCTGACTCCTGTGAGCATAGGCATCTTTGGTTGGCTTGCCGGCAAAGGCAAGGAGCCGAGTGCTCCACGCAAAATTGCCTACGGCATGCTTGTCGCCACATCGGCCTATTGCGTGATGATGTTTGGTTCGATGGAACTTCTTTCGCCCAATGCGCAAAAGGTGGCCGGCGATGCAGCCATGTTTGTGTCGCCCAAGTGGCTCATGTCCACCTATCTCATTCTCACCTTTGGTGAATTGTTGCTGTCGCCCATAGGCATTAGTTTTGTGAGCAAAGTAGCACCACCCAAATACAAAGGCATGATGATGGGTGGCTGGTTTGTGGCTACGGCGGCAGGCAATCTGCTCGTGAGCGTTGGTGGCTTTGTGTGGGGCGACCTGCCACTGTGGTCGGTGTGGAGCATCTTTGCCACCTTGTGCCTCATCTCGGCCATTTTCATGTTCTCCATCATGAAGCGACTTGAAAAAGTGGCCAAATAAAAACCGACACATTCCTCAGTCAGCAGATTACACCAATCTGCACTATTTAAAACCTGAGTTCGTTCTGTTGAACCTAAATCGATCATTAGGGCTCGTCTTAATTTCATTTGAATGTTGAGTTACGCAAATTGGTTGCCGTTTTTTCAAAGGCGTAGCGAACTGCGTCAAGAAAAAAAACGGCAACCAAGATGCTTGCAAACAGACGAAAGCAGGCAAAAGGCAAGACGATGAGTCGAAAAATGTAAACCTTAGCGGTCTAACGACCGATTTGGGTTAGAACTGCTGTTTGGCGACGTGGCGCGAGCCGTCGGCATGAGTGGCAACCACAATGTTCAGCCCTGCAAAAGGCTTGTCGCTTTCCATGCCGGCCATGTTCACATATTTCACGCTCTGCACTGCGCCGGCATCGGCATCGATGCCGCCAATTCCGGAGGCGTCCTCCTCGATGTGCTTGAACTGCTTCCACACCTTGGCATTGCGATAGGTCGCCACACAACCCACCGGCACATAGAGCACACAGTTCTCAAAGTCGGTATTCCAAAAGGTGTTTTCATGAATCGCCAAAGACACAATGCGATGGCAACGAACTGTTTTTAATGCCTGACAATTATAGAAAGCCCCTTCTCCAATAAGTTTGACGGTCGATGGAATTGTCAGTTCTTCAAGCCGACTCGCAAGGAAGAATGCATTGTTACCAATCTCTTCAAATCCTTCGGGCAAACAGGCTTTTACAATTTTACTTTCTGCAAATGCGTGATCATGAATTTTTCTTAATGCAGGAGAGAATTTTATGTTGCTTAAAGCACTTAATCGACAAGCATAATGATGAATTTCCACTGTACTTTCAGGGGTTTCAAATTCTCCATTAAGTGTGATTGGTGATGCCAAGAGCTTGGTCTTGTCGTGACTAAACAAGACTCCCTTGTGAAGCGACAAATAAGGATTCTCGGGTGACAGCTCAAGCGTTTTAAGTCTTCGAAGGTCTGAAAAGCAATTGCTTTCTCCAATGCTCTGCAAACTTGCACCAAGTTTAATTCGTTGCAGACTGGTATTAAATCCAAACGAATAGGATTCTAACTTCTCTACTCCATCTGAAAGTTCCAATTCAACAACTCCCGAGTTACAAATAATACCCCCCCCTATCTCAACGGGATTCTTACCCGTGAGTATAATCTTGTCGATTTGTTGATTGCTGTTAAACGCTCCATCTCCTATCTTTTTGATAGTAGAGGGGAGGGTCAGCACTTTTATATGGTCATAGGACGGAGACGTAAAACCATATTCTGTTATACCGTCCACAAGATATTTAATTCCTTTATATTCAACAAAATCGGGTATCACAACGTTGCTTTCTTTAAAAGTATTTGCGATTAAACGACTTTGAGAGCAATACAGATTGGTTGGACTTTTTTGAGGGGAAGCAGAAATGATGGGTTCATATATGTTAGTTACCTCCACAATGTGGTTCACGCTATCGGTAATGTGATAACCAATATCTTGATACACAAAATTGCAATCAGGATTTTGGGAAGGATTCTCATTGTCTTGTGCAAACGACCATGTACAAGTCGTCAACACTCCCATTAAAAGTAATAAAATTTTCTTCATATCTTTATTTATTTATAATGTTAGTATTCTCTCTCGGTTACAGGCCACACTGCACAAGAGTGCAAGAAAAATAGTTTTTTTCATAATTTAATTAGTGTTTGGTTATTAATGGTTTTCAATAATATTACAAATATAAATAATTCAAAACACAACAAACAAAAAAAACGTTAAATAAATTTAAGAAGCTAAAGAGGGGGGGAGTTGAATAGTTACGGGGAGTTTTAGAATTTGGCATAGTTGCATCTAAATCGGCAGAAACAAAGTCGACGACGAGTTGCACCACAATAATTGGGATAAAAGAGAACGATTTATTAAAAACAATTTCAAAAAAAATGGTATCTTTGTAACAATCAGAATAATTGATAAACGTCCTAATCAACAGAAAAGATGAAAAACATGAAATTAATCGCTGTGCTGGCAGTGGCACTGCTGGCAATGGAGACAGGAGCAAAAAAGCATGGAAAAGTGACAGTGAGCAGCAGTGTAAGTGCAACAATTGTGCAACAAAAAGGAAATTCTCACAACAACAATGCACTGCATCGGGCTCGTGCAACATTCCTGCAAATGGCAAACCAAATGGGTATCATCGTCAGCAATGATGTGGGAGGCAACGGTATAGAATATCTGCTCTACGACATTGACGGAGATGGGATTAAAGAAATTTTGATGCGTGGAGGCGGACTGAATGCCATTTACACCGTGCGCAAGGGAAAAGTAACACCGGTGACAAAAGGCTTTGGCGAATATGAAGAGTTGAGCGTGAGCAATGAAGGCTTTGTGTGCAACCTCATGACAAGCGGCAAGTCGGCAAACACCTACGAGCAACAATACTATCGCTTGCAAAACAGTCAACTGCAATTCATTATCACCCACTCGGTTGACGATGAAGAAGCAACAGACGAATATTGGCTGATGAGAAAAGGAAAGAAACAGAAGCTCAACGCCACACGAGCAATGGCTTACCTGCCTCAATCTACATTCACCTCGCTTAACGCTTTGGGGCTGTGGAAAACAATGTGACAACAACAAAATGCACGAATCTACTGAAAAGCCTCTTGTTCTTGAATTTTGGCTTTTAGCTCTTGCAATGGCTTGAGAAAGAAATCTCGTTCTTGCAAGTGAGGATGAGGCACTTGCAAAGTGTCGTCGTGCAACTCCACCGGTTTTCCTCTTTCGTCTTCGATAGTCATGATGTCAATGTCTATCAACCGATCAGCATAGCCTCCTTGTGCATTGCGATGATTGCCACTGCCCAATTTGGCCTCGATGCTGTGAAGCCAGGTTAATACTTCGTGAGGCAGTTGCTGTGTGCTGATGGCAACTCCCACATTTTGAAAACCGTGTTCCGACTTAAAGCCCCACGGTTCACTTTCGACCACATGCGACACTTGGCACCACGTTGCACCGTTGCTTAGTTCTACAATAGCATGAAGCAAGTTGGCCTCACGGTTACCCAAATTGGTTCCTATATTGAGAAAATAGAGCATTTTTTAATGATAAGGGTTAAAGTTGTAATAAAATATCCCCGATGCTCCACACATCGGGGATACATTAATGTTCAGCATCGTTTTTTCATTTGCACATCAAAGGCTCTTAGCTACTTCTACTTCTTCGAAGCCTTCAACAATGTCGCCCACCACAAGGTCGTTGTAGGCCTGAATGCTCAAACCACATTCAAAGCCAGAGGTTACCTCCTTGGCATCGTCTTTAAACCGCTTGAGCGACCCAAGCGTGCCGGTGTGCCGCACAATGCCGTCGCGAATGATGCGCACCCTGCACTTCGATTTGAGTTTACCTTCGGTGATGAGTGCACCTGCAATAGTGCCCACCTTGCTGATGTGATATACTTCCTTAACAGTGGCACTGCCAAGCACTTGTTCCTTGATTTCGGGAGCAAGCATACCTTCCATTGCACGTTTAATCTCCTCAATGGCATCGTAGATGATTGAATAGATGCGAATATCAACACCCTCTTGAGCCGCTACTCGCTTGGCATCGGCATTGGGACGCACCTGGAAACCGATGATGTAGGCATCGCTGGCTGCCGCAAGAATCACATCGCTCTCGGTGATGGCGCCCACAGCCTTGTGAATAACGTTTACCTGCACTTCTTGTGTAGACAGCTTGATGAGCGAATCGCTCAAAGCTTCGATAGAGCCATCAACGTCACCTTTGACAATCACATTGAGTTCGTGGAAGTCGCCAAGAGCACGACGCCGGCCAATGTCTTCGAGTGTGAGACGTTTTTGTGTACGCAATCCCAACTCGCGTTGCAGTTGCTCACGCTTGGTTGCGATTTGTCGTGCCTCTTGATCGGTGTCCATGATGTTGAATTTGTCGCCCGCAGTGGGTGCGCCATTCAATCCAAGAATTAATGCAGGAGATGAAGGGCCGGCCTCGGTGATGCGCTGGTTGCGCTCGTTGAACATGGCCTTGATTTTGCCAAAGTGCGTGCCTGCAAGCATGATGTCGCCCACACGCAACGTGCCATTGTCGACAAGCACAGTAGCCACATAACCGCGCCCCTTGTCGAGCGACGATTCGATAATCGACCCCGTGGCCTTGCGGTTGGGATTGGCTTTCAAGTCGAGCAAATCGGCTTCAAGCAACACTTTTTCCATGAGTTCTTCAACGCCCAAGCCTTTTTTGGCACTGACATCCTGACTTTGATATTTTCCTCCCCACTCTTCAATGAGGTAGTTCATGTTGGCAAGTTCCTCTTTAATCTTGTCGGGATTGGCACTTTCCTTGTCAATTTTGTTGATGGCAAACACAATGGGCACGCCTGCCGCCGAAGCATGATTTAGAGCTTCTTTGGTTTGAGGCATCACGGCATCGTCGGCAGCAACAATCACAATCACAATGTCGGTGACCTTGGCACCACGGGCACGCATGGCGGTGAACGCTTCGTGACCGGGAGTGTCGAGGAACGTGATGCGACGACCATTAGACAACTTCACATTGTAGGCACCAATGTGCTGTGTAATGCCACCGGCCTCACCGGCAATCACATTGGCCTTGCGTATGTAGTCGAGCAACGAGGTTTTACCGTGGTCAACGTGTCCCATGACCGTGACAACCGGCGGTCGTCTCTCGAGATCCTCCGGGCGATCTTCTTCTTCCTGAATTTGCTCGGCAACGTCGGCACTCTCATACTCGGTCTTGAAACCAAATTCTTCGGCCACGATGTTGATGGTTTCGGCATCAAGTCGCTGGTTGATTGAAACCATAACGCCAAGGTTCATGCAAGTACCAATCACCTTGTTCACCGGCACATTCATCATGTTGGCAAGGTCGTTGGCAGTAACAAACTCCGTGAGCCTGAGCACAGTTCTCTCGGCCAACTCTTGCAACATTTCTTCGCGTTCTTCTTCACGAATGGCTTCACGCTTTTCTCGACGCCATTTTGCGCCCTTGTTCTGCGGTTTGTTTTGCAAGCGTGCCAGCGTTTCTTTCATTTGACGTTGTACGTCTTCTTCGCTCACTTCGGCCTTGAACGGGCGTCTGTTTTTGTCTTTCCTGCGTTTTCCTCCGCCTTGGTTTTGACTGTTGCTGTTGTTATTGTTGTTGCGGTTGCTTGCGCCACCACCATTGTTTTGCAATTGTTGAGCACTCTTTTCAATATCAACCTTTTCCTTGCCTATGCGTTTGCGCTTCTTGCGTCCGTCGCCATCGGCTCCCTGACGCGCTTTTTCTTTGTTCAAACGTTCGGTGCGTCGTTCTTCCTTGCTCTTTTTCTTTGGGCGGGTCGATTGGTTGATTGCACTCAGGTCGATTTTCCCCACCACATTAATCTTACTTTTCAAGACGGTTGAGCCATACTCAAAGATTTCGGGTTCGTTTTTAGCTTCGGGTGCAGGAGTTTCGGCCTTTGCCGGTGCAGGTTGCACCGTAGCAGGTTGTTCTGTTTTATCGGCAGATTTTGTCTCTTCCTGTTTTGCCGGCACAGCCTTTGCGGCAACCTTGGGTTGTTCGGCCATAGGAGTCTGAGTCTTGGGAATATCTGCTTTCTTTTCGGGTTCTTGTTTTGACTGTGGGGCAGGAACTTCTTCTTTTCTTGTTTCTTTGACAGCTTCTTGCTCCTTGGGGGCAACCGGTTCTTCCTCTTTCACCTGTGCCTTTGGCTGTTCGGCAGGCTTAGCAGGCTTTTTGCCCATTTGGCTCAAATCGATTTTGCCCAAAACCTTAGGTTTCTGCACCTCGATTTCGGTCTTGATTTCTTCACCCTTTTTAGCGTTTTCATCTTTGGCCGCAGTTTCAACGTTTTGCCGTGCCGACTGTTTAGCCTTTTCCTTCTGGCGTTCTGTCGTGAAATCTTCTGATTTCTTTTTCAGTTCCATATCGGGTTTGAACTCCTTAGCGAGCATGTTGTAAACATGCTCTTCCACGCGAGCGTTTGGGCTTGTGTCAATGTCATAATTCTTCTTTTGAAGAAATTCCTTGATAGTCTGCACACCAACGTTTAAATCTTTTACTACTTTACTTATCTTTATACGCATATAATTTCTAAGTTGTTATTTACTCTTTTTATATGTTGAAGAATTAAGACCGGCAGGGCAATCGTGTGAGCTGTTTCCATGCCTGTGTTTTATTAATCTTGGTTCTCCGCGGTGCATGATGTGGCATGGCGGACAAGCAGATTGTGCAATGGTGCAAGAGCTGATTAATCTTCAAACTCAGCTTTGAGCACAGCGAGCACGTTGTCGACAGTGTCTTCCTCGAGGTCGGCCTTGTCGATGAGCTCTTGACGCGGCATGCGCAACACAGCCTTGGCCGTAGCGCAACCCATGTTTTTGAGAGCTTCGATCACCCATTCATCGATTTCGTCTTTAAATTCATCGATGTAGATATCTTCTTCAACCTCGGTGTCGAGGTCACGATAAACATCAATTTGATAGCCGGTGAGCATTGAAGCCAGCTTAATGTTCAGGCCACCCTTGCCAATGGCGAGCGATACCTCCTCGGGACGCAGGAACACCTCGGCGTGCTTGGCTTCTTCGTCCAGGCGTATCGATGAAATTTTTGCCGGACTTAACGCACGTTGAATGTAGAGTTGCGGATTGGCGGTGTAGTTGATTACATCGATGTTCTCGTTGCGCAACTCACGCACAATGCCATGAATGCGAGCACCCTTCACACCCACACAAGCTCCCACGGGGTCGATGCGCTCGTCGTAGCTTTCCACGGCAATCTTGGCACGTTCGCCGGGAATGCGGGCAACGTCGCGAATCACGATGAGACCATCGTGAATTTCGGGCACTTCGAGTTCAAAGAGACGCCGCAAGAAGTTTTCGCTTGTGCGTGAAACGGTGATTTTAGGGTTGTTATTCTTGTTATCGACATTGTAGATAACGGCACGCACCGTTTCGCCTTTGCGGTAGATGTCGGTGGGAATTTGTTGATCTTTGGGCAAGAGCAACTCGTTCTTCTCATCATCGAGCAAGAGCACTTCGCGTTTCCACACTTGGTACACCTCGCCACTCACGAGTTCGCCTTCCATATCCTTGAACTTGGTGTAAACCGAGTCCTTCTGCAAATCGAGAATCTTGCTTGCCAAAGTTTGGCGCAAATTCAAAATGGCACGTCGGCCAAATTTGGCAAACTCAATTTGGCGTGTGTGCTCATCACCAATTTCGCAATCGGGGTCGGGGTCGTCCTCATCGTTACGCGCATCGGTCAAGCCAATTTGACGATTGGGATTTTCGACTTCGCCATCGGGAACAACTTCAAGATTTTGGTAGATTTCACAGTCGCCCTTGTCGGGGTTCATGATGACATCAAAATTCTCATCGGTGCCAAACATTTTTGCCAGAACACTGCGAAACGACTCTTCCAAGACACTTATCATTGTGGTCTTGTCGATATTTTTAAGTTCTTTAAATTCCGCAAATCTGTCGGCCATGTCGACAGTTTCTTCTTGTTTCTTTGCAGCCATAGTGCTTATTTAAACTGTATAATATTTTTAGTATATTTGATTTCATCGTAGCGGTAAAGTTCATCAACCTCTACCATCTCGGGGCGTTTTTTGCCCTCAAGCTTCATTTTCTTGCTCACGGTGATTGTGAAACCATCGTCATCGGCAGCCTTGAGCACACCTTTGGTTTTCACTCCGCCCTTGGTGAGCACTTCCACCTCACCGCCCAAGTTCTTGTCGTAGTGTCGGCGCACCTTGAAAGGGTCGGAGATACCATAACTGCCCACGGTGAGTTCATAGTCCTCCTTGTCGCGGTCAAACGCACTGAGCACTGCATCGTTCACCATCACACAATCATCAATCGTTACATCGGCCATGCTGTCGATGGCCACATTGATAATGTTGTCGGCACTCACTTCAATTTCGACCAAGAAAAGGGCAGTATCGTGAATGGCCTCTTCTATCACATGCGCAAGTTCTTTTTTATCTATCATTTTTAAACTTCGTTGGCAATTATAATAAAAATGAGAGAACCACAGGTGGCCCCCTCTGCTGAATTGCATTGCAAAAGTAGTAAAATTCTTGCATTCATGCAATAAGCTATCACCATTGCACTACCCCAAATTGAGTTATATCACAATTGTTTAATTATATTTAACACAATAATACATTTATTAATATAAAATAATCCAAAATCGGTCATTAGAAAGTGTGGGTATAAATTCATAACATTTGCCCGAAATAATTTCTAATGACCGATCGGAGAGACAATACTAAATAAACATTCTTGACTTTCAGTTATTCAGCAAAAATAAAGGTTTGAACAAAATCTGCTACCGAAAAATGCCATGCAATTTTACCAAAACAAAATGATTTTTGCAAGAAAACAGGCTTAAAAACACAACCACAAATCAAAAAAATGTGTATTTTTGCACTTGGGAGGCATTGATTTGGCAATGTTCAATGACCACTAAGCAAAGTTTCGGAACAATGCGCCTTCTTCAAAACAACCCAACAACATAACAGAAAAAAACGATGAAAATAGGAATTATTGGTGCAGGAAACATGGGTGGAGCAATTGCTCGCGGCCTTGCCTTGTGCAAAAAGGTGGACGTTAACAACCTTATTGTGACTTCACCCAACAACAATCAAGAGCTTGACAAACTCAAAGCCAAATATCCAAGCATCAATGTCTCGACCGACAATGCAATGGCGGTTAAAAACACTCACATCATCATCCTTGCCGTGAAACCATGGGTCATTGATGAGGTGATGGAGCAATTGAAAAATCAAATTGATTTTGAACGTCAAATTTTAATTTCGGTGGCGGCAGGCGTTCCACTCATCCACTTGACCGAGTATGCCGATGGCAAGAAATGCACCGTGTTTCAATTGATGCCCAACACTGCCATTGCAGTGCGACAAAGCATGACATTCATTGCCCACTTGGGGGCTTCGGCTTCACAAATAGAAACCATTTGTGACATCTTCAATCAATTAGGCTCAACCATGGTGGTTGATGAAAATACGATTCCTGCCTGCACTTCGCTGGCATCGTGTGGCATTGCATACGTGATGCGCTACATCAGGGCGGCAGTTGAGGGTGGCGTTGAACTGGGCATAAAACCGGTGTTGGGGCAAGAAATTATGATGCAAACCATGCTGGGAGCCGTGGAGTTGCTCAAAGCGAGTGGCAACAATCCGGAGGCAGAGATCGACAAGGTGACAACTCCGGGCGGACACACCATCAAGGGTTTGAATGCAATGGAGGCTCACGGCTTTACCACAGCGGTAATCGAAGGCTTGAAAGCCTCAACTCCACAATAGAACGAAAACAAACAATATTCATTTAAAACAATACAATATATTATGTCGGTAAACAAAGTAATCTTAATGGGCAACGTGGGCAAAGATCCCGACGTACGCTACCCGGCACAAGGGCAAATTGTGGCCTCCTTTCCTTTGGCCACCAGCGACAGAGCCTATACCAACGCCAACGGGTTGCAAGTTCCGGAACGCACCGAGTGGCACAACATCGTCATGTGGGGGAAAAATGCCGAAGTGGCCGAAAAATACATTCGCAAAGGTACTAAACTCTACATCGAAGGAAAAATTCGCACTCGCACTTGGGAAGATAAAAACGCCATCAAGCGTTATGTCACCGAAATTTATGTAGACACCTTTGAACTGCTGGGTAGCCGTCCGCAACCACAGCAAGCCACGACGGCAACCGTGCAACCTGCAACCGCACAGCAACACATTGCATCGCAAGCACCGGCTCGCCCGGCAACTCCGGACAACGAAGATCTTCCTTTCTAATTTTTTTCGCTTCACGAAAAAAGAATTGAAAAAGAATTGAGGAGAAGTGAGGGAAATTGAAAGAACGATTGTGACTCAGGAGTTAAGACGATTGTTTTCGGGCTTAACTCTTATTACTCAACATTTAACACTTAATCAAAGTTCTTCATAAGGTATATCAAAGGTATTGCCCTGCGTGTAGTCGCCCGACATGTAACCCTTTTTAAACCAGCGCATGCGTTGTTCCGATTTGCCATGGGTAAATTTCTCGGGCATAGTCACATCATAGCCGGCTTTCTTTTGCAGATAGTCATCGCCTATTTTCATTGCACAGTCAATAGCTTCTTCGAGTTCGCCATCTTCAATCGACCGAAACCGCTTATTCTCGTGATGTGCCCACACACCGGCATAAAAATCGGCAAGCAATTCAAGCCTCACACTCACCTTGTTGGCCTCGACACTGTTGTTGCCATACTGCGCCATGAGCCTGTGAGCTTTTTCAAGCGTTCCATTTTCATATTCAATGTGATGCCCCACTTCATGAGCTATCACATAGGCATACGACAACTCTCCGCCTGCTCCCAACTGCTGTTGCATCGTTTGAAAAAACGAAAGGTCGATGTAGAGTTTGCGGTCACCGCCACAGTAAAATGGTCCCACCGCCGCATTGCCTTGTCCGCAAGCGGTTGAAGTTGTTCCCGAATAAAGCACCAATGTGGGGTTATTATAGACACCACCGTTAATATTATATTTTTCAAACAGTTCGCTCCACACATCCTCAGTGCTGGCTTCAATCTGCTTTGAGAATGTGGCAAGCTCACGCTCTTGTTCCGTTTCTCGGTAACTGCTCTCTTGCGCCTGTCCGTCGCCTGCCATTTCGGTCACACCTTGAAGAATCGAACTCATGTCGCCACCCAAAAACATGGCTATCACCATTGCAATGATTGCGCCCAAACCGCCACAATACCCAATTTCGACCCTTTACTCATGCCACGACGATCTTCTACATTATCGCTCTCTCGTCTTCCTGTCAATCTCATAATATTAAATTGCTCATTAGTTGTAAACAAAAATTTCTTTCGCTCCGCAAAATTAGACATTAAATTTTAAATTCCTAAAAATAATGCACACTTCGCACCCTTGCAGCTTTATTTTTTGAATATTTATCAAAATAATTGGCGAAATATTTGTTTTTTTCAATAACATGTTTTATCTTTGTCAACAAGAGAAATCTTGCAAAATTTAGGTATAAGGCAAACGGTCGGTTCAATAGGTAACGACCGGTAAAAAAGATGTTTTAAGGTTTACAACAGAGTGGCTTGTGCGTGAAGCATAGGCCACTCTCTCTTTCACAGCAAGAAACCAAATACAGCCCGGTTTATTTTGCGGAGCCTACTCGTGAGGCAAAAATGAAGATTTTGTGCATCGAGTTATTAACAATAGGAGGGATTTATCAACATTTCAATGAATTTAACGGACATTTTTATAGCTATTTGTCTAAAATGTAATTTCTTTGCAGTGTTAAAACGATTTATGTGTTTATATGGGACAAACTATTGCAATTGCCAATCAAAAAGGCGGTGTGGGCAAAACCACAACTGCCATCAACCTTGCGGCCTCATTGACCACCAGCAAAAAGAAAGTGTTGCTCATTGACGCAGACCCACAAGCCAACGCCACCTCGGGGCTTGGAGTAGACCCGAAGAACATGTCTTCGTCAATCTACGAATGTTTGGTCGATGAATATCCGTTGCGCGGTGCCGAGGTGCACACCTGCGTTGAGGGGCTTGACTTGATAGGGTCACGCATAGACCTGGTGGGAGCCGAGCTTGAGCTCATCAACAAACCCGACCGCGAGAATGTGCTGGCCAAAGCCATTGCGCAAATCAAAGACAGCTACGACTACATTCTCATCGATTGCAGCCCATCATTGGGCTTGATTACCGTGAATGCTCTCACTGCCGCCGACTCGGTTATCATTCCCGTGCAAGCCGAATATTTTGCGCTGGAAGGCATCAGCAAGCTGTTGAACACCATACGCATCATTAAATCGAAACTCAACCCGGCATTGCAGATAGAGGGTTTCTTGCTCACCATGTATGACGCAAGGTTGCGACTTGCCAATCAAATCTACGAAGAACTCAAGAGCCATTTTGGCGACATGGTGTTCAACACGGTAATTCCACGCAACATACGCCTGAGCGAGGCTCCCAGTCACGGTTTGCCCGCTTTGCTCTACGACCCGGCAAGCCGTGGAGCCACGAGCCACCTGCAATTGGCCAAGGAGCTTATAGACAAAAATCGCAAGAAAAAAGGCACTACCTCTAATTAACACACCATCAGCAATCATTTTTGTTAAAGAGAAAACGAGAAAAACGACCTCGTGACTGCCAAAAACAAAAAAACAAGATATAGAAGCAAATGAAGAGAAATGCATTAGGACGCGGCCTCGACTCGCTCATATCAATGGACGACATTCAGACGAGCGGTTCATCGGCCATCAACGATATTCCAATCGCCCAAATTTCACCCAATCCCGACCAGCCTCGCACCACATTTGATGAGACTGCGCTCGAAGAGTTGGCCTCCTCCATACGCGAACTCGGCATCATTCAGCCACTCACTTTGCGCGGTACAGGTTCCGACTCCTACCAAATCATTTCGGGCGAACGACGCTATCGGGCTGCCAAACTGGCCGGCCTCGACTCGGTACCGGCCTACATACGCACTGCCAACGACAGCGAACTCACCGAAATGGCACTCATCGAGAACATTCAGCGCGAAGACTTGAACGCCATTGAAATTGCACTCACCTTTCGCAAGCTACTTGACCAATACCACCTCACGCAAGAGCGTTTGAGCGAACGCATTGGCAAAAAACGCGCCACCATCGCCAACTTCTTGCGATTGCTCAAGCTACCTGCCGAAGTGCAACTCGGACTGCGCGACAAAACGGTGGACATGGGGCACGCACGCGCCTTGCTGTCGATCGACAAACCCACATTGCAGTTAAAATTATATAACGAAACTCTTAAAAAAGGTTTATCGGTGCGCGAAGTAGAGCAACTCGCCAAGCAATATCAGCAACAAACCGAGCAAGACGGCGAAGAGAGCAAGAAAAGAGCCAACAAACTGAAAAACAAAGATTTTGAAGTTCTCAAAAAGCATCTTTCCACCACATTCGGCGTTCCGGTAAAGTTTGCCTGCGACCTCTCGGGTAAAGGAAAAATAACATTCCCTTTCAAGAGCGAAGATGAACTCGAAAAAATAATTAGTATCTTTGACAAATTAAAAAATAATTAAAACGTCGATTTTGAGAGCATTCTCCATCTCGACGCACGGCCATGTGAGAAAGTGTAGCGACAACATCATGAAATCATTGGCAGGCACCACATTATTGTTGTGCCTTTTGCTGTTTTTGCCCCTCCATGTCATGGCACAAGACCGACCCGACATGCCGGTGCGCAACGCCCAAGACAGTGCGGTTGACACCGCCGACACCGCACATCATGCCCAAGTCGCCCTCACCATGCCGGCAACCGACACATTGCCCGGTTCTCTCATCGTCCCCCTCCAAAATCAATCGAAGCAGTTCAATCCCAATCCCATGCGTGCCATGTGGCTCTCGGCACTGTGTCCCGGCTTAGGTCAGGTTTACAACCGTCGCTACTGGAAGTTACCCATTGTGATAGGTGCATTTGTGGGGCTGGGCTATGGCACCTCGTGGAATGGGCGTATGCTGGCCGACTACACCAAAGCCTATCGCGACATCATGGACAACGACCCCAACACCAAGAGCTACATGGACTTTTTCCCCTCTACTGTAAAAGAGAGCGACCTCGACATGGCTTGGCTCAAAAAATCGTTGAAAAACAAAAAAGACTACTATCGCCGCTATCGCGACATCTGCTTGTTCAGCATTGTGGGCGTGTATCTGCTCAATGTCATCGACGCCTATGTCGATGCCTCCTTGTCGCACTTCGACATCTCCGACGACCTATCGATGGATTGGTCGCCGGCAATCATCAATCAGCAACACGCAAGCCGGCCCGGTTGGGGACTGCAATGCGCCATCAATTTTTAACTGAAAAAACAAGAGAATATGAAAAAATACAGATTTGAAACCCTATTGATTTTAGCTCTTGCGGCATTTTGCACGCTAAACGCAGCCACACGCCACAAATCAATCTTGTCGCTCAAAGAATCGATTACCGACTCCGACATCGTGTTTCCTTACAGTTTCGAGACCAACACTCACGAGCTGATGAAAAACTGGTATCTCGAAAACTATGCCATTCTCGATGCCAATGTCGAAGACAGGTCGCCGGCCACAGTGAGCGACGCAGAATACATCAAGCGACTCAAAGCCATTCCTTCGGGGGTGGAACTCCCATTCAATCAAGTTGTGCGTTCCTACATCGAACGCTATGTGACCAAAAACCGCACACTCGTTTCGCAAATGCTGGGCATGAGCCCCTACTACATGCCCATCTTTGAACAGCAACTGGAAAAAAACGGCATGCCGCTTGAACTCAAGTACATTCCGGTCATTGAGTCGGCACTCGACCCCAATGCCGTGTCGAGTGCAGGAGCCACAGGACTGTGGCAATTCATGCTCAGCACCGCCAAGGGTGTGGGGCTCGAAGTCAATTCGCTGGTCGACGAGCGACGCGACCCCTATCGTTCAAGCGAGAAGGCCGCTATCTATTTCAAGCAACTCTACAACATCTACGGCGACTGGTCGTTGGCCATTGCCGCCTATAACTGCGGCCCGGCCAACGTGAACAAGGCCTTGCGTCGAGCCAAAAGCAAAGAAGAAGATGCCAACCCCGACTTTTGGGCAATCTACAACTATCTGCCACGCGAAACTCGCGGCTATGTGCCGGCTTTCATCGCCGCAACCTATGTAATGAACTACTACAAAGAGCACAACATCAACCCCAGTTTGGCCAAGAAACCGTTGCTCATCGACACTGTGGCAGTAAACCGCCGCATCAATTTTCAGCAAATTGCCAATGTGCTCAACATTCCCATCGAAGAAATCAGGATTTTAAACCCACAATACCGCCACGACGTGATTCCCGGCGATACCCACCCCTACAAACTGGCCTTGCCCTCACAGCAAATCTACAGTTTCATCATGGTGGAAGACAGCATCATTGGCTACCGTCCGGAGCTTTATGCCACCCACGATGTGCGAGAACCGGGAACAAGCAACGAAACGCCCACCAAGTTCAACGCCTATGACTACAGCAACGACAACACACTCTCGGCAGCTCCAAGCGAGAACAGCAGTCGTGCCGACAACGGCGACAAGCGCACAACCAAATATCACAAAGTGCAACGCGGTGAAACACTCAACAGCATTGCACAGGATTTTAACATGAGTGCCGACGAGCTCATGTCGCTCAACCACATGCGACGCGGACGCGTGCGACGCGGACAAGTAATTAAAGTCTACGACAACGGTGGCAATGCATCGGCCACCGCCGACAACGACTATGCCGACATCAAAGTCGTTTCGAGCAAAACCAACGGTTCGGGCGATGTGGCGCAAAGCACGCCTCCGGCTCGCAAGCAAGAAACACAATCCGAGCGAAGCACATTCACACCGGCTCCGCAAGCGTCAGCAGCACCCGACAAACCGACCGTCCCGGCCAAGAAAGCCACTACACAGGCCACCACCAAGGTCAACCCTGCCGTTCCGGCATCGACAGGAACAAAACGGTCGTCAACTCCCTACGCAGGGTCTTACAGCATCAACGACGAACTGGAACAAAAACCCGACCGTGCGACACAACGCAAAGCAGCCATTGAGGCACAAAAAGTAGCGGCCGAAAAACGTGCGGCCGATAGAAAAGCCAAAGAACCTGCCACTGCCGAGCAAAAAGCCCAAACGCAAAAGAACCGTGAAGCCACCACCAAGGGCGAACGTAACAACAGGCGCAACAGGCGCAACAAGCAACAAGAGAAGCCAATCGAAACCACAACAACTACTGTGCAGGTGAAGCCCGGACAATCGCTTGCAAAAATTGCCATAGCCAACGGCGTTACGGTGGAAGAATTGCGTGAAGCCAATCCCGAAATCAAGAGCGACCACATCGAGGCCGGGCAAAACATCAAAATCCCCGTTTCTGCCAAAGCTAAAAACAATGGCAAATATAGTGGCAAATATGGTGGCAAACGTAGCGACAAAAATATACGCAACAAGCGCGTGGCAAACAATGAGCCTGTGCAAGAAAAAGCATCGACCGTTACAGTGAAAAAAGGAGAATCGCTCGGTAAAATTGCCAATGCCAACGGCCTGACAATCGAAGAATTGCGTGAAGCCAACCCCGAAATCAAAGGCAACCGCATCGATGCCGGTCAAGACATCAAAATTCCTGTCAAGAAAAACGTTCGCAATGCGCGTCAAAACAACTACAAAACAAACACGAGAGGAAAGCGACGCAACAAGACCGAAGCCGAACCGGTGCAACCAACTTCGATTGAGGTGAAAGAGGGCGAATCGCTTGAAAAAATCGCTAAAAAGAATGGAACGACTGTCGACGAACTACGCAAGGCTAACCCCGGCATCAAAGGCAATCACATTGAACCCGGCGATGAAGTGAAACTACCCAAGAAAGTCAAAGCGCCGAGAAAAGCGAAAAGAAAAAGAAAGTGACAGAGGGGCTTTAATTCAGGAGTTAAGGAGATAAAGGGAGTTGAAGGAGTTAAGACGATAGTTTTCGGTCTTATCACCAACTCCCTTATTCTTTACTTAACATTTTTATCACTCATTACTTAACATTTGACCTTAATGACCGATTTGGGTTAAATCCCATTACTTAGCATTTACTATTTGATTTATACGATTTTCCACCGACAGGGCGACTGCCAAATAAACACAGTAGAATGCCTGTGGCAGAAATCAAAAAAATCAAAACAAATCGAACAAATCAATAAAAAAGACAACAATAAAAAATTTGCTTGATTTGAATAAGATTTGGAAGATTTCTCGGCGAAGCCGACTGTAAACAACAAGAAATACCTGCAACAGAAATCCAAAAATAACTTTAAAATCTTTGTTTTGTTTTTTCATAAGCTCGGTTTAATCTATTGAGTTGAACAAATTAACCCTCCGCAATATAACAGTTAAAAATAATTATTTTTTTTAAAATTTAATTATTAACCTGAGTTCGGGCTAAGCCTACCTTGTATTCAGTTCTTGAAGCAAGGGTATAAGCCCTTTATCCCTGTGATTGACAGGAATGACCTTCTTGCCCCTATGGCTGATTTTCGGCTCTCACAGAATATAGTCAGCTGGCCGCCTTTGTATTGAATGCAAAAGTCTATATTGATAGATGGCTTCTTGTCGAAGAAACTATAGGCGGCAATTGCAGCGAGTGCGTTCATTGCAAAGTTGAACACGCTGCGGTGTCTGGAATGTACCAATTGGGCGACGTTCTTGAGTTCGTCATT
>JBGYAB010000075.1:0-22288 GCA_041815985.1 Sodaliphilus sp. | reverse complement strand
CCAAGGTAGCTCTTATTGCTGTCGCAAACAAGCTCGTCAGACAGGCTTTTGCCGTAATAAAGTCAGATGCACCTTATGTGGATGGATTCGTTTCTACCCATCAAACAAAATAACTTATGGTGGAATTTTTGCTCTCATTTTTTTGCTTATTAATATAGTTCGTTGAAAAAGGGAAATGGGGTGTGTGGTGAGGGGCTTGATGAATGAAAATGGTGCAGGAGGTGGTGTTTGGTGGCGTTGATACAATAAAATGCTATTGTTTTGCGTTTTCCTTAATGATTAAGGGGGCGGCTGTTGCGGTCGTCTGTAATGATAATTGCTCAAATGAAAAAACTCATATATGCCCTTATTGTTCTCATCGTTGGCTCGACAGCAATGAGCCTTGGGTCGTGCAAAAGCGCGAAGATGCGCAATGGCGATGAAGCCTACGGCAGGGGAGAATATGATGCGGCATCTAAAATATACCGCAAAATCTATAACAAGTTCACTCGCAAGGAAGAACGGTTGGTAAGGGGTGAGGCGGCCTATAAAATGGGGCTTTGTCATCTTCGTTTGAACCAGAGCAGTCGTGCCTCGGCGGCATTTCAAAATGCGTTGCGATATGAATATGAAGACAGTATCGACGCGCTTTTCTATCTTGCACAGGCGCAACACATGGACGGGCAATGGGCAAAGGCTATCGACTCCTATGAGGCCTATTTGCAACACAAGCCCGGCGACTGGCGTGCAACACAGGGTATCAGAGCATGTAACATGGCTCCCAAGTGGCAAGAGCAAGGATCGCGCTACACGGTGAAGATTGCTAAATTGTTTAATACCAGCCGTGCCGACTTTGCCCCCCAATTTCTCGACCAGAACGCCGACCAGCTTTATTTTTCCAGCTCGAGCGAAAAGGCTATGGGCACAGCCAAAAGTGCGATAACCGGTGCAAAGAATTGTGACATTTTTGTTTCTAAAAAAGATGATAAAGGAAAGTGGAGCCGCCCGGCACCCGTTGAAGGAGAACTGAACAGCGAGTTTGACGAAGGCAATACTGCATTTTCGCCCGATGGCACAACCATGTATTTGGCCAAGGCCATACGCAAGACCGATGCTCCCACCGGTGTAGAAATCTGTACTTCGCAACGCAGCGAAGCCAAGTGGAGTGCACCGGTGAAATTTGAAATCACGGGCGATACGCTTTCGTCGTATGGCGACCCGGCTGTGAGCCACGATGGCAAGTGGCTTTACTTCGCGAGCGATATGCCCGGCGGTCAAGGCGGAAAAGACATTTGGCGCATCAACATCAAGGACACGCGTGGCACGCTTGAAAACTTGGGCGATCAAATCAATACTCCCGGCGATGAGCGTTATCCCTACATGCGCACCGACTCGGTGATGTATTTTTCGTCCAACGGTCATGCCGGTTTTGGAGGGTTGGACTTGTTTAAAGCCACTTTGCAACCTTCGGGTCGCTGGTTTATCGAAAACATGGGATCGCCCATGAACTCGAGTGGTGACGACTTTGGCATCACTTTTGGCAAGGGCGAGAGTGGCTATTTTTCGAGCAATCGCAAAGATTTTCGTGGTTATGATCACATTTTTAGCTTTGAGAAACCCGAAATTACCGTGACAATTTCAGGCTTAATTGTTGACAAAGACGAAGAGCCGGTTCCCAATGCCGTCATTCGCATCGTGGGCAGTGATGGCAGTAACCAAAAAGCTGCAGCCAACCCCGATGGCACTTTCCGTTTTAATCTCGATCGAGGCATCGACTACGTGATGCTGGCCGGTGCAAACGGATATTTGAACAACAGCCAGCATTTTACCAGCG
This sequence comes from Sodaliphilus sp., assembly GCA_041815985.1. Lineage (GTDB taxonomy): Bacteria > Bacteroidota > Bacteroidia > Bacteroidales > Muribaculaceae > Sodaliphilus. Next base: position 20,475 of record JBGYAB010000075.1, on the reverse strand, counting down.
AAATGAGCGACGAGAGTGCAGAGTATTGGGTAGATTTCACGCTCGCTTCCATGAACAAGCCGCAAGTGGTTGAAAACATTTTCTACGACTTCGACAAGGCAACCTTGCGTCCCGAGTCTAAAAAAGCACTTGATGAACTGGTGACCGCATTAACCGAAAACCCCTACGTGACCATTGAAATGGCGTCGCACACCGACCGTGTGGGCAATGAAGACTATAACAACAAGCTAAGTCAACGGCGTGCACAATCGGTTGTAGACTATTTGATTAAGCACAATATCAACAAAAATCGTTTGAAACCTCAGGGCTATGGCAAGAGCCGCCCCAAGGTGGTGACTAAGCGTATCAATAGGTTGTATCCTCAATTTGCAGTAGGCGACACGCTCACGGTGGCCTACATCGACACTCTTTCGTCCGAAAATAAAGCTGCCGCCGACCAAATCAATCGTCGCACAGAGTTTATGGTGCTGTCGACCAACTTCCAACCTTTTGCCGATGATTTGAAAAAAATGCAGGAGGAAGAAAACAGAAAGCGTGCAGCCGAGCAGGAAGCCCGATTGAAACAAGAAGAACTTGACATTGCCAAGGCCAAAAAAGATGTTCAAGAAAAAGAACGGCTGGCAAGAGAAAATAAACTGAAAGCCGACCAAAAGAAAAAAGACGACGAAACCAGAGCCGAGCGAAAGGAGAAGGAAGACGAAAAGGCCGAAAAAGCTAAAAAACGGCAAGAAAAGAAAGAAAAAGAGCGTGCTAAACGCGAAGCCAAAAAGGCCAAAGAAAAAGAAAAACGTGAAAAAGAAAAGGCTAAACAGCAGGCCAAGCGTGAAAAAGAAAGAGCTAAGCGTGATGCCAAACGGGGCAGACACGATGCACAAGGAAGTGATGCGATGCCTCCTGCATTGTCGCAAGAGGAGGAGCGTGGCCAAAACACCCTCACAGTGAAGCCGGCAAAAGGCGATTCAACAGCCTCCGATGCAGTGCAACCCAAAGGCGACAAAGAGGAAGAGAAAAGACCTTCCACCAAGCGTGGGAGTATGATGAAAGAAAAAGAGGCTCAAAAGCAGCAAGAAAAGGACAGGGAGAAAGCTGTGCGTTCGGTGCGTGGCAACAAAAATGTCAAAGGCGATGAACAGGCGGCAACTCCTTCCGGAGCCAACGATAAAAAGACAGAAAAAGCGATTGAAACCGGCAAGATTAACCCTACACTCGGCACAATCGCCGGAGAGACCGGGCAAGAGCTGAACACCAACAGTGAGAAGAAAGCCGGTGGTGAGAATGACGACGAAAAGAAAACAGATTGAAAAATGAAAAGAATAGGGATCATCAGCGACACTCACTCCTATTGGGATCCTCGCTATGCCGAGCATTTTGCCGATTGCGACGAGATATGGCATGCAGGCGACATTGGTAATGAAAAACTTGCCGATCGGCTTGCTGCCTTAGTGCCCACATTTCGCGCTGTGTATGGTAACGCCGATGGTGGCATGCTTCGGCACAAATACAAAGAAACCGAAATCTTTGTAACCGAGGGCGTGAAGATTGTGATGACCCACATAGGCGGTTACCCGGGACGTTATGCTCCCGGCATCAAAAGCCGGTTGGAACTGTCGCAACCCAAGATTTTCGTGTGCGGACACAGTCACATTCTCAAAGTCATTCCCGACCGCCAGCTTGGTGTGCTCACCATTAATCCGGGAGCAGCCGGCAAGCAAGGTTGGCAAAAGGTGCGCACCCTCATCAAGTTGGAACTCGATGCCGGCAAAATTACGGGCTGTCAAGTTATTGAATTGGCCGATGATCGCTTGAATCCGCTTGGACAAATATTGGATTGACACAAAATAAATATCTATCTGCATGAAACAGATTATCATTTGCTTAATATTACTGTTGCCGGTCTTGGGGCTGGTGGCTTGCCATTCTACCGAGGCCAACTACAAAGCCGCTTACGACAAGGCTGTAAATCGCACACGTGAAAACACCGGCGAAGACAAATATGACCACGACAAGGCCGAGAGACTGCGTTCTACCGAAGTTGTGAACGGCGATAGTGTGCGTCTCCTGCGCACCTATTGCGACATGGTGGACGGTGAAGCCAAAAGCATGAAAAAATTTGCAGTGATTGTTGCCGAGTTCGATCAAGTGATTAATGCCCGTAGCTATCGCGACCGCATTCACCGCAAAGAGGGATTTGAATCCTATGTGGTGTTTCTCAACAGCACCAAAAAATATTGCGTAGTCGCCCAAGGCTTCGACACCAAAGGCGAAGCCGCCGCCTATGTTCAAAATATAGGCAAATACATGAAAATGAAAATATTGGTTCCTCGTCCTTGGATTTTAGAGCATTTCTAAATATCGGTGACACATGTTTACGTGTGCTCATGCTCTATTTTTGATTAATACAGCATGAGCGGAATGATCAAGAGAATGGTGAAAATGAGCATGTTGCGTGCTGTTTCGCCGAGCAAGGGATTGAGAGCGGCACCGTCGCGTTGCCGGAGTTTGAGCCATGTGCTCACGTGCAGACCGATGTAAACCACCGGTACCATGAGTGTCCACAAGGGCATAGTAAAGTACATGCGAAACCACAAGGGCGCAAGAAACGAAATGGCAATAAAGCCGTTAAACAGATAGGCCGTCAATGCCAATTTGCGCCCGAACACCACCACCGATGTCTTTTTGCCGGCTTCTCGGTCGTCGTCTACATCGCGATAGTTGTTGATGAGCAGCACATTCACACCCATAAGCCCAATGCAAATGGCCGCCATAATCACAAATGGGTTGAACAGCTCGGCAATGACATAATAGGTGAAAATCACGGGAATGATACCAAAAAAAACGAATACGGCCGGCTCGCCCAGTGCATGATGGCTCAAAGGGTAGGGGCCTGCGCTGTAGGCCAAAGCGAAAATGGCAATAAACACTCCAACCCCCACGCACAAGAGCCAATTGCGATAGCTCTCGCCGGGGCTTATGTAGAATAGCATTAACAAGCCCACAAGGCAATTGACCGATAGCAGAGCAACAATGAGGTTGCGCTCTGTTTTGGGCTTGATGTCGCCTTCGGTCACGCCACGGCGAAAACCGGCACGCCCTTTCTTGTCAATGCCGTTTTTGAAATCGTAATATTCGTTGGCAAGATTTGAAATCACTTGGGCAAGCAAGGCAAAGACGATGCACAGAATGGAGGGTATCAATCTGAACTGATGTGTCCAAATGGAAAATCCAATGGCAATGAGCACTCCGCTCAACGACACGGGCAATGTGCGCAACCTGATGGCCTCGACCCAAATTTTGACTTGTTTTTTCATTTTATGCGATTATTTTTCTGCAAAGTTATCATTTTTTTGCTACTTTTGCACATAGCTCTTCTAATGGGTATTTGTGCATGCCCCGAGTGTATAGGAAAGTGGTAGTCGCACCGGCGTGCCCGCTACTCTTGTTAAAGAAAAACAGCATGATTAGAAAACTGATGTTCACCATATTGAGTATTCTTTTGCTCACCGGTTGCGATCGCAAGGTTGCAAGTGTGCCTCAACCGGCCAACTCGGTTTATTATTGGCGCACGACATTGGTGCTCGACAGTGCCGAGAAACAATTCCTCAAAGACAACAAGATAGGTAAAATATACCTGCGTTACTTCGACGTTGTGGTCAAGGACGGCAAGCCCATGCCCAATGCCACATTGCGTTTTGCCGATACTATTCCTGCCGGCATTGAAGTTATTCCCACCGTTTTTATCGTTGAAAACGTGCTCAACGAAGACATGACCGGGCTGGCTCAAAATCTTGTAGAACGTGTGTTGCAAATGTGTGAAACCAACGACGTGAATAAGGTGGACGAAATGCAGATAGACTGCGATTGGACCGAATTGAGTCAAGAAAAATACTATCGTTTGCTCTCCGAAATCAACACCTTGCTTGCGACAAAAGGCATGCGCTTGTCGGCAACCATCAGGCTACACCAATTGCGCATGACACCGCCTCCTGTCGACTATGGCGTGCTCATGATGTACAACACCGGCGATGCCACCAATCGTGAGGAAGAAAATCCCATTCTTGACTATGCAACTGCCGAGCCCTATTTCGCCCATTTAAAGAAATACGATTTGCCCCTTTGCGTTGCCTATCCCAATTTTTCGTGGAATCTGCTCTTCGATGGAACAGAATTTTCGGCCATTCTCTATAATGTCGATCTCTGCGACAAGTCAATGTTTAAGAAAATCAGTGACAATCACTATGTTGTGATTTCGAGCCGTAGTTTGCCCCAAACTTTGGGCGACGACAACACGCATGCCCATGCCGGCAACGAGGTGCTTGTGAAAACGGTGCCGTTTGCATTGCTCAACAAAGTGCATGACGAGCTTGCCAAACGCCGAAAAGACATCAACACGCAAGTGATTGTTTACCATTTAGATGCCAATAACATCAACAACTATAATGCAAAAGAATATGAAAAAATTTTTAGTCCTTAGCCTTTTTATTGCCTATGCGGCAATGGTGGCTATGGCCTGTATACCACAGCCCAGGCCGCATTACTATGTTTACAGCATCTTCCCGCGTCAGCACATGCAAAATAGCGTGGGAACAGACAACATGTTGAAGTTTTGGAAAGACTATACCGGCAAACAAGACATTGAATGGGAGGTGAATAGTTTACTCTGGGTCGATGAAAACGATTTAGGTGCAAGTTCAAACGAGATCATCAAGAGAATGCTGATGAAGAAAGACACCGAAATGAAAGAGTACTTGATACAACTCATCAGGTATCTCAAAATATGCAACATCGTGGCACAAGAGGGTTGGGAATACCCATCGAAGAGCGAACTTCGAGAGCAAGCCGGCAAACTGAATGCCATTTATCATGTGGCGGCGAGCTACAAAGGTAGTCGCTTGAAACAACAATATGCCCTGTTGACCATGAGAGCTAACATGTTGCTCAACAAAAATCAAGAAAACATCGAATTGTGGAACTCTCAAAACTCAAAACTGTCCGAAAGTTGCTACAAGCAAATGATGAAGGGTATATATGCCCACGCACTGCTTGACAAGGGCAACAAGGCACAAGCCATCAGCATCTATGCCGAACTCAACGACATGCGCAGCCTTAAATGGCTTGTGAAGGATAAACGCAATTTGCAGGGAATAAAGCAAGTCTATGCCGAAAATCCCAATTCGCCCACATTGCCGTTCCTCGTTCAAGACTTTGTGAACAATGCGCAAGAAAGTTTAGACAACGCCAACGAAGGCATCTTGAACAATGTTTCGACATTGACCTACAAGAACGAAATTGCCCGGTTCATACAGTTTGCCGGCGATGTTGCAAAATCGGGCAAGTCCAAATCGCCTTGCATGTGGCAAACCGCAGCAGGATTCTTGAACCACATGTTGGGCAACCATCAGCAGGCTGTGGCGCAACTCGATGCGGCACAAAAGATGGCCGGCACCGGTCGCATGAAAGACAATGCCCGCGCTTGTCGTCTCATTGCGTCGGTTGCTTCATTGCGCGATGGAGATAAAAAATACTACAACTACTTGTTGGGCGAAATGAAATGGCTGAAAAAAATGATGGACTCAAAGGAGAACGATACTCATTACTCCGAGGTGCTTGAACGACTGGTGTTAGATGAATTGGCTCCAAAGTTTAAGCAAATTGGCAATATAAACATGGCTACGCTCTTAAAATCTTGGTATGCAGGCTCGTCGAAAAGTCAATGGACCTTTATTGAACTCACGGCACAACAAACCATTCAATTTGCCAACTACTGTTCTTCAAAACCGAGTAGCGAATTCGAAAAATGGTTGTTGAAGAGTGTAAAAGATTTCCTGAGTCAAGAAACGTTAAACGACGATATTGGCACAAAATACATGCGCGAGGGAAAATTTGCCCAAGCAATTCCCTATCTTGAAAAAGTAACTCCTGCCTATATCTCCCAACTCGGCATCAGTCGCTACATGGCACGTCGCTCCTACAAAATCGAACGATGGTTCAAACGCCAAATCGTCGATTATGAAGATGAAAGAATAAATCCGGGCTATGTGGCAACGGTGAAACGCAACCAAAAACTTGATTTCTGTAAAGATGTGCTCGCTTTGCAAGAACAAATCAACAACAACTCGGGCGAACAACAAAACGATGCGCTCTATCGCTTGGCATCGCTATACTATCAGGCAAGCTACAAAGGCGATTGTTGGTACTTAACTCGCTACACCCAGAGTGCCTATAACAGCATTGAATATGCCAATGAGTTCCCCTTCATCGACCGCGCTCTCGACATGTTGCAAGAGGCAGGTACCACTGCCGATTTCCGTCTGAAAGAGAAATGCCTCTATGCCATTGCATTCATTCCGCAAGGCGACGGTTGGTTCTCAATCAAGTGGGACGAGAACTACAACGCCTACATGGTGCTCAACAAAACCTCTCCCGCTTATTCCGCTATGGCTGACCTAAACAACTTCTATTTCAACAATAAGACGAGAGTGTCTGACTTCATCTCTCGTTGCGACGTGCTTTATGATTTCCGCATGGCAACATCTCAATCGAGAGGTTACAAGACAAGCAAGCACAAAGCAAGCAACAAACACGTTGGAACAAGAAGAAAGGCAGTTGCTTCTCAAAAAAGCACTCCGATGAGCTCCCCCAATCCTAAGAGAAAAGGAACACGAAAAAGAGAAAACTGAGTTTAATTGTTAAGTCGTAAAGTTGAAAAACTTTCGACTTAACACTTTCAACTCCTTACATCCAGAGACAACCTTTCTTTTTAACAAAACAGTAAATTGAAAACGATATTTCATATTATTATTCTGTTGTTGCTCATGAACTTTGCCGGCTGCAAAGACAAGCAGTGGGCACCTGTTCAAAATCGCTTCTTCGACAAAATTGAGTTTGGAGATGCTCAAAACCAAACACTTGAAAGTCTGTATGAACTGGGGTTCAGGAATGCCGTTACACATGCTCAAGATCTCAATTTTGAGATACAGCAGGACAATAAAGGCAATTCATTTAAAATCATGGTGTTGGAACCGGGCGACACCACAGGCTTTTTGTTCAACGGCATGAGATGGAGAAACTTGCAAATTCAAATCGATAAAAAAGGTTTGTTTTCACTCACGATGTACTCCGTCTATGCTCCGCGCGACACCGTTGAAAAACAATATGTCAAGTTGCTCGACAACTTGGCGCGTCAACATTACCTCATGAGCCGCGCAATTGTTGGCACAAGCCAAATCGAAGGAGAAAAGCACGACATTGTGGGGCATCGCTATGAGTACGACAATCGTCAGGTAATCATGCACACCAACGACGAAGCAAACGGCTACTCCTGCATTACACTCTCATATCACGAACAATAACTTTTTTTACTTCACGAAAAAAGAAACGAGAGGAAGTGAGGAGAAGTGAAAGGTAGTGCCTGTGGCAGAAATCCAATAAACCCAAACAAATTACTTAACGACCCTTATTTCTTATCGAAAGTCACTTTTTGCGCTTGCACCTCTGTGCGTTGACGTGCTATTTTTGCCTCTATTCTCAAAAATATCACATCAGCCATGGAAAAACACACCACCATTCAAGCAATCATACATGAAAACGAGTTACGCAACCGCCGGTTGCAAGTGCCCTACGACCCCATTATTGGCATTGGTTGCACCGGCGAACGATTGCCGGTGGCTATCGATGGGGTGGGCGAGGTGTTGTTACCTGCCGACATGGTGTGCCACATGCCCGATGAGGTGCGCCACAATGTCGCTGTTTATCGCCGTGAGCGCATCAAGTGGGACTTTGAATATTGGTGCGCCACGTGTGCCACAGTGCGCCACAAGTTGACGGGGCGCAATGTCAAGCTTACGCTCAATGCTCCGCAACGGCGAGTGCTGGCAGTGTTTGAACGCCAACGCAAGGCAGGCGATGGCATTCGTGTCATTCTTCTCAAAGCCCGGCAGTGGGGCGGGTCTACCTTGGTACTCATGTACATGGCTTGGATACAACTGGTGCTTGCCAAAAACTGGAATTGCCTCATCTGTGGGCACAAACGAGGTTCTGCCAAAGCCATTAAAGGCATGTATTCCAAGCTCCTGCAATTCTATCCCAAAGAGTTTCTCGAACAAGATGAAGTGCGCCCCACCTTTAAGAGCTTTGAAGGCGGTGGCTCCGCCAAGTACATCACCGGGCGCGACTGCTTGGTCATTCTTGGGTCGGCACATAGCGAAGATGCCGTGCGAGGCTACGACATTGCCATGGCACACTTGAGCGAAGTGGCTTTTTGGCCCGAAACTGCAATGCATTCGCCCGAAGACATTGTGCGCTCGGTCGATGGCTCCATCATGATGGGTGGCATGTCGCTCGAGGTGATGGAATCGACAGCCAATGGTGTTGGTTCGTTTTTCCACACCGAGTGGTTGCGGGCACAAAGCGGCCGGAGCGACAAAGTTGCCGTGTTTGTGCCATGGCACGAAATCGAAATTTACCGTCGCCCGGTTGTCGATGTTGCTGCGCTATGGGAGTCGATGGACGACTATGAGCGAGATTTGTGGAACGAAGGGTGCACATTGGAGATGATCAACTGGTATCATCACAAACGCCGTGCCTACAAAGATCACTGCATGCTCATGGCCGAGTTTCCGACCAACGATTTGGAGGCTTTTGCCAATACCGGCCGATGCGTGTTTGCCATTAACGATCTCGATCGACTGCGTGAGCATTGCACAGTGCCCTTGTTTTCGGGCGACATTATGGCCGTTGATGGCAGGCTCAAAGCGGTGGGGCTGGTGCAAAATGCCACCCGACAACTCAAAATTTGGCGTATGCCCGAGCCTACGTCGCTCGTTAGTCGCTACGTGGCGGCTGTTGACATTGGCGGACGTGGCGACAAGGCCGATTATTCGGTCATTACGGTAATCGACCGCAAAGAAAGTGACGACGAACCTGCCGAAGTGGTGGCACAATGGCGTGGACACACCGACCACGATTTGTTGGCATGGAAAGCTGCGCAACTGGCTCATTTCTATGCCGATGCCTTGCTCGTGTTTGAAAGCAACACGCTCGAAATGGAGCAAACCGAAGGCGACGACGGCAACTACATCTTAAACTTGCTGGCCACGCATTACCGCAACCTGTATTATCGTGCCAAAAATCGCCCGGGTTTTCAAACCAACCGACGCACCAAGGGGCAAATTGTGCACAACCTCATAGCCATGACCCGAGATCGTGCCTATGTGGAACATGACCGCGAAGCGGTGGACGAGATGAGTTGGTTTCAATTGCTGTCAAAAGGGCAATATGGGGCAGTGAAGGGCAAACATGACGACATGGTGATGGCTCGTGCCATTGCGCTTTTTGTGGCAAGCAAACTCTCTCATCGCCAAAAATTGGCACCCGGTCAGTTGCAACTCCGGTTTGCACTCCCCGAGTCATCATCGCCCTTTTGCGACATTCAAAGTCTCGTTTAAACCTAATCGGTCATTAGAGCTCGCCCTGATTTTGTTTGAATGTTAACATTTGCTTGCTTTACAGTCGGCTTCGCCGAGAAATCGAACAAATCTTGTCCAAATCCAGCAAATCTTTTTGCTTGTTGTTTATTGATTATCTTTTGTTCGATTTGTTTTGATTTGTTAGATTTCTGCCGTAGGCACTCCCTTTCACTTCTTTTTTTGCAAAACGAAAAAATTAAAGAGCCTACGCTTCGCAGCGCGGGCTCCTTAAAAATCTACAATCTATAAAAACATAATGTTTTTGTTTTCTTTTCAAATTTATACATCGAAATGGTTTTATCAAAATATTTTGAAGAAAATAATGCAACATATTGTCTTTTTTGCTGTTTTAAGCTAATTTTTCTAACGTTTTGAATAAATAGAAAGATGAAAAATGTGATGTTATTGCTTTTGAGTTTTGTTGTGATCGTTCAACATTGCATCAGTTCAAAAGTGCAGATTAATTTTGTGACCAAAAAAGACAATGAAAAACACAACAATCTATCCGGCCGCTACGGCGCATTATCACAATGGCGAAGCCGCCAAGCAAGGCGAAGCGAGCGACACACTCAATTTGCGCGAACGAGAGAATGCGCTTGAAGTCATCGGCACACCGGCGCAAGTTGCCACCATCAATGCCGGTGCCCGATTGCTGGCAATTGATGGTGAACGATACATTTGCCTCATCGACAACACCATCAAATGGGGAACTACTGTTCTCGCCACTGTTGAGGGGCAAGTGCTGAATGCCTGCATTGCCGGGCAATTCCTCATTGTGGCCACAACCGAGGGCTACATCTGTCTGCATCGCACTGCTTCCGGTTACGACCGCCTTAACCCTCACGATGCCATTCCGTTGTTGCACTTGTGTGCTGTGGGTGGTTCGGCGACGAGTATTGCAACCGAAGCCTACTCCTTTAAAACACCCATGGATCGGTGGCAAAGTCCGTTGCCTGCTGCCGACTTGGCTGGCATGGCCGAGGTGATGCGCAAGGCGTGGCAATCCTTGACAAGGCAAACGACCGATAGCGGACAATTGTCGCGCCCCATGCTTGTGCGCTATGGTGTGCGGTTGTGGGACGACAGCTATATGTGGCTCAGTGCGCCGGTTGTGGTGGGCGATGGTGCCGTGAAGTCCAACCATCGCGCAAGCGTTGAGGCAATTGTGAGCGACGGCAAGTTTGTCGCTATTCCTGCCACAACCTTGACCCTGCCTTGTTACAGGTTGGGCATCACTGTGGCCAAGGGCATCGACAGCAAGTGGGCATCGCTGGTGAAATCAATCGACATTTTGGCCACCGATGAGGCAGACACAGTGAATTGCCGCCAATTGGACTACCGCATGAGCACGACCAACGTGGGAGAGCGGCGTTATGTGTTTGAGTTCGGCCCTTCGCCTCGTGGCTTGGCCGGCATCAAGAGCGACCTGCTTGCGACCTCGTGGCAGGTGATCGCCTCTTGTTCCGACATCGACAGCCTTAACCGCCTTCATTTCACGACAAGCAACACTGCCGTAGCCGCCACCTCTGCTTTGCCCGGAGCCACAACCTACGTGCTCACCGAGAGTTTAACGACAGGCATCACGGTGAACAATGCCACATGTTCGGCTGTCAATGCTCGCAATTGTGCAACCGTCATTCCGCACTCTGCCATGTGCCACAATGGGCGGCTCTACACCGGCGGACTTTCGATGCGGCTCAAGCACCCGTGGCATCCGTTACAACTCTTTGCCGGCACAGTCAAGACCGGCAATTGCACCGTGACCACACAATTGAAGATTGCCACCGAACAAGGCATGGCCAATGTGGTGCGCACCGATGAACTGAATTACATACCCACAGCCATAAATCCATTGCTGGCAACGGCCGATGCACGCACAGCCTCCATGAGGATTGAAATTGCCGCAGGTGGCACGGTGAGGGTGCTGGAGCGTGAATTGTGGCCTCATCACGAGAGCGGACAGGCAGTTGCCTTTGCCTCCGATTTGCACCCTCACGAACCGGCAAGCGGTATGGCCAATGCCGTGCATGACAGTGGTTTGCAAATTCGTTGTGAAGGCGAAATCGAAGTGAGTGCAACCGCCAATCCCTTTGCCTGCACTCGACACCATTGCCCAACGGGGACTGCCGTGCTTGCCATGGCAGTGGCCAACCGTCCCATCTATTCAGGTGGTTTCGGACGTTATCCCATCTATGTTTTTTCCGATCAAGGCATTTTTGCTCTGCCACAACTTTCAAGCGGAGCCTACGGCGAAGCACGGCTTTTGAGTCGCAAAATCCTTGCCCATGGTTTCATGCCCGTTGAAGGAGGCGACAAAGTGTGGTTTAAAAGCAGGCTCGGACAACTGTGCAGTGTGAGCGGAGCCACAGTGACGCTGCATCTCAACGCCTGCAAGGCGCAACAACTCGCTTGGAACGATGCCGAAAATGAGCTTTGCATGCTGGACGATGATGGAAAAATGCAGGTGCTCATGTCCGGCGGTCGCACATCGCGTTTGTCGCTCACTGCCAAGTGGTTGTTTCACGATCATGCTCATGCGCTTGCCATTACCCATGTTGGTGGCGTGCTCGATCTGCGGCAAGAGATCGCCGGCGACACCACACAATCAATTCATTGGCTCAGCCTGCCTGCCGTGTTCGGTCACAGCATGAACACGGCCGTGAAACGCCTGATTTGGAACATTTTCAGTCGGCAGGTCGATTTGCATCTCACGTTGCGTGGTTGCCGGGGCGAGGGTTGTCATGGCTTCATCATCGATCATGTGCACGTGCGCGGCAATCTCAATGCGCCTCTTGCCTTGCCCATCATCGCACAACCCTACCGCTCTTTGCGGCTTGAAATCGAAGGAACTGCACCAAGTGGAGCATTGTTGCGTCAGGTAGTGCTTGGATAATGATTTTGAAACAAAATAAGTTGATGTAAAATTAAAATATTACTTTATTGACTTAAAAAGTAATAATTTTTAATTACTGTACTTGTAAATTTGAAAAAATGATGTATCTTTGCATTGTTGTTTAACGCCCCTTAGCGGTTTGATGAACGATTGGAGTTTATAGCATCTCTAAATCTTCGAGATTTAGCGTAGGGGATAAAATAAATAAGTAAAATGTAAATATTTTTGTTTCATGATGTTATTACCATTCAACTTGCTTGCCCTTTCAAAGATTGTCCTCAAGCAAGGGCAAGGCAAGGATTGGAAACAAGGGAAATTTAAAAAATAGTTGTTTTATAGATAATTGTGTATTTTAAGGAATGGGAAAGTCGAGAGACTATCCCTTTTTTTATAGAATTGAAGAGCCGTGAAAGGAAGTGCCTTTGGCAGAAATCCACCAAATCAAAACAAATCGAACAAATCAATCAATAATCGGCAATAAAAAATATTTGTTTGATTTTGGACAAGATTTGTTCGATTTCTCGCCCGAGAGGGCGACTGCCAAGCAAAAGAAGAACTTGTGGCAGAAATCCAACAAAATAAGTTAGTAAGCCCGAGAACTATCGTCCTTTTCAAGTTCTTTTAATCCTTTTTTACTATTTAATTATTTTTAACATTCGGGGGGGGGTAATTTTACATATCTTTGTGGCGGAAAAAATAGACGATAAGGAATAGTTTGGTTTAAGTGGTTTTGTGTAGCATTCCCCCTCTTTTATCACTGCCTCTCTTACGGCCTATTTAGCAAAGTGATTTATTTTAAATTTTAATAATACAAACAGAAGATGAAGAAAATCTACTCATTAGTCATGGCAGCCGGTTTGTGCTTTGCCATGAACGCTCAAAATGGTGTGGTTACTTTCACCACCGTCGACAACACCAACGACATGCTCTACTACGCATCACCCTCGATGCCCGATTCGCAAAAGATCGTCACCGATGCAGGTCTCATTCCTGCCGTTGCGGCTCAAGGTCTCAGCTACAGCATTCCGCAGTACATTGTTGAATGTCTTGCCACCAAGGCCGACATGAGCAAGGGCGACGCCACTAAAAACAAAACCGGTTTTGCTACCCGCACCGCAGTGCCTGCATTAGGCAAGGTGGTTGGCATTGCTTTGCCCGGCCGTGTAACCGGTGGCAACAGCAATTTCCTCTATGCCACTCCCTACATCAAAAATTATGATGCTACAGTAATTGCTCCTCCTTACAAAGATGAAAATTATCCTGAATATAACACCATTGTCACCAACCCTGCCAATGGATTTAAGAAATATAACGAACAGATAGAGTGCAACTTGGGAGCCACACAAGATGGCATTTTAATGAATGTGCCCTTTGCCGAGCCCTACATCTACACCGGTGCAAACTTTGAAATTGCCCTCTATCTCGATGTAAAAGACCAAGATCGCAGCAAAAACGTTGCTTTCAATTTTGCAAAAACAACTGCCGAGGCCGACATCGCCACAGTCTATCATTCGCTTGCAAAAGGTGAGAACATGACCGTTTGGTTCAACTTCTATGCCGACCGCGACTTTGGTCCATTGGGTCAAATGGAGGCTGTGAAGAACGTTTTGCAATATCTTGCACTCGACCACCACTCGTTGCCGGCTTTCCAACTCGATTTCTACACCAACGACATTCGCGGCAAGGTAAAAGGCATTAATGCCCCCGTTCAGGTAAAACTCTTCTCGCTCGATCCTACTGCCAAAGTGTTGGTGGGAACTGTCAACACCACTGCCGACGGCAAATTTGCTTTCGAGGCTCTTGACCACACCAAGAACTACATGGTCGAGGTCGACGGCTACACGCTCGAAGACAAAGTGTTCGATTTTGGCAACGATGCCATTAAAAACGACCTCGATGTGCTCATCGACGTTACCGTTTCCACTGCTGTTAACGACGTGAATGTGGCTAAGGCCACAACCGGCGTCACCTACTACAACATGGCAGGTGTGGCAAGCAGCAAGCCTTTTGCAGGGCTTAATGTGGTTGTCACCGAGTATGCCGATGGCAGCAAGACCGTTACCAAAGAAGTGAAATGATAAATGATTTCGTTGTAAATCAATAAACAAGCGACAATGGAGGAAACCTCTTTTTCTTATGGGTATTTCTCCATTGTTTTCATCGCAACAAAAACAGAAAAATAAATGAAAAAAGCAAACAAAATCGCAGCATTGCTGTTGTGCTCATTGTCGTGCATGGCAATGAACGCCATCACCATCGACATCCGTCTCAAATCTGATCAAGACATGTTGCGCTATGCCAAAAAAGAAACCGGTGCACTGAACATCAAAACACAAATGATGGGACGACAATTTTGGGAGTTTCACACACAGTATATGGTCACCGGCAACGATTTCAAAAATCAGACGCAAGACGGCATGATTTTGCCGGTGAACGCCAAGGTCAAGAACTTGTCGTTGAGGGGATACAACAATGGAGGAAAAACAACCACGTTAGTTGGCACCGTTTGGGTGCAGAGCGTTGACGACAGCAACGAACTGGAATATACCAAGGGCTACAACAGCTATCCCCTTCCTGCCGAGAAATTTAAGTATACCGAAAATAATGTTTCCACAACATTCTCTGCAACATCAACTGCCTCCAATCCCGATGTGGTGCAGAATTTCCCCTTTATCAACCCCTATGTCTACGATGGCAAGGGCGTGCTTTTAACTCTCGATCAGTGGTATGATGGCGATCCGATGAACTTTTATTTCCTGACAAGCAAGTGCGAAAAAGAAGTGGCAAGCGTGTTTCGCACGGGCAAAGGCTGTGCTTCGGTAAACGGATTATATTATTATGGCTTTCGATATGGTGATGTGGACAATCCCGAGACTTATCGACATGTTGTTCCTGCTTTTATCTTAGATTACTACACCAACGACATTCGCGGCAAGGTGCTCGACAATAGCGGAAACCCCATTGTGGAGACAGAGAAAACCACAGAGCAACCCAATGGCTATCCGTTGATACGTCTCTACGACGTAGATGCCGGTAAATACATCATTCCCGATGGCAAAACTGAACTGAACTCAAAATATGAGTCTGCCGAAGTGAATGCCGATGGCTCTTTCAGCTTCTCGAACCTTGACCACAGGCACACCTACAAACTGGCTGTGGGAAGCAACTCGTGTGGCTTCGCACAAAAGACGCTCACTTTCCTTGGAGAGAAAACTGAAACAGAACCAACCCCGGCTCCGGCACGAGTTGCGCCCAATCAAAACTCCATCGACTACGACCTTGAAGTGGCCATCACCATGCAGCCCGGATTGCACACCGGTATTGACGACATTGTCGCCAACAAGCACGTGACGGCTGTGCGCTACTACAACATGCAGGGCATAGAGAGTGACCAACCATTTAGCGGAATTAACGTGAAAGTGGTTTCTTACTCCGATGGCAGCCGCACATCATCGAAAATCGATGTGCGCTAATGGGGGGTGAACAATTTTAACCTCAATCGGTCATCGGACTGCTGAGGGTTTAATTGACTAAACGAAGCACTCGGGCAACCTCGCCCGGGTGTTTTTTTGGACACTTCCTTTACAGTCGGCTTCGCCGAGAAATCGCCCAAATCATTGTTGGATTTCTCCCACCGGCACTCCCTTATCGTGCCCTCATTAATGGGGTTAGAAAAACCGAAATCTTCCTCATGATGGCGTTAGGAATGATTTTTTTTCTATCTTTGTACAATCATGGCGCAAGTCGTTATTGGAGTGCGCCAAAGCAGTAAATCCATTGTCAATCTCTATCAATCTATGATGAATAAAGCCGGCAAAAAGCCCATTACCGCCGAAAAAGCCTTGTTGCGTGTGGCCTCGTTGTGTGCGACAAGCGAACAGGCCGAGAGCGACATTCACGCCAAGTTGCTCAAGTGGGGCATTGCGCCCGGCGATGCACAAGCCATCATTGCACGTCTCAAAAAAGAGGATTATCTGAACGAAGAACGCTATGCACGAGCCTATTGTCGCGATAAATTTCGCTTCAACGGCTGGGGACGCATTAAAATCGCTTTCATGCTTCGAAGCAAAGGGGTGAACACTTCGTGCATCGACCGTGTGACAGCCGAAATCGACGACAAAGCCTATCGGGCGACACTCGAAAAACTGCTCAAAGCCAAGTGGCGCGAAGTGCAGGACAAAGACTTGCGGCAAGCCCGAGCCTCGATGATGAGATTTGCCACCGGCCGTGGCTTTGAGCCGGAGGTGTTCTATCCCATGATTTCGACGATAGCCCAAAAAACTGTTCAACCGCAATGAACGTGAAGCAGGTCATATCGGCGGCAATCGATGTGTTTTTCCCTCGACATTGCCCGGTGTGCAAGTGTTTGCTCAACAGCGACGAACGCTACATTTGCCACAGTTGCCTGTTGAAGATGCCACGTACAGGCTATGAAGACGACGACTTCAACGCCATGGAGCAACTCTTTGCCGGCAAAACTCCCATTGAGCGTGCCACAGCCTGTTTCTATTATGAAAAGCAAAGCCCCTATGCCGCAGTTCTGCACGATATCAAATATCATGATATGCCTCAAATGGGGCGTTGGCTGGCACATCGCATTGCAAGTGAGTGGAACGGCAAGGGCGTGTTTGAAGGGATAGACTATTTAATTCCCGTGCCGTTGCACTACACCAAGCTCGTTAAACGTGGCTATAACCAAAGCGACTACATAGCCCAAGGCATAGGCGAACACACCGGTATTACGATTTACGAAGCTGTTCGAGCCACGCAATCGCACGCCACGCAAACCCGCAAAAGCGCAATGGAACGCCTCGACAGTGCTCAGGGACTTTATGCACCTGTTGCCGAAGCCAATTGCACGTTGCGCAACAAGCATGTGATGATTGTGGACGACGTGGTTACCACCGGAGCCACGTTGCTGGCTTGTGCCGAAAGCATTGCCCGCATCGACGGCATCAAAATTTCCTTGTTTGCCCTTTCGGTCACCCGCCTCCGCTAACTATAAACCCCAATCGGTCATTAGAGACCGCCTTGATTTCGCTTGGCAAAAAACTCTCGTCTTAACTCCTTAATCCATTCGTCCCTTTCACTTCTCTTATTTCCGCCCGAAGATTTCAGCCGGGCTGAAAAATCTTTTTCTCTCCATGTTTTGCGCTATTGCGCGATATTTTCGTAATTTTGTGGGCGAAAACTAAAACATATTAAAATATCTGTTGCACATGAAAAAGTTAGATGTTCTTCTTGCTGAAAAATTGCTAAAAATAGGCGCAATCAAGTTGCAACCCGATATGCCATTCACTTGGGCATCGGGGTGGAACTCTCCAATCTACACCGACAACCGAATGACATTGTCGTATCCCGACGTGCGCAATTTCATTAAGGTGGAGCTTTCGCGCATCATTCTCGAAAACTTTGGTCAGGCCGATGTGGTTGCCGGTGTTGCAACCGGAGCCATTGCACAAGGTGCACTCGTGGCCGATAATTTGGGCTTGCCGTTCATCTATGTGCGCCCAAAACCCAAGGACCACGGCTTGGAAAACTTGATCGAAGGAAACCTAAAAGCCGGGCAAAAGGTGGTGATTGTCGAAGACCTCGTTTCTACCGGCAAGAGTAGTTTGAAAGCTGCCCAAGCAGTGAAAAATGCCGGCGGAGAGGTTGTTGGCATGGTTGCTATCTTCACCTACGAGTTTCCGCAAGCCGCCGAGGCTTTTAAAGAAGCCGGTGTGAACTTGATCACCATCAGCAACTATAGTTCCATGGTGGGTGCCGCCCTCGATAGCAACTACATCAAAGAGAGCGATGTAGAAACCCTCAAACAATGGCGTGAAGACCCCGAAAACTGGACTCCGGCAGGATTTTTTGAATAAATTTCCCATTCTTTCTCTCCGCTTTTTCCGGTTTTGCCTTCATGGGCCGTTGCTTTTGCAAGACCGACCGGGAAAAGAGGAGAGTATAACAACATTTTATGGAATCATATAAAAGCGACGTTCAGACAATTGCATGCGACATCGAAACGGTGTTCAACAAATTGTCCAATCCCGAGATTTTTAAAGCGCAAATCGACAAAAATGCAGACAAGCTGCCCAAAGAGGCACAAGAGAATTTGTCGAAAGTGAAGTTTGCACCCGACTCCATCACCATTGAGTCGCCCATGGGCCCCATGACACTGGCTCTTGCCGAAAAGGAGGAACCTACAAAAATCATGTTCACCGCCCAAAATTCGCCGGTGGCGTTTAATCTCATCATCGGGCTTGACAAAATAGACGATGAAACAACGCAGGCACGCTCTGAATTGCAAATCGACATTCCTTTCATGTTGCGTGCCATGGTGGACGGTCAGCTCAAGCAAGGCGCACAGCAGTTTGCCGAAATGCTCACCAAACTTCCTTATAAAGACCTTTGATGTTTTTTCGCTTGGCGAAAAAAGATAAAGTACGATTGTAATAAGGAGTTAAAGGGGTTAAGATGAGAATTTCAGGACTTACGAGTTACATAAGTTTAAGGCTGACAAAAGGAAATAAGAGCAAAAAATATTTTGCTCGATTGTGAATAAGATTTGTTCGATTTCTCGCCTGAGAGGGCGACTGTAAAGCAAACAAATCCCTTACTCCTTACCTCTTCCTTTGTTTTTGGAAAAGAGTGCGAAACAGCGCACGGCAAGAGAGGCTGTGATGAGCTGGTGCTCTATGTCGAGTTGCGCCGAAAGAGGAGTAGCCAAAATGAACAGCACCAAAACAATGGAATAGAAAAGGTAAACCTTATAGAAATTTTTCCGTTTGCGATACAGTAGCCAAATGATGGCGGGTAGAGGAGAAAATGGAATGAGATACCAGTTCCAGTGTTGCCCAAACAAACTCGAAACGGTGCTCATGTAGACGAGAAGCACACCCGACAAGGTCACCACAGTCAGCAATGCGGCATCAACCGCTTTTGCCGGCTTGTTACATTTGAACCACCTTTCGGCAACGGTGACGAGAATAACCAGCAAAAGCAAGATTGAAAACACCACCAAGGGAGTGATGCGAGTGGGAGCATAGGCGGTGCGGAGGGGCAACAACCGGGTTTTTGTGCCTGTGAGTGCCGGTCGCTTGTTTCCGTCTTTGTCCGCAATCAGCGTTTTTTCATAGATGGGTATGAGTGTTTCGGGGGTAACCCGTTGACGTTGATCCCAGTAGCCATCGGCTTCTGTGCCCACCAGCGTAATTGAAATGAACGACATCCAAGGAGAGTTTCTTGTCAAAAATCTGATGCCATCGCCGTTATTCCGATACATGATTTCAGGCCACGCATATTCCATTTGCTCCTCTATCAAAGCATCTTCAACCATTCTAAAGCTGACAGAAGAACAATTGTTTTGCAGAAAATTGAACTTGCGCAATTCGTCGTTCATGATGTTGTTGTCGAGCATTCGCCACAATTCTTGTTTTTCTTTTAAGGTGAGGTTGAGCTCATATTGCACAACCTGCCGTCCTTCTTTTTGATAACTTTCAAGAAATTTGTTTGTGGGTACGGCCACGATGTGCCCATTGGCTTTGCCACCAAAAAAACGCAGATAGTCGTCGCCCTCGGTGTCGGTTTCAAAAGAAAAACAAAAATCGAGGTCGAACGATGGACATTCCATGCGCAACACGGCATGCCCAAGGTTGGAATAGAACACATTGCTTGGCGACATGATGAGCATACCGACTGTAACAAAGTTGCTACTGTCGGGGGCAAGTGGTTCGGGGTGAGTTTGAGGCACTTTCACCGGTTGAGCTTGCAACTGTGTGGCGAAAAGAAATCCCTGCATGGTTGCAAAGGCAATGACGAAGAAAAAAATGAAGCGATAGAGTTTCATGCTGCGATGTCTTGTGTAATGTGCTGCAAAGATAAGATTTTTTCAGTAGTTTAACCCAAATCGGTCATTAGACCGCGGAGGTTACAGTTTTGGTTCATCATGCAACTTTCCACTTGCTTTCATCTGCATGTCGGCATCTAAATATTTTGCTTGATTTGAATAAGATTTGTTCGATTTCTCGGCGAAGCCGATTGTAAAGGAAGTGCCTGCGTCAGAAATCCAACAAATCGCAACAAATCGAACAAATCATTTAACCCTTATTACTTACTACTTAATTCTTG
>JBGYAB010000074.1:0-12846 GCA_041815985.1 Sodaliphilus sp. | reverse complement strand
AGCTCCCCGATTTATCGCTGTCTTTACTTTTACCTGTATTGAAGGAATCTCGACGAAAGGCAGGTTCCATTTTTACCTTGTCTCTCTCTTGCTGTTTGCATTTTGTCAAGATCTTCATTATCGCAAATATTTCAAAGAACTATTGCCAATAAAATGGCGTTAAAAAAATCGCTCACTAAGTTTTTCACTTGTGAGGCGAAAAGTGTTGCAAAGGTAAATCAACTTTTTTAATCCTCCAAATAAAATTTGAATTTTCTCAAAACTTTTTCTTTTTCACATCTTTCGATGTATAGAAAACCGCTGTTTTCCCATTTGCGGTTGCAAAGGTATAGTTTTTTTTGAAACTTGCAAAAACAATTTACATTTCTTTTTACAAAAATTTTCTACACATTTTGTAACAACGCTATTTTTCAAGCCGTTACAATACAACTTTTTCTAAAGAAGGCGAGCCCAAAAATTCAGACTCGCCCACATAAAAAAGATTTGGTTTTAAAACAGATGGGTGACAACGACTAACGCACCACTTTGGCAACACTGCTTGTGCCATCGCTATAAGAGGTAACGACAACATTGACACCATCGAATGGCTCATCATGCTCAACGCCCATCACATTATAATAGCGGATGCTCGACACTGTTTTACTATCATTCACACTGTTCACATCGGTTGTTACATTAGAGTCAGTTGACAAATTCAAAGGGAAGACTTTATAGTGCCAAGAAGCCATTGATGTATTGGGAACAATCCTTTTGGGGGCAGAGGTGATTGCAACATTCTTTTTCACGAGAGCCTTGAAATCATAGAGATAGCCATCGACAAGTTGGTCTTTGGAGGAAAAACCTTCGTTATAGTTCCAAGCAACTTCAAAACCTCCGACAAAATCGGCACAATTAACTTTGGGAGTATAAGCCGGCACATAAAACTTCGCATCATCGGCATTCCAAACTGCCCAAATAACATCGGCTACTTCTTGCCCCTTAGGGGACATGAAAAAATAAGTATCCGTCGCCAAAGCCGAAGCTTTGCTTCCTGATTCCACCGCATTGCCCGTGAAATCGGTTTTATACACGGTCATGAAATTAACGGTACAATATTGATTGGGCTTATAAGGTGGCAGAGCGTTACCTTTTTCAATTTGCACATCTGTCATAATGGGATCTTTTTGCAAACCGTTGTAAAGACCTTTGAGAGATTTTATTGCAAAGCTACCGGTGCCAAAGGCAACATATTCGTCCTCTGGAATTTCGGCCAGCAACCAGTTGCTTTGATCATAGTCTTCGACCTTGCTCATTCCATTGACCGAAAACGAACGATAGCCATTGTTTTCCACTTTTTCATACGATTGCCCATTTGCATCTTTTATCACCGCATAATATTTATTAGAAAATTGATCTTTAATCGCCGTAACGCTTTGCAATCCTTCGCCAGTTACTCTGTAGTATCCGGTATTCCTTTCGCCTATTAATTCCTTTAAAGAGCAAGTCGGCGTCTCTTTAAGCACCAACTTCACATCATCGAGAAAGAAGCGGTTCTTCTTGTCTTCTTTTGAAGAAAAACAGAACATTGCCGAACTCGCATCTGCATTGGCTGTAAATGTAATGCTATATTCAGTGAAAGTGGCATCGGCGAGCGTAATCTCTGTTTCGGAAAAAGTTCCACGATTCTCAGGCATCACAGTCAACCGCAAGGTCTTTTTATCACCTTTCCATGCTCCTGCTCTAAATGTCAATGTGTACTCCTGACCCGGGGCGAACGAAATATAAGGAGTCAACGCATATCCTCGCTCTCCAGATTTACCAGCCTTAACACATTGTTTTCCTCCTGTTAAATAAGCTCCTGACCAATTTTTATTATCTGCATTTGAAATATTTTTTTCAAGAGCAATATTGCTTCCTTCCCACTTATTGTCGTTACCACCAGTGCCGTTTATCCTATCAAAAGTTTCATGAAACACCACAACTTGTGCCCACGATGCACTCATCGACAAAGCTGCCATAAGCAAAAAAGTAAAAACTTTATTCATTGTGTTTGTTTTTAAAAGAAGCCTCATCTAAACAAGCACAGATGAGACCATTAGAATTAATGTATTATGATTTATTTTGTACAATTATATGCCAAAAATGTCTTTCTAAAAAACGAAAGAATCTTTTCATCGCCAATTACAATGTAAAATTAAAAATTCTTTTTCCTACGGGCAAATAAATATGACATAAAACTTTCATAAACGAACATTTGAACACAAAAATGGCTTTAAATATCATAAACTTTGATTTTGCATGTGGGCAAGAGCTTATATCTGATAAGAAATAGGGTGCAAAAACAAACAGAAAACAGTGCTAACAACCATTTTCTGTTTGAAATCAACTTCCTCAATGAGGGAGCTGCAATTCTATGCTTTTTATTTCAAATAATCTTCGAAATAGCGAGTGATGCGCTCGTGCAAATGCACGCTTTGATGCCCACGCATGTTGTGTCCCTGCCCCGGGTAAACAAAGAAATCGGGTTGCGTGCCGGCCGCAATACAAGCCTTTAAAAAAGAATAGGCATGTTGCGGAACAACAGTGGGGTCGTTGAGACCAATGATTACCTGCAAACGTCCTTTTAAGTTTTTGGCCACATGAAGCAAGCTGGTTTTCTCATATCCTTCGGGGTTGGTTTGTGGCGTGTCCATGTAGCGTTCGCCATACATTACCTCATACCATTTCCAGTCAATCACGGGACCTCCTGCCACGCCCACCTTGAACACTTCGGGGAAATTGGTCATCAGGCTAATGGTCATGAAGCCGCCAAAGCTCCAACCATGAACACCCAATTGAGTTGTGTCGACATAGGCCTGCGTACGCAAGAATTCCACACCTTTCATCTGGTCGCGCATCTCCACCTGCCCAAGCCGGCGAAAAGTAGCCTGTTCAAAGTCGCGACCACGGTTTTCGCTGCCACGGTTATCCAAGATGAAGAGCACATAGCCCTTTTGTGCCATATAGGTTTCCCAACTGCGACTGCCATAGTGCCAACGTGCGTCCACATTGTGGGCATGAGGTCCACCATACACATAGACTACCGTAGGATACTTTTTATTGGGGTCAAAATTGGCAGGTTTCACCATGCGATAATACAAATCGGTTACGCCATCGTCGGCCTTAATCGAACCACTTTCAAAAATGGGCACCGTGTAACCTGCCCATGGGTCTGGAGCCGTGAAATAGCTTGTGCGTTCACCAGTAGCGGTGTTCACCAATGCAATGCTACGCGCAACAGTGGGAGTTTGATAATTATCGACCAAGTAACGCCCGCTTTCGCTCAGCACAGCATTGTGCCAACCATCGCCACTAGCATCTATCATGGTGCGTGAGCCAGTTGCCAAGTCTACCGTCCAAAGGTTGCGTTGCAAGGCATGCAATTCATTCCCGGCTATCACCACCGAACGTCGCTTGACATCGAATCCAAGCATTTCCATCACTACCCATTTGCCTCGGGTGACTTGCCTGATTTCCTTACCGGTTGTGTCGAAAAGATACAAGTGATTGTAACCGTCCTTCTGACTTTGCATCACAAACCGGGTGCTATCCCAAGGCAAGAACACAATGGGATGTTGAGGTTCTACATACTTGTCATGAGTTTCACGATAGATTGAGCCTATTCTTGCTCCGGTAGAAGCTTTGTAATGCACAAGGTAGCAATCGTTTTGCTCTCGATTCAGCTCAAACATGTAAACTTCATTGCCATTCGGAGCCCAACTGATGCCGGCAAAATAACGGTCGGTGGGGTCGCCGGCTTGCAAATACAGCACCTTGCCAGTTGCCACATCACACACCCCTACTGTCACCTTGTGTGACACTTGCCCTGCCATAGGATATTTTTCGGGAGCCGGAGTGGCTGCACAACGTATAGTATCGTTAAGCTCAGGTACATCGATCATCGGATAATCGGTTACCATGCTTTGATCCATGCGATAAAATGCAAATTTAGTTCCATCGTGATTCCAAAATATGCCTCCATCAATACCAAACTCATTGCGATGCACACTTTGCCCATATACAATGTCGCGAGAGCCATCGGTTGTCAGCTGCTTAGTTTGACCTTCGGCTGTGGTTACAAACAGATTATCATTCCTGACAAAGGCCAAAGCCCGGCTCACCGAGTTCCACACAGCTTCTTGTTCTCCGCCACAAGGCTGCCGCCACACCACTTTGCGATTTTTAAAATTTACGAGAATGCGCTCTGTGGCAGTTTTCAGCAACACAAGCGACTCAGAGGCATAGGGAAAAGAAACTCCTTTCAAACTCTTGATTTTCTGCATATCGGAAAGGTTTGCCCAAGCATTGATTTCGTTGAGAGTGAAAAGTTTTGTTTCCTTGCCGTTTTTCACATTCACACGCATGCAAGTGTCGGCATTCACATACACCGGTTTATCGCCCCACCAAGTGAAGGTGCGATTGCGTGGCACCATGTTGGCATAATTGGTTCCGCCAAAATTCAAGTCTTCAAGCGTAAACTGTTTTTGCGCCAGCATTGCCGGCGAAAGAAAGAGCAGTGCCATTGTGAGCACCATCACTGTTTTTTTAAACATATTTAATTTTCCGTTTTTATGGTTTGCAAAGAATTGCATACATTAATTTCATTGCAAATATACTCAATTTCTCTCGAAAATTCCACTTTCATTCATCATTGCTGTCAAGAAAGAGGCTCTAAACAAGATTTTGCCATGAGTTTCACTATTTTACGCCTTTTTTAGTTTCATGTAGCTTGTTCTTCGGTGAAAATAACTACCTTTGTGGCATTAATTTTAGCATTCATTCGATCATGGTTACGACATGGCATACGCCCTACGCATGTGGCTCAAATTCTGTTTTTGAGATGCAACCGGCTCGGCATGCGACTTCGAATCGGGAGAATTATTATTGCACAAAGGAAAACAACATCTTACAGACAAAAACACGATGAGTGAAAAATTTGAAATGGTTGCCAAGACTTTTCAAGGTCTTGAATGCGTGTTAAGCGATGAAATAAAGGCCCTTGGAGCCGAAGATGTGCAACAAGGCACACGCATGGTATCATTCTTCGGCGACAAAGAAATGATGTACCGCGCCAACTTTTGCCTGCGCACCGCCTTGCGCATTCTCAAACCCATCTATAAATTCCGTTCAACCGACGCCGACGATCTCTATGAGCAAGTCAAACGCTTTGAATGGGATAAAGTCATGACGAGTGACCAAACGTTCTCAATCGACACAACGGTATTCAGCGAAAACTTTCGTCATTCACGCTTTGTAACCTACCGGGTGAAAGATGGCATTGCCGACTTTTTCATGGAAAAGGAAAACAAGCGTCCTTCCATTCGCCTGACCTCTCCCGACTTTTGTTTTAACGTTCACATTTCCAACGATGAAGTGACCATTTCGCTCGACTCTTCGGGCGAGCCTCTTTACAAGCGCGGTTGGCGAGTTGCACAAACCGATGCACCCATCAACGAAGTGTTAGCCGCCGGCATCATCAAGCTCAGCGGTTGGAACGGACAAAGCAATTTGATTGATCCCATGTGCGGCTCGGGAACCTTCCTGGTTGAAGCCGCCATGATCGCCGCCAATATCAACCCCGGTGTATTCCGCAAAGGCTATGCATTCCAGTCGTGGAGCGACTACGACAAAGACCTGTTCGAAACCATTTACAACGATGACAGCGGTGAGCGAGAATTTGAACATAAAATCTACGGCTACGACATTGCCGTGAAAGCCATCGCCATTGCCAAATCCAACATCAAGAGTGCCGGAGTGGGCAAAATGATTGAACTCAAGCAACAAGACTTGCGAGAAATCACCGAAGTTCCCGAGAAAGGAGTGCTCATCACCAACCCACCTTATGGAGCACGACTAAAACCCGAAGATATTGATGGGCTGTATGAATCGATGGGCGAAAAGTTTAAGAAAATTTTCCGCGGATATGACTGTTGGATAATTTCTTACAACAGAGATTTGACCGATCTGATAGGTTTGCGTGCATCGGTAAACTACCCTTTGCTCAATGGCGACTTGGAGTGTGATTTGCGCGAATATGTAATTTTCGACGGCTCTTATAACGATATGCGACGCGAAGGCGGTTCAATCAAAAACGAAGACTTTCGCGCAAGCGACAAAGAGCGCAGGTTACATCGTCCGGAGTTCAAAACAACATTTGAACATCAAGGCGAAAAAGATGGTGAACGGCCAAGACGCAGTTTCGGTCGTGACGAAGAGCGGAAACCAAGACGCTTCGACCGCGACGAAGAACGCCCAAGACGCAGTTTCGGTCGTAATGAAGAGCGAAAACCAAGACGCTTCGACCGTAACGAAGAACGCCCAAGACGCAGTTTCGATCGTGATGAAGAGCGAAAACCAAGACGCTTCGACCGTGACGGAGAACATAGGGAAAAACACATGGAACGTGATGAATTTTTCCATAGCAGGAAATTTGCCGACAATGTTGTTCAACATCGCAAACCAACCTTAGGCAAAGAAAATGAGCGTCCCATCATCAAAGGTCGTCGTAATGGTTGGAAACGGCGCGAAGAGTAATTTTTAGTCATCAAGATAACACATCGAACATGAGAAAAATAAAAATACTGTTGTTAGGCTCAGGTGGACGCGAATGTGCAATTGCCTGGAAATTAAGCCAAAGTCCACTCCTCGACAAGCTCTACATTGCACCCGGCAACGCCGGCACCTCACAATATGGCGAAAACATTATCATTTCGCCCATGGATTTTGAAGCAGTGGGTTGCTTGGCCTTAGACAAGAATATCGACATGCTCATTGTGGGCAATGAAGATCCCTTGGTGGCAGGCATCAGCGACTACTTCGCAAACCATCAACAATTGCAAGACATTAAGGTTATAGGCCCTTCAAAAGCCGGAGCGCAACTCGAAGGCAGCAAAGACTTCGCCAAAAGTTTCATGCAGCGTCACGGCATTCCCACGGCACAACACATGAGCGTTACTGCCGAAAACATTGAAGCCGGCTATGCCTTTCTCGAACAACAGCAAGCCCCTTATGTGCTCAAAGCCGACGGCTTGGCCGCCGGCAAGGGAGTTCTCATTGTGCCCACTCTCGAAGAGGCAAAAAAAGAACTTGCCAACATGCTTGACGGCATGTTTGGGCAATCATCGGCAACAGTTGTCATCGAGCAATTTCTCTCGGGCGTAGAGTGCTCGGTGTTTATCGTAACCGATGGTGTCGACTATTGCCTGCTTCCGGTGGCCAAGGACTACAAGCGCGTGGGCGAAGGCGAAACCGGACTGAACACCGGTGGCATGGGTTCGGTTTCACCCGTGAGCTTTGCCGATGAAGATTTCATGGTCAAGGTAAAAGAACGCATCATCGAACCCACTCTCGACGGACTTCAAGAAGAAAACCTGCCCTATTGCGGTTTTATCTTCTTTGGGCTTATCAACGTCGATGGCGATCCATACACCATTGAGTATAACTGTCGCATGGGAGATCCCGAGACAGAGGTTGTCATGCCAAGGCTTAAAACCGACTTGGTTCAAATTCTCACGGCCGCAACCGAAGGTCGCTTGAACGACATCGAAGTTGAAATCGATCCACAATATGCAGTAACCGTCATGCTGGTTTCGGGCGGCTATCCCGAGAAATATGCCAAAGGGTTGCCCATTACCGGACTTGACACTATCGAGAACAGCATTGTGTTTCACTCCGGCACCATGCTTGGAGCCGAAGGACAGTTGCTCACCAATGGTGGCCGTGTGCTGGCTGTCACCAGCTATGGGATAACCAAACAAAAAGCCCTCGAACAGTCATTTTCAAGCATTGAACGCATCAATTTTGACAAAAAATATTTTCGTCGCGACATCGGTTTCGACCTGAAATAGCACACTTTTGCTTATTCATGACTTTCAACGAAGAGAAAATAAACGATTTTTTGAATGGGCGCAAGTGCTTGACGGTTGTGAGCATCGTTTTTGTCGTGTCGGCCTACGTCGCATTTGTAACAGGCCGTTTCACACATGCCGACACCGGCAATGGCATTTTCTTTTCGCTTAACGAAAATTTGATCAACAACCCACCCGTTTCGTTTGTGCTCAACACCATTTTGTTGTTGGGCATCACTGCTCTCACCGTGCTGTTGAACAAGACATTTAATTTCATTCGTTCATTTACAGTTATCTATGCCTCTCTGTTCTTGTTGCTTCAAATGGGCAATCCGTTTGTTTGCACCAGGTTCAATGCAGGCACTGCTCTATGTCTGGTATCAGTCATATCGCTATTTGTGTTGTTTTCCACCTACCAGCAAAAACACACTTCGCAACGTCAGGTTTTTCTCATTTTCACATGCCTGTCGTTCTGTTGCATGTTCCAATATGCCTTTTCGGTGCTTGCCGTGGCATTCATCATCGGCTTGTTTCAAATGCGAGGCATTGATTTTCGCGGCATCATTGCCATGTTGCTGGGCATTGCAACACCATTTTGGATTATGATTGGGCTGGGCATTGTCGATCCGATGAGTGCCATGCCTCCTGAAATCGAAGCCATTTGGGCATCGTTGCAAATACCTCAAATTCAACTTGTGATTGCAAGCACAGCTTTTGTGGCATTTCTTGCCATTCTGTTGCTCATCATCAACATGTTCTCTTTTCTGAACTATCGGTTGCAAATTCGCATGTACAATTCGTTCTTGCTCGTGCTCACCGTTGTTGCCATCTTGATGATGTGCCTCGACTATCGCAACATGATGATTTACGTGCCATTGCTCAACTGGTGTGTTGCCATTCAACTGGCTCACACATTCACCATCAACGCCAATTTCTCTCGTCGCTATATTCCCATCATGGTGCTCATTGTGGCAGTCGCCGCCACCTATGCCGGTCACATTCTCGTGATGTAATGTGCCTCGCTCTGCTTATTATAGTCTTATTGGAATTGCAACGTTACGTTTTGCCCCACATTCAGCGTTGCATTTGCCCCTTCGATGAGAGGTAGATTTCGGTCGATGTGCCCAATGGGAAAGTCAAAGGCCACCGGATAGTCATAAGGTTCAACCATGTGCCTAATCATAGCATACATGTTGCCGTTTTGATCGTCATCACCGGTTTCAATCAATCGGCCACCGGTGTGATAGCGAGTGAACTTTCCCACAACAAGCCCTGCAAGGTGAGGCAAAACTCCTGCCAAACGCAATTGATAGAAAAAACGCTCCACACGATACATTTCCTCGGCAACGTCTTCCAAAAAGAGAATTTTTCCTGCTTCCATGACATTGAACGGTGTCCCCATTAATGCCGAAAGTACTGCCAAATTTCCTCCAACAATCATGGCCTGTGCCTGTCCTTCACGATTGAAACGGTGAGCCGGCTCATGATATGCAGGAAAAGATTGACCCGTGAGAATGTTGTAGAGGACTTCTCCTATTTCGCCTGCGGTACCGAAATCGTAGAAATGCTTGGCCATTGGCGCATGAATACTCATCACTCCTGCACGATGCAAAGCCGCATGCAAGGCACTGATATCGCTAAAACCAATAAGCCACTTGGGGTGTCGCCTGATATAGTCAATATCAAGATGTTCAAGCAGGTGACATATTCCATAACCACCTCGACTGCACAAAACGGCCTTAATTTCGGAGCTATGGAATGCTCGTCGCAAATCGGACAAACGTTGCTCGTCGGTACCTCCAAAGGAAATTGTGTCAAAGGTCTTGTGCCCGGCAAGCACATTTTGCCCTTGCACAGGGACAAAACCCCACCGAGAAAGAGCTGTCACAGCAGCCTCAACCCGCTCTGGCATAACAATGCCCGATGGCGAAATAATCGCCACCTTATCTCCTCTCTTTAACCGAGGAGGCACTATCATACTACTGCGATACATTTACACATTCACTTGCACCTTGATGCCGGCTGCCTCAATGCGCGATCCAATGCGATTGAGTTCTGCTGCCGAAATTTTTTCAAGCTGATGTTCGGGTGTCTGGCGATCGATGCCATAAACCATCACTTCGCGAGGCTGAATTTCACGATAGGCGGCAATGAGCGCATCTACCTCTTCATCGGTTGTGTTATCAAACTTCACTCCGTTGTGTTCGCCACGCAAAAACATCGTCTGCACAATACATTGTCCGGCAAATTGTTTGAGGTCGCTGACAATACCGGCCGGAATAGAATGAGGATTCACCGGTTGATCCATGGCACGCAAAGTTGAGGCAACAGCCGAATCGAGCTTCAAAATGTTGTTGTCTACCATTTTCAAGGCTTCGGCAACAGCCGGGAGGCCTGCCATGGTAGAATTGCTCAACACGCTCACCTTGGCCTCGGGATAGTAGCGGTCGCGCAACATGAGCACATCGGTTACCACCGCTTTGAATTGTGGGTGCAGCGTGGGTTCGCCGTTGCCCGAAAAAGTGATAACATCAAGCCCTTCGCCATTGGCTTTCATTTGCTCCAATTTCTTTTTGAGCTGTTTCTTCACACTGTCTTTGCTCGGAATTCCCGTTTTCCCAATTCCTTGGGCATTATAGCCCGCTTCACAGTAAACACAATCAAACGAACAGATTTTACCGTCATTAGGCATTAGGTTAATACCCAAAGAAATTCCCAGTCGGCGACTGTGAACAGGTCCAAAAATTGTGCTGTGAAATAATACCGTCTGCATTGTATAGTCTATATTTTAATGGAGGGACTTCGCTCTCCGTTTGTCATTCATTTAACGATTTCATTAAAAAGTTCAATAAATTGCCGGGCAACTATCGGCGCATCGAAGCGTGTTGATGCCTGATCGTGAAGTTGACGGCGCGTGATACCGCATTGCATCGCCCACTCAATTCCATTCACAAAGTCATCGATGTCGCCATCTTGTGCTACATAGCCATATTGCTTGTGTGCCACAATATCCACTTGTCCGCCACCGGCAAAAGTAATGGGAATGCAACCGCAAGACATGCCTTCAAGCAACGTGTAGCCAAACGACTCCTTGAATGAGGGCGAGAGCACTGCATCGGCGTGCATGAACACCTCTTCGGGGTGGTTCACCATGCCAAGCCAAGTGTAGGGAACGGCAAGCGATGTGAGCAACTGCCGATCGTTGATAGCTCCATAAAGCACCAAGTGCACCTTGGCGGCAACCTCGGGCTTGTGATGTGCCAACCTGCGAGTGATTTCGATGAGCCGCCCAAAACCTTTGATGGGATCATCGAGCCGAGCGGCACCCATGACCAATATCTTTTTATCGACCGGAATTCCTGCAATTTCACCGCTTTTACGCTCGCAACCAAATTGCTTGGCGCAATAGGGGTTGGCAATCACCCTTACATCGGCATTGCGGAGCAAGGAGCTTTGCTTACAACAGTGGGCAAGCCATCGGCTCACAGCAACGAAATGAATGGGAACAGTGTCATAGAGTTTGCGTTTGCGACGCTGCACCCATGTAGACAAGTCGTTGCCCGAACCGCCCACAATGCGGCAGTTGCCACATTGCCCACGATAGGCTTCACATTCACCCGAATGATGGCAAATTCCTGTGCAATTCCACATGTCGTGCATGATCCACACAATGGGTTTTCTCAATTTGCCCAATTGCCCGATTCCTCGCAAAGAAAGCGTTGCCTGTCCCGTCCAGCCAAGCACTATCACATCGGCCTCTCTCACCCAGCGATGAGTGGCGGCATTGGCTCCACATGTGGCAGTGTCTGTTTTAAACAACATCTTGCGATTAAAGCCATTGCGACAAAAAATGCCCAATCGTTCAACGAGAAACCGCAACTTGTTGCCCGGCTTGCTGCCCATTGTTGCCACATGTTCGTCGCAGGTGTATTTGTCGATCACCAGCAACCGAGCCTGAACTCCACAATCGAGCAATGCGTGCAACAGCCTGTGCGAAGCGATTGCCGCACCTCCCAACTTGTCATTGCGGTTGATGATCACGACTTTCATAATGGGGCATCAAATGATTGAAAGGTCTTGCAACATGTCGTTGATTTCAACACGAGAAAACGCTCGATGCGCTTTGAGTTCGCCGGCCAAGTGTCGCATGGCCTTGCAAATGTCTTCGTTGGAAAACACACGCATCAAGTGAGAAAAATAGCGATCGAACAAACTTTCCACTTCATCTTTGTCGAGTTGCAACCCTTCTTTGCCATCGGCATAAATGGCATTGAAGAGTGAATTGCGCAACTTGCGGTCTACGGTGCCGTGGTCGAGCACTATTTTGCGACACAAGGCATTGGCCATCACCAGCCCCATCGAAATTTGAAAATGCGACAACATGTGTTGCCACGATTCCTTGGCATTCCAACCGGGATTGCCCATGAAGTAGAATTCGGGGGTGAACACGATGCCCATTTCGTCGTCATCGACGCTCACGCCGGTAAACAAATCGGCTGCATCGAAAATCGACAGGCCCAACGTCATTCCTGCCACTCCGTAGCACTTATCATCATCGTTGCGATATTTCATATTTTGTTCTGATGAACTTTCAAAAAAAACTTCAAATCAAGATAAACTTTTATCTAAAAGTGAATTAGAGGCAAAAATCATGCCCGGCAACTATTTGCGTCCGAAATCGGCAGGGATTTCACCCCATTTGTCAGTTTGCCATTTCACCACAAAGTTGCGGTAGTTGTGAGTTTCCAGCCATTTTTCGGCACGGGCAATGATTTCAAAGAGGGTGCCATTGCGCGTGGTGCGTGCCAACTTGGTGTTGCAATGCTTGCGCTGAACCCACAACATGGCATTGTGACTGTCGGAATAAACGGCCGTAGTGCTCTTGCCTTGATTGTTGAGCCACGCCAAGGCATGCACTATGGCAAGAAATTCGCCCACATTGTTGGTTCCGTCTTCAAAAGGGCCGGCACGAAACAGTTCT
>JBGYAB010000073.1:0-56915 GCA_041815985.1 Sodaliphilus sp. | reverse complement strand
GTATGTGTAGCAGAAATTGACCGAAAAATGACCATCAAAACATAGGGTTATGCCGTCAGGCAATGGAGGTACATACAAAGAAAAATCGTTGTAAAACCTTGATTTTACAACGATTAGCTAATTTTTGAAGGCTAAAATGACAACCCTTGTGAAGTCCTTTTGAAGCCTATTAGCGGAGAGAGAGGGATTCGAACCCCCGGAGGTGTGACCCTCAACGGTTTTCAAGACCGCCGCAATCGACCACTCTGCCATCTCTCCAAAATCAATTTCAAATGCTCGTTTGACTGTGTTCACAATGCGTTTGCTTGCAACATTGCGGAGCCATCATGAGCCGTTCTCAATTGACGAGTGCAAAGGTAAGGCTCATTTTGATTCCTTGCAAATTTTTGATGATAAAAATTTGGGTAAAAAACGCAAAAATCTTCACATCCTCACGCAATCTTCATACACAAATTTTCACGCATAAATCTTCACATACAATCTTCACGCATAAATCTTCATACACAAATCTTCATTCACAATCTTCATACCCAAATCTTCGCACACAATCTTCATACGCAATCTTCACACACAAATCTCACCCAAATGCGACAATAACGTACAAAATGCTGCGGTTTGGAATTTTAGGGCACAAGGAGTAAGTCACTTGCTCAAAAAACTTTGGGCAAGCTGTTTTGGTGAGGTTTTGTACAAAAAGGGATTTACACGGAGGTTTCGCTTTTCCTGTACTCTGCCGGGGTTACACCGTGCGTTTTCTTGAAAGCGTGATAGAAACTCGAAACGTGCTCAAATCCACAGTGGTCGGCAATTTCCTCTATCGTCAATTCGTGGTTCGACTCGAGCAATCGGCAAGCCTTCTGCATCTTTATTTTCTGCAAATATGTTGCCGGACTGTCGCCGGTGAGGGCTACGATCTTGCGATGAAATTGCCGCGGGCTCATGCACAGTTTCTCGGCCATGGTGTTCACGTCCAGCTTCCGTTTGTCCAACAGCAGATAAATCAAGTCCACCGTTTTGGCAATAAAACGCCGTTCCACGTCGCTAAGTTGTTGCTCTTCTTCCTTGTGTGCTTCGCCGGCTTGTGCAAATTTTTCCTGCAAGTGGCGATGCCGGTCGAGCAGTTTCTCCACCCGTGTGCGCAATTCGTCGACATTGAAGGGTTTGGCCAAATAGGCATCGGCTCCGGCTTCCAGTCCCTTGATGCGTTCCTCCTCGGTAATCTTCGCCGTGACCACGATAATGGGAATGTGGTTGACGATTTCGTTGTCACGCACCTGCCGGCACACCTCCAAACCGTCCATTTCGGGCATCATCAAGTCTGTAATGATGAGGTCAGGCACCAGTTCCAACGCCTTTTCCAGTCCTTCCTTGCCATTGGTGGCATAAGAAACGGCGTAGCGTTGGGCAAACTGCGCTCCAATATAGGCCGCCACGTCGCTATTGTCCTCAATCACGAGCAAGCGGCAAGCATTGTCGCCTCCCTCCTGCGTGTCATGCGGTGCAGTTGCGGTTTGCGGCAGCATGGGAGCATTGTCCCCTACCCCATCGTCACCCACTTTCTGTTTAATTTCGTTGCGAATGGGCACGACAATGTGGAAGGTCGTTCCCTTGCCCACGGTGCTCTCAACTGCAATCGTTCCGGCAACGGCATCGATAATCTGCTTTACGAGAGCCAGTCCCACACCGGTGCCCACATTCTGCACATCGCTCTCGGCCTGATAAAACGGCTCGAAGACGCGAGCGAGCGTCTCCTTGTCCATGCCCTTGCCCGTATCTGCCACATCAACGAGCAGACGGTCGCCCTCGCGCCACACCGTCACGCTCACTTTGCCATATTCGGGAGTGAACTTAAAGGCGTTGGAGAGCAAGTTGTTGGCTATCTTGTTGGCATAGTCGGGCACAAAGTCCATCACCACTGCATCCTTGGCAATAAATTGCAGGTCGATGTTGCGACTTCGGGCATAGTCGCGATAGCTCTCGGCAATCATCGTAAAGTAGGCCGTGATGTTGCCATTGCGCCAATTGGCATTTCCCACTGTCGATTTCACCTTCGAAATGTCTAACAACTGGTTGATGAGGGTGAGCAAACTGTTTCCCTGCCGTTCAATGGTCAGTGCTTTTTCTCTCACGTCGGTCGCGTCGCCACCGTCCTTCGACAAGTCGCGACTCAACCCGAGTATCACCGTGAGCGGTGTGCGAAACTCATGCGTGATGTTGGTAAAAAAGTCCTCACGCATTGCCGACAGCCGTTTCAATGTCAGGTGATTGCGCTTGCGAATGCGCTGAACATAAAGCAACAAGGCAACCAATCCCAAGAGCGAAATCACCACGATAGAGAAGCCAATGTAGCTTACCTTCTTCGTCGTGCGTTCTTGCTCCAATCGCAGTTTTGCCTCACCCATCAGCCTTGTCTGTCGGTTGCGCTCAATGCTCAACATCGTGTTCTGAATTCGGTTCACCTTCTCCATGTCCAATATGCTGTCCTGCATGGCGGTCGCTTGTTCATACGAAGCCAATGCCGCGTGACAGTCGCCCCTCTGCTTATAGTGTTTGTAATATAAGGTGTGAACTTCTGCCTGATGTTCCGGCGATTTAATGCGTTCTGCCATTTGTTTCGCCTTGCCGAGATATTCCATTGTTTTGGCATTGTTGCCTGTGATGTGATTAATGCCGGCAAGGGCAATGAGCGAATTCAATGAGTGCCACTCGTCTTTCGAGGCTTCCAGCATTCGATAGGCGGTTTCATATTCTGCCATTGCTTTGTCGTATTGTCGTGCCTTCTCATGGAGCGAACCAAAATAGGTGTGACACAACGATATGCCGAGTTTGTTGTCAGCCTCTGTGTTGAGTGCCATCGATTTGCGGTAATATACCCAAGCCGAGTCAGTCTGTCCCCGGTGTTCGAAGATGGCACCGAGGTTGGCACAGTTAATGGCCTGCCCCACCGCACTGTGCAGTTGCTGTTCACCTGCCAACGCCATGCGCAGTGCACTGTCGGCACGTTCGTAGTTACCCAATGCCAAATAGATGTTGCCCAGTCCGTTGAGCGACACCACCCGGTTTTTCTTTGCCGTGAACGACGTGTCGGCACACTCCTCGCTCAGTTTCCATGCGCCGTAATGATATTCCTGTGCCACATCGAGCACGCCCATGCGCCGATAGTCGGTGCCAATGTTGTTCAACGCCTGCACCCATTCCAGTGTGTCGCCAATGGCTTCGGCCTGTTGCAATCCTTTGCTGTGAGCGCGCAACGCTTCGTCAAACCGGCTCTCGTTGCGCAGTGCTTTGCCCCATTCCCTGAGGGCAACAATGCCGCCGAGCTTGTCTCCCCTTTTTTCCAGTTGTTTTTGCAACAAGGCGAGCGAATCGATCCCATGCACCGTGCGGACAATGCTGTCGGCCGCTTTGCGTTCGTCGGGGGTGAATGTCGCGGTTTTCTTTCCGCACGACATCAGCAACGCCGAAGCTGCAAACAAGGCGCACAACGCGCTTAAAACCAATCGAAGTTTTTTACCCTCCCCACAAGCACTAATACGCTCGCATTGAGGCCGTAACAAAGCTTTATTACCATATTTATCGTGGTGCATACAACAGATGTTTTATCGTTATTCATAAAATGATTTTTTCATTACAACAAAGCCTCCTGCCTTGTCAATATCAGCAAGGGTTTGCCGCCGGGGCGATGTTTCCACGCAATGAGTTCGGCCGGTATTTTTCTTTCCATAGTTGGCTTGGTTATACAAATTAAACCCAAATTGGTCAAATTTGGATTGAATTTCGAGTGCAAAGATAGATTTTTCATACCGAACTTCAAAGTGTTTTTCATTCTTTTATGGACTATTTTTTTATAATGGATTTGACTGAGAATTTATTTGTTGATGATGTTTTCAGTCGCTATGCGAGCGAAAAATCGAACAAATTATTTTTAAAAAGCAGGAGAGTTCAATTTAGCCACCTTAATTGAAGTGGTGAATGCGCATTTTTTCTTCGTCGTTCATTGGCTCAAGCATCGATCGCAAGTCATGGTTGCCGGCACAAAAACACGTTTTCGGCCAAATGTTAAAATTGTTCATATTTTGCTTTGATTATCAATAAATTACAAGCACATTTTGTCCGATTTGCACAATCGTGAAAAGTGCATTTTGTCCGATTAAAACATGTTTTTGTCCGATTAAAACAATAAATATAACAAATGATGCACATAACTTTGCAACAGAAAAATCAAATGGATAGAGGTGCAATGAAAACAAACCATTCAAAATACACCGACAGCCACCGACAGCAACAGGAAAACCTGAAGTTCGCGCAAGATCGCATACAATTGCTCGACACCATTCGCCAGATGATCGACATCGAGCTTGACAGGCGATCGCACGACTGCTCAAACTGCGAGCAGGAGCAAGCAGACAGGCTGAGCAACACGCTGAACGAGGCTCACCCCGAAAATCCGCCTCCTCTGCACGGGCAGGGGTATGGGGAGCCGGTGCCACGCCTGACGTTGTGGCGGCGTATCATCACTTTTTTCTCTCGTTGTCTCTGCTAAAACAAATTTATCAACATTTGCTCAGAGGAGCATCTGAGTGCGCCCGGTGGCGCAGAAATCGAACAAATCATGAACAAATCGAACAAATAATAATAATAATAAACTGAAATAAAAAACAACATACTATATTATCAGTCAACAAAAACGCCCGAGCCTTCTACAAGGCGTTGCCCTCACATCAACAAAAAACGGGGGTTCAGCAGGAAGGCACCGCATATAATGAAAAAAAATTTACTCAAAAACATTTGCGTGGCCATGA
Organism: Sodaliphilus sp.; assembly: GCA_041815985.1. Taxonomy (GTDB): domain Bacteria; phylum Bacteroidota; class Bacteroidia; order Bacteroidales; family Muribaculaceae; genus Sodaliphilus. Next base: position 52,113 of record JBGYAB010000073.1, on the reverse strand, counting down.
CCACGATGTTCATCGCCACGCTGGCATTGCCACAAGTGGCACAAGCCAAAACCTACAGGCTCAAAATTGGCAATGTGGCAGTAACCGACGACAACAAGAATGACCTGACAGTGATTTCCGGTGTGAGCGGAAAAACCGTGAAATACGATAGCAAGATGAACTCGCTCCTTCTCAGAGATGCCACCATCAACATTACGGCCGACGTTTATGGCATCGAGTCGAAAATCGACAACATGAAAATCATTGTTTTGGGCAACTGCAAGGTCACAACCGCCGGCTTCGGTGCAATCAAGAGCGAAGATTCGAAGCTCACCATCACCGGTGGCGGCACTCTCAAAGTGAGCGCAGCCAATTACGGCTTGTATCCTTGCAACAAAACATCGATGGTTATCGATGGTTGTACAATCGAGTCGGATGGCGCAGTGGGCAGCAACAACATTGGAATTAAGATGACAGTGAGAAACGCTACCCTGACGGCAAAACCCAAGAGTTCATCATACTACCAGAAGACGCTTTATTCTCTTGAGGCTCTCGAGCTCGACGGCTGTGCAATAACCCGGCCGGCAGGCGCACAATTCAACGCCTCGTTGCACGGAGTGGCACAAAATGGCAATTTGGTTGGTGGCATCGTGAAGATTGAACCCACCTATAATGGTGGCGATATACTTTTGCACGAGAGCTTTGAGAATGGCCTGCCTAATGGTTGGACACTCATAGACGACGACAAAGATGGAAGAAATTGGTACAGTACAACAACGAATTCTTTGTCTTGGCTCGTCCCACACAGTGGCACCGGAGCAATGGTTTCTTTCTCTTGGATTAGCCAGAATATTACGGCCAACAATCACGTGGTAACACCTTTGCTACCAAAAGGAGCTAAAACTGTGACCTACTACGTTGCAATGAATCACGCCGCTCTCGAAAGACACTATCTGTGCTTTTCAAACGATAAACCTACAAATTTTTATAAGTCAGAAAAAATCGAATTCAGCGAGGCTGAACCCATCGGACTTAAAACCCAATCAATATGGTATAAAGTGACCAGAAATTTGCCCAAGGGTACACGCTATGTGTCATTTAACCATGATGACGAAGGACAGAACTACCTCTTGCTCGACGATGTGACCATTTGTGGCGACAGCAGTGGTGGCGTGGAAAGCGTGAATACCGACAAGGCAACATGCCGCAAGGGCATCTACAACCTGATGGGTGTGCGTCTCGACACCGACTTCGACAACCTGCCGGCCGGTCTCTACATCGTAGATGGCAAAAAGGTAATCAAGAAATAAGAATTTTGTTTTGCAAAACTCGAATAAGAAATGAGAGGGAAAGGAGTGCGCTCAAGGATGCAAAAATCGAATGATTGAGAAGATTTAAACAAGGTTTGAGAAATTGCTCGTCGAAGCCGCTCCCTCAAAAAGAGAACTCTCTGCCCTCTCCTCCACAATATTATTGAACAGGATCTGTGTTTAATCCGTTTCAATCTGCTGATTTCTTTTTTATCAACAGATTGAACGGATTTATTATTTACACTCGGGCTGAAAATCGCCACAATCTCTTAATGGCAGGTTGGAGCTAAATATCACGGTATTTATTTTGGGAAAGATGAGAGAGGAGGAGTTTTTGAAATTCGGCCGGTTTTACCCCCCACTTGGGGGCGATGAGCATAGACGATGGAGACTCCGACACAAAACGATCAATGGCAATGTGAGACGGAATGTGAGCGAGCACTTTGGCACAAAAACGGGCATATTCGCAAGGAGTCCACAAGCGTACTTGCGAATAGTCGCAAGCCAAGCGTGTGCCACGCAACACTTGCAACTGATGAAACTTGATGGTGGAGATGGGCAAAGACACCAACCGATCGACCGACGACATCATGTGAGCTTCGGTCTCTCCCGGCAAACCGAAAATGAGATGCGCTCCAACGGGAATATTGCGCTGTGCCGTGGCTTTGATGGCAGCCACGGCAGTGCCGGCATCGTGGCATCGGTTAATTTTTTCAAGCGTGACATCGTTGAGTGTCTCAATGCCATATTCAATCATTACAAAAGCATTTGCCGACAGCATGGCAAGGTAGTCTAATATTTCATTGGAAACACAATCGGGGCGCGTGGCAATGACCAGCCCCACTACCCCATCGACCGACAATGCTTCGGCGTACAATGCTTTTAGTTTCTCTAATGGGGCGTGGGTGTTGGTGTGTGCCTGAAAATAGGCCAAATAACGCACGTGTGCATATTTGCCGGCAAAAAACTGCTTGCCGGCTTGGAGTTGCCGGGTAACCGACATGCGCGCATCACAATACTTGGGATTGAATGCCTTGTTGGTGCAATAGATGCAACCGCCCATGCCTTTCGTGCCATCACGATTGGGACATGTGAAACCGGCATCGACAGCCAGCTTTTGCACTTTGCCGTCAATGTGCTCGGCAATGAAGTCGCTATAATCACGAAATGGCAGTTTCAACAGAGATGCACAGTTTTGTTACACAAATATTGATCGAGAACAACAATGGCCGCCATTGATTCGACCACCGGCACAGCACGGGGCACTACACAGGCATCGTGCCTGCCCTTGGCATGAAACGTGATTGGCTTGCCGTCGAGATCGACCGTCAACACGTCTTGAAACAATGTGGCAACCGGCTTGAATGCAACATTAAAACAGATGTCTTGCCCATTGCTCATGCCTCCTTGAATGCCACCGGAATAGTTGGTGGTTGTGGATATTTTGCCATTTTTTGACACAAAAACATCGAGCACTTCACTACCTTTGCGCCTTGCCATGTCAAATCCTGCTCCAAGCTCAAAACCCTTGGCGGCATTGATGCTCATCATGGCCGAAGCCAGCGTGGCACTGAGCTTTCCGTACACAGGTTCGCCCACTCCGGCAGGCACCCCCTTAATCACACACGACACCACACCTCCCAGCGTGTCGCCTTGCGCTTTGGCATCGGCAAGCATCTGCAACATCAGCATTGCCATGTCGGCATCGGGGCAACGCACATCGTTTTTGCCAATCAACGACAAATCAAGTTTCTCATAACTTTCTTCGAGCTTAATTGTACCAATTTGCGAACAATAGGCAGTGACACTGATGCCCAATTTGTCCAAAGCCTGCATGGCAAAAGCTCCGGCAACAACACGGCAAGCCGTTTCGCGTGCCGATGAACGCCCGGCTCCACGATGATCGCGCAAGCCATACTTTGCATGGGTTGTGAAATCGGCATGAGAAGGGCGAAAAATTCGTTTCATATCGTCATAATCGGCCCCGCGCTGAGCATGATTGCGAATAATAAAACCAATGGGGCTGCCCAGCGTTGTGCCTTCGTACATTCCCGAAAGAATTTCAACCTTGTCACACTCGTTGCGACCGCTTACAACATGCGATTGTCCGGGGCGGCGGCGATCGAGTTGCCACTGCACCTTGTCAAGATCAATTTCTATGCCGGCAGGGAAACCATCGATTACTCCACCGATAGCAATTCCATGCGACTCGCCGAAGGTGGTTAAAGTCATGATGTTGCCAAAAGTATTTCGCATCGCTTTACATGATTTATCGTTTCACAAAGACACAAAGTTAGCAGATTTTGCTCTATATTTGCAAAATAAACAGGAAAAATCAAAAGACAATGAAACGCTTTCTTGCCTTCATCTGCATGTTCATGACACTCGCAGCACAGGCTCAGTACAACTACACCGACCGGGGCGATTGTCGTCGTGCCATCGTCGCCGTGGAACACAGAATGAATCAACCCTTCTACTGCACCAAGCAAGAAGACAGCTGCTTGAACACGCTGAACGCAATTATTGCAAGCACTGTTGTGGGCGAAGACGATAAAACCCGGGCAATATATTATAAAGAAAACATCGAAAAAAACAGAATTTCAACAGTAGCTCACGACATTGCATTCACAACGGCAAACGGAGAAAAACGCAACCTGAACGACTACACGACAACACACAAGCTACTCTATTTCAACGATCCCGATTGCGAAGCCTGCAAAATGGTGAAAATGCGATTAGACACCACCGCTCTTTTGCGCAATCTCGTGGCACAAAACATACTCACGGTAATTGCCATTTGTCCGCTCAACGATGAAAAAGCATGGCAAGCTACAAGTATGCCAAGCTACATGGTGAACGGCCGAAATTACGATCAATCGATTGAAGAAGAAGAAACATACTACTTGCCAACGATGCCTCAATTTTATTTGCTGGACAGCGACAACAAAGTGCTTGTGAAAAACGAACCGAGCTTGAACAAGATTGTATCAAGCATTGAAAAACTTTTTCAAAAAGACGAAACAAAACACTAAGCCTTGCAAGAAAGAAGCAAAAAAGAAGTTGACGCCGGCGACACCTTAAAAAGACCGGCCGCCCGATAGCCGACAACCCAAAGAATGTTGCCATCGGCTTCCAACAGCCATACGGCACGCTTTTCGCGCTCACCCAATTTCATGTCGGTGAACAAGTCGCTCACCAGCTTGGTTCCACTCATGCCATAGGGGCGAAAACGATCGCCGTTGCGCCAATGCCGAAGTACAACTTTACTACACTGCAACACTGCGAAATCTAAGGCGATAACATTCTTGCCATTGACCATTGCAGGAGAGAATTTCGTTGCCAAAAAACATTCAACCACAATTTCAATGGGTATTTCTATTATTTTGTTTTTTAAGTTAATAGGATATTCACTTTCATCTTTTTCTTCAAGAAGTAAAACTTGAAGTTCGTGACGTCCCACAGTTAAAGTATGACTTGAACTATTCACACTTTTCCCCACACCGTTTCCATGCTCTATCGCCATCATCACATCGGTGCATTGCTCGTAATTGAATCCCAAAGGTTTCATGATTTCGAACAACAAAGTGAGCCTGTTGTCATAGCGCATTAAGTTGTCGATTTTAATATCAAAACCACCGTTAGCCCGTTCAATACAAATCGCTTTTTTGGCACAGGCAATCAATTCAGCATAAAGCTCAAAACCGGCAAGCGTGCTGTTGAGCGTGTTGTTGAGCATGGAGTTACAACCGGGAAATTGCGCATTGAGTGCAGGCAAAACTACATTGCGCAGTTTATTGCGCTTAAACTTATTTTCAAGATTGCTGCTGTCGGTCACAAAATTTTGCCCCATTTGGGCAAGAAAATCCATCACCTCACGCCTCGACACACACAAGAACGGTCGCACCACAAATCCATTCTTGGGGTGCATTCCGGCAAGCCCGGCAATGCCGGTTCCACGCAAAGCATTCAGGAAAAAAGTTTCGATATTATCATCGCCATGATGAGCCACAGCAACAGCGATGCACTCCAATTCATTCCTCAGTCGTTCAAACCAAGCATAGCGCAACTCGCGGCAAGCCATCTCAACCGAAACACCTTGCGCCTCGACATGGGCAGGAACGTCGAAATCTTGAATATAAAGCTCCACACCCAGCTTGGCACACAAGTTGCGCACAAACCGCTCATCACGCATCGATTCTTCGCCACGCAAGTGAAAATTACAATGAGCAACCACACAACGGTAGCCCAATTGTTGCAAAGCCAAGAGCAAAGCCACAGAATCTCCGCCTCCACTCACTGCAATCAAGACTTTTTTGTCTTTTTCGAGCAAACGTTTTGCGGTTATGAAACGAGTTATTTTGTCTAAAAACTGCATGTGCCTATCAATCTAAGAATTTGTGCATCATCGACCTGCGACAAAAACTTTTGCGAATGAAAATGTTGAGAACATCGTTGTCGAAAAATAGCAGAAATCCTATTTCGGCAATTATCCTCTCCATGTCGTGTTGTAAACGTACAGCATGTTTCATGTTGTGCTAACACACAGATTGTTTCGTGCAAAGTTAGAAAAAGTTTTCTTTATATGACTATTTTTAGTAAATTTGCAACCTAAACAGAGATATCAATTATGCTACTCGAAAAGATAGAAGCTCTCAAAGAGCAAATCAACAGTATAACTGCCAACAACGAAGAGACCTTGGAAGCTCTTCGCATTAAATATTTGAGCAAAAAGGGCGAAATTACAGCTCTTTTCAATGATTTTCGCACCGTTCCCGCCGAACAAAAAAAAGAATTCGGACAGAAACTGAACGAATTGAAAGAGTTTGCCACAGAAAAAATCAACACTTTGCGCGATAGTTTCAAAGCTCAAGAAAAACAAGCAAACAAGATTGACATTACACGCCCGGCAACGCCCGGCCAAATTGGCACACGTCACCCCATTTCGCTGGTTCGTCAAGAAATTATCGACATTTTTGCCCGTCAAGGATTCACACTTGCCACCGGCCCCGAGATTGAAGACGATTGGCATGTTTTCAGTGCATTGAATTTTGCCGATGACCACCCGGCACGCGACATGCAGGACACTTTTTTCATCAATGAAGACAGCAAGAATGTGAAACGCAACATCATTTTGCGCAGCCACACCAGCTCGGTGCAAGTGCGCACCATGGAGCGACAGCAACCTCCCATTCGCATCATCTGCCCGGGACGCGTCTACCGCAACGAAGCCATCACCGCCCGTGCCCATTGCTTCTTTCACCAAATTGAAGGTCTCTACATCGACAAAGGCGTGAGCTTTGCCGACCTCAAGCAAGTAATGCTCTACTTTGCACAAGAGCTTTTTGGAAAAGACACAAAAATACGCCTTCGTCCAAGCTATTTTCCATTTACCGAGCCAAGTGCCGAAATGGACGTTTCGTGCATGCTGTGCGGTGGCGAAGGTTGCGGATTTTGTAAACACACAGGTTGGGTTGAAATATTGGGTTGCGGCATGATTGACCCCAACGTGCTTGAAGCCAGTGGTATCGACAGCACCATTTACAGCGGTTATGCCTTTGGCCTTGGCGTTGAACGCATCACCAACCTCAAATACATGGTGAAGGACTTGCGCATGTTCAGTGAAAACGATGTGCGCTTCTTGCGTGAGTTTGAAGCCGCCCACTGAGCGCACAACGAAACGGAAACAATTTCGACACCGAAGGGGCTCAAAAACAGAAAACTAATTTGTTCTCATATCATTTAACGTAAGAAATGATGCATTCCCATTGCGTGTGGAATGTGTCATTTCTTTTTTAGTTATTATTTTTGCCTCCTATCAAAAAAGAAATCACAACTCAGCATTTAACAGCATGACTATTCAAGAAAGATACAGAGGGTGTTTAGACTTTTGGAAACAACAACTTCCCAATCCTACAACCGAATTAAAGTATGAAAACGATTTTCAACTGATTGTAGCGGTGGTGCTCTCGGCACAATGCACCGACAAGCGCATCAATCAGGTTACACCAGCCTTGTTTGCGGCCTACCCCACTGCCGATATCATGGCAAAAGCTTCGGTTGACGACGTGTTGCATTACATTCGCAGCGTGTCTTATCCCAACAGCAAAGCACGCCACTTGGTGGCAATGGCCAACATGCTGGTTGAAGAATTTCAAAACAAAGTGCCCGACACTCTCGAAGAACTGATAAAATTGCCGGGAGTGGGACGAAAAACCGCCAATGTGATGCTTGCACAGGCTTTTGGACAAAACGCTATTGCAGTAGACACTCATGTGTTTCGCGTGTCGAACAGAATTGGACTCGCCAAAGGCAAAACTCCACTCGATGTTGAAAAAGAGCTGAGCAAGCACATTCCTGCCAAAGAGCAAGCCAAGGCTCATCACTGGATTTTGCTCCACGGACGCTATGTGTGCAAAGCTCAACGCCCACAATGCTTGAATTGCGGCGTGCAACACTATTGCAAAAGCTACAAAAAATCGATCTCAATTCCTGACAAGCAACAAGCAGACACTGTTTAAGAGCGACTGGGGTTAAAACCGAAATGCCGCTCCCACCTGAATGTTGCCATTGCGGTCGTCAATGTCCTTAAAGGTGTGAGTAAGCCCCAAATTGTAACGAGCATTGAACATGAGATAATCGGTCAAATAATAGGTGGCACCTGTACCTATGCTCACATCGACAAGGCAAGTGCGTTCGCTCAAATTTAAATTATAATTGTCGATGCCGTCGATGCGTGCACGACTATAAACATTAAATCCTATTTGTGGCCCGGCCTCGACACTGAAAGCCGGCAAAAAACGATAACGCAACAACACGGGAACGTTGATGTAATTTTCCGTGACAATGATGTCTTGGTTAACGTTGGCAAGCATTCCTTTCAATTGAATTTTTTCACTAAAAAAATGAGCCAACGCCTGATTGATGGTGAATTTGCCACCTTGCGAACTGAAACAGGCTTCGGTCAAAACGCTCCATTTTGCCAATTGTTCACTCTTCGGGCGAAATTCTGCCCACAAGCCCACTTGTCCGCCGTTGCGCATGCCGTGGGGCAATTTTCCGCCCCAAAAGTGTGGCACATTCATCGCCACCTTTACTCCTGCCGTAACAGAGATTTTTAACTCTCTCTTGCAGTTCAACTCCGTCTTGAATTTGCCTTGTGCGCTTGCTCCCAAAGCAAGCACCATAGTCAAAACTATCATTGCAATTTTTTTCATCGTCGACTTAAACTTGAATACCGTGCAAACTTACACAAAATGACTGACATAAAACGCAAATGGTGGCCTTGAAGACCACCATTTGTGCCATTTTGTTACAAAATATACTCGTTAAATTGCGTTTTATATTAGAACTTATAACCAAAAGCGATTTGAAGATTGCCGTTCTTGGCTTCCTTGCTGAAAGTTTCTTTAAACACAGGAGTCAAACCCAGTGTGTAGCGAGCTTGAATGAAAGCGTTTTCGGTGAGGTTGTAAGTGCCACCGAGGCCTAAACCGAAATCAATCGTGTTGGTGTAATCTTTGAGATCGGTTGCAGCAGACTTGCCCTTACCGTTAACACTCACTTCGTTTGTAACTTTGCTGTAAACATTAATGCCCAATTGCGGACCAAAATCTATGCTGAAATCTGGAATAACATAGTATTTCAACATTACGGGAACGTTAACATAGTTAGTGTTGTAGGTCACCTTGGTTTTGCCTTCGATTGTGCCAAGCAAAGGCAGAGTTACAGCCTTTGAAGTTTCGAAATGGCCACCTTGAGAGGCAAAAACAACTTCGGGAGCAATCGCAAACTTAGGTGTGGCCTTATATTCCATCACCAAACCGGCCTGATAGCTGGGCTTCATGCCATGTTCAACATTGTCGCCCCAAAAATGAGTCATGTCAAAACCAACTTTTCCTCCAAATTGAAGTTGTGCTTGCGCACCTAAACCAACGATGGCTGCTACTGCCAATAAAAGAACTTTTTTCATAATGAATAATTTTAAATTAAAATTTTAATATATTGTTGTTATTAATTCAAATTAAAACTATTTCCAAGCATAAACGCAAATGATGGAACGTTGTCTCTTTGACACAAACAAATTCAAAAGGTTTAATCGGGCCATGCCGAAAGAAGCCGAAAGTGGAGTTTTAGAACATTCTGTTTCCATAAAAAACCAACTTTTATGCCATTTTCTTTATTTTTGTTGATTAATCCACTATCAAAACGCAATTATTAAAGTAACTTTGCATCCACAATGATGATTTTAGAACAAGACAATATAAGAAAAAAAATAGATGCCCCCATCTTTCACCTCGTGGGTGAAGTTGCCGATGGCCTGCAACGCGAATGCTATGTCGTGGGAGGCTATGTGCGCGACATCATCTTGAAACGTCCAACCAACGACATCGACTTTGTGACCGTTGGCAGCGGCATTGAGGTGGCACAAGCTGTAGCTCAAAAAATAGGGCGACGCAAAGCCACACTTGCCGTTTTCAAGACCTATGGCACAGCGCAAGTTAAGGCTCACGGCATGGAATTGGAGTTTGTGGGAGCACGCAAGGAATCGTATCGACACGACAGTCGCAACCCCATTGTTGAAGACGGCACACTCGATGACGATCAAAAAAGACGCGATTTCACCATCAATGCCATGGCCTTGTCGCTCAATTTGTCGACTTACGGCAAATTACTTGACCCCTTTGACGGTATCGGAGATTTGCAACGCAAAATCATACGCACTCCGCTCAATCCCGATATAACTTTTAGCGATGACCCGTTGCGCATGATGCGTGCAGTGAGGTTTGCCACGCAGCTGGGGTTTGACATTTATCCGGAAACTTTTGAAGCCATCAAGCGCAATGCCGAGCGAATAAAAATCATCACCAAAGAACGCATTGCCGAAGAGCTGATGAAAATTGTACGAGCCAACAAGCCGTCGCGAGGCTTTTTCATGCTTGACAATTGCAGATTACTACCCATCATCTTTCCCGAACTTGTTGCTCTCAAAGGAGTGGAAAGCGTGAACGGCCGTGCACACAAAGACAATTTCAAGCACACCATGCAAGTGCTCGACAATGTAGCCGAAATGAGCAACAACGAATGGTTGCGCTGGGCTGCCATTATGCACGACATAGGCAAAGCCGCTTGTAAACGCTGGGACGACAAATTGGGCTGGACTTTCCACAACCACAATTTCATTGGCGAAAAAATGGTGCCGAAAATATTTTCAAAAATGCGACTTCCGCTCAATGAACACATGAAATATGTGAAAAAGCTGGTGGGACTTCACATGCGCCCCATTGCTCTCGTTGAAGAAGAGGTCACCGACTCGGCCGTGCGCCGCATGCTTTTTGATGCCGGCGACGACATCGACGACCTGATGCAACTGTGCAGTGCCGACATCACCTCGAAAAACCAAGAGAAAGTGAAAAGATTTAAAGAAAATTTCCTCTTGGTGAAACAAAAAATCGTGGATATTGAAGAAAAAGACCGAATCAGAAATTTTCAACCTCCCATCGATGGTGGCGAAATCATGCAAATCTTTGGTCTTGCCCCTTCAAAGCCCGTGGGCGACATCAAGGACGCCATTAAAGATGCCATTCTCGACGGCATGATTAAAAACAACAGAGAAGAGGCCTACAACTTCATGTTGCAAAAAGCCAAGGAACTGGGGCTGGAACCACAAAACAATAATTCACCTCCCAAGACATAATATCTCAACGGAAACAGCAAATGGAGCAGTTTCCATGCCTCAAAACATGAAAGTATTCTTATTCTTCGCTTTCAATCTCTAAACTTCTTGAAACTTGGCACCATTTGTCAAATAACGACAAGCAAAACCGGTATTGGCATTTTTCCTGAAATCGTGTAAAGAATGTCGTTGTGAAATGTGCTGCGCCCTAAATAGACATGCTTGTTGGCTATCGTTAAAATCACATCGGAGAAAAAAGTATTACTCCCTCGATAGAGATACTTGCCATCGAAGGTGTAAAGAATGTCGCTGTAGAAAGTGCTACGCCCTTCATACACATGCTTACCGTCCCAAGTGAACAAAATGTCGCTAAAAAAAGTGCTACGCCTTTCGTACACATACTTACCATCCCAAGTGTAAAGAATATCGCCACTGTAATTGCTGTTGCCTCGATAGAGATACTTGCCGTCGAAAGTGTAGAGAATGTCGGCATAGAAATTGCCATTGCCACGATAGAGCCGGGCGGCATCGACGTGTGAAGCCATACCGACAAGTAAAGCTAAAAGAAATATTCTTAGATATTTATCTGCTGTTTTCATTGACATCATCAATTATTTCACAAGCAAATATAGAAATTAACAGGTAGAAAATGAAAAAAATGACTAAATTTGCGAAAAAATGATGAGAAAACCCTTTTTTAATAAAGAACAATGGAAGTACAATCAGGTTTTGAGCAAATGATGGGGTCATTCGAGTATTGTCTCGAAATCCTTGCTACACTCTTTTACTCAATCAGCGGTGTACGCTTGGCTGCGGCCAAGAAATTTGACTGGTTTGGAGCCTATATCATCGGTTTTCTCACTGCATTTGGCGGTGGCACCATGCGTGACCTGTTCTTAAAAATCAGCCCCTTTTGGATGCTCGACCCTTGGTTTGTGATTACGACAATCGTAGGTCTCGGTATGGTGATTATGCTGAAAAAATATCTTGTGAGGATTGAAGGCACATTCTACATCTTCGATGCTGTCGGGCTTGGATTGTTTGTCGACATAGGCATCTACAAGTCGCTGGTAGAGGGGTTCCCCATGTGGGTGGCCATCATCATGGGCACCGTTACCGGTGCCATGGGTGGCGTGTTGCGCGATGTGTTCATCAACGAAGAGCCACTTGTGTTCCGCAAAGAAATTTATGCCACGGCCTGCATTGCAGGCGGCACCATCTATTGGGTGGCAGGTCTGCTGGGTGCTTCGAGCGTGATACAGCAAATTGTCTGTGCACTGTGCATCGTCGTCATTCGCTTTCTCGCCGTAAAAAACAATTGGGGTTTCCCTTCTTTAAAAAACTGATGCCGATAGCTGTGCAACAAAACAAAAGACAACCGCTCCAAGCCGTTTTCTTCAAACCAAATCTCACAGGAAACCTGTGCAAGTAAAACGATTATGATACAAAACAAAGCCGAAAGCCACAAGACGTTTAAACAACTCATCAAGTATGCAGTCGTTGGCATTCTCAATACACTTGTCACTCTCATCTCATTTTGGTTTCTGAACACGTGCATAGAGTTTTCTTACGGTATAAGCAACGCCATCGCCTATGTTTTGGGCGTGATAAACAGTTTTGTGTGGAACCGCACATGGGTGTTCAAGGCTCACAACAACATTGGACGAGAGGCAGCCTTGTTTGTCGTGGGCTACATGCTATGTTACGGTCTGCAAATTATGGTGAGCTGGTTCTTGCTCGAAGGTCTCGATTGGAAATCGCTACCACAAGACGTTATTCCCTTTTTCCCGATGGCCAAAGCCGGGCAAAACATCACAATGGTGGTTGCTATGGGTTTCTACACGATTGCCAACTATATATACAACCGTTTTGTGACATTTAAAGAACAAAAACAACTTGAAAAATAACAATGTAAAAGTTTTTATTACAGATAAAGCCAACAAAAAAACGAGAGGAGAATTTTGTCGAATTGCGACAAATTCTCCTCGTTTGTTATTCAACCCAAATCGGTCATTAGACCGCTAAGGTTTACAATGAGCGGTTCAGCGCGTGCTTCCCGACTGCTTTTGTCTGCTTGCCGGCATCTTGGTTGCCGTTTTTTGAAGATGCAGCCCACTACGTCTTCAAAAAAAAGACAACCAATTTGTTCAACATTCAAACAAAATCAGTGCGGACTCTAATGACCGATTGGGGTTTATCGTTGAAATGCGTTTCTCTCTATTTTGACGGCGAAACGATAATTCCAATATCAGAAAGCCCCTGAACACGCTTGCAACCCTCCATTGCAGGCCAAACGACAACACTGTGCAAATCTTGCGGTTTAATGCCGGAAATCACAACAGTACTTAACTGATAAATAGAGCCAAAACCACTACCCTGCCAATTGCCGAAATCATCGGCCATGACAAAATTAATGCGTCGACGCATAACCTTGTGCTTGTCGCTCACAAAATCCACTACAAGATTTAAATTTTTAAATTGATAGCCGGTTGTGTAACGAATGGTGAGTATCACATCATAGGTCAAAGTCGAGTCGCCATACTCGGGATAAAAATAGATTGGCGTTTCGGCCAACCAGCCGCTTTTTGGCACACTGCGTTGGTCGCTATGTGAAGTGTGTTCAGGCGAACATGCACCCAAACATGCCACGATAGCAACCATCATGCACATTGCCCAAAAACGGTTATTGCTGCTCGTTGCCGTCGTTATGATTTTCTTGCCTTGGAGCATTGTTGTTGCCTTGTTGTTGCCTGCGGTTGCCATTGCCTCGTGGCTGACGACGTTGCTGTGAGGCTTGTGGAGCCCGACCTTGCGAAGGCTTTGCACCTGCATTGCCATTGCCTCTCTCTTGTGCAAAACGACGTTGGCGATCACCATTGCTGTTTTGCCTTTGACGATTTTCGCCTTGTGTGCGTGTCTGTGGCCGGCATTTGCGTTCTTCACCTCCATTATTGTCCTGACCACCTTGGTTGCGAAGGGCATTATCGCCTTTGTCGTTGCGTGCAGGCTTATTTTTTTTCTTCTTTTGCTTGTCGAAACGCTTAATGCTGTCTTGCCCGAGAATGTCGCCAAAGGCTTTAACCTCGGCTTTGCCTTTTTCGGCATCGAGGCTCAATTTATCGGGTTTCACGCCATTCTTGTTCAGCGCAATCACCTCAAACACTCGTTCCGAAGAAAGGGTTACAAGGTTAGCCGGAATATTCTTGTCGGTCGAATAGGTGATTTCTTTCTTAAACAAGTCGGTCTTAAAGTGATAATAGGTGTTGTCTTTTGTTTCAAGAACGACATCGCGCGAAGGCATTTTCTTGGAAGCCTCAACATAGCTGTCAACCTCAAAGTTGATGCAACACTTGAGCTTGGCACACTGTCCGGCCAACTTTTGAGGGTTTAAAGAAATGTCTTGGTAGCGAGCCGCACTTGTCGAAACCGACACAAAGTTGGTCATCCAACCTGCACAACACAATGGACGACCGCAGGGGCCAATGCCTCCAATGCGTCCGGCCTCTTGACGAGCACCTATCTGCTTCATCTCTATGCGTATTTTGAACACATCGGCCAAAACCTTGATGAGCTGACGAAAATCGACACGCTCATCGGCAATATAGTAGAAGATGGCTTTGCTGCCATCGCCTTGATATTCTACATCGCCAATTTTCATTTTCAATTTCAGGTCGGCGGCAATCTTGCGTGAACGTATCATGGTGTCCACTTCTTTCGCTTTAGCGGCCTGAAAGTGTTCTAAATCGGCAGGTTTAGCCTTGCGAAAAACTCGCAATATTTCATAGTCGGGCTTCAACTTGGCCTTTTTCATCTGCAACCTCACCAAGCGTCCCATCATAGACACTCGTCCGATGTCGTGCCCCGATTGCGCCTCAACAGCAACCATGTCGCCCACATTGAGCGGCAAATGCGTGCTATTGCGGTAAAATCCCTTGCGAGTGTTCTTGAAATGCACTTCCACAATGTCTCTGTCGATGTCTCCGGGAATATCGGCGAGCCAGTCGGTGGCATGCAGGTTGCAACGAGCATCGCCATGACAGCCTTCGCAAGTGCAATCGCTGCATGTGAGACACTTCGACTGCACCTGCTTTACCGCAGTAGACGATGATGACTGTAGATTTTGTTCTTTATCCAATTCGTTCATGCTACTTGATAAAAATTATTTAGCGTAGCTAACGGCACGAGTTTCACGAATGACGGTGATGCGCACCTGTCCCGGATAGGTCATTTCATCTTGTATCTTCTGCGCAATCTCATTGCTGAGTTTTTCGGTTTCGGCATCGCTAATCTTGTCGGCACCCACAATCACACGCAACTCTCTACCGGCTTGAATTGCATAGGTTTTAAGTACTCCGGGATAAGCGAGAGCCAATCGTTCAAGGTCGTTGAGACGCTTAATATAGGCTTCGACCACTTCGCGACGGGCACCCGGACGAGCACCCGAAATAGCATCACACACTTGAACAATTGGAGCATACATGCTTGTCGCTTCCTCTTCGTCGTGGTGAGCACCAATTGCATTGCAAACGTCGGGTTTCTCTTTGAATTTCTCGGCGAGCTTCATGCCAAGCAATGCGTGTGGCAACTCCGGTTCATCATCGGGCACCTTGCCAATGTCGTGAAGCAGACCGGCACGACGTGCTTTCTTGGGGTTCAACCCGAGTTCGCTTGCCATGATGGCACAAAGGTTGGCTGTTTCACGAGAGTGTTGCAACAAGTTTTGGCCATAGCTCGAGCGGTATTTCATCTTGCCAATGAGGCGTATGAGCTCCGGATGCAAGCCATGAATGCCCAAGTCGATTGCCGTGCGCTTGCCGGTTTCGATAATTTCATCTTCAATCTGTTTTCTCACCTTGTTCACTACTTCTTCGATGCGAGCCGGGTGTATGCGTCCGTCGCCCACGAGCTGATGAAGTGCCAAGCGGGCTATTTCGCGACGAACCGGGTCGAAACATGAAAGCACAATGGCTTCGGGTGTATCATCGACAATGATTTCAACCCCTGTGGCGGCTTCCAATGCCCTGATGTTGCGTCCTTCACGGCCAATGATGCGCCCCTTGATGTCGTCGTTGTCGATGTGGAATACTGTTACCGCATTTTCAATGGCGGTTTCGGTGGCAACACGCTGTATTGTTTCGACAATGATGCGCTTAGCCTCTTTATTGGCTGTGAGCTTGGCATCGTCCATGATGTCGTTGATGTAGGATTGTGCCGATGTTTTAGCCTCGTCTTTCAACGCCTCAACGAGTTTTTCCTTCGCTTCGTCGGCCGAGAGTCCACTCACGTGTTCCAAGGTGTCGCGCACGCTTTTTTCGAGCTTGTCGAGGTCTTTCTTGCGGTCGTCAATCATGGCTTCACGATTTTCGAGCATGGCACGTGTTTTCTCCACCTCGTCTCTTTGCCTGTCGGTTTCAGACTTCTTGCGTTGTAATTCAGATTGTTGCTGATTTAGTTGAATTTCACGTTGCTTGATTTTAGCCTCCATTGCTTGCGCTTTGGCTTCGCGGGCATTGGCAACCTTCTCGGCTTCGCTTTTGATGGCAAGCCCGGCTTCCTTTCCTTTGATGACTTCATTGTTTTTAAGAACTTCGGCTTCAAGTTTAGCCTTTTCAATAATTGAATTGGCATGTGATTTGGCATTCTTTCGAGATACCATGAGAGCAGCGACAGCACCCACAATGAGTGCAACAACTGCGATGCATACTACTAATACTGTATTCATTAGTTAAAATATAGAATTATATATAAAAAAAACACATTCACAATTTCACTCTCGCCACAATGTGACAGAAAACGAAACAATGAAGTGCAGGAACCTTCAAAAAAAATTATAAATTAAACCTATCTTTCGTTCAATGGCACAAAACACGCTGTTTTTTTGCCACAAAACGACAAGAACTTATATTTTAATGACGATTTCGTCGAGTTTTTTTTCGAAATCGATCAAAAAATCGTTAGTCGAATCGGTCGCACGCTGTGCCTTGGCATAGAGCCGTGCAAACTGAAAGGCAACCCTCGCCATCACCTCCTCGTTGGAGTCGGTGTCCCGAAAACGTTCTCTCCACTTGTTCCACAAGGTGTTGACAAGTTTTTCAGCCTCTCGATATTGAGGTTCATCTTCAGGACTGATGCTGAGCGGAATGGGCTTAGCATCGGACAGCCTTATCGTTATATTTATCTTTTTATCAGTTGCCATCGCATCATTCATTCAATTGAGAGATGCACTTATCGATATCCCGCACTAATGAGGAGATCATGCTTCGAGCCTGTGCAACTTTTTCTTGATCGGGGGCTATGTTTCGGGCCATGGTCAAGTAGTTATTGTCGGCACGCAATTTTTCATTTTCCTTGCGCAACTTGTCTAACTCTTCTTTAAGTAATTGCACATTCACTTCAAGTTCCTCTTTTTCGCCTTTGAGCAAATCGTATTTTTCAAGCAAAATGTTACTTTTGTTGACAATGCGCGACAGAGTATCTTGTAAGTTCGAAGCCATTTTACTCCAAAATTTTACAAAAGTAACAAATTATTCTCAATCAAACCAAGTATATTGCAAAAAACTTTACGAAATCATTTCGGAAACATTTTGTTCATATCGCCATTCAAGATATAAAATTCAAGGTATTAATGAGGTTTCAAAATGGTTTTCGGTATTTATCATCGGTGCTATCATCGATAATACTCAAATAGCTTGCATATCGCGATTCGCTCACCAACCTATCTTCAACAGCTTGCAACACGGCACAACCCGGTTCGTGCATGTGAGTGCAGTTGTTGTAACGACAGTTGGCCGAGATTTTGAAGATTTCGGGAAAATAGTGGGCGACTTGTCCTTTTTCAAAATCGATTGTTCCAAATCCTTTTACTCCCGGAGTGTCGATAATGGCGCCTCCTTGCGGTAAATCGAGCATTTCACTGAATGTGGTGGTGTGCATACCCGTGTGATGGACGTCGCTTATCGCTCCTACTCGCAAATGAGCATCGGGAACCAAAAGGTTGATGATCGAGGTTTTGCCTACTCCACTATTACCACTCAGCAGACTTGTTTTGCCTTGCAGATAATCACGCAAAACATCAATGCCTTCTCTTGTCGCAGTCGACAGTTTCACCACTTGGTAGCCGATGCTTTCATAGAGACAGGCCATGGCATCGAGATAGTTGCGATCGTCGTCGGCAGTCAATAAATCTATCTTGTTGATTGCGACAAGAGCAGGCACAGCGTAGGCTTCGGCTGTGGCCAAAAAACGGTCGATGAAAGTGGTGCTGGTTTCGGGGTTGAACAGAGAAACAACCAATACTGCCTGATCGAGATTGGCGGCAATAATTTGAAATTCCTTTGAGAGGTTGCTTGCACGTCTGATGATGAAATTTTTGCGTTCATCAATCTTCACAATAAAGCCGGTGCCATCGGGCTTGCAGTCTACTTCAACCACATCGCCCACTGCAACCGGATTGGTACACCTGAAACCTTTGAGCCGAAAATTTCCTTTGATTTTGCAGTTTATCAGCTCTCGTTCGGCAGTGCGAACAAGATACCAGCTGCCCGTGTTCTTTGTGACAATTCCTTTCATCAAAATTATAACTGCCCTCCAAGCAAACGGTAGAGTTGAAGCGTGTGATAGAAATTTTGAATTTGGCTCTTGGTTAATTTGCGCACATGGTTGAATCCATTTGCTCCTATGTATGTGAGTCTTGCCCATTTTTTGCAATGAGCCAAGGCATAGACCAAATCTTTGTCGGAACTTGACAATTTATCGTCAGACGTTTCCCAAAACATTTTTGCCCCCTTCTTTCCACGCTCTACTTTGCCGGGCTTGAAGTAATAATTAAAACCATCGATTGTGAATTGCAACCGCTCAATTGCCAAAGGGTCATCGGCAAAATATTGCGATCTCAACCTCAATTCTTGCGGTTTTGCTCCCTCGGCATAGAAATAGAAAAACAAGTCGTTGTTGTCGTTGGTGAGCGTTACACCATTGGGTAAATAAAGTACCAAGCCGGCTTCCTTAGAACGGTTGAAAAACGGAAGAAGTTCGCCGGTGGTTTCAACAATGGGTTCATTCTTCCACACCATGCGTTGCTCATAGGAATAAACCGGTGTGGTGTATTCAACTGCCAAGAGCGAGTCGAGATGCGCTTTTTCGGTTGCCCTTGCCGCGGCACGTTTTTCGGGCGAAACATATTGCTCGCCACGTTTTTCGGCAGCCGCCTTGGCCAACCGTTCTTCGCGGTTCAGAGTTTCTTTTGTTTTCTTTGCCTGCTTCGACTTGCGTTTTTCTTCTTTCAGCTTCGCTTTGCTTTGCAAGGTCGCCCGACGTTCGGGGTGAAGGCGACGCACCGGCATGCGCAACGCCGGGTCGAGGTCTTCGTCGTCATAAGCCTTTATTGCGTGCACTGCGCTTCCAACAGAAGATACTGAAAATAATAATACCAATAGAATTGATAATATGCGTGTCATTGATTTTATTGTCATGCGTTAATTTTGATGGGCAAAGTTAGCAATTAAGCACTTAACCGCAAAATACATTTATCAATAAAACAAACAACACTTAGAATTTGCAACAAAAACACTGTGCTGAAATCGCATCAATTTTCGGAACATTTTGCATCGATTAATGAGAAAAAACAGTAACTTTGTAGGGTAAAATTAAAAAACATTTCCCATGACAAAAATTGGTTCTATCGGTACAGAAATTGGTCGAAAGGCACTTTTGCTGGGCAGTGGCGAACTGGGAAAAGAAGTTGCCATTGAACTGCAAAGACTCGGAGTTGAAGTTGTGGCATGCGATCGCTACGACGGTGCACCCGCCATGCAAGTGGCTCAACGCAAGCATGTGTTGAACATGCTCGATGGCAAAGCTTTGCGTGAAGTTATTGAAAACGAACGTCCCAACCACATCATTCCGGAGGTTGAAGCAATTGCCACTCCCACCCTTGTAGAGTTGGAAAAAGAAGGGTTCAACGTAACTCCAACAGCCAATGCCGCTTTCTTGACAATGAACCGTGAAGGCATTCGTCGCTTAGCAGCCGAGCAACTGGGAGTGAAAACCTCGCCCTACCGTTTTGCCTCTACCGAAGCAGAGTTCAGAGTTGCCATAGACGCCATTGGCATTCCATGTGTTGTAAAGCCCATCATGAGCAGTTCGGGGCATGGACAAAGCACCATTAAAAGTGTGGCCGACATCGACAAGGCTTGGCACATTTCGCAGGAAGGCGGCCGTGCCGGAGCAGGACGAGTGATTGTAGAAGGCTTTGTTGATTTTGACTATGAAATCACCATGCTCACGGTGCGCAATGTGGCAGGCACGCAATTTTGCGAACCGGTTGGGCACATTCAAGTCGCCGGCGACTACCGCTACAGCTGGCAACCACAAGCCATGAGTGGCACTGCCATTGAAAAGGCGCACGAAATTGCCAAGAAAGTAACCGATGCCCTTGGAGGCTATGGCATCTTTGGCGTGGAAATGTTCATCAAAGGCGATGAAGTGATTTTCAGCGAAGTTTCACCACGTCCGCACGACACCGGCATGGTGACCATGATTTCGCAAGATATGAGCGAATTTGCCCTTCATGCTCGTGCTCTCATGGGATTGCCTGTTCCCGGCATCAGGTTCTACGGTCCATCGGCCAGTAAAGCCATTGTTGTTGAAGGCGACACCAACAGGGTAGAATTTGACGACGTAGACAAAGCTATGGAAGAAGAGGGAGTTCAAATCAGGATTTTCGGGAAACCCGAAATTGCCGGTCATCGACGCATGGGAGTTATCCTTGCCACAGCCAACAGCGTTGACGAAGCAAAAGCCAAATGCGACAGAGCCTATTCAAAACTGAAAATCAATGTACTTCCACGAAAAAAACAGAAGTAAGAAAAAGGAGTTCTTTCTTTTCAGGAGTTGAAGGAGTTAAGACGATAGTTTTCGGGCTTATAACTTTGCACTTATTACTTTTAATAACACTTAAGAAAGAGGGGAATTTCGTTTTTGAAATTCCCCTCTTTCTTACGATTTAAAGTCACCTTATTTTGCCATCAATTCATTCACTTTGTCGGCAAGTTCCTTGCCTTGCAAACCACGAGAAACAATGCGCCCTTGCGGATCGAAAATGATGATGTGAGGAATGCCCATGATGCCATAAAGTTTGGTTGGCACGTCCAATTTTTGATTGCCCACAATCACCGGCCAAGGGAGTTGCATTTGTTTCATTGCCTTCCGAGTGTCGGCAGGAGCGTCCCAAACGGCAACACCGAGGAAATTCATGCCATTACCATTATATTGGCTGTAAAGTGCCTTGATGTTTGGCATTTCACGACGGCACGGGCCACACCAACTTGCCCAAAAGTCAACCAAGGTGTAACTGCCTTTTCCCACAAAATCACTCAATTTATAGGGCTTTCCATCGTCGCCTGTTACTTCAAAATCGGTAAACATTTTGCCTTCTTTGGTCATGTCTTGCGCCTTTACGTTGCTTATTGCGTTTTGAATGCGCACTAAACTCTGATAGTGTTCGGGCACCTTGGCAAGCTCGGCATTGAGCATGTCGAGCGTGAGAGGTTTGCACATCAAGTAATTGTAGAAAGCCCAAGGACCAATGCCATTGTTTTTGTTTTCTTCATAGGCCTGATAAAAGAGTGTGGCCGCCGTCTCTTCATCTTCAATCTTATCGATATTTTCGGCAAGTATTTCTAAACGGTTGTTCAACGGAGAGGTTGCCACACGACTTTTCCAGTCGATATTGATTTTTCCGTCTTCAACGATAAAACCACAACGCTGACCGGCAATAATTAAACGAGAATAAAAAGACTGTTGTGTCTTACCCTTAATCACAGCCACTTTGCCCTTTACGGTGCTTGTGGCCAAGGTGTCGCCCGAATCATAATCGGTGAGATAAACCTTTTGTCCGTTCAACGACTTGTCGGCAAAATTGATTTTCACTGTATAATCACCGGCCCAAGCACTCAACGTGGCAATTGCGACCGATAAAATCAATGTCATTTTCTTCATTTCAGATTATATTTTAAAAAAAACATGTGCCAAAAGTAATCAATTTTTTTGGCACACATTCCATGGTTAACACTATTTTTATTTCACAATCAACTTGTAGAGCAATGATTGAATGTGAGAGCGTGCACTCACACGTCCAAAGTTGGGATTGTTGCGAGTGGGGCTCACACGGTTGCTCAAAAACACATAAATCATGTCGTTCTTCGGGTCAACCCAAAAACATGTTCCCGTGAAACCGGTGTGCCCAAATGTTTCGGGTGATGCCTCGGGGCAAGTCGAAGAGGCATCGGGGTTGCTCACCACAGGTTTGTCGAAACCAAGTCCGCGATGTGAATTAGGGCTCTTTTGCGTGGTGAAAGTCTCGACGGTTGAAACTTTGTAGAACCGCTGCCCGCCATAGGTGCCACCGTTCAACCACATTTGAAGAAGTTTAGCCAAGTCGTTGGCATTGGAGAACAAACCGGCATTGCCTTGCACGCCTCCCGAGAAAGCGGCAACCTCATCGTGCACATAGCCATGAATGTGTTGCCGGCGCAAATAGGTGTCCTGTTCGGTGTAAGCGATCTCCGACTCGGCAAACTTGGTTAAGGGACGATACATGGTGTGATAAGCTCCCAAAGGTGCAAAAATGTTGTTATTGGCATAGTAGTTGAGTGGCAACCCCGATATACTCTCAACCGCATTGGCAAGCAAGCAAAAGTTCAAGCAACTGTACAAATATCGCTTTTCACCCAACGGCTGGTTGTAGATGCGCTTCATGATGGAGTCGTAAGTGATTTTTCCACCCCAAATACCATTGGCGATAGGAATGTTAAATTTGTCGGTTTTTGTGGTTGAGAGAATATCGGTTCGCAATTTGGCATGTTTGTGCCCGTATGCTCCGTTCATAATCTTAATGGTGTGCAAATTGTCGGGGACACCGGTAATAAGCGCACCCGAATAGGTGCTCTTGTCATACATCATCTCCCACATGCTCAACGATGGCGGCATGCCGGTTTCGTGATAAAGCAAATCGCGAAAAGTGATGTGTGCCTTGTCGGTGGCAGCTTTCATGTCCGAAATGAAATCACCGGCTTTGTCTTCGAGTTTGAACTTACCATCGTCATACAGTTTCATCACACAACTCAACGTGCCGGTTGCCTTTGACACCGACGCAAGTCCAAAAAGCGTGTTGACTGTGACCGGAATATCTGTTCCATAGGCAATCTCGCCAAAGGCTCGGTTATAGATTACCTTGCCATGGCGTGCCACCACCACTTGACACCCCGGGAAGGCATGTTGTTGAACACCATAGTTGCAAATGGAGTCGATCTTTGCCGCAAGAATGTGACTAAATCCCACTTCGGCAGGAATGGTGTAGCCCAATCGATCGGCTTTGTAGTGTATTCCCGTTCCGGCCTTGAGTTCTCCCCCCTTCTTCCCGGTTTTCACATCAATGGGCAAAATGCCTTTGGCTGCATTACCGCCAAAAATAGTTTGCGCCAAATAGTCCTCACTAACGGTTGAATTATCGTATGCCAGCAAAGAAGCGGTAACATAGGTATCGGCCAGCAATGTTCCATATCGATCGAGCTTCTCGGGATTGGCCATGATTGCAACTATCACATTCCTAAAATGACTTGCAATATATTTGGCAGCCTTCACATAGGCAGGATTGTCTTTTGCAATCGAAATGATGATAACATTGTAAGCACCATCTTTTAATTTTCTTTCAAGCTCTGTCGCCGATTTTTGGGCATTGAAAACAAAAGCATCGGTTTCGGCATAGTTGGCACAACGACGCTGAAACACAGATTCCAAGTCATTATCATTGCCCATTGTGACAACAGCAATGTGACGGGCGGCTAAATTGCGGATTGGCAAAATATTCTTCTCGTTGCGCATTACCGTGATTGAATTTGCCGTCATTTGGCGTTTGAGCACATCGGCATGTGGTGCATTCACATCACTCACAATGTTGGTCATATTGACGTGTTGAGCTGTGTTCAAACCCAATGCATACTTATAGCGAAGAATTTTTTTACAGCGTTCGTCAATCACCTTTTGTTTTAGTTTGCCCCGGGAAACGGCTTCCTTGATGGCTTGCAACTCGCTCTCGACCTGCAAAGGCATGAGCAAGACATCGTTGCCGGCCAACAAGGCATTCACACAAACCGAACCTTTGACCGCCTTAGCCCCTTCCATGTTAAGGGCATCGGTGAAAATAAGGCCTTGAAAACCCATTTTATTTTGCAACAACCCGGTCACATATTTTTTAGACATTGTTCCCGGAATTTTTTCCTTGTCAATAGCCGGGATATAGAGATGAGCAGTTAAAGTTGCTCCCAAACCGGCATCGATATAGCGACGAAATGGCACAAAATCATAAAGTGATAACTCTTTCATCGATTTGTCGACAATTGGCAATGTTTTGTGCGAATCGGCCATTGTAGAGCCATGTCCGGGAAAATGCTTAGCCACCGAAAGTACTCCTCCGTCTTCCAAACCTCGGGCAAAGGCTATGCCATGACGAGCAACAGTTTCGGGATCAGATCCATAGGCACGAGTTCCCAAAACGGTGTTCACCCGATCAATGACATCGAGCACAGGGGCAAAATTAACATTCACGCCCACTCGGCGGCATTCTCGGGCGATTTCAAGCCCATACTGATAGAACAACAGATCATCGCCGATGGCACCCAAACAGAGATTGTGCGGAAACTTGGGAGCATCATCAAGACGCATAGAAAGCCCCCACTCGGCATCAAGGGTGATCATTAAAGGCACTTGTGTCAGCGACTGTGCCAAATTGGTCACCTCAGCTTGCGACTTGATGTCGCTTTGGCTATAAATGAGGCCGCCAACCTTGTTTTCGCTCACCAGCTTTTTCACCGTGGCATCAACATTCTTGGCACGCGGATCTACCGACATGACAAACAGTTGTGCAATGCGTTCATCGGGTGTCATTGCATTAAATGTCTTATTCACCCATGAGTTCATTGCCTTCTTGTCAACTTTCGACAAAAGGTTTGGTTGTCGTTTTGCATCAACTTTTGCCGTTGCAAAGCAGAGCAACACAACAAGTGCCAACGGCAAAACTTTCCTCGTCAATGATATCATTTGTCTTAAATAAAATATTATTGTCTCCTCATTCGTTTTTCGTCTGTTGCATCGATCAGTTTGCCTTTGGCCGAAAGACTTTTCACATGATTCAGCATGTGATTGCAATATTTTTGGTCGTCAACAAAGAGACGTTTTCCCTTTTTAAACGATACAAGGTGATCGCCACCATTGGCAAGGAAATCCACAGTAACAACCGTGTAGAGCTTACCAGGTTTGATGTTCTTGCCATTGAGTTTTGCCGATGTGATGTTTCTTTGTTCATTGTAGGTGATACTCAATTGCCTGCTCACCGCATCGCCATCACGATAGGCCATGACATGAAAAGCATCGAGCAAATCTTGACCGGTGATTTCGATAACCACAAAACGGTTGTCAAAAGGAAACATCGATTCAAGTATTCCTTCGGTCACAACCCCTTTGGGCATATCGGTTCTGATGCCTCCGCTGTTCATGATGCAACAGTCAATTTTGCCTTTATATAATGTGGGGATAATGTCCATGACTGCATCGGTAAGCCAGTTCATCGATGCATTGCTCGTGTTTTTCATAAATCGTGCCGAAGTACCCACCGGATTGTTTTCGAGCGAATCAACGGCATGCTTGTAGCGGCTCAACCATTGCCGCATTGCCGGATAGGCTTTGGTCGCTTCGTCCCATGACGCATCAACAGGAATGTGTCGATAAACCACTTCGCCCGTTTCGAGGTCGAGCTCATAAACTCCAACCAACTTTCCCGACTTGCCATTTTGCCCGATTGTGACAATTTTGCCATCGGCATTTTTTACAAGCGACCGGGGCGAATTTGGTTGTATCACCGTGTGCGTGTGTCCGCCTATCACCATATCGATGTAGTGACTTTTAGCAACAATGAGCGAGTCGTTGGGGTCTTCGGGCACCATTGAGCTATAACCAATGTGCGACACCATGACTACATAGTCGACTTTTTGAATTTCTTTTAAATATTTTGCAGTGGCATCGGCCACACTTGCCGCATCGATGTGACGAAGCCCCGGATACCTGCCATCTGAAACCATGCCCACCGGATTAACTCCAAGACCGAAAAAGCCCACACGCTTGTTGCCATAAGCTTTCACATGATAGGGGTGAAAACCTTTTAACGGAGTTGCGCTCAAGTCGTAGTTGGCCGATAGTTTCACTGCATTTAATCGATTGTAATAGAATGCCAAACTGTCGATGCCATTGTCAAACTCATGATTTCCCAAAATAACCATGTCGTAGTTCAAGGAGTCCATCAAAGCAAATTCCACCTCTCCGCCAAAAAGCGAAAAATAGTTGGTTCCTTGCACAGCGTCGCCGGCATGAACAAGCACGGTATTCTTGTTTTCGCGCCGAATTTTGTCATAAATTGCACGACGGCGCAACAGTCCGCCTTTTCCGTCTTTAGCAGGGTCGATTTGGCTATGTGTGTCGTTAACAGCCATGATCACCACATGCTCTGCCAGCAACGAAGCATGAAACGCCCCGGCAAGCAAGCATGTAAAGAATATTTTCTTAAAAAATCTCATCATAATTATTATACTTTAAAAGATTGTCTGTTTAAAAATGTATTTATAAACTACGAAGTTACAAAAATTTATCAATACCTATTTTATAACAAAACATTAATTTCAAAACCAAAAACAAAAACTCACCAAAAACTTACTAAAAGTTCATCATAAAAAAGCAATTGCAAGCCTCCAAAATATCTAAAAAGCAATAATTCCATCTTTTGTCAAAAAAACGACAAAAACTCAAAAACCGTGCTTTAATCTCTCGAAATAAAAACGGCTCCACGTAAAACATTACGCGAAGCCGTCGCAATAAAACGAGTATATGAAATAGATTATTGTTGTTCGGTTATAAGACACTTGCCTGTCATGTCGGCCGGTTGCTCAAGTCCCATGATTTTCAAGATAGAAGGAGCCACATCGGCCAAGCGACCACATTCAACTTTAGCATCTTTGTTGCCGGTCACATACACAAATGGAACCGGGTGCAGAGAGTGGGCGGTATTGGGTGTTCCGTCTTCGTTCACTGCATGGTCGGCATTGCCGTGGTCGGCAATGATAATAACCTCGTAGTCGGCAGCTTTAGCGGCTTCGACGGTTTGTTTCACACAATCATCAATAGCCACCACAGCCTTTTGAATGGCGGCGTAAATGCCAGTATGCCCTACCATGTCGCCGTTGGCATAATTCACCACGATGAAATCATATTTGTTTTCGCCAATGGCGGTTACCAACTTGTCTTTTACTTCATAGGCACTCATCTCCGGTTTCAAGTCGTAGGTGGCAACTTTGGGCGATGGCACCAAAATGCGGTCTTCACCCTCATAGGGAGCTTCACGACCACCATTGAAAAAGAAAGTAACGTGAGCATATTTCTCGGTTTCGGCAATGTGCAACTGCTTCAATCCTTTTCCACTCAAATATTCACCAAGCGTGTTCTGCACATTCTCTTTCTTGAATATCACATGCACATTCTTGAATGTGGGATCATAGGGGGTCATGCAGTAGAATTGTAAATCATTGAGCGTGTGCATGCCTTCCTCGGGCATGTCTTGTTGCGAAAGCACCGTGGTGATTTCCTTAGCACGATCGTTGCGGTAGTTAAAGAAAATGATAACATCACCATCTTTAATGCGACCGTCAACAGTTGAGTTCACAATGGGCTTGATAAACTCATCGGTAACATCTTCATCATACGATTCTTGAATGGCTTGAACCATGTTGCGACTTTGCTTACCCTCGCCATTCACAAGCTGATCGTAGGCTTGCTTGATGCGATCCCATCGCTTGTCGCGATCCATGGCATAGTAGCGGCCTGTCACAGTCGATACCACTCCCGCACTCTTGGAGCAATGCTCCTCAACTCGGGCAATGAAACCTTTTCCGCTTTGCGGATCGGTGTCACGACCATCCATGAAACAGTGCAAGAACACTTTTTCAAGACCATATTCCTTGGCAATGTCGCAAAGAGCAAACAAATGGTCGAGCGAGCTGTGCACGCCACCATCAGAAGTCAATCCCATGATGTGAAGCCCTTTGCCGGTCTTTTGTGCATAGCTGTAGGCCGAAACGATCTCAGGATTTTTTCTGATAGAACCGTCGCCAATCGATTTGTTGATTTTCACAAGGTCTTGATAAACGACACGACCGCCGCCAATGTTCAAATGCCCAACTTCGCTGTTGCCCATTTGTCCATCAGGCAAACCCACATCTTCACCACAAGCCAGCAAATGGCTGTTGGGATAGGTGTTCAACAAGCTGTCCCAATAGGGCGTTGGGGTGCTGTATATCGCATTACTTTTGTCACGTGGACCTAAGCCCCAACCGTCCAAAATCATCAATAATGCTTTTTTTGCCATAATTTTATCTTGAATTATTTAATTTAATCTACTTTCTCTAACCACTTATTGTCAAATACCGACAAGTACCAAAAAGAATTTACAAAAGCCTTAGCCTTATCATTTAAAAATAGGGAAAGACATGAGTACTCTCTTTTCGGACTGCAAAGGTACAACAAATTAAGAAGACAGCATGCCTTTTACACAATTATTTAGTAGAAAACAAAACTATTTCGGTACATTTAAGAAAAATAAGCAAGAAATATACAAAAAGCCAAATGAGAAATGTAATTTAAGAAAAATAAGGCAATAAGTTATTTGCCCGATAACTCTCTCATCTTTTTGATACCTTTCAAGAAATTCTTCAAAGCATAAAAGAATGACACACCGTGTCGCCTATGCATGCGCCACGAAATAACAACTGACCTCAAATACATAGTCGAACGATAGCATCGATAGAGATAGGCTCCTTCGGCCATGATCACTTTTTCATCGTGCAAGCGAGTGGTAGCGGTTGTTGCTCCTTTATTTTCCAACACTTCTACTGGGAAATAGCGACAATTCAAGCCTGCATCAATGGCATCTTGAATGAAAATGGAATCTTCTCCAGCATGAAAAACACCCGAACAAAGCCCAAAGTTCTCGTCAAATGCAATTTTGTTGACAATTGATCTTCTTCTGAAGGCAATCTCTACTGAAAAAACAGCGTAATTCTTGACACTTCTTGCTTTTTTCAAATCAAAAGAAAAATGAGGATAGCATTTTGGCTCATCTTCATTTTTCATTTGAAAAGTTGCCAAATCAAGGTCGGGATTGGCTCCAAAGGTCTCAATCACTTTTTTTAATCCTTGCACAGTATAGCAACAATCGTCATCGGCAATCATGCAGATGTCGGCAGTTGCATGTTTTAGACAATTGTTGCGATTATGACTTAATCCAAGCCCTTTTAAAGGAAAAATCTCAACATCGGCTCTCGACAATTCGGCAGGCAGGACACAAGGGCTGTAGTCCTGCGATTGCTGCCAAGTAACAAGATAGAAAATCCCCTCTTCATGAGGCAAGAGCATTTTGGGAATGCGATTAATACCGTCGTTATAGGTCGATATGAGTAATTGCAGAGTCATGCTTTGGCTTATTTTAAAACTCAAAATTAATGTTTTTTATTGATTTCCATTTCATTTTTTCTTAAAATATTTTTTAACAAACTCATCATCACCTTCATCGCATCATCATATCCATCTCATTGCCTTTTTTACTTAACATTTTCTTAAACTCTTTTACGGAAAAAGTGAGATGAGATGACAATCTCACTTTTCAGAATGGCTCGAAAGGCAACTCTCCCATGTGCCACTGCGAAGCGACATCTTGGGTGTGGTCGGTTTCATCTCTCGACACGCCAAGACCAAGAAGCCTCATGGGGTGGTTGTTGTAATCAACCTTAGCAAGCAGTAGCTTGGCCAAAGGCAGAATATCATGCTTGTCGCGCAACACCTTGGCCTGAGTGATGCTGCGAGTGACTTGTGTAAAATCGGCAAACTTGACTTTGAGGGTGAGTGTGCGTCCCTCAAAATGATGCTTGGCAATGCGTTCTACCAACTCAATCACAGCATGATAGAGTTGAATGATGGCTGCCGACTTTTTGTCAATATCTGTCAAAAAAGTCTTCTCACAGCTAATCGACTTGCGTATTCTATTGGTTTCAACAGGCCGTTCGTCAATACCTCGTGCGTAGTTATAGTACAACTGCCCCATCTTGCCAAATTCAAATTTCAACTGCGACAACGACACATTATGCAACTGCCCCACAGTGAACACTTGCAAAGCATGCATACGCTCCTTGGTCTTCGGCCCGATGCCCCACAAGTCCTCTACCGGTAAATTCTGCAAAAATGCCATTGCTCTATCGGGGTGGATCACCGTCATGCCATTGGGCTTGCGATAATCACTTGCAATTTTGGCCAACAACTTGTTATAACTCACACCGGCCGATGCGGTGAGATGAAGTTTGGTTGCAATTTTTTCACGAATCTGCCCGGCAACCTCCATGGCCAGCGTTATTCCTTTCTTATTGTGGGTTACATCAAGAAATGCTTCATCGATTGAAACCGGCTCTATCAAGTCGGTATATTCTCTGAAAATCTCATGCACCTGCAATGAAACTTCTTTATAGCGACCAAATCGTGGCTGAACAATGAGCAGATTGGGACAAAGACGCTTGGCCTGTGCCATAGGTTGAGCCGAATGCACACCAAAGGGGCGTGCCTCGTAGCTTGCCGTGCACACCACACTGCGAGGCATGTCGTGCCCTATTGCCACGGGCTTGCCACGCAACTCGGCATTGTCGAGTTGCTCAACCGAAGCAAAGAAAGCATCCATGTCGATGTGTATGATTTTACGGAAATCCGGCACGACACAGGCAATGGGCGGTTAATGGTTGGCTTTGGGAGGCTCCAACAATTGAAGATAGGCTCCGTAGCCTTCTTTTTCCATTTCTTCCTTGGGAATAAAGCGAAGGGCGGCACTATTGATGCAATAGCGCAATCCGCCTGTGGCTTGTGGGCCATCGGCAAACACATGTCCCAAATGGGCATTTCCCGTCGCACTGCGCACCTCGGTGCGTTGCATGCCAAGCGACTTGTCGGTCACTTCTTGCAACAAGTGGTTGTCGATGGGTTTTGAAAATGCCGGCCAGCCACAACCCGATTCAAACTTATCGGTGGAGAGAAACAAAGGTTGCCCCGTGGTGATGTCTACATAGATGCCACTGCGAGTCTCGGCATTGTACTTGTTGGCAAACGGTGGCTCGGTAGCGGCGTGGCGTGTGACATTGAATTGCAACTCGGTGAGCCGTCCTTTCAAATCCTCGTCGTCGGGTTGCTCATATTTCTTTTGCTCAAAATTGTTGGCTTGTTTTGCCATGTCGAACATACCCTTGGGCAAGTGACAATAGCCATCGGGGTTGGCTACTAAATAATCTTGATGATAGTCCTCGGCTTTATAAAAATTCTTCAACGGCAACACTTCCACTTCGAGCAAATCGGTGTAGGCTCGTTGCAGTTTGTGAAGTTCTGCCATGATAATGGGCAAATCGGTCGCATCGGTGTAGTAAATGCCCGTGCGATATTGCGTGCCCACATCTCCTCCTTGTCGGTTGAGCGAGGTTGGGTCAATCGACTTGAAATAGAGTTGCAAGAGCAAGGTGAGCGGCAATTGTTGAGGGTCATAAAGCACCTTTACAGCCTCGGCAAAGCCGGTGCCATTGCTACACACCTCTTGATAGGTGGGATTATCGGTATTGCCATTGGCATAGCCCACCTCGGTTTCCTTCACGCCGTTGATTTGCTTGAGAAAATGCTCGGTCCCCCAAAAGCACCCTCCGGCCAAGTACAATTCGGCATAATTGTTCATTTTGTTGTTCACTTTAGTCGTTTTTAATTGTCCTTTCCCTGTACAATTCAATGAGAACAAGCACAGGAGTAATAATAAAATATTCCTCATCTTTATTTATGTTTTTGTGCAAATTTATCTATCTCTACACAAACACACAAGAGGCATTCTCTTAATAAAACAAAAAGACTGTCAATAAAAAATCAATGCCAAACGCTGTTGTATTGGCATTGACTAAACAAAATTCTTTTCACGTCATTCATTTAAAAAAATGAATTTTTATCACTTTTTATTAAACGTGTTTTTTAGAAAATCAACAGCAGTATCAACCGCTCCGCTCACTTTGTCGTCGACAGAGTCGGGGGTTATCTTCTTAATGGTTTCGGTGGCCTTTTGCTTGATTTCGCTTGTGTCGCCACTCAACAAATCTCCTGCCTTATCCTGAATGAAATCTTTCGCTTGCTCAAACAAGCCTTCTTTTTTTTCTGCCATAATTCAAACATTTATGTTTCTTCATGCCTACTCCCTTTGCACAGCGTTTCGGTTTCCTCTGTCATTATTGTTCACAAATATAGTAAAAAAATCGCAACAAACAGCCAACAAAAGACAGCCCAAAAACAACTTCGGTTAAAATTTTCTCTCAAAATCAGGGATATGTTCAACCTTCTTGTTCAATCTTCGAAAAAGAAGCCGGGCAAGAACGAAAAATAATCATCAATTTGTTGATTATTTCTGCACAAATCGTTAAATTTGCCATAGAAAGTCGGTCGATTTGAGCAACATGCCAAGATTGTGGCATTTCATTTCGGGCATTCAACTTTTGTTTTTGATATTATTTAGGACAATATTTGGATTCATCTATTTTTTTGATTCCTTATTTACTGATTACTTAAAACATTTTATTATGAAAAAGTTTTCTTTATTATTAGTGGTGTTATTATTTGTCTGTAGTGTGCGAGCAGATGAAGTAAAGGTAATGCAAGACAACACTTATGCAATAGCCTTATCGCCCAACGGACAATATCTTGTGGGGCACAATCCCACTCAGGTTGTGTTTGGCATTGAGACCGAAAGTTTCTTGTACAATGCCGGCAATGCAACACTGAACTGGATAACGGCCAACGACGCAGGCACGTGGGCAACTTGCGGCCAATTTAAAGATGTGAACGATGCCGGCACAATATGTGGTTCGGTTAAAGACCTGCAACACTATGTGCAATTCGACGGCACCTATGCCCCAACCAACATAGCTGCAGTATTCGACAAAGGGAAAATATATCGTCTGCCCTATGGCGATTTAGACACAACCAAAATAAAGCAACACGAAGATGGAACTTTTGCCCGTTCAATATCCAATGATGGAAAAGTGGTTGTAGGTTACTGTCGCTGCTCCAACTCGGCTTTCAACTATCCTTGCAAATGGAATAAGGGCGATGATGGAGAATGGACTTTCGAGAAGCTTGCATTGCCCGAAGGCTATTCAGATGGGCTTGCAATAGGAGTTTCGGCCAACGGACGCACCATTGTGGGGCTGGCCATCAAAGGGCGGTTGTCTCATGCATGCTATTGGATTGACGGTGTGTGTCATCTTGTAAAATGTACCGAAGAAGATGCTAAACTGGCCAATCAATGGCAAATGCGTGTGATGGACATAAGTAATAATGGTCGTTTTTTCATCTTCACACTCACCAGCTACTTCGGTAACTTGCGCATTTTTGATGTTGAAAGCGGCACATACCGCGCACTCTCCCTGTTCGACAACAATGGACGCATACAAATACCCTCTATCACCGACAATGGTGACGTGTTTGGCTCAATCAACTACACCTCGTTTGACAATGCTGCAGAAATCTATTACAGAAATTTCTGGTACCAATATTCCTCTAACAGACTCTTCGATCTTTCTTATTATCTTTACTTGTTCTCTCCCAACCTGACCACACCGTTCTCGATGAGCTATGAAGACAAGACGCAGGCTTTTCCGTGTGCAATATCGGCCGATGGCAATGCGATTGCCGGCAACAAGGACATACTGACCGTTTTGGGACAAACCCCAACTGCATGGCTATTGAATGTGAACAAGACAGAGCGTGAAATTCCTGCCACACCCGATAAAATCACAGGAAATTCTACCGGATTGCGTCAGGCAACATTGACATGGGCACCCGACAAAAACACCTATAATTCATTGACGCTAAAAGGCTACAATGTGTATTGCGATGGGAAAAAGGTAGCCACCCTGAATGAAGTGAAAGACAAACTGACAGTTACACTCAACGATCAGCCGGCAGGCTATCTGCAATTTACGGTAGAAGGTGTTTATAGCGACAAACAAGGCAAAGAAATGCTGTCTCCCCGATCAAATCCTGTGTCGGTGACCATGCCCGAGAACTATGCATTCCCTCTTTTCGATGATTTTGAGAAAGAATCGTTGAACACCAACTATTGGACAACCGACAAGGACTATGGCGACGACAACGAGGGGTTGTGGTCGGCAGGACCATATATAGGACATGGAGGCTCTTATGGCGTTGCCAGCGGAGCCAATTCGTCTAAGCCCTATTCGTCAAGCCTGATTAGCCGTCCACTCGACGCAACCCGGGCAAAGCGTGTGAAATGTTCATTTATCATTCTGTGTCAGTCAGAACAGATTGGCGATGAAGCAGAGCATGACTTAACCCAAGATACACTAAGCGTTGAATACTCGATAGACAAAGGCAACTCATGGCAAACGGCCAAATCGTGGACGATTGCCCAATTACCCAAAGTTGAAGGCATCATGTCGATAGATTTAACAAAACAAGTGGCAGAAAAGACTTTCCAACTGCGTTTTCACAAGTATGGAACAGGAGTGGGAAAATATTATTTCTATCTCGACAACATCTCGATAGGCAAAGGCGATGACGCAGAAGCTCCCGAAGGACTTATCGGACAAAACACACCGACAAAAGATGTGTTTTTGGCGTGGAAAAATGGCAGAAAGAGTTATTCGCTGAACTATCTTTCGGAACCCGAAGTACCCGGCCTGACACTGGGCAATGAGGGAAAAGAACTCATCGGTGCAAACAAGTTTACCGGTCAAGAGCTTTCTATGTATCACGGCAAGTATCTCACCTCTGTAACAACACGCATCAACTATTATGAGGAAGAAGCCGGAGAATTGGGCATACATGCGGCGGTAGTGGTGTTTGAAAACGGAAAACTCGTCTGCGAGCAAGAAATTGAAAACATCAACTACAACCAAAAAACAACCCAAGCTCTCGCCAAACCCATAATGATAGACAGCTGCAAGGAATTGATTGTGGGAATTAAAATTCACGATTACGACGAAAATCAACTTCCACTGCTCTATGCCAACTCAAAAGCATGTGTAACCGGCAAGAGCGACTTGTTCTCGGAAGACAATGGCGCAACATGGAAAACGGTTTGGGATTTCTACAACGGCGACCCGTATAATGGCGCATGTTGCTGGGAAATTACCGGCAATGTAACCGACGAAGCCGATGCCACAGTAAAGAATGACGATGACAGCTTAATAGGTTATAACATATTTCGCAACGGAATGCAATTAAACAACATTTGCATTCCCGGAGAAGGCACACGCTACACCGACAAACAACCGCTCGACAAAGCCGAATATACCGTTGTTGCCTATTATATCGACGGCAGAGAATCCTCGCCATCAATGCCATTTGTCATTAACCAAACCTCTATTACAACTCCTTTGCCCGACAATTCACTCATATATATAGATGATGCAACAGCCAAATTGAAAGTGAAAGGGACATTATGCCTGCTCACGGTTGACGGACGCATCGTTGCTCAAAGCGAAAAAGGCATTCTTTCTTTAAAAAACATTCCATCGGGCATTTACATTGTATTGGCCGAATGTAACAATCAAAGCTTTACAAAGAAAATCGCAATCAGAAATTAAGATTAAGAGACAAATAAAAACCAAAGCACACCGTGTAAAAAACTTCACGGTGTGCTTTAACCCCAAAGGTTTGCAATTATCAGTTCATCGCATGCTTCCCGACTGCTTTTGTCGGCTTGCCGGCATCTTGGTTGCCGTTTTTTCTTGACGCAGCCCGCTACGTCTTCAAAAAAAGACAACCAATTTGTTCAACATGCAAACAAAATCAGTGTGGCCTCTAATGACCGATTGGGGTTTAATTTTTGCTCAACATTGAAAATCGCTTTCAGGGACGGATTTCGGTGCCATTGAGAAAGATGCGGCTGATGATGGGGGTTGTGTAGGCATAAGGAATGAAGTCGATTGAAGGAATGGGCTGCGTGATGTAGAAATTGGCCACTTTGCCAACGGCAATTGAGCCGTAGTCTTTGCTTAATCCCATAGCGTATGCTCCATTAATTGTGGCGGCATTCAATGCCTCGGCCGGTTGCAACCTCATCTTGATGCAAGCAAGTGAAACGGCAAACTTCATGTCGCCCGATGGTGTTGAACCGGGGTTGTAGTCGCTGGCGATAGCAACTCCAAGCCCGGCTTCGATCATTTTGCGTGCCGGTGCAAATGGCATATTGAGGAAGAATGAAGTTCCCGGCAATGCAGTGGGCGAGGTTTCGGTGTCTCGCATCATCTCAATGTCTTCATCGGTCATGCTCTCCAAGTGGTCAACCGAGAGGGCATTGCATTTCACTGCCACCTCTACTCCACCGCTTGGTGCAAGTTCCTGACCATGAATTTTTCCTCTCATGCCATGCTTCGCCCCTGCTCTGAGTATGCGTTCTGTTTCTTGAGGAGTGAAAAAGCCTTCATCGCAGAAAACATCGATAAACTCTGCCAAATTTTCGGTCGCTACGGCAGGAATCATTTCATTAACAATCAAGTCAACATATTCGCTTTGCCGTCCGGCGTAGGCACGCCCCACGGCGTGCGCTCCAAGGAAATTGGCAACCACCTTGATGGGCGAAGTTTGCTTGATGCGACGAATTACACGTAACATTTTAAGCTCATCTTCGGTAGTCAATCCGTAGCCACTCTTGATTTCAAGACAACCGGTGCCCTTGCGCATCACCTCACGCACACGACACATCGATTGCTCGTAAAGTTCATCTTCACTCATCTCGTGCAAGCGATCGGCACTGTTGAGAATGCCGCCTCCACGCCGTGCAATTTCGGCATAAGACAAGCCATTGATTTTGTCAACAAACTCTTGTTCGCGACTGCCGGCATTCACAATGTGAGTGTGGGAGTCGCAAAAAGAGGGCATCACAGTGCCACCATTGGCATCAACACGCACAACATCGGCATCAAGAATTGGCAAATCCTTCATTTGTCCGAAAGTGGCAATTCTGTCGTTTTCAACGAGCAAGAAAGCATCGCTAATGCAATCAAAACAAGCCATTTCCTTGCCTTGAAGGCGCAAGCGACCCTCACGGTCAATTCCCGCAAGGGTCGCTATGTTGTAAATCAGTAATTGACTCATGAACGCAAGAACTGAATTGATTTTTCGATAAGCGGATACATCACCACATCGGTGTCGATAAACGGAACCACCTTGCGATAGCGATCATGCACTTGCATGATTGCCGGCGAAGACTTCAAGGGTTTGCGGAAGTCGAGTGCTTGCGCCGCATTGAAGAGTTCAATGGCAAGCACACGTTCGGTGTTGGCAACAACTTTGCGCAACTTGATGGCTGCATTGGCTCCCATGCTCACGAGGTCTTCTTGATCTTGACACGACGGAATGTTGTCGGTCGACGATGGCATTGCGTAAGACTTATTGAGGCTGACAACCGATGCGGCTGTGTACTGAGCAATCATGAAACCACTGTTCAATCCCGGTTTGGCAACAAGGAAACTGGGCAGTTCACGCAAGCCCGATACCAAACGATAGATGCGACGTTCACTCACATTCGAGAGTTCGCTCAAAGCCATCGCCAAGAAATCCATGGGCAAAGCTATAGGTTCGCCGTGGAAGTTTCCGGCCGAAATAATGAGATCTTCATCGGGACAAACAGTGGGATTGTCGGTAGCCGAGTTAATCTCGATGTCGATAACCGAACGCACATAGTTGAGCGTGTCTTTAACAGTGCCATGCACCTGTGGAACACAACGGAATGAATAGGGATCTTGTACATGCTCCTTGTGACGGACAATGATTTCACTGCCTTGGAGCAACTCGCGCATACGTGTGGCGGTGTCGATTTGTCCTTTGTGAGGACGCACTTGATGAACTGCATCGGTAAACGGCTCTATGCGACCGTCGAATGCATCGAGCGACATGGCGGCAATTACATCGGCCCACTCGCTCAGGCGTTGAGCCTGCAACAACGACCAAACAGCCTGTGCACTCATGTTTTGTGTGCCATTAAGCAACGCCAAGCCTTCTTTGCTTGCCAACTCAATGGGTTGCCAATTCATTTTTTTGAGCAGTTGTTCTCCGTCGACGATTTCACCGTTCATCTCCACTTCGCCCAATCCCACAAGGGGCAACGACATGTGTGCCAAAGGCACAAGGTCGCCCGAAGCTCCCAAAGAACCTTGTTCATAGACAACCGGAAGAATGTCGAGATTGAACATGTCGATCAAACGTTCCACCGTGTCGAGTTTGCAACCCGAGTAACCATAGCTGAGCGATTGCACCTTGAGCAACATCATCATTTTCACGATGTCGT
Organism: Sodaliphilus sp.; assembly: GCA_041815985.1. Lineage (GTDB taxonomy): Bacteria > Bacteroidota > Bacteroidia > Bacteroidales > Muribaculaceae > Sodaliphilus. The sequence continues at coordinate 13,679 of JBGYAB010000073.1, read as the reverse complement.
TTGACAACCGTTCGCCCACGCCACAAGCGTGCGACTTGATGAGGTTGATTTGCAATTGCGAGAGCTGATCTTTGCTAATGGAAACACTGCAAAGCGAACCAAACCCGGTGGTAACGCCATAGATAGGTTCTTTTTCCTTGGCAATGCGTGCATCGAGATATTCGCGACAACGCACAATGCGATTGCGTGCGTCTTCGCTCAACTCGATTTTACAGTTATTATATATGATTTCGCCTATTTTCTCAATGGTGAGATGTTCGGCACTTATTTGATGTATTATCATTTTTATACTTGTATTATATTAACAATTTAAAGGGTTAAAATTGAAGATTGTCGATGAGTTCATCGTCTACTAAGTTGGGCATAGTAACTTTCAGTTCGGGCGTGCGTTCCATTTCTCGGCCAATAGCGTCCATCGAGCCGTTGTTGCGTGCCCAAGAACGGCGAGAGATGCCGTTGTTCACGTCCCAAAACAACATCATCTTAATGCGGCGGTCACATTCTTCGCTACCGTCAAGCACCATGCCGAAACCTCCGTTGATGACTTCGCCCCAGCCTACACCGCCACCATTGTGAATGCTCACCCATGTGGCACCGCGGAAAGAGTCGCCAATAACATTCTGCACAGCCATGTCGGCACAGAATTGCGAACCATCGTAGATGTTGCTTGTTTCACGGAACGGCGAGTCGGTTCCCGACACGTCGTGATGATCGCGACCTAACACAACCGGAGCACTGATGCGACCTTCGCGAATGGCTTTGTTAAATTCCAAAGCAATGCGTATGCGACCTTCGGAGTCGGCATAGAGAATGCGTGCTTGCGAGCCAACCACGAGTTTGTTGCGTCCGGCTTCGCGTATCCAGTGCAAGTTGTCGGCAAGCTGTCCGTGAATGTCGTCGGTGGCAGTTTCAAGCATGTTGCTCAACACATCGGCCGCCAGTTGATCGGTAACTTCCAAGTCGTGAGCATCGCAAGAAGTGCAAGCCCAACGGAACGGACCAAAGCCGTAGTCGAAGAACATGGGACCCATGATGTCTTGAACATAAGAAGGATAGCGGAAGTTATGCTCATCTTTCATAATATCGGCACCGGCACGGCTCGACATGAGCAAGAATGCGTTGCCATAGTCGAAGAAATACATGCCATTGGCAGTCAAGCGGTTGATGGCGTTGACCTGACGGCGCAAAGACGCAAACACCTGTTCTTGGAATTTTTCGGGATTTTCGGCCATCATCTTGTTTGACTCTTCCAAAGTCATGCCAACGGGATAATATCCGCCGGCGTATGGGTTGTGGAGTGACGTTTGGTCGCTACCCAAGTCAACCTTGATGCCTTCATCGGCCAAACGTTCCCACAGGTCAACCACATTGCCCACATAGGCCATGGAAACAACACGTTTTTCATCAACAGCCTTTCTGATGGCAGGAATGAGTTCGTCGAGATTGGAATGCAACTCATCAACCCAACCTTGTGCATGGCGTTTTTCGGCCGCCAGCGGGTTGATTTCGGCTACAACGCTCACCACACCGGCAATATTACCGGCCTTGGGCTGTGCGCCCGACATGCCACCAAGACCCGAAGAAACAAAGAAAGGCATCTTGCGGTCTTTGCTTGCACCAAGCACCTTGCGAGCTGCATTCAGCACTGTAATGGTAGTGCCATGAACAATACCTTGCGGACCAATATACATGTAGCTACCGGCAGTCATTTGGCCATACTGGCTCACACCCAATGCATTATCACGTTCCCAGTCATCGGGTTTAGAATAGTTGGGGATAACCATGCCATTGGTCACAACCACACGTGGTGCACCCTTGTGAGAGGGGAATAATCCCAGCGGATGTCCACTGTACATGGCCAAAGTTTGCTCATCGGTCATTTCGCTCAAGTATTTCATCACAAGACGATATTGTGCCCAGTTTTGGAACACCGCACCATTGCCACCATAGGTGATAAGTTCATGAGGGTGCTGTGCAACAGCAGGGTCGAGATTATTTTGTATCATCATCATGATGGCCGCCGCTTGGCGACTGCGATGAGGATATTCATCGATGGGGCGTGCATGCATTGCATAGCGAGGACGAAAGCGATACATGTAGATGCGCCCATAGTCTTTGAGTTCTTTAACAAATTCCGGTAACAATGTCGCATGCATCGACTTTGGGAAGTAACGCAATGCGTTGCGCAACGCCAGTTTCTTTTCTTCGGGCGTAAGAATGTCTTTACGCTTGGGAGCATGGCTTATTGTGGTGTCATAAGCTTGTGGTTCCGGCAATACTTGTGGAATGCCGGCACATATATCGGCTTGAAATTCTTTGAGTGTCATTGAATCCTGTTTTTAAATTCTTTTTTTTAAACTGTTTGAAGCAACTTTAAATGCGGTCTTGAAAAGAAAGTTTTTCAAGACCGATTTTTTAAAAGAATGCTGCTTTTATCACAATTTTGCATCAACGATTGCGATGATTTCAGCTTCGGCGGCATTGGCCTTAGCAATCAAATCGTTGGCTTCGGCAATCAGCTTGCCGGCCATTTCTTTGTCGTTGAGCGAACCTGCATTAATTTTCACATTCATGCCTGCACCGAGCACTGCGGCACGCGCTGCCAAGGCACCCACACCGGCATCAGAAACACTGTTGGGATTACCCTCTTGTGCCATTGCTTTGCAAAGTTCAAATACCTTGTAAGATTCCTTCATGGTGTGCAAAGGCACTTGCGAAGCATAGAGTGTGGCCTCTTGAATGGCCGCCGTGCGTGCAGCCTTGTCTTCGTCGGTTTTCTTGGGCAGGCCAAAAGCTGCCATGATGCGATTGAAAGCAACAGTGTCTTCGTCGACGAGGTGCATCAAAGAAGCCATAATTTCCTGTCCCATGTCGGCCCATTTACCGAACTCGTTCCAACGCTCGTCCCAACCCGGTTTGTGGCTCGACAGGTTGGCTACCATTGTGCCGAGAGCCGCACCCAGAGCACCCATGTAGGCAGCAATTGTGCCTCCGCCTGGAGCAGGCGATTCGCGAGAAGTTTCCTTGGCAAATCCGTCAACAGTGAGGTCAACGAGTTTTTTCACATCGTCTTCTTCGCAAAGGTATTCAATCACTTTTTCACGAGGATTGAATGGTTTAAGCTCATCAAGCCCCATAGAACTAATGGCAATGTTGATGATGTCTTCTTCGGGAATACCGGTTGAGCGTTGTTGTTTCTCAAGGAAATATTTACCGGCCTCGATGAGAGTACGCTTGGGTATTAACCCCACAATTTCTGTACCAGTAACACGTATGCCGCGATTTTGAGCGCAACGGCACACTTCATCAAACGCCACATGCAATGGAGTAACATCAATGTTGGTGATGTTCATTGAAACCTGTGCAATTCCATACTCGTCGATATACCACCCAATGGCCTTGGTGCATTTGAGGGTGCCGGGCAAAGTGATGGTATTGCCGTTTTCATCTTTCTTCACCTTGCCGGTGATGGGGTTGCCCTCACGCATGGGACGACCTTTTTCGCGCACATCAAATGCAATGGCATTGGCACGACGTGTGGAAGTAGTGTTGAGGTTGAAGTTGGTTGCAATCAAGAAATTGCGTGCTCCAACGGCAGTGATGCCGGTGCGTTGTGCACGTTCATCAACCGGACGTGCGCCAAAGTCGGGTTCTTTGCCGGGGGTAACCAACTTTTCGGCAAGTGCCTCATACTCGCCGGCACGGCAAACCGCCAAGTTTTGACGCTCGGGGGTAAAGGCTGCGGCTTCGTAGCAATAGCAAGGAATTGCCAGTTCGTCGGCAATGCGTTTTGCCAACTTTCTTGCCAGTTCGGCACACTCTTCAAGTGTGATGCCTGCAACGGGAATAAGGGGGCAAACGTCGGTTGCACCCATGCGAGGGTGAGCACCATGATGCTGGCGCATGTCGATGAGTTCGCCAGCTTTTTTCACTGCAAGGAATGCGGCTTCAACCACCACATCGGGGCAGCCTACAAACGTAACCACAGTGCGGTTGGTTGCTTCTCCCGGGTCTACATCGAGCAGTTTAACACCCTTTACTTGCTTAATTACAGCTGTAATTTGATTGATAACATCCATGTTGCGCCCTTCGCTGAAATTGGGCACACATTCCACGAGTTGTTTTACATTGTTCATGTAAGTATAATTTTTTAAAGTTTTATCCTAAAACCGTTGATTGTTCCACCGGGTAATGGAATGGTTACCACAAATGTATAAAATTTATTTCACACACGATCGCTTTTTTCCTTGAAAAATAAAGGAAAAAACACATTCTTCGATAATCACGGCATAATCACGCCAAAAGCGACACTCAACCACCGAACCTCGACAGTGCACAACAAGCATTTTCACAAGAAAAATGAACATCAAACGCAGCTTTCTGCAACATATTGCTTGCCATGTAGCATTTTGAGCAACTCAACACTCATGCCTCATGTAGAAAAGACACCGCCACTCTTTGCAAGCTGACAGCTATAACCAAAGCGCCTCATTGCTTCATGTCGGGCGTTTTCATTTCTCTTTGGGGAGCATCTTTTCCGAAAAGCACATCTTTGAGACGCTGATACATAAATGACAACATCAGCATGAGCACCCCCAAACAAATGAAGGTGATGATTTTGCCAATGGGTGGCATCGTCCACAGATCTATGAAAACAAGTTTTCCGATGATAACGCCAAATGCCACCAAGCTCAACACACGCAAATCTTTGTAATGCAATCTCATGCCTTGAATCATCAAAGCAAACGCCGCAATGCCCAACGACACCGAAAAGCCGGCCAAAAAATTGCCTATGCCCAATTGCCACAGCAGTTGTCTCACCATTGTGATCCATACAAGCACCACGGCAAGCGACCATGTGATCGTGAAATCGCGCTTGCGCACATTGAATTTTGCAAATTTCCTAACCATGAAAAGGGCAAGAACAATCACAAACAATGCCGTCAACCATTGGAAAACCACTTGCAAAGACCCGCCAACGGCACCTTGATTTCTCAAAATATTGCTCATGTAGCTCACAACACTCGCAAGCAGGGCAAGCAAGAACAGCCACCTGTAAGTCATCAAATTCATCTTCTTGGAGGCATACACACTGCACAGTAAGAAGAACAGTGTGGAGAACATGGCCATTGTTGCATCGCACAATTGCCCTTGCAGAGCATTTGCAAAGTCTGCCATGAAGGTTGCATAAAGCATGGCAAAACCAACAATATGAGTGATGACTGAGAATGCAGGAACCGATAGAATTTTTGCTTTCAAGGCAAAAAATTCACGGTGCTTTTCGGTAATGAGCGCAACAACAAGTGTTGCCAATGATGTAAACAAAGCGGTCATGAACCACGTATTTAAAAAAAGCCTTTTTTCATTACCACCCAAATGCAACATACCCGAAAGATTAAACAAGAAAGCCAAAGCAGAGGCAAGCAACACGAACAAAACAGCAACTTCATACACACGTTTTCCACGAGATTTCACAAAAAACCATGTTAAAATCGCCGCTTCGGCCGACCAGCCCAAAGCGACGACGTTGCCATCGAACTGAATGGGCACAGCCATCGCCGTCAATGCAACCACAAGTGCAATATGATGATTGACAAGCAAAACCATGGAGGTTCGCTTTCTCCAAACCGCAACCAACAGCAAAGCATGCACAAGCGCAATGCACAAGCACAACGCTCCGCCAAGTTCAATGCCTAAATCCATGCAAAGCAAGCGTTCCTCGCCTATGCACAAAAACGAAATGTCGTTGACAATCGCAGCAATCACAAGAGAAACAACTGTTTTTGCACCGGTAGCACGCTTGATAAGCAAATGCGACGAAACGATAAAAATCAAGAAATTGGCTGCTACCAAGCAGAAAACGGTAAGAAGTTCGGCAATATTTCCAAAAAGAAAAGTAAAACCAAAAACCGGCCAAGTCACCAAAATTGCAATCACATTGAGTTCGCTCCATCTTCTGAAAGAGGAAATGACCATCATGCCCATGTTGAGAACCGTGAAGTAAACAAGCATAACCCAAGGAGAACTATGGTCGGACGAAACAAGGAATGGAGCCAAAAAACCACCCACAAGGGCTATGGCGGCCAGTTCGCGCCTATCATAGACAATCGCAATCACAGTCATGCCCACTGTCGCCAAAATGAGAATAATGAAAGCCACAGACAAAGGATAGAGAAAATAGTTGTGACAGGCTATGCTGTCTGTAATAAAGAATGTGGCAAAAGCTCCGCCTGCCAAGAGAGAACTATAAGCACGATAGCGATTGCGCAATCGGTAGGCAATGCCCAGCAAGCCACCACCGGCAAGAAATCCCATGACAACACGCAACAATTCGTTAATCCAACTTTTGTCGATGGCATACTTTACAAAGAATCCGATGCCCAACACCAAAATGAGAATGCCTAACTTGCCAAACAAGTTTTCACCAATCCATTTTTCAAAAGCATTGTTCTTGGGGTGGCTTGGCGGAGCCTGATGGAATGGCGGAGGCGTTGGCACCGGATTGTTTAACACCGATATTGGCGGCATCTCACCGTCCTTTGCACTTGTGGCAGGAGATTGGTGCGAAACTTCCATCTCCGGCTCTCGGGCAACGAAAGGAGGAGGAACGGGAACGTGAGCAACCTGTTCCGCGACAATTGGCGGTGCAACGATTTTAGGTTGTTCACCGGCGACCTTGCTCTCGTTGGACAACATCTTGTTCAACGCCTCTTTAATCAGCCCTATGTCATTACCCAGTTTTTGAATTTTTCTGTCAATAGCAAAATAAAGTATTATTATTGCTATGATAACGAGCACTATTTCAACGTTCATGTGAGATATTTCAAAAGTTAATAGTTGTCCATAAACTACAAAGATACGATAAAGTGCAACAAAAACAAAAACCGCCACAAAAAAATGTAGCGGTTTTTGGGGATATTTTTCCTAAGAATAAGGGGTGAATTATGCCTCCTTCTTCACGATGCGACGTTCTTTGATGCGAGCCTTCTTACCGGTGAGTTTACGCAGGTAATACAGCTTGGCACGACGCACTTTACCGTGCTTGTTGATCACGATGCTTTCGATGAATGGAGAATCCATGGGAAAGATGCGCTCAACACCAATGCCTTCGCTCATCTTGCGAACAGTGAAACGCTTTTTTTCGCCCTCACCATTAATTTTGATAACAACACCACGATACTGTTGAACACGTTCCTTGTTACCTTCTTTGATGCGATAACCTATTGTGATGGTGTCGCCGGGAAAAAATTCAGGAATTTGTTCGTTTTTTGAAGCAAACGCTTGCTCTACGATTTTAATTAAGTCCATTTTAAATCTTAATTTTATAGTACTATATCGCTTCGCAACATACAAGGGCCACACTTTTTCCCAACAGAGGTTACGAAAAGCGGTGCAAAGTTATAAAAAAATCTGATACAGACCAAACAAAATAAAAAAAGCGTCAAAATTGGTAACCAATTCCAATGGTGGCGGCGTGCAGATAAAGAGCAAAATTTAAAATGCTTCGTTGAACGAGAACATGAAGCCGGTTTGTCCTTTTTTGTCAAAACCAAGGTCAAGACGCACATTCATGCGATGCCGAAAGGCAAAACGATAGCCAATGCCATAGTTTGGCAAAAAATGCTTGAAAGAAGCTGCGTTGTGAAAAACGGTGCCACCACCCAACCACAACGTGATGCCATGCCGTTTCCAAAGATGCTGACGAAGCTCTACCTGAAAATCGAGCAAATGCTTGTCGCGATAACGCCCACGGTAATAGCCACGCATGTGATAGCTGTCGCCTATTTGCGCCATCATAGCCCATGAGGGATTGCCAAAATTAAAATATCCGCGCCCTTCGGCGGCAATAACACCTCCCTTCCACATCGGGTGATACCAATCGACTTGAAATTCGGTTGTAGAAAAAGCATAATGATTCCACAAGAACTTGGGGCGAAAGGATTGTCCTAAATAGACAAAAATTCCGTTATAAGCATCGGTAATGAGGTCACGAGTGTCGTATTGAGCAACAAAACCAAAGCCATAGTTACGCAAAATACGGTCTTGCCCATTGAGCAATTCCGGTCGCTCGATAGCATCAGATTTCATGTAGTTATAGAGCAAGGCCGGTCCTACGTGCAAATTGTCGGTCAACTTAACAAGCCCTTCAACTTTTGCAATCACATAATGCTTGCGTTGCATCGTTTGATTAGCTGAATTATTGCCGGCCTCATAACCTATTCCCCAAAAATAAGACGGCTCATAACTGATGTCGAACAAATAGTTTAGGCGCAACTTCTCGCCGGGCGTGAACACATTGCCTTTGAGGTTCACGGTCCAGAACTTGGCCGTTGTGATGCTGAATGAGATTTGAGAATTAGACAGCTTGTCAATGCTGTCACTGCCGTGCAACTTAAAGGTAGCCTGCCCCATGACTGCCACTCCCAATTTGGAGTCGGTGTTATAGAAAGGTCCTCCAAGAAAATTGAAACGAAGTTTACCGGACGGGGCTGCACTCTGATGATCAACCGAAAGATAGTCCCAAAATTTGCGAAAAAGTGATTGTCGCACAGGAACAGCCCGAGTCACCGTGTCGGCACTTTCGATGCCGAGCAGAGTCGGAATAGTATCGGCTTTCACCGTTATGCCACCCACGAGCAGTAGCAACAGTGCACAAAAAATCGTATGAAATCTTGTAAATCGCATCATTGAAAAACGGTGCAAAGATACTACAAAATTTAATGAACAAGGCACAAAGATTTCTTCTTAAATTTCCTTTTCGGCACAAAATGTTTTGCAAAACACGCATTCCGGTACAAGCCACTGTTCGGCTTTTCGATAAAAAGCCGTTTAGAGGAAAAAAATGTGTACTTTTGTACATTAAAAAAATATGAAGAGCAAGAAGAATATATATCTGCAATTGTTCATCAGCTTTTTCAAGATAGGTGCATTTACCTTTGGTGGAGGCTGGGCAATGATTTCAATCATACAGCGTGAAATTGTTGACAAACACCACTGGATCGAAAAAGACGAGTTTCTCGACCTGCTGGCCATCGCTCAATCGATGCCCGGCATTTTGGCCGTGAACATCTCGACGGTGGTGGGTAATCGCTTGCGCGGACTGAAAGGCAGTCTTGTAGCATCGGCAGGCACTATCCTACCCTCGTTCGTTATCATTTTGTGCATCGCCATTTTTCTGTCGCCCGACACCATTAAGAACAATGCCACGCTCACTGCCATATTCAAGGGCATACGCCCCGCCGTGGTGGCTCTCATCATCGCCCCCGTGCTCACAACAGCCAAAGCGGCAAAAATCAACTTGAAAACTGCGATTATTCCCATTGCCGTGGCACTGCTCATCTTCTCAAAATGGAGCATCGTGTCCAACCCTATTCTCTACATTGCACTGGGTGCGATGGGAGGCTGTTTTTACTATGTGAATTTTGTAAGAAAAGTAAAAAAGAAGAAAAAGGAGGAAGGCAAACAATGAGTAGTACATTCTTAAAACTCATCTTGGCCTACTTGAAAATCGGTCTGTTTGGCTTTGGAGGCGGCTATGCCATGCTATCGCTCATTCAAAGCGAGATTGTTGGCTCCGACTGGTGTCCTCACATCACCAATCAAACGTTTACCGACATTGTGGCCATTTCACAAATGACCCCGGGGCCCATTGGCATCAACAGCGCAACCTACATTGGCTACATTGCCACCGGCAATGTGCTCGGAGCACTGGCATCAACCCTTGCTGTGGTGCTACCGCCATTCATTTTGGTACTATGCGCCAGCCGCTTTATTGCAAAGCACCAAAACAATGCCATCGTTAAAGGTGCTTTCATGGGATTGAGGCCGGTGGTAGTTGGCTTGATTGCCTCGGCGGCACTGTTGCTGATGAATGAAGAGAACTTCGGCACCAACGCCCCCGACATCATTACATCGGTGTTGCTTTGCATCGGGGCATTTTGCACCGTGTATTTCACAAAAGTTCACCCCATTCTCGTGATTGTGGCCGCAGGCATCATCGGCTATCTGCTCTATTAACCCAATGCTCATGCAAAGCGATAAAAACTCATTACAAAATACCCAAAATATAACAAAATTACACATGACGATGAATTACAACGATACAATCAAATTTCTTTTTAGTCAACTGCCCATGTTTGAACGGCAGGGAGGAGAAGCCTATAAACCGGGCTTGCAAACGAGCAATGACCTCGATCGCATGTTTGGCACTCCTCACAAAGCCTATAAATGTATTCACATTGCCGGCACCAACGGAAAAGGCTCATGCTCACACCTGCTGGCAACCATACTGCAACAAAGTGGATATAAAGTGGGGCTGTACACCTCGCCTCACATCATTGATTTCAGAGAACGCATACGCGTGAACGGAGAAAAGATTACCCAAGAGAAAGTGGTCGACTTCATGCAACGCTACTTCAATACAGGTTACCAAGGGCACCCCACCTTTTTCGAACTCACATCGACCATGGCATTTGATTATTTCAAGCAATGCAAAGTTGACTACGCCGTGATTGAGGTGGGACTTGGCGGCAGGCTTGACAGCACAAACATCATTAAACCCATGCTAAGCATCATCACAAATATTTCGCTCGACCACACACAATTTTTAGGCGACACGCTCACCGAAATTGCCGGCGAAAAAGCCGGTATTATCAAAGAAGGCGTGCCCGTGGTGATAGGCGAAGCCGAAGGCGAAGTGCGCAAGGTCTTTGAGCAAAAAGCCACACAATTGCACTCCCCCATCATCTTTGCGCAAGACAATGCGCAAGTGCTCGACGGCAAGAGTGTGGACGGCCACACCATTCTCATGACAAAACATTATGGGCAACTCATCGATGAATTGGGTGGAACATATCAGATAAAAAATGCCAACACAGTGCTCACGGCAGTGGAGAGCCTCAAAGCATTGGGGGTAAAAATCGAGCAAACCTCGGCAGTGAGCAACGCATTTGAGCGTGTGTGCGAGCTATCGGGCTTCATGGGCAGATGGCAACAACTGGCAAAGTGTCCGCTCACCGTGTGCGACTCCGGGCACAACATCGGTGCATTCCAACACATCATTGAGCAGTTGAACAAAGAAAAACACGAAACGTTGCACATGGTGCTGGGCTTCATGAAGGATAAAAACATTGATGAAATCATCGCCATGTTGCCAAAACATGCCAAATACTACTTTACCAATGCCCACACACCACGTGCACTCCATGCCGCCGAACTCAACGACAAGGCAACAGCTCACGGCATTAAGGGCAATTGTTATGACAGCGTTGCTCATGCCATCGAAGCCGCAAGAGCTATGGCAAAGGAGAATGACATGATCTACATTGGCGGCAGCATGTATGTGCTGGCCGAAGCGTTGGAAAAGTAATGATACACAACACAAGGCGCATCACCTGAACTCAAATCGATTATTAGACCGTCACTAAGGTTTACATTTTTCGGCTCATCGTGTTGCTTCCCGATCGCTTTGGGTTGAAAGATTATTTCCTTGCTTCGAAGTGTCGGAGACAGTTTCCTGTTCCTCGATGCGATATTTGCTATGAAGTTGTTCTATGATTTCGGCATTTGCTTTGGTCATGGCTTCGAAATATTCATCGGCCATCGTTTTCAGTTGTTGTTTTCTACCCATGAGCTTATTTTTGTTTTGAATGGCATGAGTGAGGGTAACACCGGTGAGCACAATGAGCCAAGAGAGTTGTACCCAAATGAGTAACAACATAATAAATGCAAAACTACCATAAATGGCATTATACTTGGTTACATAGATTTGCCCGGTTACAAAAAGCCATTCCACACCATAGAACAATGAACCGAATATCAAGCCCGACACCATAGCATACTTAAACACAACCTTGGTGTTGGGAATGAGCTTAAAAGCAACCGTGAACGCTAAGCACGAGAGCACAAGCGGCGTGTAGTCGAGAATGTTCACCACAAAATGAGACAATGACAAGGAGTTCATGAAATTTTGCGTGACCGATGAAAGGAATATCTGCAAACCGGCAGAACAAATGAGCAATACCGGCAACAAGATGAACATGGCAGTGTAGTCGACAATTTGACGGTACCACGGTCGTCCATGACTCACTTCCCACACCTCGTTGAAACTCTTTTCTACATTGCTCATGAGCGAGACGAGAGTCCACAACATGAAAACCACACCAATGCCCACAAACAAGCCTTGCGAAGCCTGAGAGAGATAATTGTCGACAAACTGCGAAGCCTGTTCAAGCGCTTGATGCTGTGCCGGAAAATATCGCACCAACTCGCCCACAATAATCTTTTTAAATCCCAATCCTTGCCCCACTGCAAACAGCATGGCAAGCACCGGCACTACGGCCAGCACTGTGCGATAAGTGAGATTGCAAGCCTTGTCTTGAATGTCTTTGTTCAAAAAAGACCTCACCGCCTGATTGGCGATTTTCAAGAAGTTCACCCACCAAATGTCGCGTTGCTCTTCAAGCACGCCATTGGTGCAGTAGTCACAGACGACGTCTGCACTGTCGACAGGATGCTTGATTGCATGTTTGAGTTTTTCTAAAAAAGGCATGACCGGCAATTGGATTAATTTCAATAAACATCACGTGGCAAAACCGGGCATTGGCAACGTTTTTCAACCTCTCGTGCCCCAGTTGTGCCGGAGTAATAAAAAAATAACAGTATGGCTATAAGCCGGGTTATGTAGTTGACGGCAAAGCCGCAACCGTCTGTCATTTATCTGTCCGACACGTTGCCGTGCCGGTATAGCAGTCTACCCCTCGACAATGGACGAGCAGCCCTTAGATGCCGATATACTTGACCTTGCAACTCACAGGTAGTGCGGCGCATCATGTTGCCATGACACCCGGTGAGCTCTTACCTCACCTTTTCACCCTTACCGCTCAAGAAAGGCGGCGGTTGTTTTCTGTCACCTTAACCCTAAGGTCGCCCCCAGCTTCCCGTTAAGAAATGTGATGCTCTGTGTTGCCCGGACTTTCCTCTCGCGCCTCTCAATGTTTACGAAGCAACGAGCGACAGACCGCCATACTGTCGCCACAAAATTACTCTTTTTTCTAAACATAGAGCCATGACACGAAATATAACCTTTATTTATTTAACATTTTCGGTTCAAAATTTTGACATTTACACCACATAAAGTGCAATAGAAGAACACGCATCATAAAAAACATGACAAAAGTTAAGTCCTTGTATCAAATGCGACACCAATAAACAAAAAACACTATTTTTAAACCCAATTCGACCATTAAAGCTCGAATTGGGTTTAACTTCATTGCCTGATGACGACGACGGGTGCTATTCAAGACAGTTGTCGAGAAGGCGTGCAATTTCTTGCTTGTCGAGATTTTGACCGATGAAAACCAGTTTTTGCATACGGTCGCCATATTGCTCGTCCCAATCTTTGCGCAAAGTGGGGTCAAGTGCCAATTGTTGCTTGAGTTCGTCTTCGGGCATTGTGGCAAAAAATTTGCCGGCTTCTCGCAACGACTTTTGCCGTCCTGCCTGCTCAAACACAAAACACATGTCGATGTCGTCGTTGAAATAGCACAGCCCTTTGCATCGGATTACATTCTTTGGCCAATTTTTAGCCACAAATTGGTCAAACTTTGTGATGCTGAACGCCGGACGACGATAGTAAACATAGGTGCCAATATTGTACTCTTCGACTTCTCCACCTTCGT
>JBGYAB010000072.1:0-81617 GCA_041815985.1 Sodaliphilus sp. | reverse complement strand
TGGCTAAAATCATGTGCAAGGAACTTGGCACGTCCATCGGCCGCCTTAAAGCGCAGATGGTCAATGCCTACTATGCCCAACGAATTATTGACGTGTTCGAGAGAAATCCGAACATGCCATTAAATAAAGAAAGTGTAAATGAGATATTTAGTTTCGCTGCTGAAGCAGCATAAAAAATAACGGAGTATTGTAATTGTAAATAAAATGAATATTGTGAAAATAAGCGGTTCTACCGCAGAACAGATGTTTCAATATGCTTTCTATTTGGAGCTTCACAAGCACGACCCCGAGGCATATCTTGATGTGCCCGAAGGCAAATGGATTAAATCTCAATTCAAACTCCCCTTTTTCATGCAAGCTACATCGGAACAACTTGCAGTGTTTGGTAAGGGAGGGTTGGCTAATCGCTTGAAGTCTTTTTTTAAGAAAGCCGATGGCAACGTGTTTAAAGAGGGCGAGGAACATCATTTCGATCGAAGTTTGTTGGAGAAAAGCAATACTTATTTTGAAGGACGTTTCTTGTCGGAGAGCTATTTTGCACAAGTTGCCGATGAAATCAAAGAAACATTCATGGTAAAGCCCGATTTGTTGCCTCGCCAATCTCAAAACATGGTCAAGATGCTTTCACAAGGCAAAACGGTTGCCATTCATGTCCATGAACCACAAGGCAAAAAATGTACTTGCACCCCCGATTACTATAACTGGGCGATAGCCAATGTGCTTTCTTCTTATGAAAAAGCTCATTTCTATGTGTTTACCACCGATGTGGAATGGGTTAAGGCAAATTTGCAGTTCCAGGGTGCAAAGGTCGATTTTGTGGGCTATCCTGCCGAAAAGGAAACATCGTTGTTGCCCTATTTGTATCATGCCGGACACAATATTATCGCCAACACGTTGATAAGCTGGTGGGCGGCATGGCTTAATCCTAACCCCGATAAAATCGTAATAGCTCCCAAAGAATGGTCGAAAACTCTCGATTGTCCCGATTTAATTCCTATTTACTGGACAACGATTCCTACCACTTGATTAGTTTGAGTTTCTCTCTCTTCTATGTCATGCCGGTTGCATTTGGGTAATGCCGGTGAGAATGTCGAAGGCTTGTTGCACGGTTTCTACTTTGTCGATCAAGAAACTGCGACGTTCATTTTGTTCGCGTATCTTGCAACGTTGAGGATTGTGCTGCAAGTAGGCGAGTAGTTGTCCAAAGGTATTGGAATGATAGTAAGCAACATTTTCACTACCCACAAAATACAAGTACATTTGCTGTTTCTTGAGCATGATTTTCTCGATGCCAAGCGTGCGAGCCACACGACGGAGCGACACGATGCGAATGAGCTCTTGGGCGATGTCGGGAATTTGCCCGAAACGATCGCGCAGACGTGATTTAAATTGCATGATTTCTTGTTCTGTTTCCATTGCATCTAATTCACGGTAAAGGCTGATGCGCTCATTGACTTGTGGAACATAGGTGGCAGGAAACATGAGCTCGAGGTCGGTGTCGATGATGCAGTCGGTCACATATTCGGTGCTTTCGCCCGAAATCTTCGATTGTTCTGCCTCCTGTTCTTCAAAGGTGTCGGCAAACTCCTCTGTTTTCAACTCCAATACAGCTTCTTTTAGGATTTTTTGATAGGTTTCGTAACCCAAATCGGCTATGAAGCCACTTTGCTCGGCTCCCAGCAGATTACCGGCTCCTCTGATGTCTAAATCCTGCATGGCAATGTGTATGCCCGACCCAAGATCACTGAAGCTCTCAATAGCTTGCAATCTGCGACGCGCTACCGGAGTGAGAGGCTTGCCGGGTGGCACGGTGAGGTAGCAAAAGGCCTTGCGATTGCTGCGCCCCACGCGTCCGCGCAGTTGGTGCAAGTCGCTCAGGCCGTAGTTCTCGGCATTGTTGATGATGATAGTGTTCACGTTGGGCATGTCGATGCCACTCTCGATGATGGTGGTGGATAACAACACATCGTAGTCGTGGTTGGAAAAGGCGATGATGCGTTTTTCCAGCTCTTCGGGGTCTAAACGACCATGTCCCGTGATAATTCTTGCATCGGGCACAAGGCGGTGTATCATGTTCTCCAATGTGGGCAGTTGTTCGATGCGGTTGTTGATAAAAAACACTTGACCGTTTCTTGACAATTCAAAATTGATGGCTTCTGCAATGATTTCATCGTCTAAGGTACTCACTGAGGTGAGAATGGGGTAGCGATTGGCCGGTGGTGTGTTGATGGCACTTAAATCTCGTGCACCCATGAGCGAGAATTGCAACGTGCGCGGAATGGGAGTTGCCGACATGGTAAGGGTGTCGACATTGGTTTTCAATTGTTTGAGTTTTTCTTTGGTTGACACGCCAAATTTTTGTTCTTCGTCGATGATGAGCAATCCCAAATCTTTGAATTGAACTGTTTTACCTATTAATTTATGTGTGCCTATGATGATGTCAATTTTCCCTTCGGCCAAGTCGATGAGCAGTTGTTTGGTTTCTTTGGGCTTGCGTGCACGGCTCAAATAGTCGATGCGCACAGGAAATTCTCTCAATCGTTCTTTGAATGTGTTGTAGTGTTGAAAGGCTAGCACTGTGGTGGGAACGAGCACGGCAGCTTGTTTGCCATCGGTGGCAGCCTTAAAGGCGGCGCGAATGGCTATTTCGGTTTTGCCAAATCCCACGTCTCCGCAAATGAGTCTGTCCATGGGGCGTTCTTTCTCCATGTCGGCTTTTACGGCCTGGGTGGCTTTGAGTTGGTCGGGTGTGTCCTCATAGATGAAAGATGCTTCCAATTCTTGTTGCAGATAACCGTCGGGCGAGAAAGCAAAGCCTTGTTCGTCGCGTCGTTTGGCATAGAGTTTGATGAGGTCGCGAGCAATGTCTTTGAGTTTGCTTTTGGTGCGTGCTTTCATCTTGTTCCATGCGCCACTGCCCAGTTTGCTCAATCGTGGCTCCACGCCTTCTTTTCCTCGATATTTCGATAGCTTGTGCAAGGCATGTATCGAAACGAAAATAATGGAGTTGCTCAAATAGGAGAGCTTGATCATTTCTTGTGTCGTTCCGTTGATTTTGGTGCGTACAAGTCCTCCAAATTTGCCGATGCCGTGGTCTTCGTGTACGATGTAATCGCCTATTTCAATTTGATTAAGCTCTTTGAGCGACAAGGCCAATTTGCCCGAACGTGCTCGTTCGCTTTTGAGAGTGTATTTGTGGAAGCGGTCAAATATTTGATGATCGGTAAACACACACAGCTTGAGGTCTTCGTCAACAAATCCTTCATGCAAAGTTTTGTCGACAGGAGTAAACTGTATGTTGTCTTGCCGATCTTCAAAAATCATGCGCAGGCGTTCGATTTGCTTCGGACTATCGCTGAGAATGAGTATTTTATACCCTTTGGAAAGGAAGTTTTCAAAGGATTGGCTGATGAGGTCGAAATTCTTGTGATAGATGCCTTGCGGGGTGCAGTTGAATTGCAACTTGGCGTGAGCTTTGTCGGCACTTTCTCCTTGCCGGTAGTCGATGCGACGAAAACCGTTCAGAGCCATATTGAAACTGCCCAAATCAACCACTTTGTTTAGAGCATTGCTGTCGCCTTCGTTGGCAATCAGGGCATTGGCCGACATGGTTTCTTTAGAAATGGCTTTTATGCGGTTTTTCAACCAGTCGACATCATGACACACGAGTATGGTTTCACGTTGTATGTACTCGAGAAACGAAATGCCTTGGTTGTTGGCCTCGGCACTGTTGTTGAGCAAGCTGATGCTGTCTAACTTTTCTTCGCTCAACTGAGTCTCGACATTGAATGTGCGAATAGAGTCGATTTCATCGCCAAAAAAGTCGATGCGATAGGGCATTTCATTGCTGTAAGAGAAAACGTCTAAGATAGAGCCTCTTATCGAGAATTGCCCCGGCTCGTAAACATAGTCGACCTCGGTGAAACCAAATTTGCGCAATTTTGTTTCGGTTTCGGTTAAATCGATGTTTTTGCCCACTTGCATGCCGATGGTTGTGTTGTCGATAACCGTTTTTGACGCAACTTTTTCGGCCAAAGCTTCGGGATAGGTGACTACACACCGCAAAGCCTTGTTCTCATACCACCGGTTGAGTACCTCGGTGCGTAAGATACCGCTTGGAGCATCGATTTGACCATATTTGATGTCACGCTTATAGCCCGATGGAAAAATGAGCGTTTCACGCTCTCCGTTGATTTGGCACAAATCGTGGTAGATGTAGCCGGCCTCGTCGAGATCGTTGGCGATGATGAGATAGGGGATGTGCAGCTTGGGTAAGCGGGCAAAGAGCATCGACGGGGCAGAACCTGCCAAGCCATCGATTAACACAGAGTTGTTGCTCGGTTCCGTAAGCAGCTTTTTGATTGCGCCTACACGTGCTTTGTTGTTGAAAATGTCACAAAGTTCCTTTAATTCCACTGCATTGATGTTTCTACAGATTTGCAAATTTTTGCAGTCTCGGTCTTGGAGGCTTTATTTTCCCTTTTGTTTTTTCTTTTTTGTTTGGCCGTTGAGATTCAATATTTTTTCATATTCTCCCTCTTTGGCAAAGATTTCGGCCACCTTGTCAACGTCGATGTCTTCATTGAGCGCATTTTCGATGACTCCACGGTTATAGTAGTAACGCTTGATGATTTCGCTTGACAAGAGTGTGGATATTGCCTTGCGGTTATTGTCTAAATCATGATTGAGGTCATGCTTCAACAGTTTTTCAAGCCGTTCAAATTCGGCTTTGGTCGAGTCGTTCATGTAGCCTTCGCTTTCGGCAACCTTTTTCAGGTTGCTGAGTCCTTGTTCGCACACCTTGTCGTAATTGAATTTCTTGGGATCGATAAACTTCTTGAATTCTTCAAATATTTTGTCGTCGATCTTGAAATCCTTTGCCGGCGGAATTGTGGCGTGTGTCGAGGCATATTTTGTGGCGAAATCAAAAGCCCAATGATCGCGCACGATGTTATACACCAAGCGATTCATGTCGGGATAGTCGTTCTTGATGTCGGGGGTGATGCCGCCACCATCACGCACCTCACGCCCATGAGCGGTGTGGAAAACCGTGGTGAGACTGTCGGGAATTCGTTGTGCCGAGCCGTCGGCATTGCGGTGTGAGTAATCCAGCTCTTGTATGAGTCGTCCACTTGGTATATAGTATTTGGCGATGGTTACCTTCAACAAGCCGTCAAAAGGAAGACGGCGAGTGGTCTGCACCAGTCCTTTGCCAAAAGAACGGTTTCCCACCACAATGGCACGGTCGAGATCTTGCAATGCTCCGGCTGTGATTTCGCTCGACGAAGCTGTGCCACCATCGATGAGCACCGCCAGTGGCATGCTTGGAGCAATGGGTTCTTCGGTGGTTTTGTAAACTTTGAGGTTTTGCGTGGATCGACCTTTGGTTTGCAACACTTCGGTGCCTTTGGGGACAAAGAAACCTACAATTTTCACAGCTTCGTCCAGCAAACCGCCGCCATTGCCTCGCAGGTCGAGCACCAAGTACTTCACGGCAGGATTTTGCTGAAATTCCATGATGGCTTTTTTCACCCCCTCGGCCGAGTGCTCGTTGTAGGTGCTCAGGTTGATGTAGCCAATGTTGCCCCTTGTAACGCCATAGTAGGGCACCGGGTTTACTTTGATTTTTTCGCGAGTGATGTTGAACGTTTTAATGCTGTCGTTGTCGTGAGGGCGTATAACGGTGAGTTTCAATTGCGTGTTGGCTTGTCCCTTGAGGTGGGTGCTCACTTTGTCGTGCGTCCAAGTTTTCACGGTGTCGCCGTCGATGATGTAGATGAGATCACCCGGTTTTAATCCCGATTTTGTGGCAGGGCTTCCTTCGTAAGGCTCCGAAATGTAAACTCCGCCTCCTTGACGTTGCATGATGTAGGAACCAATGCCGCCATATTCTCCTGTGGAAATGCGCATGAAGTTTTCTTGCTCTTCGGCAGGAATGTATTCGGTGTAAGGGTCGATGTCGTTGAGCATGCCGTTGATGGCAGTTTCGATCGACTTTTTTGCATCGAGAGTATCGACATAGAATGTGTTTAGCTCTTTGTAAATTGAGTTGAAAATGTCGAGATTGCGCATGATGGCCGCAGTGTCGTTTTTCTTGTGTTCTGCAAGGCTTGCCGGCACGATAATGCTTAGGATAAGAATTGCAAATGCGATATTTCTTAAAGTCTTTTTCATCTGTTTTCAAAAATATTTCGCTAAATTACTACATATAACTGAATTTAGCCCCTTGGCATTGCTTAAAAAACTTTTAATTGGTCGAAATTGTGAACATTTTTGATAAAAATATTGCATAATTCAAAATTTAGGTCTACATTTGCACCGCAATTCACGAGATGCTATTTTCGGATAATGCAAAATTGCTTCAATAGCTCAGTTGGTTAGAGCACCTGACTGTTAATCAGGGGGTCGTTGGTTCAAGTCCATCTTGAAGCGCAAACAGTCCGGGGATATGGACTTTAAACCGAATATCCCATTTGCTTCAATAGCTCAGTTGGTTAGAGCACCTGACTGTTAATCAGGGGGTCGTTGGTTCAAGTCCATCTTGAAGCGCAAAAAAATAATGAAGGAGTTGGTTTTCTTTGGAAGACTGACTCTTTTTATTTTTTATCTGCTTTTTGAGTCTGGCCACATTTTTGATCAAGCATTTTGAGATTTTTACCTTTTTTCTTTGAAATAGATTTTGAGATTTGTGTGCTAATGCCTTGATTATTTGTTTATATGACTTCTTTTTTTGTTGTAGAGAAGGGAGCAGATTTTGTTGCGACATTTCCATGCGAGTTGTCATGATTATCTGCTTGAGAGTTGATTGCGATTTATTGAGTTTGTATTGATTTTTGCATTTATTTTCATTGAAATATTATTTTTTATTAGTATTTTCAATATTTTCGTTTTAAAAAGTCTGAAAAATATTTTGCAATATTAAAAATATGTTGCATATTTGTAGTGCTATTAGAAATTTTGTAAAAAAACTCTGATTTGCACCTTTTGCGGTTGAAACAAAAAAAGATTGAATAATAACCTAAAAAAACAACAAATTCACAACTAAAAGCATGTACATATGAAGAAACAATGTGTATTGATTGCTGCGCTGGCCCTGTCTTGTGGAGCCCCTGTTGGAATGTCGCAACATTCCGACATTGGCTTTGTTGCAGTGGCGCAAAGCAGTGGCGAAAGAGTGACAGGCATCGTTAAAGATGCCGGTGGTGAGGCGTTGATTGGTGTTTCGGTGCGAGTTAAGGGTACCAAGCAAGGTACCAACTCCGACATCAACGGCAGGTATTCTATTAAGGCTCCCAAAAATGCAATTTTGGTGTTCTCTTATGTGGGATATGCGCCCGTTGAGATAGAAGCTGCCAAGGCCGATAACGTGATCATGAATGCCGACTCGAAAACCCTTGGCGAGGTGGTTATCACTGGTGAGTTCGGTATGAAACGTGTAGCTCGTTCAGTGGGCTCATCTGTTCAAAATGTGAAGTCAAGCGACATCTTGGAATCGGGTCGCACCGATTTCATTTCGGCGTTGCAAGGCCGAGTTTCGGGCATGACGGTAACCAGCTCCGGTGGTGCTCCGGGCTCTTCAACCTCGGTGGTGTTGCGTTCGGCAACCTCAATTTCGGGAAACAATCAGCCTCTTTATGTGGTCGATGGTATTCCCATGAACAACAGTACTTTTAATCCCACAACGGGGTTTGCCAAGGAAGATGGCGGTGATGCCGAATTAAGCCCACGTTCGTTCGACGCGGCTTCTCGCGGCAATGATTTCAACCCCGAGGACATCGAGAGCATGACTGTGCTGAAAGGTGCCGCTGCCGCCGCTCTCTATGGTAGCGATGCCTCTAACGGTGCCATTATTATTACCACAAAGAAAGGTCGCAATGGCAGTGGTCGCATCACCTACAGTAATCAGCTTTCTTGGTCGAGAGCTTATGGTTGGCCCGAGGTGCAATCGAAGTATGCCAATGGAGCCTATGATGCCACCAACTACTTTTACAGTGGGCGTTTTGGCGGTCTCTACGATGGCAAGATGCCGTTGTATGACAATGCTTCGGCATTGATGCAAACCGGCTTCATGCACAAGCACAGTGTTTCGGTTGAAGGTGGTAACGACAAAATGAGCATTCGTGGCTCCGGCCAATTCTTCAATCAAGATGGTGTGATCAAGACTTCTAACCTCAAGCGTTACAATGTGTCGCTTGCCGGTAAGGCCGACTTAAACAAGTGGCTCAAGTTTGAAGGCAGCATGCAGTATGTCCATCAAGAAAACACCAAAGTTCCTCGCGGACTTTATGGACCGTTATGGCGAGCCTATCGCTGGCCCGAGGTCGATGACATGAGCAACTACATGGCCTCTGACGGCAAACACATGCGCTATCCCAATTATTACATTGATACCGATTTGCTCAATCCGTTGTTTGGCATCTACAAAAACAAGAGCTTCGACAACACCGATCGTTTCATCAGTGCATTCTCGTTCAACATCACCCCAATTGCTCACACGTTTGTGCGTGCCTCTCTTGGTTTTGATGTGAGCACGACCACCTATGAAAGTGCAACGCACCCCTATTATCGTGCGGCAAATCAGAAATCTAACGATGCTCAAAACTCGGGCGTTTACAATATTGCCAAGTACAACACCAATGACCCCACGTTGAATTTGCTGGCCGGTTACAGCAATGATTTCTTCAATGAAAAATTTCATTTGGGCGTTCAATTGGGTTATCATCAGCTCGAAAATGGAGTGACAAGTTTGTCTTCCTACGGCACAAACTTCAAGATGATCGACTTCTACTCAATCAACAATTGCACAGAGTCTACCGTGTTGTCGAAAAAACGTTCTACAAAACGCCGCGTTCAGGCAATCTCGGGACAAGCAGAGTTTGGCTATGACAACATGGCATTTTTGACCTTGCGTTTCCGCAACGACTGGTCTTCTACGTTGCCTGTCGACAACAACTCGTTCTTCTACCCTGCTCTTGAAACCTCATTTGTGTTTACCGAGCTTAAAGCACTTCAAAGCATCAAGTGGGTAAACTACTTGAAGTTGCGTGGTGCAGTAGCCCAAGTGGGTAAAGATGCACCGGTGCTCTCGATTGACCCGGAACTTGAACCTACCAACCTCTCGGGTGGTGGTTTCAAGTATGGCTACACCGGTCCTAACCCCAACTTGCGTCCCGAGATGACAACCTCTTACGAGATTGGTCTTGAAGGTCGTTTCTGGGACAACCGTGTGAATGCCGATTTCACTATGTTCTGGACGCATTGCGAAGATCAAATTGTGACCGGTTTCCGCTCTTCCTATGCTACCGGTTTTGTTCTCAACAACATGAATGTTGGTACATTCAACACCCACGGCTGGGAAGGTCATGTCGATGTTGACGTAATCCGCGACAATGATTTTACATGGAACTTGGGGTTCAATGCCTCTCATTCGACAAGCGAGGTGATAGCATTGCCGGCAACCCTCACCGAATACTACAACGCTTATACGTGGAACTCGGGTAACATTCGCAACGGCATCATGCTGGGATACCCCATTTCTACCGTTACAGGTCGTGCCTATGAGCGCAATAGCAAGGGCAAAATCTTGATTAACCCGTCAACAGGTTTGCCTCGCGTTAGCTCCACTTGGAGTGTGCTTGGCGACCGTGAACCTAAGGTTCGTTTTGGCATCACCACCGGCTTGCGTTACAAGCAATGGCGATTGAGCGCAATGTTCCAAGGACGCTATCATGCCGATGTTGTCAACGGCACAATGCGCGACTTGATGAGTACCGGACAAGGATGGAACTCGGTTGCCCTTCGTGAGTCGGGTTCTGTTGTGTTCGATGGTGTTCTTTACGATGGAAAGCAAGAGAGCGACAACCCAACGGTGAACAACATCGCTGTGGACATGACCAAATATGGTACAACGGTTTATGCCGGAGCAGATGAAGACTGGGTGCAACATCGCATTAACTACATTCGTTGTCAGGAACTTCGCCTGGCCTACTCGGTGCCGAGCAACTGGTTAATGTCAAAGACCAAAGGCCTCATTCAACGTGCAATGTTCTATGTGTCGGCCAACGATCTGTTTACCATCACCAACTACACCGGTATTGATGTTGCAGGCAACACGTTGAGTGCGGCCGCAGGCGGAACCGGTGGCGAAGGCTACGACGTTTGGTCATTGCCCAGCCCTCGCACCTATTCATTTGGCTTGAGTGTGACATTCTAATCATCATGACAATTTTTAAAAAGCTAAAAAAATGAAGAAATCAACAATATTTACATTAATTGCGTCGGCCATATTGGGCATGTCGGCAACCGGTTGCGACGACTACCTCGACGTGAACAGAAACACGGATGCACCCGACTATGTTGATGCCCATCTTTATTTGGCCGGCATCGAGCAGGCTTATCAAGGCATTTATTGGGATATTCGTGCCATTGGCCCTCTCACCCAAATGATGGGAACAACGAGCTACACCAATTTTGCCGATCACTATTATACAAAAGGCAATGATGCCGGTGGTGAAATTTGGCGTATGGTTTATTGGAATCAAGGCAAGAATCTTGAAAACATGATCAAGCAAAGCATCGAGGCAGAGAGTTGGACCTTGGCAGGAATTGGCTATGCCATTAAGGCTTTCTCATGGGACATGATGACCAAGATGAACGGAGAAGCACCCATGAAGCAGGCTTTTGAACCGGGACGTACTTCGTTTGACTATGACTATCAGTCTGAGATTTATCCACAAGTGCGCCAATGGGCCAAAGAGGCTATCAAGTACTTGGATATGAAAGATGACACCGACTATGGTTCGAGGCTCACGACTTCCGATTGCATCTATGCCGGCGACAAGGCTAAGTGGAGAAAATTTGCTTATGCCGTGATTGCACGCAATTTGGCATCATTGAGCAACAAAACCGACTTTAAAGCAAAGTATTACGAAGAGTTTATCGATGCAATAAATAATGCTTTCACCGGCAACGACGACAATGCCACTGTGGCAATTGCCGGTGGTAGCGGCAATGCTCCGCAGAGCGGTTTCAACAACTTTTTCGGTCCTTACCGCAACAACATCACTTGGAGCTACTTCCCTACTGCATGGGCGGTTGAAGTGATGACCGGAACTGTGCCCAAATATGATGCCGACGGCAACTATCTGGCGGTTGAAGGCAACACTTATTGCCCCTATGAGCTTGCCGAGCGGCAAATCATTTGCGACACCTTGCCCGAAACCGGACACTTTGATCCTCGCGTAGTGTTGCGTCTTGGCACGTCCGACAGCATGATGGTGACCAAAGAATTGAGCATCAATGAAATCAAGTCTTTGAAGTACTATGGTGGCTCTTTCAAAACCACAACAAGCCCTATTAATGGTCACTTGGTGCCTTCATTCTGGGGACGCGAACACAAAACCAACGATGATGTAGACGGCATAGGTCGTTGGATTTACCGCGATGATGCTCCTTATATCATGACTACCTATGCCGAACTCCTCTTTGACCTTGCCGAAGTTCAGTATAAATATGGTGCAAGGGGTGAAGCGTTTGAAACTTGGAAAAAAGCCATTGCCGCCGATATGGAATTCAGTGCCAAGTATATCACTGCACGCAAAGTGGAATTGAGCAAAGACAAAAACAGCAAAGTGGTCATTAGCTTGAATCAGGGCGACAAAATCACTGCAGAGCAGTTCAAGGCCCTTGCCACCGAATATCTTGCCGGCCCCTATGTGGCAGGATTGCCAATGAGCGAATTCAGCCTGTCGCACATCATGATGCAAAAGTTTGTCGCCCTTTATCCATGGGGTGCTCCCGAGGTGTGGGTCGACATGCGCAAGTACATGTATGACATTGCCTACACCGGCGAATATCCTTCTAAGGGCAATGGTTGGGACCTCTCGGCTTTGAACCAAAAGACCGATGACGATGCCACAAAGGTTTACAAGGGCTTCTATCTTGCTCCTGCACAAGTACAGGGACGCAAGGTTGCCTATAACACCGACAATGACGGTTCGCCTTGCTTCCGTCTGCGTCCTCGCTACAATTCAGAATACATGTGGAACGAACCAAGTCTTAGAGCATTGTTGCCCATAGCAGGCAACGCCCTCAATTATCATTGCTCAATTCCTTGGTTTGCCTATCCCGGCGAGTTGCCCACAAAATAATGTTTAATGTTTAAACAATAAGGAAATATGAAATATTTAAAATATATAACGATGGTTTTACTGGTTGCTGTCTTTGCCGCTTGTGGCGACAAGGAGGTGACCTATATGACCGAACCGGTAGATGAGGCGACTACTGCCTATGTTCAGGTTTATTGGGAAGTGCCCTTGGCCAATGTGGTAGCAAATCGTGTGTACAAGATACAATTGAACGATGTTGTGTATCAGAACAATGGTGCGGCAATGATGAACCCGTTTGGAAACTACCCCTCTGCTTCCTATTACTACACAGTGCCTGCCGGCGAAGTGAAGATTGTGCTCTATGACAACAAAGACAAAGTGCTCTATGAAAGCACAATCAACGTGGTTGCCGGTCAACGCAACAACATTTATGTTTATCAGTTGGATAAGGCTCCGTTGGTTGTTCATCGTGGCGATATTCCTGTGTTTGCCGGTAGCGATTCTACGGTGAGAAAAGCTAATTTGCGGTTTGTAAATCTCATGTTCGAGCAATCGGGAATGCCCACCGCCGATAAGTTGCAAGTTTATATGCAGAACAGCGAAACTAAGGAGTATGACATTCCCATGGGTTCTCCTGTGGGCTTTGGCGAGGTTTCGGAATGGATGGTTGTGCCTTTGGTATGGAATTTCTCTGACATCGTGGCCGGTAGTCAGAGCAAATACTACAAAATCAAGGTGTTTGGTGCCGATGGCACCGACAAAGGTTTCTTGCAGTACATCAATGCTAAGGGCAAAGAAACGGAATTTTCCGAAAATACGACAATGTATGCAGGTCGCAGCTCAAAGTGGGTACTTCATGGCATACGTACCAGCAAAGCATCGGGCGAAGTTGTTGCCGTTGCAGGCTATTATTATGAGTAATCCCGGGTCAATGCAGGTGTGTTGATTTAACCCTCAGCGGTCATTAGGCCGCTGAGGGTTAAAGGCTCAGATCAATAAACATTATGTAGCGACGAGGGGAGGCGTGTGAATAGACGCTTCCCCTCGTTGTCCCTTTTCTCTTGGTTTAACCCAAATTGGTCATTGAGAAGAGGAGAACTTGTTATTTTGTTTCTTTGTCCCAGTAGTAGCGACGTTTGGGGTTGCGCGGGAACCAGCCTTTGTGAACCCGTTCTTGTTGCTGAAACACTTCTAAGATACCCCAAAATGACGAAAATGACGTTACTCCGAGCAGGCTTGGCAAGATTATACCATCAACCAACAGCGATGCAACCAGTGTGCCGATGCCGACGGCCAAGAATGCCCACCATATTTTTACGCTGAAATAATATTCACCCTTCACCACGAGTGGGTGGAAAAGTCCAATGATGAGAAAAGTGCACAAGCCAATGAAAAGCCCTAAAATATGATATGATTCTAAAAAATCCATGTATTGAGAAATCGTTTTTTTATTTTATGAGAGTGCAAAGGTAGTCATTTTTCGGCAAAGAGGACGCTATAATTATTGGATTGGCATAATTTTCGAGAAAAAAAGACAACAAAAAACCTAAGGAAATCTTCCTCAGGCTTTTTGAGCGGTGCGTACAGGACTCGAACCAGCGACCTCCTGCGTGACAGGCAGGCATTCTAACCAACTGAACTAACGCACCAATTGCTTTTGCGGTTGCAAAGATACGATAAAAAGATTGAATATTGCAAGAAAAAATAGAATTATTTTTAATAACATCTAATTTTTCATTTTTTTCTTTTTTGCCGGTTTCTCGCTTGTGGGCGGTTATTCTATCGTTTCGGGCTTGCGTAGCAGGCTTTGTATGGCTTTGCCTACTGAGTTGGCAATGTCACCGGCGTTCAAACCATGAGTGCCATGTTCCTGAACTGCGATGTCGCCGGCAAGTCCGTGCACATACACGCCGGTTACCACGCCCCAATCGGGGGCGTAGCCTTGGGCAATGAAAGCTGCAATCACGCCTGTGAGTGCATCGCCACTGCCTGCCGTGGCCATGCCGGCGTTGCCACTGCTGTTGATATACACTTTGCCGTCGGGGCGCACCGTCATGGAGTGATGTCCTTTTAGCACGATGGTGATTTCATACAGCTTCGATACGTCGATGGCTTTTTTGAGACGCTCCTCGTCGGTTTGGTGCATGCCAAACAGACGGTCAAACTCGGCATGGTGGGGTGTTAGGATTGAACCCTTGGGAATGCTGCGTAGCAAGATTTGACGGCTTGAAATGCAATTGAGCGCATCGGCATCGAGTATGCACGGCTTGCGATATGCTTTCAAAAAATTGTCGATGGCATCGATGGTCTCTTCGGCTGTTCCCATGCCCGGACCTAATGCAACAATACCATATTGGTGATACATTTTGATATTGGACGTGACAATTTCGTTGGCATCGGCTTCAAAAAGAGCTTCGGGCACAGCGGTGGCAAGTGGTATAAAACCACATGCCGGGGCGTGCACGGTTACAAGTCCGGCGCCGGCGCGCATGGCTCCGCGGGCACACAAAATGGCCGCTCCCATCATTCCGTAGCTGCCTGCAACAAGAAAAACGGTTCCGTTGTCGTATTTGTTGATGAACGGTTTGTGAGGTTTGAGCATGGCTTTGATGTCTTCTTTCTCGATGAGATAGAAGTCGGTGGGGGTGCGTGCGATTGCATCTTGATCCATATCGAGATCAAGCACTTTTACATCGCCCACAAATTGGGCATTCTCGGAGAAAAAGAATGATAGTCTTTTGAATTGGAAGGTGAGCGTGAGTTTTGCTTTGATGATATTGCGATGGTCTGCCCCCATGTTCCACTCGCCAAAAAGCCCCGAAGGGGTGTCGATGGCTACGACGTAGGCTTGCGAATCGTTGATGTATTGCACCAATGCCGAGTAGCCGCCTTTGAGAGGGCTGCGCAATCCTGAGCCGAAAAGGCCGTCAATCACCACATCGCTCACTCCTAATTGCGGTGGATTGAAGTTGTCGACAACTTCGTGAAAATCTTCGATATTGGTGGCAATCAACCGTTCGCGGTTGGTTGAGCAACACGACGACAAATGCGATGATTTGATGTTGAATAAATACACTTCGGGACGATAGCCTTGCTCAACGAGCATGCGTGCCACGGCAAGGGCGTCGCCTCCATTGTTGCCCGGTCCGGCAAAAATTACAATGCGTTTTGAGGGTCGCCAGCGCGATATGATTTCATAGGCTATAGCCGATGCTGCCCGTTCCATGAGGTCGAGCATCGATATGTTTTCTTTTTCGACAGTGGCTTCGTCGATACGTCTTATTCCGTCGGTGGTAAATATCTTCATGTCGGTAACTTTTTTAGAAAAGAGGAAGTATTCATTCAACCTACAAAAATACTCCTTTTTTCTGTGGATTAATAGCAAAATATGAAAAAAGTCTCAAAAAATATAAAACCATGTGCTTGATTAACCTTTTAACCCAAATCGGTCATTAGAGTTCGCATTGATTTCGCCTGCATGTTGAACAGATTGGTTGCCGTTTTTTTTGAAGGCGTAGCGGGCTGCATCAAGAAAAAACGGTAATCAAGATGCCGACATGCAGATGAAAGCAGGTGGAAAGTTGCACGATGAACCAAAACTGTAACCTCCGCGGTCTAATGACCGATTTGGGTTCAATGCAGTAGTGCGCAAGCCTCCATTGTCTTGGAACTCACGCACTGCCGGCGAAGCCAACGCCGTTGGCTTCATTTGTCGTTTTGCTGCGTTATTTTATTATTTTAACGGTGCGTCCGCTTTTCATTTTTACGATGTTGATGCCGTGTTGCATTTGTGTCAGTCGTCTGCCGTCCACAGTGTAAATGCTTTCCGGCACATCGTTGATGGCGGTTTCTGTTGCATCGACACCACTGACGGTTGCACCGGGGTAGGGACTTCCCATCGTGTCAAACGCCTTCCAACCACGTTCCAAAGCTTGATTGACATGTTCGGTCGTGAAGATAAAGTTTTGTGCATCTTCTCTTGTGTCGTACACATACAAGCTGCCTTTTTCTTCTTGGGTGGAAAGATTGGGCAAACTGTTCAACATGTCGCTAACAGCCTCTGCGCTAAATGTGTTGCAACAGCAATCCAAGTAAACCAGTTGTGGGTTTTTGCTCAAATTCAGCGTGGCAAGGTGGTTGTTGTAGCAAGAAAGCACTTGCAAGTTTGCATTTTGGCTTAAGTCAAGCTCGGTAAAGCGGTTGGAACTGCATGCAATTCTTTGCAAGCCTGTGTTCTTGCTCACGTCCAGCGCATCGAGGTCGCAAGCGGTGCAATCGAGCACTTGCAAGGCAGTGTTTTGGCTCACATTCAACGAGGCGATTGGGTTGCTGTAGCAATGCAGGCCTTGCAGGTTGGGACTATGGCTCACATCTACTTGTGTAATGTTGTTGGCCGAACAATACAACTCGCTTATGTCGCCTTTAATGATGACATCTTGGCTCGTAAGCGTGTATTTTTTGTAATAGCGACTCTTGTCGGCAGGTTCCTTCACGCCGGTAATGGTTACTTTGCCTGTGTAGACCAGTTTCAGCTCAATGGTGTCTCCTACATTCTTAGAAGTCTTCATGGAGATTGCATCTTGTGCAACGGCACTCGTGCAGGCAAGCAAAAGTGCGAAAAGTGTTGTTAGGTATATCTTTTTCATAGCCTCTTGTTTTTAAATTTTGTGTAAGAAAATAATGACTTTAAATGATTTATGTTTTACAAATATAGGAACTGCCGTTTGATTTTGCAAATCTAATGGCCGATAATTTTGTGTCGGTGTGATTTTGATTTGGTCAAGAAATGATTTCTTGCTATCTTTGTGGAAATTTTTCTTTAATCTCGATGATGGAAGAGGTCACGATCAAAGGGCTATCATTTATTCCTTATTTAACAGAAGAGGAGATAGCAAAACAAGTAAAGCGTGTCGCCGGTGAAATCAAGCGCGACTTGGCAGGAGAAAAGTCTCCCATTTTCTTGTGCGTTCTCAATGGCGCATTTGTTTTTGCCGCCGATCTATTCAGGGCTTGCGACATGCCTGAGGCTGAAATCACGTTCATTCGCTTCAAGTCCTACGAAGGCACGCAATCGACCGGCGTAGTGAAGCAAGTGCTGGGGTTGACCGAAGACATTGAGGGGCGTGATGTGATTATTATCGAAGACATTGTTGACACCGGCGTTACAGCTCAAAAACTGCGCGCCATGCTCATGGAACGCAACCCCAAGAGTTTGAAGATGGCAACATTGTTGTTCAAGCCTAAATCGCTCACCACGGGTAATCCGCCCGAATATGTGGGCTTTGAAATTCCGTCGAAATTCATTCTTGGCTATGGGCTTGACCTTGATGGGCAAGCTCGTGGATTGCGCGACATTTTCGTCTTGAAAGATGTCGAAGAAAAATAAAATGGCCAAGGGAATTTTTCAATAGAAAAACTTAAATAATAAATTTTGATATTATGCTGAATATCGTAATGTTTGGAGCTCCGGGTTCGGGAAAAGGAACCCAAAGCGAATCTTTGATTAAGACTTATGGCCTGTTTCACATTTCTACGGGCGACGTGTTGCGCGACAACATCAAGCGTGGCACTGAACTGGGCAAGACTGCCAAGGGCTATATCGACAAAGGACAGCTCATTCCCGATGAGTTGATGATTGACATTCTCGCATCGGTAGTCGACGACAACAAGGATAAAGCGAAGAATGGCGTGATTTTCGATGGATTTCCTCGCACAATTGCACAAGCCGAGGCTCTCGACGTGATGCTTGCCGAGCGCAACACCAAGGTGAGTGCAGTGATTGGCTTAGACGTTCCCGAGCAAGTGTTGATAGACCGCTTGTTGAACCGTGGCAAGGAAAGTGGTCGCAGCGACGACAACCTTGCAACCATCAACGACCGTTTGAAGGTGTATCACAACAGCACGGCTCCGCTTCAAGCCTACTATAAAGAGAAAGGAATTTTGCACATGGTGAAGGGTACCGATGGTCCCGATGATGTGTTTGAACGCGTTAAGCAAGTGGTAGAGTCGGTTTAAATCGACTGCCGGCTAACTTGATGCAAAAGATATTGAAGGAATAGAACACGAAAGTTTTTTTCGTAAAACAAAAGAGAATTTTACAGGAAGTGAGAGAGGGCGAAACCGAGAAGCGGAGAACCTCTCTCACTTCTTTTTTACATTTCAACATGCGAACGAAATCAGTCGGGAAGCACACGATGAACCGATAATTTTAAACCTTAGCGATCTAATGAACGATTGAGGTTTAATTCCATGTTTCGTAATCTACCTCGTGGTCCAGTTGATTGGTGAAATTCTTTAATATTTCCTCTTCTACGTCGCCCATGGCAAACTCTCTCTCGGCATCTTTTTTGATTTCGGCAATCCATGCACGTCGTGCAGTGATGTAGTCGGCTTGAATGCGTTGTGCGTCGGCTTCGGTGATTTCATTCAATCCATAGTAGTCGCAAATCATCTTATAGGTCCAAGCCCATTGATATTTTCGGTAGTTCCTGTCTATCTCGGTAAATCGATCGAGCACTTGTTGAATGGTGTTGAGCGTTTTGTTCTTGATGTCTTCAATGAGTCTTTGCTCTTCGCTTTCGGGCAACAACAAGCCCGAAAGGTCAACCCATTTGCCTTCGCCGATGTGGGTGGTGGGAGTCGCAAAGTAATTGTGTTTCTTGGCACGTTTGAGCACCGCACCCATGTAGACATGCAAGGCTATTTCATAGTTTGCAATACCCTTTTGAAGCGATTGGGTGTTGATTACATATTCGTGATAATTGTAGGTAGAGACATTACAACCGGAGGCTTCGCGAAGTTTTTCCAGAATTTGTTTCCCTTGCAAAATGCTCCCAACCGAGAAAGGGCTTAACCAATCGAAATTCACAATGCTCTTTTGACATTCTTTCGAGCGTTTGTCACGGTTTGGCCACTTTCTGATGTCGCGATACAGTCCTACGGTGGTGATGTTGCGCCCCGGCACCATGTACATGACATCTCCTGCCGCAATCAGGTAGGAAAAAGGTAGATTGCGGGTGTCGGGGTGGTGCATCAGTTTCCCGAAGCACACCGAGAAAGTGCCGATTTGTGCCGGCATGAGCAGATAGGCCCCACTGGCGGTTTTTGTGCCGCGTTCAAGTGCGCCATAGTGTATGGGACCCATTTTATAGGCATGGTTGGAGAAGTTGGTGGCACTTCCTGCATTGTAAAACGAGAACATGCCACCAATGAGTAGCGAACTCTTGTGATGGCTCACCGAGAACGGCCCGCAAAAGGCGGCACAGGCTTCGCCGTTCGACATGTAGGAGTTGGCAAAGAAAAGACTTTGCGAAGCGGTAAATCCGTTGCTTATTTCGCAAGATTCACCCACGAAGCAATTTTGTATTTTCACGCTGTTGATGATTGACGAACCGTCGCTGATGATGGAATTTTCGCAAATCACCCCGGTGCCGATGTAAACTTTGGCGTGTCGGGTGCTCAAGATGGAGCATTTGCTGATGCGTGATGCTCCGTTGATTTCGCAACGGTCAAAGATTACCGTGTCGGTAATTTCTTTGGTGTTCACAATTCTCACACCGGAGCCCACGGTGCCACGTTCGGGAGCATTGCGCTCAATGTCTTCCTTGATGAGCCTGCAAATGTGCGACTTGATGTCTTCGTCTTTAAAATGCTTGACCATGAAGGCGGCAAACTGGCTGTTCAGGTTGTTGAACAAAATGGCGTTTCCTTGCCCAACTTCGTTGAGCACGGAAATGAGGTTGCCTTCGCCGTAGGTTGCCCCTTCGGTGGTTTCCATGGTGCACACGTTGGAAATATAGCATTCCTTGCCTATGGTGTAGTTGTTGATGAAATTGCCTATGTTTTCTATCAGGCAGTCATCGCCCACTGTCACGTTTCGCAATGTGGCATGGTAAATGCCTGTATGCTTCAAGAAACCTTTGCTCACCTCAATCTTTTTGGTGAAAGAACCCAACTTCACTTCTCCATAAAAGTAGACGTTCTTCACGGTTTCGGGATTGAATTTTTGCGCGACCAAAATCGATGTCCAATCTTCTGCCCGGCAGCCGTTGGCTACTAACAGTGTAATTTCGTTGTCGTTTAATTGTCGGTAAGTATTCATTTTAGTTATCATTTTGGTTATAGCATAAGCAAGGCGAAAGGGGCATGAACCGGCTTCACGATTGCCTGCCAATGACTTGTGGTTGAAAAAGTTGCCGATAGTCGCTTTATTTCACGACTTTCTTTCCGGCTACTTGCCAGTCGACAATGCCGCCTTCCAGGTTGGTGACCTTGAAGCCTGCTTTGACAAGCTGTTGTGCAGCATTGGCACTGCGCCGGCCACTGCGACAGTAAACGGCCACTTTTTTCTTTTTGTTGAGCATTGCGCTTGCACGGTCGGCAAAGTCGTCGCTTTGCACATCGATGTTGATGGCTCCTTGCAGATGTCCCTGTATGAACTCTTCGCTACTGCGCACGTCAACTAATTGCACATCGGGTTTTGTCACAAATTCTTCAAACCGATCTGTTGTCAAGTTTTGATAATCGGAGCTGCTTTTGCACGCTCCAAAGAGCAAACCGAGTGCTCCGGAAATGATGATAAGATATTTTTTCATGAAAATTGGTTATACATAATTTTCTTGTTGATGGCAAAGATAGTAATTTTCCTTTTTTTGAGATTAAAATCCGAAGTTTTTTTAACAAAAAGTTGTGTTATTGTCTTTTATTGTGGCAAAGAAGCGAGCAATAGCTCGATGAGACGAGGCACGGCATAGTGATCGATGTCGCTTTCTTTGACCCAAATGTAGTCGTTGGGCAACGTTGGAGGAATGCTGGTTTCGAGCAAAAAAAAGTCGGCCATGATGATGCGATGAGTGAGCACGTGTTTCACTTGCCGGCGTAGCAGGGTGAGTGTTCCGGTCAAGTTGGGCAATTCGTCGCCCTTGATGAGCAAAGGCTCCCACAAACCTTGCCAAATGTCACCGCTCCGGCGACGATGAATGGCAACTTGCTCATTGTAACGAATGTACACATACTTGAAATGCCGTTTTTTTACAGAAGAACTTTTTTGTTTCACCGGCAGTCTCTCAACTTGGTGGGTGTGCAATGCCTCGCAGGTGCTCTCGAGCGGACACACTTGGCATTGTGGCGACTTTGGTGTGCATTGAATTGCGCCAAAATCCATCATGGCTTGATTGAATGTGCCGGCTTGCTTTGCAGGAATGAGCGATTGAGCAAGGGTGGCAAACTCTTTTTTGCCATCGGTGCTGTTGATGGGGGTGACGATGCCGTAATGGCGCGAGAGCACACGGAAGACATTGCCGTCAACCGCCGCCAAGGGCATGCCAAAGGCAATTGAGCCAATGGCGGCGGCAGTGTAGTCGCCTACTCCTTTCAAGGCTCTGATGTCTTCGTAGGTGCAAGGAAATGTAGCTCCTTGCTTCATTATTTGCTGTGCGGCGGCGAGCAGGTTGCGTGCACGGCTGTAATAGCCCAATCCTTGCCACATGCGCAACACTTCGTCTTCGCTTGCCGCTGCCAGGTCTTTAACTTGTGGCCAACGTTTCATGAAACGCAACCAGTAGTTTAGTCCTTGCTCAATGCGTGTTTGTTGCAAAATGATTTCGCTCAACCAGATGGCATAGGGATCGCTCGTGTGTCGCCAAGGCAGGTCACGAGCATGCTTGTTGTACCAGTCGATTATAGTGCTTGAAAATGCAGTCATCTTGTGAAAATGCAGTCACTTCTTTTT
The DNA here is from genome assembly GCA_041815985.1 of Sodaliphilus sp. GTDB lineage: Bacteria > Bacteroidota > Bacteroidia > Bacteroidales > Muribaculaceae > Sodaliphilus. Next base: position 59,780 of record JBGYAB010000072.1, on the reverse strand, counting down.
TTATTGCAAACTTAATGTTGCCCAAAGGTACACTATTTTTGTTTCATTGACATCATTTTTTTGTGTGCAGTGGTGGCGAATTTGATTATTTTATCACTATCTTTGAGAGAGCTAACATTAAAACACAATGAATTATGGAATTTACCGAAGTTATTAAAACACGCTATTCTTGCAAGAAATTCGACAGCAAGCAAGTGTCTGAGGAACAACTTGATGCCATTTTGAAAGCCGGTGCACTTGCCCCAACGGCCAAGAACTTGCAAGAGCAACACGTCTATGTGGTGCAATCGCCCGAAGGCCTTGCCAAAGTCGATAAACACACGCCATGTCGCTATGGTGCGCCAACGGTGTTGGTTGTGGCTTTCGACAAGAACAATGTTTACACTTATCCCGATGAGAAACGTCGATCGGGCGTTGAAGATGCCTCTATTGTCGCCACTCACATGATGCTGGCTGCCACCAATGCCGGTGTAGACAGTTGTTGGGTGAACTTTGTGCACATCGATGAATTGCACCAAGACTTAAAATTGCCTGAACATGAAGAAATTCTCATGCTTCTTGACTTGGGCTTTGCTGCCCCCGATTCTAAGCCGTTGCCCAATCACTTCAAGCGCAAATCGCTTGACGATACAGTGAGTTACCTTTGAGTTAAACTTCAAGAGGGAATTCTTTTCGATGATGAAAAAAGAGCATCTCACTTCACAGCGAAATGCCTTAGGAAAAATAGTATGAATTAAATTGGTATAGAAGGTAAACGCACAAAGATAAAAACAATTTTGCAAAAAAACATTACTTTGTGCGTTAAAACATCTATAATATCTTCTTGAAATCACATGAAATAGCACATTGTCCGATAGAAACATGCTACCCCTGCGATGTAAACCTTAGCGGTCTAATGCCCGCTTTGAGGTTAAAGTTGTGAAGCAATGATTTCGGCTTGTTTGCGAACCGGCTTTCCTGTGGGAGTAAGAGGAATGTGCGCAATGTGGGCAATGAGACGCGGACGTTCGTATTTGTTGGTTAATACTTGTTTGCACACAGCTTTGATGGTATCGATGTGTTGACTTTCGGTTAAGAGTATTACCATTTCGCCCAACTTGTAATCGTGTTTTTTTGTGATTACAAAGGGTTGATTGAGGTGTTTTTTCAATTTTTTTTCTACTTCTTCGATTTGAATTTTGATGCCTCCGCTGTCAATCACGTTGTCGATGCGCCCCAAAATGCGAAAATTCCGGCCGTTTGAAGCCAATTCTACCCGGTCGTTGGTCACCAACGGTGTGGAGCACACTTGAGGTGCATCGATGATGAGACAACCGCGGGCATCTGTGTCCACCTGCACTTGTTCAAAGGGGGTGTACCACTCGTTGGCTTCGTGTCCGTTGAGCCGGCGCAAGGCAATGTGCGACAGAGTTTCGGTCATGCCATAGGTGCTCCACACGGCATTTGGAAAGGTTGAGAGTTGCTGTCCCAACTGCTCGTCGATGGCTCCGCCTCCGATAATGAGGTTGCCAATGCTTTCAAGCATGAGGCGTTCTTCGACCGTTTGCAGCGAGTTAATTACTTGCAGGGGTACCATGGCGGCAAAGTCGATGTGAGGTTTTTGCGAGGCAATGGTGTGCAATGGATGTCCGCTCGGTTCAACGGAGATGAGTTTCAGCTTGCGCACGATGGCACGCACCACCATCATTTTTCCGGCAATAAAGTCGAGTGGCATGCACAAGAGTGCCGTGTTTCCGGGTTGCAGATTCAAGAAATCGCAAGTGATGCGAGCACTTGTCTCCATGCGTCGTTTTTCCACACGAATGGCTTTGGGGGCACCTGTCGAACCGCTGGTGTGCACCACCATGTGAGCGTCATTGTTGTGCCATTCTTTTAAAAATGTTTCAAGTTCCATAGGCAATCTTTCTTGATGTGCAACGGCATGGGAATGTTGTCGGAAAACAGCATTCCCGTGCCCAATCCTTGTGGCATTTCGATGTGCGGTCCATAGGTGTGGGCGGCAAGTTGGGCAATGGCATTAAGTCCCACATTGCTTTCGAGTGCACTTGTTATCCAGCTCCCGATGTGTCGTTCTTTTGCCAGCTCAATCCATTCGCAAGTGCCCTTGATACCTCCATGAAGCGATGGTTTGAGAATGATGTATCGAGGTTTAATGGTATTGAGTAATTCCGTTTTTTGCTCTTTGTAATTCACGCCAATCAGCTCTTCGTCAAGTGCAATGGGCAATGGCGATTGTTTGCACAGCCTTGCCATTTCGCGCCATTGTTGTGCCATGATGGGTTGCTCAATGGAATGAATATCATATTTTGCCAGTTCTTTCAACCTTGTCATGGCCTCTGACGGCGAAAATCCTCCGTTGGCATCTACTCGCAATTCCACTTGATGGCAGTTGTAGTGCAAACGAATATGTCTGATGAGACTGAGTTCTTGCTCAAAGTCGAGTGCGCCTATTTTCAATTTCACGCATCGAAAGCCTTGTTCCAATTTTTCTTCGAGCCGGTGCAACATTTCATCGTGCGATCCCATCCACACAAGACCGTTGATGGGAATTCCTTCCTCACCTCGGCTGAATGGTGTGTCGAAAATCATGCCGGAGGCCGATTGCAATTGACGTATGGCTGTTTCGATGCCGAATTGCATCGAAGGATAGGGACGCAGTGCTTCATCGTCGATAACTCCGCGCATTTCGATGTCGTTGCATAGGTTGCGCAAGATTTCTTCATAGTCGGGTAGATCATCGCAACTCAATTGTGGCAAAGGTGCACACTCGCCTACACCTTGCCTCGTGCCATCGGTCACGCTCACCAGCCACACTTGTCGCGTGTGATACACTCCGCGCGATGTGCCTGCCGGTTGCTTAAAGTGCAGAGTGCGTTGCTCGATGTCGAAATGAAGGGATTTCATGCCATTTCTTCTTTTGAGTCGATTAGGGCAGTTTAGGATATTTTTTGAAATCGGGTTTGCGTTTTTCGAGGAAAGCCTTTCCACCTTCTTGCGCCTCGTCGAGATAATAGTAGAGCATGGTGGCATCGCCTGCCAGTTCCTGTATGCCTGCCTGCCCGTCGAGTTCGGCATTGAGTCCGGCTTTAATCATGCGCAAGGCAAGTGGAGAACGTTCCATCATGATTTCGGCCCATTCCACGCAAGTATCTTCCAACTTGTCGGGTGCAACCACAGCATTCACCATGCCCATTTCTTCGGCTTCTTTTGCCGAATATTGACGGCACAAAAACCATATTTCGCGAGCCTTTTTCTGTCCTACGCAACGTGCCAGATACGACGAGCCGAAACCGGCATCGAACGAGCCTACTTTGGGGCCGGTTTGGCCAAATATGGCATTTTCGCTTGCGATGGTGAGGTCGCACACCACATGCAACACATGACCTCCGCCTATGGCATAACCGTTTACCATGGCAATTACCGGTTTGGGTAGCGAGCGTATCTGTTTTTGCACATCAAGCACGTTCAGGCGTGGCACACCGTCTTCGCCTACATAGCCTCCACGGCCTTTTACGTTCATGTCGCCACCACTGCAAAATGCTTTGTCGCCTGCGCCGGTGAGCAACACCACACTGATGCGCGATGCTTCACGACAATAGGCAAATGCCTTGCTCATTTCCCACGTGGTTCGGGGAGTGAAAGCATTGCGGTAGCGTGGTCGGTTGATAGTGATTTTGGCAATGCCGTTATATTCTTCAAACAAGATTTCTTTGAAATCGAAACCCTCGATTGTTTTCCATTCACGTGTTGTCATTTTCTAAATCAATATTAAGTGTTGTACGATAAGTTTTGAATGTTGTTGCATCGGTGTCGGGATTGGTGATGACTTCCAGCAGCACCGGACGTTCCGATTGCGGTTTCATTAGTTTTTCCAGTCCGGCATCAAGTTCTTCGGCATGGTGCACCACATGATACACGATGTTGTTTTGCTTGCAGATGCCTTGTGCACGGGTCGTGTGCTTGGCGGCTACAAGCGTGTCGCGAAAATCGCTTGCTCCCAGCCCTTTTAGTTGGCGAAATATGCTTCCTCCGCCGTTGTTGATGAGCAAGATGCGCAAATTGCCGTTCAGGTTTCGATTCCACAAAGCATTTTGGTCATAAAAGAAACTCAAATCGCCGGTGACAAGAAATGTGATGCCGGTGGCAACCGTCGAATAGCCTGCGGCCGTCGATACCGAGCCTTCGATGCCGTTGATGCCACGATTACACCACACAAAATGCCGGCTGTAAACATTGGCCAGTCGCACTGCTGTGCTGTTGGCATAATGCAAATGTAAATCGTAGGTTGTCGATGCGGTTCGGTTGTGGAATTTTTTTACGGCGAGCATGTGTGAGTAGGGTGGGTTGAATGTGCGAGCATGAGTCGATGCTTGTGTCAACGCATTGTTCCACAGCTTGATAAACTGCTTGTTGATGAAAGAGGGAGTGTGGTCGTCCAGTGCTTCGAGCAACTGAGTGAGCACGATTTCGGGATTGCCTTGTACCATGCCTTTTAGGTTCTTGAACGTATCGTGCAAGTCGCTGTCAAGCCCTGTTTTCCACACGATGGCATGACTGTTGCGTAAAAAGGCTTTCAAATTCTTGCTCACAATGGCATCTCCCACATAGAGCACAAAATCGGGCATTAATTCTTTGCAGTTGCTTAACTTGTCGAGAACCTCGTCTGCATGGCAAGGGAAAGATGTGGCGTTGAGAGATTCGCCGATAACGACGGCATGGGCAGATAGGCGATTTGCGACATGGGTGAAATGCGAATTACGGTGGGTATATGCTCCGAATACGATCATGGGCTTTTGAGCCTTTTTGAAATCGTCGATTGGTGACGTTATTGCCGATATTCGGGCTTCCAGAAATTCGATTTTGCGTACTTCGGGAAGATGAGGAGTTGAAAAAACAAAGAGAGGCTCGGCTATGGGAACATTGATGTGCACGCTTGGACGATGACTTTTTTTGCATTCGATCAAGGCTTCGTTCACAAGGCGGTTGCAATACCATTCTTCCTCGGAGTCGCGTGGCTCGGGCAAGGTTACGCACTTGCCGGTAAATGCAGACAGTGCCCCGGGTTGTGGCATGGTTTGTCCGTCGAGTTGTCCTATCCATGCTTCGGGACGGTCGGCCGAAATTGCAATAATGCCATGATGCTGATAGGTGGCTTCGGCAACCGCCGGTGCAATGTTGAGCAATGCGGTGCCCGAAGTGACGCACACGATCACCGGTCTTTGAGTCGCTTGTGCAATGCCTAAGGCAAAGAAACCCGCACTGCGTTCATCGGTCACAGGGTGGCAGGTAATGGCAGGACATTCGTTGAGGTTGTTGACGATGGGAGCATTGCGTGAGCCGGGGCACACAACGGCATGCTCGATGCCGTGCTCAACGAGCAAAGCGGTCAGTATATTGATATTCTTTTTGTTGCTGTACATGGCAATTGTGGCTATTTTAGGCAGTTAAGCATCGTTTTCATTTTGGCTTCGGTTTCTTCCCATTCTTGTTGTTCGGTGCTGTCTGAAATCAGTCCGCCACCTGCATATAGTTGGCAAGTGTTGCCGGCAATCTGCATGCAATGCAACGAAACATACAGGTGAGTAGAGGAACTGTTGTTGTGCACGGCGATCGGCCCCATAAAACCACTGTAATAGTTGCGAACCGGGCTTTCGTGTTTCATGATAAAAGCCCGAGTGGGTTCTTTGGGCAGTCCGCACACGGCAGGAGTGGGATAAAGATCGTCGAGAAGCGACCCGATGTGAGCAGTGTCGGGGAGCGTAAAGTTGAACGTATCTTTTAAATGGAGCAACGCTCCGGCGCGTGCCGTCGTGGGGCCTTGCCGATCGATGTTTTCGCTCCATTTCGCTAAACGTTCTTGAATGTAGTTTGCCACCAAGCGTTGTTCTCTGATGTTTTTAACACTCCAACCGATATTGTTGTCGCGGTAGCTCATAGTCCCGGCAAGTGCAACGGTGTTCCATTGTTCTCCATGCCCTTGTAACAATACTTCGGGGCTTGCCGTGAGCCATGTTCCGCTTATCGAAGTGTGCACCAGCGAAATAAATTGATGAGGATATAGTTCGCAAGCTTTATAAAACAGATTGAGGGCTTGAATTTCCTTGTTGGCTCTCACTTCGGCTCGACGTGCAAGCACGATTTTGCGAAATGTGCCATCGGTGAGGCGGTTGTGGCAACGAATGAAATTGTCTGCATATACTGCACGATTGTGTTCACGATCAACGGTAGTGATGTCGTAACCGGCATGTGGTGTGTATGTTTCGGGGACGAATTGCGAAATTTCTTCCGGCTCTATGACAAGAATGGGAGTTGAAGGAGATGGGGTGAAAGGAGCCAGCACGAATCCTTTGCAATCGTTGAGATCGGTGCACGATTGCATTTCGAGAGGCTCGTGTGCCGATGCGATTCGTGTTACTTCGCATTGGTCGGGAAGCCGATATAGTGCAAAGCAGGCCATGTGCTATTCGGGTGTGATGATGTAATTGGTTACTCTGGCTGTCGATACGGTTGCTCCTGATTTATTGGTGATGTCGACATTCCACACATGCAGCGTGCGCCCCTTGTGCAAAATGCGTGCAACGGCAGTCACACGTTCGCCCACAGGAACGGCAGTCAGATGATGTGCACTCACATTGGTACCCATGGGTATTTTCCCGGGACACAATGCCGAACTGCCCACGCCTGCAAGATTCTCGGCTATGGCAAGCGATGTGCCTCCGTTAAGGAAGCCGAACGGCTGACTCACAGCCGGTGTAACTTCGAGTGTTGCCCGGCAAGTATCGGGGTCGTCGGTCGACTCGTAATTCAATCCCAATGTTTTGCCCAAATAGTCCACACCTTGTAATTGAGCTTTGATTTCTTCGATGTTCATGATTTTAAAAAATCAAATAAAGAGTTTCGGTTTTCACACAATTAACAAAGTTACTCCTTTTTCTCCGACTTATCGTCATTAAATGCTTGTATTTCGTGTGGCACGGACTTTATGTTAAGGAATTATAAGCATTTTTTACTTCAATGCCATTGAAACTCTTTCTCCGAAATGTCCGTTATTCGGCATCTATCCAATCTCCGTTGTTCTTGATAAGCTCAACAAGCCGCGGAATGGCTTCTTCTTCGGGAATGTTTTTCTCAATGCACACCTTGCCCTTGTAGAGACTTATCTTGTGACGTGCGGCTCCCACATAGCCATAGTCGGCATCGGCCATTTCGCCCGGACCGTTCACCACGCAACCCATCACCCCTATTTTGAGGTGAGTGAGGTGAGCTGTGGCGGCTTTGACCTTGCGCACAGTCGTTTGCAGGTCAAACATGGTGCGTCCGCAACTGGGGCAGGAAATAAACTCCGTCACGCTGGTGCGCAAGCGTGCGGCTTGCAGAATGGCAAACGAATAGTCCACGAGTTTGCCTTGGTGAGAATAGTTGGGAGCTTCAAGCCAAATTCCGTCATTCATTCCATTTAAGAGCACGGTGCCCAAGTCGGCTCCGGCTTTTACTTGAAGCCATTCGGTGTCGCTGTCGGCATAGTTGTTGCGCACAATGGCAGGGCAATCGATGCCTGCCTCGGTCAAGCGGTGCAGCAATGCCTGCTGGCAACCGGGAATGTTGATGTTGGCCGGGGTGATGACGAGCACGGTATCGGTGCTGCCTTTTAAGAAGTTGAGGGCCGAAATGTCGATGTCGGAGGCAACTTGCAAGAAACGGAGTGGGGCGGTTGAATGTGCACCCCAGTTGTCGAGAGTGCAAAGCGGTATGGCGGCAGACTCTTTTTGCCACAGGTTTGCCGGAACAATACATGGTTCATTTTCAAGAATGTTGCCGTTGGAGCAGAAGTAGAAATCGGGTTTCAGTTTTCCTTCCAACTCGCCGGGCGTGCAATCGGCGATGACAATGGGTTGTTTTTTACCTCCAATCAGGTTGCCTGCTGTTGCGCTGAGACGGCGTTGAGGCGGTAGCTTGTTGTGACTGTTGCTTATGCTGCCCATAATGGGACTGTGCCCCTCTCTTGCCGTGATGTATTGTACTAATTTTGAAGCCACCGGAATTTCGGTCTCGGGATCTTCGCTGAGCGAAACTCTAATGGTGTCGCCAAGACCTTCGCTCATGAGGGTGCCAATGCCCACTGCGCTCTTGATGCGTCCGTCTTCGCCAAAGCCGGCTTCGGTCACGCCCAAGTGCAACGGAAAGTGCATGTCTTCGGCATCCATTGCCGTTACAAGCCGTCGCACGGCCTCAACCATCACAACCACATTGCTTGCTTTCATTGAAATGACAATGTTGTAGAACTGTTGTTCGACGAAAACACGCAAAAACTCCATCACGCTTTCAACCATGCCTGCGGCAGTGTTGCCGTAGCGACTCATGATGCGGTCGCTCAAACTGCCGTGATTCACGCCCAGGCGCACGGCGGTGTGGTACTCTCGGCACAGATCGATGAAAGGAATGAGGGCGTCGTGAATGTGTTGCAACTCCAAGGCATATTCCTCGTCGGTGTAGGAAAGGCTCTTGAACTGCCGAGCCGGATCTACAAAGTTGCCGGGGTTGATGCGCACCTTGTCGGTCACCTGTGCTGCCGCATAGGCCGCCCTCGGGTTGAAGTGAATGTCGGCAACCAATGGCACGTTGCACCCGGTGGCACGCAAGTGTTGGCGTATTTTGCCGATGCTTTCTGCTTCACGCACCCCTTGGGCTGTGAGGCGCACGATGTCGCCTCCGGCTTCGGCTATGCGTCGACTCTGTGCCATGCTTTGCTCGATGTCGTTGGTGTTGGTGTTGGTCATCGACTGCACCCTCACCGGGTAATTGCTGCCGAGCATCACACCGCCCACGTTCACTGCAACGGTTGTGCGACGTTTGTAATTAAAATCACTCATTTCTTTTTCCCTTTGTGCGCTGTGCCTTAGTTGGTTTTGTAGTCATATTGAATGTTGGTAAGGTCTTGGTTGGCCTTTTCGATTTTTGCACCCAAGCCGGCTTTGTGTTGGGCGACTTTCCCGGCAATTTCAGGATCGCTCAATGCAAGAATCTCGGCGGCGAGAATGGCGGCATTTTGCGCTCCATTCACGCCAACGGTGGCCACCGGAATGCCGGGAGGCATTTGAATAATGCTCAACATGGCATCAAGACCGTCGAGCATGCCTTTAATGGGAACACCAATTACCGGCAAAGTAGTGCCGGCGGCAATGACACCCGGCAGGGCTGCTGCCATGCCGGCACCGGCGATGATTACTTTAATGCCTCGTTCCTTGGCTTCTGTGGCAAATTTTTCTACCGCTTGCGGGGTGCGATGTGCCGATAGGGCGTTGACTTCAAAGGGAATGTGCATGTCGTTGAGCCACTTGAAGGCTTTTTCCATGACGGGCAGGTCGCTTGTGCTGCCCATGATGATGCTAATCAATGCTTTCATTATCGTTGTTTCAATTAAAAGTGATGTGCTTGTTGGTTAACCAAATAAAGTCATCATGAGTTTCACGCACAAATAGCCGTTGCCGGCACCTGCCAGCACTTGAAGAATGTCGTGCCTGCGCAAGACGATGCGTGAAGTTCCCAATAGGCCTGCCAGCAAAATGGTGAAGTTGAGCAACCAAATGAGGTTGAACGCTCCAAGCATTTGCACGTGCAGGGTGTAGATGAGTGCAACAATACCACCAATACCGGCCATGTGGGCACTGATTTTCCACCAAAGGTTGACAATGAGCGAAATGAGGCATGCCAAGCCACCGCCACCGGTGAACATGATGAACCACATGGGGGCGTGAACGTTGTTGAGGTAGAGGCATGCTCCAATGTAGCACAGCAGGGTGAAGATGTAGGGGAACAAACGTTCCTTGCGATTGTCGAGACGTTTGTCTTTGATGATCTTGAAGTGCTGCAATCCCGAAATGAAGAACATGGGAAATATGCAGGTGATACCGAAGACAACAATCAAGATGAGCATGCGATCGCCTGTGGGGTTGGAACTCAAAAAAGAACTCCATAGCACAATAAATGTGCCGTAGGCCGGCATGAGCAACGGGCTTAGCACGCTTGAGAAAAATTGAGCTAAACCTATGAGTAATCGATTGCTGCTCATGTGGTTGGGAGTGGTGTGTGAAATTGGTGCCATCGTGTTATAGTTGTTTGCGCATTCTCGCTACCGGAATGTTCAGCCTGTCACGATATTTCGAAATCGTGCGACGAGCGATTTGGTAACCTTTGTCGGTGAGCATTTTGTTGAGCTGTTCGTCGGTGAGCGGTTTACGCTTGTCTTCCTCATCAACCAGAGCTTTGAGTGCATTGAGCACTTCGTGGGTCGATACCTCGCTGCCGTCGTCGCGCGACAAACCCTCGGTGAAAAAGTGCTTGAGTGACTTGATGCCCCAAGGCGTTGAAACATATTTGTTTTGCGTCGACCGAGAAATGGTCGATACGTCATAGCCCGTGTCGCCTGCAATGTCCATGAGCACCATGGGTTTTAAGTCGGCTTCGTCTCCGGTCAGGAAATAATCGTGCTGACGGTCGACAATTGCTTTCATTGTGCGATAGAGGCGTTCTTGTCTCATTTTGAGCAAATTGATATAGTTTGTGGCCTTGTCGCGCTTTTTCTTGATGTCGGCAAGCTCAATTTTTTCCGATGCACTGCGTTTACGCTTGTCGCCGGTGCTGTCTTCAACCTTTTTATAAGATTCCGAGATTTGCAGTTCGGGAATGCGGTTGATGAGTGTGAGCGTGATGTTGTCGCCATCGACAATGATTTCAAAGTCGGGTGTGATTTGTTCCAACAATGCGCTCTTGTTGTCGCCCGAGAAAGCATTGCCGGGCTTGGGGTCGAGTTTCCTTATCTCTTTCAGTATGTCGTTGAAACGCTGATTGTCGATGTACAGTGCTCCGCATATTTTGTCGTAGTGATGTTTGCCGAGATCGTTGAAGTGGTTGGAGACGACTTCAAGTGCCAGTTTTACAAGCTCGGTTGGCTTTTTGCGCCTGAGCTGAATCAAGATGCACTCTTGAATGCTTCTTGCCCCGATGCCGGGAGGGTCGAGCTGTTGAATGATTTCGAGAACCCTTTCAACGTCTTTGGTTTCGACAACATACCCCGATTTGAACGTAACATCATCGGCAATGGCCGATGTGAGCCGTTGCAAGTAGCCGTTGTCGTCAAGATTGCCTATGATGTATTCGGTGATCGCCTGTTCGGCATCGCTAAGCTCATACTCGTTTACTTGCTCTTTCAAGTAGTCGCTAAGGCTTTTTTCGCTCACGGCGGTGGGAGTGTAGTAGCTGTCGTCGGCACTGCGGTTGCTGCCACGGTAGCCGGGACTTGGATCTTCGTCGTCGTTTCCCCAAACGTCGTTGTCGTCGTTGTTGCCGTCGAGAGAGCTGTTGTTGTCGTTGTGTTCCTCTTCTTGCGTGTTTTCTTCATTGGTGTCGAGAGCAGGATTGTCATCGAGTTCACGGCGCACATTTTCTTCAATTTCGTTCCGGTTCATTTCAAGATAAGGCACAAGCTCCATGAGTAGCTTGTGAGTTAGCTGTTGCTTCTGCTCAAGAACGAGCCCTGCTCCGTGTTTGCTTGCCATGATTAAAAATGATTAGTAGTTATTGCAAAGTTACTTCAAAATTGCAAATAACACCAAATATATATAGCTTTAATTGTCGCACCTTTCTATCTTCGTTTCATTGCCTGCATGCTGTGGCACACTCCCAACATCAGAGAATGCTGTTAAATAAGATTTGTTTGATTTGAATAGATTTGTTCGATTTCTCGCCCAATAGGGCGACTGATGAATAAGCAATGAAGTGCCTGCGGCAGAAATCGAACAAATCGGAACAAATCAAACAAATGACTATATTCGAGATGGATGAGCTATTTGTTTATTGCAGCTCAAGTAATCACTAATCTCGATGCGAGTTTAGTTTGCGGTATGCGTAAAGCGTTATCGTTTCAAATCCATCAGACTTATGAAATTAAAATCGGTCATTAAGATTCTTTACAAGAAAAATCTTAATGACCGATTGTTTTTTAGGGTTGGGTTGAGTTGGGTTGTTTTTTATTTAATGACTTGTTTTGCGATGGTTTTGCTACCATCGGTGTAGTGCTTGACAACAATGTTAACGCCTTGGAATGGAGTTGAACTTTCTGCACCGGCAGGACTGATATATTGCACATTTTCAATCGTTTTTTCACTTTCTACATTGTTCACGCTTGTTGGAACCTCTTGGTCGAATGTTATTTTCACAACAATGTCGTTATTCTCTTTTGCCAGAGTGTTTTCTCCTGAGAATTTTACATCCTTTACGGTAACCATGCCATAGTTTGGACAGGCAACTTCCAGCATATAAGTGTCATCGGGATTTAGCCCTTCGAAAGAGAATTTACCGGTGGTGTCCATTGTGATGGCATTGTTGGTAGCGGCCATGCCTGTGGGGATAATGAATTCGTTTGTTGTTACATTTTTAAGGCGTGCCAAGCATTTGCCAACGGTTTCACCTTTAAGATTAACAACAGAAATTTTGATGTCATTGGTAAAATAGTTAAGACCGTAGGCAGGGAGAGCGTTTTCTTTCAATCCTAAATAGTTCCCATTATATTCGCCATGTCGGCTAATGAACTCGTCTCCTAAATTGTAAACCTGTATTCCTGCAAATACAGGTTCGAAATCATAAAGTTTTGTTGTTTCCAAAACCTCTGTTCTGTTTCTTTTGGTTAAGATTTCTGCACCTTTGCCACGATATACGGTAGCGACTTTGGGAGTTACATTCATGATGTTCATTGCAAAGTCCATGTCGATGGTTTGCTCAAGTTTTACATCGACCGAAACATTGCCGCCTCTATAGGTATAGGGCTTGATGAAGTTGCTCTTGAACAAGGGTTGTGCTTCTTCTTCCTCGTCAACCTCCGGAACTTCGTTATATTCAGTTTCGCTCACTTGTTCGGTTAAAGCGTAGTCTGAAAAAGAAAGGTAAGAGGGTGCTTCGAGGGTGGAACCCAAAAACGGTTTTACATAAGAAGTAATCTTGATAGTTTGTTCATTGTTGTTATGACCGCTAAGGAATAGGCCTTTGATTTCTCCAAATTTAGGGAAAAATTTTAAGTCGCTGCTCCCGTCAATTTTTCCTTTAAAATCATTGTCGGTTACAAGGCAAGAAACAATCCAATTGTGGAATTCGATGTGCTTATTTATAACAGTATCTCCACTATAAGTTTGACTTAAAGGGGCAAATGTTAAGATTTCCTGTTTGTCGGTGGGAACAGTGCTAAATACATGCATGTCTTGATTTGCATCCCATGCAACAGATGCTGTGGTTTTAGGGTTTGTCCCTTGATAGCCGATGGTTTGAGCATTCAAGGCTGTTGCCATGCCAAGTGCCATGCCAATGAAGTAGATCTTTTTCATTTTTACGAAATTTTATTGTTGATACTAAGTTGCTCTGCGATGCACTAAAATATAAAAATGAGCAACGATTAGAATTTAATGAATATACTTAAAATGTGCATCAAATTTTTGCAAAAGTACAATAAATATTAAGATTTACCTCTCCCGAAAGTTAATAATAGTTAAGTTTTTATAATAAGAAGAAAAAGTGTCTCATGCGCGATATGTTGGAGGATTGCAAGGGATAAAATTTAACCCCAATCGGTCATTAGACCGCTAAGGTTTACAATGCTTGGTTCATCGCGTGCTTCCCAACTGCTTTTGTCTCCTTGCCGGCATCTTGGTTGTCGTTTTTTTCTTGACGCAGACCGCTACGTTTTCAAAAAAAGACAACCAATTTGTTCAACATTCAACCAAAATCAGTGCCACCTCTAATGACCGATTTGGGTTTAAGAAAGAAAAAACGCTCTAAAAATCTGTTAATTAAAGTTTTTGTGTGGAGGAGAGGAATGGGTTATTTGGTGTAGGGTAGCACTTTGAGAGGGCCAAGTTTTTTTAATGAAATTTTACTTGGATTGCCGGTGTAGAACACTTTACCGGTTCCGGTTCCTTTTACCGTCAGTTTGCCACCGGTGCTGTTACATAATATTGTTCCGGTTCCCACCAAATTGCAGTTAATTTCTTTGGCTTTAAGTTGCAAAGCATCGATTTTGCCGGTTCCCAGGTTTCCACAGCTAAGATTGTGGGTTTGTCCGCCGGCTTTCACGAAGCCCTTGCCCGTCACGATCTTCAAAACGGTTTCGTTGCAATTCAGGCTCTTGATGAGCACTTGTCCGTTGCCACTTGTGGCACCTGTGAATTTGGGTGTTGTAATCACTGCATCTACTGTGAGAGTTTTGTTGCCGTCGTTAATGGCTTCTTGCAAAGTCTTTGAAAAAACGTGTATTGTGGGTAACAAGGCCGGATTGACGGCATCTTCTGCCGCTTGAATGACCAGTTTGCCCTTGCCGTTGTTCATGAGAAAAATTTGGTTTGCCACTTTGCTCGTGGTAAAGAACTTGACGTAGCCGGCCGAGTCTTCGACGGCATGATACACGACATTGATGTTGTTGACTACACGCAGGGTGGTGAAATCGCCAACGTTCACTTCGTGTGCTTTGGCTGTGTCTTGGGCAATGATCGCTTGCGTGGTGACGATCGCAATGAGCAATGTGGTGAGTAAATGGTTGATAGCAAGTTTCATTGTCTATTGTTTTGATGATTGCAAATATTCGTTTTCAATGCGATTGAGGATTGCGTTGAGCTCGCTATATGTGTTGGCTCGGAGCATTGCAATGCGCGTTTCTCTAAAATTGGGAATGCCCTTGAAAAGTGGCGTTGCCGCCAAGTGTCGCCGAATGTGCAGAATGCCTCGGTATTCGTCGATGCGATCGATGCTTTCGTTAATCTGTCGGCGTATCAGTTCCATTTTCTCGTGAGTGTCGATCTCGGGCAAAGTGCCGTGGGCAAGGTATTGCTTCATTTCATTGAAAATCCATGGAGCACCAATGGCGGCACGTCCCACCATCACTCCGTCTACCCCATAGCGGTCGTAGTATTCTTTGAGTTTTTGGGGCGAGGTAATGTCGCCGTTGCCAATGATGGGAATGTGCATTCTCGGGTTGTTTTTTACCTGTCCTATGAGTGTCCAGTCGGCCTCTCCGCTATACAGTTGCGAGCGTGTGCGTCCGTGAATGGTGAGAGCTTGAATGCCACAGTCTTGCAATTGCTCGGCAAGTTCCACAATAATTTTGCTGTTGCAGTCCCAACCCAAGCGAGTTTTGGCAGTGACGGGAACATTCACAGCATTCACCACGGCTCGGGTGATGTTGAGCATGAGCGGAATGTTGCGCAACAATCCTGCTCCGGCTCCTTTGCTTGCTACTTTTTTCACCGGACAACCGAAATTGATGTCGATGATGTCGGGGTGAGCCTGCTCACACATTTTGGCGGCAGCCACCATCGAGTCTGAGTCTTTGCCGTAGATTTGTATGGCCGCCGGCCGCTCGGCTTGCGAGATGGTGAGTTTGCGCACTGTGGCTTGAATGTTGCGAATGAGTGCATCGGCCGAAACAAACTCGGTGTAGACCATGTCGGCCCCTTGCTCCCGGCATATTTGGCGAAACGAGAGGTCGGTTACATCTTCCATGGGGGCGAGCATCACAGGACGATCGCCTAAATCTATGTTTTTGATTTTCATAAGTGTAAATGTCCGAAATTCTGATGCAAAAATACATTTTTTCGCTGAATTATTTATTGTGAAAAGAAAAACGGAATAATTTAAAGTCACATCAGAATAGCTTTCCTTTATTTTTTAACTAATTTTGCACTTGCATGATGAAGGGCATGAGTCGAGACATATTGCGAATTGCCATTCCATCGATTGTCACCAACATCACCATTCCATTGCTGGGGCTATTCGATGTGGGCATAGCCGGCCACTTGGGCAACGCATCATTTATTGCGGCGGTTTCGGTGGGGGCCATGATGTTTAACCTCATTTATTGGAATTTTGGTTTTTTGCGCATGGGCACTTCGGGAATGACTGCCCAAGCCTATGGCCGTGACGATCGCAATGAGGTCGTACTCATCTTGAAACGTGTGTGCCTGCTCGGAGTGCTCATTGGAGGTGTTATTGTGGCACTGCAATGGCCGTTGCAAGAGCTTGCATTGCTCATCATCAGTCCGTCGCAGGCTGTGCGCAAACTTGCGTTGACCTATTTTAAAATAGGAATTTGGGGTGCTCCTGCCACATTGACGATGATGGGCATTAAGGGTTGGTTTTTGGGCATGCAGGATTCTAAACGCCCCATGTTCATTTCGGTGGGAGTGAATGTTGTGAACATCGTGATAAGCGTGTTGGCGGTGTTTGTGTTCAGGTTGGGTTTTCCCGGCATTGCATTGGGCACGGTGTGCGCCGAGTATGCAGGTTTGTGCTATTCTTTGTGGCTGTTGAGGTCGCGATACCCCGATTTGTTGAAAAAAATGTCGGTTGGGCTATTGCATGGCTTGAACATGAGAGGCTCCGGGCATTTTTTCGGAGTCAATGGTAATATTTTCTTGCGCAGTTTCCTGCTCATGATTGTGAATTTGGCTTTTGTGGCCATAGGTGCTCGCAGTGGCGACGTTATTCTTGCTGTGAATGCCCTCATGATGCAACTGTTCACCATGTTCAGCTATTTCATGGACGGCATCGCCTTTGCAGGAGAGGCTCTTGTGGGCAAGTATGAGGGAGCGCACAAGATTAGGGAACAACGTCGGTGTGTGCGCTTGCTCTTCGCTTGGGGTATGCTCATTACTGCCGTCTACACCTTAATCTATATTTTAATTCCCGATTATATTTTTCGATTGCTGTCAGACGATGCCACTGTTGTGGCGCAGGCCATGCAGCTGCACTGGTGGTGTGTGGCTATTCCGATTGCAGGCATGGCGGCCTTTGTGTGGGACGGTGTCTTCATCGGCCTTACTCGCACACGAGCCATGGCGCAGGCTGTGTTGATGGCAGTTGTGGCTTTTTTTGTTATTTATTGGGTTTTGCCGGATACGATGGGCGACAATGCCCTTTGGTTTGCTTTTGTGAGCTATTTGAGCATGCGTGGCGTGGTGCAGACGCTACAGTACTTGATGAAAAAATAGTGGAGTTGAATTGCGTTTGTTGCTACAAATCACTACCTTTGTTCAATCAAACTAAAAATGTTGATGATTATGCGGCGATATTGGATCAATCAAAAAGGGGTTCAGAGTGGACCTTTCGACATCGAGGAACTCAAGCAAAAGAGCCTTGACAGCGACACGTTTGTTTGGTATAGCGGAATGCCCGACTGGAAACCTGCCGATGAAGTCGATGAGTTGAAAGCTCTGGTGACGGCTGTGCAATTAGTTGAACCTTTGCCACAAGAGCAGCCTGTGAGCGAAACAACAGCACAACCGCCTGTTTTTCCCGAACCTGTCCAAGAGTCTGTTGCACCCATCTGTGAGCAACGACCAGTTGCCCAACCTCCTGCCTATTCCGGAGATGCTGTTGTCACCCCTCAAACTCCCTACTCATATCCTCCGTTGCCCACACCGGAGTGTCCGCCCACCAATTTGGTGTGGGCGATTATTTCCACCGTTTGTTGTTGCACACCGTTGGGTATAGTTGCCATTGTCTTTGCCGCTCAAGTGCGCTCTAAATTCAATTGTGGCGATTTTAAAAAAGCTCAAAAATATAGCGAAATGAGTGCATGGTTTTGCATCTTGGCCATTGTGTTGGGCATTGTGGCTATTCCCGTCAGCCTGCTTTCGCTGTTCCCCTAATCATGGAACGTCGTTTTTTAATGATAGTTTTGGCGGCAATTCTGCTTGTGGTGGGAGTTGCCGTTTATTTTTCGTTCGACCCTTCGGTGTCGTCATGGTTTCCCAAGTGCCCTTTTTTATCGCTTTCGGGCTACAAGTGCCCCGGTTGTGGCAGCCAGCGTGCTATTCATGCCTTGTTGCATGGCGATTGGATGGCGGCTTGCCGTTTCAATGTCATTCTCGTGCTTTCTCTGCCATTCATTGTGTTGATGCTCTTGGGGTTGCTGTTGCGTCGCCGTTGTCCTCGCTTCGATGCGATGCTCAATTCCACGGTTGTAATATGGACGTTTTTCACAGTCATCATGCTTTGGTGGGTGTTGCGCAATATTTTTGATTGGTAGAGATTGTTGTGACATTTTAATATGGTTTTTTGTCGATGTGCGGTTTTATCTTTGCATCATCAAAAAATCATTATTTTTTTATTTGCTTATGGAAAACACCGAAGAAGAGAAAAAACAGCCTCTGCCCCAAGTTGAACCCACTGTGGAGCTTGCAACGAATGACAACGAAATTGCTGCCGAAGTGAACGGCATGTTGGCCAATCTGTCAAAGGGTGAAATCAACGAACGTGTGGTTACTTTGCTGGCACAAGGGCTCAAACACGACGAAGATGTGAAAAATGCCGAAACGGCAGGTTACATTCGTGGGCGTAATGAGAAAATCGACTTGATGACTCGCCCCGATCGGGAAGTTGAAACAACAGAGCCGGCATCGTTTCCCCGCTACCGCCGGCGAAGTGTGTGGGACCGATGAAATGCCTTGCCGTTGCCTTAGAAAAAGAAACAAGTGAAAAACCATTGATTGTTTAACTCTAATTAATTGTAATGCAATGAAAAACAAAATTTTTGAAAAAATCCGTTGGATTAAAAACAACTTCAAACTCATCATTCTGTTGTTGGTAACGATTTTCCTGCTCTTGATTTCGTGCCGTGAAACACACGGACAAGCCACAATGGCGATGGCACTCATTGCCGGAGTGGCAGGAGGCAGGCATGTGGTCGACGGACCTCTCACAACCGATGTGACGCGTGAAGGCTCGCCCGACTTGCTGTTGAACGAAATTGATCAACAAATCGTGAAAATTCGCCCCATGGCTACCCCCATCGATCAGCTGTCGCGTTGTGCCGGCTCGAAGCACGTCGGTTCAATGACTGTCGACTACTATAATGTCGACACCAAGCCCACTACGGCCCAAATGAAGATTGCCTACTCTGAACCGGAGGGGGAAGAAGTAACCGAAGATGTGGTAAAAACCAAAATCTATACCACCAATGACGAGATTTTTGATGCCAGCGACACCATTTTGGTGAAAGGAATACAAGGTTTTACCTCCGATGGCATGGCTCTGTCGGACAATGACTTGGTGCTCTATGTCGTGTCGCGTGACCAAGATGGTGGCATCTATGTGATGCCGGTCAATGGCAAAGTGATCAACGGGCATGGCATGTTTATGCCCTCTATTGGCCAAGGCACAACACTCATTCGCATGGGGCGTGCCGCAAGTGAACTCGATGTGATGTCGCCACAGTTCGAGGCTTTGCCGCAAAAGGCGCAGAACTATTGCCAAATATTCAAAATGCAGATTGAGCAAAGCACGTTGCAAAAGCTGTCGAACAAAGAAGTGGACTGGGACATGAGCGACCAAGAGGAAGCGGCAATTTACGACATGCGCCTGGGCATGGAAAAATCTTATCTCTTCGGAGTGAAAAAACGACTTTGGGATCCGGTGAAGAAAGAAAATGTCATGCTCACGGGTGGCATTTGGTTTCAGGCCGGGAAGACATTCAACTACGATGAAGGAACTCTCACGCAAGATGCCATCATCGACCTCATGCGCGAGGCTTTTACCGGCAATGCCGGTAGCAAACGAAAAATCTTGATTGGTGGCAGCAACCTAATTGGCAGGCTCAACAAACTCGATTTTACTAAGGTGGTGACAGCCGGTGAGAGCGTGGTGAAGTGGGGTATCGACTTCTCGGAGTTGCGTAGCAAGTTTGGCACGCTCTATGTGCTGTTGAGCGAGGTGTTTGACGAGGTGGGTATGCCCGACAACGGCATGATTATCGATCCCGAGTATCTGCAAAAGTACAGCCACATTCCATTCACGAGCGAAAGTCTCAACTTGAAAGCGAGCGGACAACGCAACGTTGATGCGCTTGTGCTCACCGAGGCCAGTTGTTTGGTCTTGCGTTACCCCAAGGCTCACATGCGCATTGTGTTGCAATAGTGCCACTTGCCCGATGCGATTTTGCGAGATGGCGAAATTTGTGTAACTTTGAACATTCTTATCTAATGTCACATTTAATAGAGAATAAAGTTATATGGAGAAATTAGTGATTAATTCCTATGAGGAATAAAGAAAAAGTAATTTAATATTATTGTCCGTTACTGCAAACCGCGTGGTAACGGACTTTTTATTTTATGTTGGCAGGTATTATCATCTATCATCATCGCATAGAATAACATATTTGTGAAACTTTTTGTGAAACTTTTTGAGAAACTTTTTGAGAAACTTTTTGTACCTTTGCCAACCTATGGCAACAGTGAAATTTATCCTATCTTCCAAGGGCGAATATCCCGCCGTCTCGATGCGCCTGACCATCAGCAATGCTCAAAAAATACAGGCTCGTATTCCCGGACTGCTTGCTTTTCGGAGCTATTGGAGTGATGCCAAGCAAGTCCATACCACAAGGTTTGTACCGCCTGCACAGCTTCCGAAAGTCAATGATGTCAACGAAAAGTTATCTTTGGTGCGCTCTCATGTCCTTTCACGTTTCTCGGAAGAGCGTCCAGAGCATATATCTGCATCTTGGCTGAAAACAGAGGCAGATAAAGTCTTGCACCCGGACAAATACACTCCAAAGAAACAGCTCCCTTTGACACTGCTTGCCATTTTTGACGAGTTCATAAGTAACGGCACAAGTCTCATCAGAAAAAACGGCAAACCCTTAGCTGGCGGTTCTCTCGCGAATTACAAAACTACCCGACTTCATATTCGTGATTTTTTTAGCAATGCACACATTGCCGATTTGCCACTCTCCGAGCTTGACAAGTCTTTCTACGAGCGCTTTGTCCTGTATCTCTACGAAAAGGGCTATCGCCCCAACTCCGTTGGTTGTGATATAAAAAATATCAAGTCAGTTATTCACACTATCCCTTTGTCTGCTCGTGGACACTGTGAATTTGTCGACGGGAAAGAGTGTGTAAAAATTGTGGAGGCTGTTGACAATGTTTATCTCACAGAGGACGACCTTTCCAAGCTGGCCGGTCATAAATTCAGCTCCGACATACTTGGTCGTGTCCGAGACGAATTTATTTTACTGTCATGGACCGGGTGCCGATACAGTGACCTCATCAGCCTCACAAAGAAAAATATTTATATGCCGGAAGACGGTGCAAGATATTTTAAATTTGAACAAAAGAAAACAGGCGTTAATGTCACAATTCCCATACTTCCACCGGCGGAGCGCATACTGATGAAGTACAATTACATCATGCCCAGACCGATGAGCAATAAAACTTTCAACAAAAATTTACAGCGCGCTTGTAGAGAAGCCGGCATTGTTAACATTGTACCTGTTACTGTCAGTAAATTTGTAAAAACAGGTTCTCGTGGCGGTGAAATTGTGCGCACGGAAATCAGAAAAGAAAAATGGAATTTTGTGACGGCTCATACGGCACGTCGCACCTTTGCCACGAACATGTACAAGCGCGGATTCCCTACGCTCATGATCATGGGGCTTACCGGGCATAAAAGCGAAAAAGCATTCCTCACTTACATCAAGGTTACGGCGGACGAAAATGCCCGCCGTATGTTAGAATTGTTTAATAAGCAAGAAAATAAGAGCCGTTAAAAATCATCTTCATTTTCGTCCGGATATTCTTCCATGTCCTCCTCCATATCCTCATCAGAGGCAGGACTCGTGCCCGTTTTACGCTTAACCGTTGTCTCAACCGTGACGTTGTCTGTGGTGATGGTTTCTGTGCGGTTTTCGTTTATAGCCGACACAATAATTTCGCGCTTCCATTTATCAAATAGATATGGGCCGCTCAGGTGTATATACCTGCCGTTGAGGGCGAAAAGAAACAGAATGACTAAAAAACAGACAGCCAAAAAAACTTTACAGACCCTATAACTTTTCTGTCCCATTGTCAGTAGCAAATTTTGCAAGGCGTGTATCCTGCTTTCTGTGCGTCCGTCTTAGACATTTTGACTACCTGACCGCTGCAATTTCGCAAACCTCGACAGCTTTGACTGCTGTGAAATCTCTTGCTTTTTGGCCCGGTGCACACATAGACGGTCTGTTTTGCTTCACATGCTTTGCTTTCCTGTCTTGTCATCGGCAATGCAGGCATCACGGCCAGAGCCGACATGAAAAGAACGATGATTGACTTTCTCATTTTGTCCATATTTTTTTGTTTTTGAAAGATTTGCAAAAAAAACTATTTTTTGAACAGCAGGATAAGCTCTTTTATTTGCTCATCCTTACTTTCAAGCATGTCTATAAGCCGATCGCTTATACGGTTGCGCTCCGCAAGTAGTTTTTCAAGATTTTCAAAACGCGCATTTGATATGCGTTGTTGCTCTTCTGTCTTGCTGTATGCTTGAGTTATCATTTGTAAGATGTGTCGTTGCATGGCGTCATTACGCTTGTCGTCTTGTTCCTTTCCTGCACATCCGTTGATGGTGACATTGCCCGAATTGTCACCAACATTCTTGTTGTTTGTGGCAATCTGATTGCCGGTGCTCAAAAACATATCACCATCTCCGGTAAGAAGCCAAAAATAATTTACACTAAACGTCTCTGATATTTTTCTAATTGTCTTTACTGAAATCTTTTGCTTGCCTTCCAACATTTTTGCCATGTTAGAGGGGTCTATGTTGGATTTTACAGCAAACGAATTAGTTGTATTCCCAGTATTCTCAAGAATAGTCTTAATTCTTTCGATAATCTCAATTTGTTCCATAATTGTATATGTTTTGGTTAAATACTGTTAAATACTATACCAAAGTTACAAAATAATTTGGTATTACCATAAAATACCAATATCTTTGCCATGTGATATTAAGTAATATTCATTGCGCACAGCAAAATATGCGCACAAATATAGTTAAAATCATTTTAGAAACCAACCATTTAGAGTTAAAATATGAATTCAAAGACTTTCAAACAGCTTTATGTTGCCGAGGTTCGCAAACCGACCCCGGCTCAAAAGTTTATTGCCGAAGTCGCTAAAATCACATGCAAAACTGAGCTTACCGTGCGCATGTGGATTTACGGAAGACAATCACCTGATGACTTGACTAAGTATGTCATTGCCCAGCACTTCGGCGGCAGTGTCAAAGAATTATTTCCCGAGAAAAGCAAAAAGTCATGAGAAGCGTAGAACTCGAACATCTCATCTCCTGTGGGGCAAGCGTCAATGTCACGCTCACCGCGTCAGAGTTAATGCAACTTGCCAACGACATAGCCGGCAAAGTCGCCGAGAAGCTGATTGCCGACAAAAACGAAGACAAGGACGGCCTCATGACTGTCAAGGAGGTTTGTGAATATCTCGGCGTGTCGTCACAAACCTTGTGGCGGTGGCACAAGTTAGGCTATCTGTGCAAAATGCACGTAGGCGATTGCGTGCGATACAGCAGGGCTGATGTGATGAATGTAGGCAGGGACTGTTGCAAAGACAAAGTATGAAAACTCGCACCAACATACATTGCGCCTGCTGCTCTTTGGGGATTAACGCCATCAACGGCCGTTACTGCTCCTCTGTCAAACGGTATGTGGAATATGCAGTCATTCCTCCTTGCCGTGAAGTAAAAGAAAAAACAATAACAACAAAAAACGATAAGACATGAAAAAGATTTCTCAATTCCTCAACTGGCGTGCCTTTTTACTGGGCATCTTGGCGATAGTCGCATTTGTTCTCATCTTGTGTGAGAGTGATGAAATTTTCCCTTTGCTCGCCTCCAAAGTCATAGGCTTTTCCCTTGCGTGGCTTTGTCTTCACTTGGGTAAACGTTGGGAGTTTATGACACCTGCTGATAAGGCATTTTAGTTAGTCTATATATTTTTTGTTTTTCCTTGCCAACGGAGGGCGACTGACCTCGCTCGTAAAGGCGTTAAACCGGTGACAGACGGAAACAGACCGTCCGGCCCTTACGCACAGAGGTGTGTGTATGCGTTCTCATCGGAACACGCAAGGGCACTAAAATTCCTATTGGTTGGCCTAACCTGCTACTCCCTCACGGGCTGGGGGAGTTTCTATAAGGCCACCGGTAAATATAAATTTCAAAAATATCAACTTCTATGAGTAACATCATTTTAACCGTCGAAGAGATTAATAAGTTACAACCTCTCGACATCGTGACCCACCCAACGGTGCGTCAACGTTTCATTCAAATCTATGACACGCTTTGGGGGAGCGGAGAAGCAGCCTATGAGCGTGAAAGCAATTATTTTAATCGCATCCTTGCAGATAATGCCAAGTTGCAAAAGGTTGCCCACTTCTCTATTTTTACGGCATTTATCGACCTTGCCGTGAACGGACTGACTTTGGAACCGGGCACACGTGCACAATGCTACCTTATGGGGAGAAATTATTGCGTGGGCGTTGCGCAGGACGGCAATAAACTCTATGAGGGTCGTCTTATATTGACCGTGTCCGGCTATGGAGAACTCGTGATGCGCATCCGCTCCGGACAAATCAGACATGCAGACAACCCTGTTCTCGTCTACGAGGAAGATAATTTTAGTTTTGGAGACAATGACGGTCGCAAAACTGTAAATTATACCTGTAACTTCCCTCACAAGAGCAATCACATTGTGGCCTGCTATCTTAAAATCACACGTCCCGATGGTTCCATCGACTATTCGGTAATGTTTGAAGAAGACTGGGAACGCTTAAGCGATTTCTCGGCAAGAAACAATCGCAGGTGGGACAACAATACCCGTCAGTGGTTGCAACAACCAAACGAGCTTTATGTTTCAAATGACGGCAGGATAGATGCCGGCTTTCTTGCCGCCAAGTGTATTAAACACGCCTTTAAAACCTACCCAAATGTTCGTCTCGGCAAAGCTACCATCATGGAAAGCGACCTCGACGAGCATCAGCAAGAAATTAACGACTTCTACGGCGTGGGCGGTGAAGCAGAAAAACCGGCAATGCCACAAGACCCCAATCCAGCCTTTGGCAATCCGGAAGACTTGTCGGCAGGCGTTACCGTTGAAGCTGACAATAAAACCATAGATGATGACGGAACTTTTTAAAATAAAAAATATGGACAACCAAGAATTGACAATCATCAAGAGCGAGAATGTAAGCACGATAGTACATAACACTCCACAAATTTACAACGAGAATGTTCTATCTCGTGAAAACTGCAACAAATTCGGTCATACTCTTCTGAAAAAAATACAGGAGCAAGGAATGACAGATGCCCTCGACCAAGAGGCAGCGGTGTTTATCGACAGAGTACGAAAGACTTTGAACAAGATGAACACAAAGCGCAGCCCTATTACCAAACTTTTCGACGATATTCGCAAAGAGTTTACTGCTCTTGAAAACGATATCGACCCTCTTAAAAAGGGGACGGTTGCGCATCAGCTTCAACAGTTGCGAAACGATTTTGCCGCCATGAGACGACAAAAAGAGGAGCGCATCAGACAAGAACAGATGCGCCTGAAACAACAACAGTTGGCTAAGGAAAAATATTGCGCAGAGGTAGAGGAAGATTACCAACGCACTCTCAACAATGTACTTGCAAAACAAATTAACGACCTTACGGCGGTCTTCTCGTCCGTAAGCCTTGATAACTATGCTAAGAGCGAAGACACAATTAGGCAATGGCCTTGTGAACTTCCGGCAGACTTCTCGCCTCAATCAAACATTGCACAGCCTTTCGGTGTCGATGGGTGCGAGTTACTTAGAGAGGTTATTTTGTCTGACCTTCTTACAAAGTTTAACGAGCACTACCAAACCGAACTCACCAATTCTCGCGAGCGTTTTTTGTGTATGATGCCAAGCAAAAAGCAGGAGTTGGAACGGGCTGCCAAAGCGAGCGCAGAAGAGGCGGAGCGCATCCGCAAAGAGATTGCCGAGCGAGAAGCGGCAGAAGCGGCACGCAAGGAGGTTGAACGTAAAGAGCGCGAGGAAAAGGAACGTCAGGAGATGGAACTTCGCCGACGCAATACCGAAATGAACGGACTTTTTGATATGGCACAAGTATCTGTGCCAACAGCTTCCTCAAAAAGCGTGGTTAAAAAGAAGATTGTTCCTCTTAATTCGTCCGCTTTTAGTGACATTTTGTCTATGTGGTGGATTAATGAAGGGCAATACCTCTCTGTCGAGGAGTTGTCAAAGGTTTGTAAAAAACAGCTGACATTCTGTGAGAAGCTTGCCAATGACAAAGCTAATCCTCAATTCATCAAGAGTGAGCATATAGCCTATGACGACAGTGTTAAAGCCAAGTAAAATGAACCCCAATCCACGCAATAATTTCTACTACGAGCGCAGTGAGGTCAGTAATTCAGACCTCACTGAACTCAAAAACCTGCTACACCCACGCCCACAATATGGTGACCGCGAAGCGGCTTTCCGTTTTGGGTCGCTGGTTGATGCTATCATCACCGAACCGGAAAGGGTTAATTATTATCGCTATACTGTTGATGATGTACAATACACCGAGCAAGAGTTTAGACACGGGCAGGAAATGCACAGTTGTTTGCTTGCAGAGGCAAAGCGCGATGCCTTTCTTGCCAAGGTGTTGGCAGAAGCCGACACACAAACCGTCATGGTGAACAGTGCTCAACAATTTGAGTACGGAGGCTTCCCTTTTACTCTCGACACTCGCTGTAAGTGGGACTGGTGGTTACACAGCTTTGGTTTCGGCGGTGACCTTAAAACGACCTTCGCCTCAACGCAAAGGGAGTTTGAAGAAGCTATTGACTTCTTTGACTGGGATAGAAGCCGTGCGTGGTATATGAATATCGCTAAAAGCGAAAGGGACTTCATTTATGCCATCAGTAAAAAAAATGGGCGTGTATTTAAAAAGTTCATTAACCGCGGTGATGCCATTTACCAACGAGGTTGTGAAAAATATCTTGAATTAGCTTTCCAATACTGGTGCTTGAATTTAGTAGATTGACATGGAGGTGTTAAAACATAATTTGAAGATTGAGCCATATCCCTACCAGCGTGCCGGTATCTTGCAGGGGCTTAAATGGAAGCGTCTGCTCATCGGCGATGAACCGGGGTTAGGAAAAACTCTCCAATCCATCGGCATTGTTGATACGGCTAATGCCTATCCCTGCATAGTGATATGCCCGTCTTCGCTAAAAATCAATTGGCAACGTGAGTTTGAAAAGTTCTCCAATAAAAAGGCGTTGATACTTGATAACAACACGCGTACCACTTGGCCATATCTGTTGCAAATGAAGATGCACCACGTAGCTATTGTTAATTACGAAAGTCTTCGCAAGTTCTTTGTGTGGGACATCAAAGGCGGACGAAAATCATTCCGGCTTAAAGATGTCGTTTTCTGTCCGCATATTACAACATTCAAGAGTGTTATAATTGACGAAAGCCACCGAGTTAAAGACCCTTCTGCACAGCAAACCATCTTCACTAAAGGCATTGCCAGTGGTAAAGATTGGCGCATATTGTTGTCCGGAACTCCGGTTGTAAACCGCCCCGAAGACCTTGTTTCACAACTCTCGATTATGGGACGGCTCAAAGACTTTGCCGGCAAAGGGGCATTCCTCGCTAAATATGGCGACGGACATAATCTTGATGAACTTTCGCGGCAGCTTTATGACACGTGTTTGATAAGGCGCGAAAAGTCAAAAGTTCTCACACAGCTTCCCGACAAAACACGGTGTGACCTCTATGTTGACATCAGCAATAAAGATGAATACTACCTTGCACAGGCTGACCTTGCAGAGTACTTGCGTGAATACAAAGAATGCTCCGACTGGGAAATCCGACGCAAAATGCGCATGGAAGCTCTTGTTAAATTCATGACGCTTCGTTCTCTTGCCGCCAAAGGAAAAGTTAAGCAGGCAATAGATTTTGTTCGTGTATTCCTTGATAGTGGTAAGCAAATGATTTTGTTCTGTTCTTATCATGAGATAGTGGACGACTTGTGTAAGGCTTTCCCTGATGCCGTTCGTGTCACAGGGCGTGATAGCACAGTGGCAAAGCAAGCGGCAGTTGACAGTTTTCAGAGTGGACGAAGCCCTCTTATTATTTGTTCTATCAAGGCGGCAGGCGTGGGCCTTACTCTGACAGCCTCATCAAATGTCGGCTTTGTTGAGTTCCCTTGGACTTATGCCGACTGTTGTCAATGCGAAGACAGGGCGCACCGAATTGGACAAAAGGATAATGTTACCTGCTACTATCTCATTGGTCGAGGCACAATTGATTATGCTCTCTATAAAATAATCCACAAAAAGAAGAGTATTGCCAATCAGATAATGGCAGCCAACGATGACATTCCTTCCGATGAATTGTATTTTAACGAGCTTGCAGAGATGCTTCTTAATCCGCAACAAGATGGACATTTGCAGGAGTGACATAAAGATACTCCGCCGGTATCTTAATGACGCTGTTGTTTTTTATCGCACACATGCAGTGTCGACAAAGGACACAGACAGAATAAGGCTTATAAAGCACATGATTTTAAAACTTGATAAAAAAATAAATAACAAAAAACATTAACACTATGAATTATTTTGAAGTAGGCGTGCGCTATGACAAGACGCACGAAGATGGAGTTACGAGGCCCGTAACAGAAACATTTCTTACAGAGGGAGTATCATTCTCTGATGCAGAAGCTACGACCATTTCGAGAATGTCGCCGTGCACAAATGGAGACATCGCAGTCGTAAAAATGAAACTCTCAAACATTTCGGAGGTTGTAACGGAAAATGAT
Organism: Sodaliphilus sp.; assembly: GCA_041815985.1. GTDB lineage: Bacteria > Bacteroidota > Bacteroidia > Bacteroidales > Muribaculaceae > Sodaliphilus. The sequence goes on along the minus strand of JBGYAB010000072.1, from coordinate 31,127 downwards.
GATGCAGAAAAATTCTACAAGGTTAAGTATAACATCATCACTCTCAACGAGAACACAGGTAAAGAAAAAAAACAGGCACAATATATTCTTTTCTGTGCACATTCCGTTGATGATGCTCGAAAACGCTTTCACAGTCACATGCAAGGTTCTGTTTGTGACTGTGAACTTGAAGCAATTGTTGAGACAAAATTTGTTGACTTCTTTGCATATGGCAATGACTAATCTGCATGACACTCTCACACGGCTCGCTCGCAATAAGTTGCGCACACGCAAGCATCCCTCTGATGAAGAACACCGGTTGCAAGCTTCTTGTGTACAATGGTTCAGACTTCAATATCCTAACTTTCGCCATAACCTTTTTGCGGTTCCTAATGGAGGAAGAAGGGATAAAGTTACCGGAGCGAAGTTAAAAGCCGAAGGTGTGCTTGCCGGAGTTTCTGATCTCATATTGCTCAAAAGCAATAAGCATTTCGGAGCTTTGCTCATTGAAATGAAAACGAGGACGGGCGCACAAGCTGTCAGTCAAAAGCAGTGGCAGAAGCTCATAGAGAAAGATGCCTACAAGTATGTGATTTGCCGTTCTCTCTCTGAATTTATTGAACAAGTTAACAGTTATCTCTCCAATATCTAAAATTATGGCAATGGGACGTAATCGCAAAAAGGGACTTGACTATTACCCTTTCGATGTTGATTTCTTTCAGGACATTAAAATTCGCAAACTAATCAAGCGTCAGGGTGGCAAGGCTGTCACTGTATATGCTCTCCTGCTGTGTCTTATCTACAAGAGTGGGTACTACATCGTGTGGGATAAAGAGTTGCCCTTCGTTATTTCGGAACAAACTGGGTTCGAAGAGGCGTATATACAGCAGGCCATTGAGTGCTGCTTGTCGCTGGGGTTGTTTGATGCGAACATGTTTAAATCTTCGGGAGTAATCACATCAAAGGGTATTCAGGAACGTTACCAAAGTATTTGCCTTGCAAATCGGCGACAAAATGCCGTCACAGATTATTCCCTATTGGACGAAAGCCCTATGGCAGAGTGCAAGCCCGTGCAGGCTAATAAGAACGAAGATAAGCTACCATCAGAAGATGCTGTTTTTGCAAAAATGAAATCTTCCAAAACATGGCTCAACGAGCTTGGAGAACTGTATGATATTCCTACGAATAAGGCATTGGCATACATTGATGAATTTAAATTATCATGCAAAGTCAATGAAAAGGTTCATGGCAATCTTAAAGAAGCCAAACAACACTTTAATAATTGGTTAAGAATTCAGTTAAGCAAAAATAATGGACAGAAAAAGTCAGATAAATATCGAGCAGCTAAAACAATTACTGAAAAGCCGCAAGATTACAAGACCACGTTTTAATCTTCCATTGACATGCGAGCAGACAGAGGCTGCACTTACAGCAGCCATGATGGCAGAGGTTGAGTATCGAAACAGGCGTTTTGTATTAACAGAGAATTTGCTCCTCTGCATTCGGGAGTGTGCCGCGTGGATTTGCTCTGGTGATAAATTCGGACTTGTTGTGATGGGCGGTGTCGGTAATGGAAAAACTTCATTAGTCAAGGCTATTCAGTCGCTTGTTTCTTTGTTCGATTTAAGGGACGATTATAACGACAGAATTTCAGTCATATTTAAGACGGCAAAGGATATTGTTCGTCTCGGTAAAGATGATTATCAGGCTTTTGTTCGTTTGCGTTCATGCCCAATGCTCATTATCGACGACTTGGGCGAGGAAGCTGTTGATGTTCTTGATTATGGGAATGTAATAAACCCCATCATCGATATGCTCTCATTTAGGTATGATGCTCAATTGATAACGATGTGCACAACCAATATCGGGAGTGATCGCATACGCAACAACTATGGTGACCGTATAGCCGACCGTTTCAATGAAATGATGAAAGTAATTATTTTTAAAGACTCATCTTTTAGGCGCAATGGACAAGTATAACACTCTTACGGAATGGTGCCCTAAATGTTGTACAGAGGTTGAACTCTCGGCCGACATGAGATTGCAGGTTTGCCCCAATTGCGGAGCACTGATAAAGCCGTGTGCCATGTGCGACACCGATAAAGTGTATTGCACGAGTTGTCCGTTAGACAGGAAAGGAGGGAAAGAGTGATGCGCATATTCCGTTTGGTAAGCCCTACCCGAAGCAATGTGATACCTCTTGGGATTTTGTCACAAGGCATGCAGTTCCTTTGGTTCGCCGACAAAAGGCTTTATGCCTGCGACTTGCTTTCCATCGGGCGTTTTCTTTACCGTATGGCCAATGTGGCTTACCGTATAGAGGACGGTGCAGGAACATGCTTTGATGTGGAAACATTCCTAAATCATGTTATCGGCTCGTCTCTTTACGAAGGTCGTTCCTATACGGACAAGCAACACTTCAAGAGCAACGGCCTTTGGTTTAGGAGAGCTAATGATATTAACGCAAATAAATAACAGATTATGGAAGAGTTTAATTATAGCGATACAGAAGCTGCTCACTTAGAAGATATATATAGTGGTTTTGAGGGAAGAATGAGCTTTGAAGAGGAAATTGCAGAAGCAGAATACCAAAAAGCTAACACATTAGCCACTCTTGCAGGCTTGGACGATGATTATTATACACGTCAAAGAGAGCGAAGAAGAAAGAGGAAGATGAAGCGTAAAGATATGCTTAATCGAGAAAGACAAAAGCAAGCAAGCAAGGATTTGTTTGTGATTATCCAAGACAGCCGAAAAGACAACACGACGCTCATGCTTGTTGATAGACGAAAATCTAAAAAGTATTGGTGGACGCATGATTTCTCACTCGCTTACAAAGGTAACAAGGAGGATATGGAGAAAGTAGCAAGTAAGTTGAAAAAGAACAATGTCAGAGTGATTAATTACACAGAATATTTTAACTCATAACGATTATGGAAATTAAGAAAGAAAATGTCATAAACGCTTACAGCCAAGCCGGTAATAATTGGAGAAAAACAATTCATAGACATCTGGGCAGAATATCTGCTCATTAAAAAATAATTTTATTAACAAATCAAAAAACAATTTAAAATGGAAAGTAAATTAATCGGAAAGAAAGTAATTGCCCGTATCGATAATGCCGGGGTAAACTATGGCACACTTGAAGCCAAAGACAGTGAAATTTTGCGCATGACAGACGTTCGCAAGATTTATTACTGGGAGGGCGCGTTAGCAGTTACCGACATGAGTTGCAACGGCCTTACAGGAGGGAAAATCAGCGGAATAGCCAAGTCTGTTGAATTTCAAACCAAGGATGTCATTGAAATCTGTGAATGCACAGATAAGGCAGTAAAATCAATCGAAGCCATAAAGGTATGGAAGCGCTAACAGAAAAGATTGAACGCTTTTTAAGCATTCCCCCATGCTCTGGCAATGGCTATGGCTCCGGCTATGGCGATGGCTATGGCGATGGCAATGGCTATGGCTATGGCAATGGCTCTGGCAATGGCTATGGCTATGGCAATGGCTATGGCTATGGCAATGGCTCTGGCAATGGCGATGGCTATGGCAATGGCAATGGCTATGGCTCCGGCTATGGCTCTGGCAATGGCGATGGCAATGGCGATGGCAATGGCTCTGGCTTGAACGGAATTGTTTCTTTCGAGGGGCAATTCGTCTATAGAATAGACTTTTTGCCCACGCTGATTTACTCCGTACATGGCAACTTTGCCAAGGGAGGGGTATTACAGAAAGATTTCACCGTAAGACCTACCTACATTGCCCGTGTCGGAAACTACTTCGCTCATGGCGATACATTGCAGGAAGCTATGGCAGATGCCACGGAAAAGCACTTGGAAAACCGCCCAATCGAGGAGCGCATTTCCGAGTTTAAGGCAAAGTTCCCCAATTGGGAAGATAAGCAACCCAACAAGGAGCTTTATCACTGGCACCATGTCCTTACAGGCAGTTGCAGAGCAGGTCGAAATGACTTTGCCGAGAACCACGGCATTGATGTGGAAAATGGTTCCATGTCCGTAAAAGAGTTCTGCGAATTAACAGAAAACTCTTTCGGTGGCGACATCATTAAACAACTTGCCAAGGTGTACAAGAATTAATTAATCGTGGTGCAGGGCTTTCTCTGCACCACTTAAAACAGAAAAGCTAATGATTAAAAATTCTATCGAAGAAGAACTTGAAGCTCATGCGCAACGCCTGTTGGCACTTTACACCAAAGTCACCAAGGCGAGCGATAAGGTTGTGGAGCACCCTTACAGATTGCAGCCGTCTCTCGGAGTGACACAGCGCGAAAAAGCGTTGTTTGCCTACTACGAGGAGCTGTACCTTTGGGAACACCCTGAGCCTAAAAAGGAACGTATGGTACTAACGAAATATCTGTGACATATGAAACCGAAAATCCACAACCACCACCGACCGCCTTATTGCGGAGAGTGTCCGCATTTCCTTCATGAGTTTGACGGCTTCGGCATTTGCGACATTCGGAAGCAGACAACCAGCTGCTCGTTTGTCTGCGACTTTGCCGACCGACCACCGATGCAAAAGGAAACAGAACGGTTGCTGCATCACCTGCAGAAGTACAGGCGCGGAACGAAGCCAAATGCGCCAAAGCCCTTCCTCGTGGGAGTAGCTATTGACGAAGCAATAAGACTTATCAGAAAACAAAATAAAAACAATAACGAATTATGAAAATCATATACAGGCAGAAATCAGACAAAGGCAACAGGAAGCCGACAAAGCCGCTGTTTTTGACTTCGACGACCTCCCGCCCGAAGACGCCTGCCCGTTCTAATAAATAAACAAAAGTAATATTAGAGTATTGGCAAGAATGGTTTAGAGATTACGACCTGTCAAAGCCCATGGCAATTATTCACTTTACAAAATTCAGATACTGATATGTATATAGCATTTGACTTTCAAATACAAAACACGCCGGACGGCTACGTGGTTAGTGCTTTTGTCGCCGAAACGCCAAGCACTTCAAGAGTGTGGAAACCCCTGCGTAACTTCGGAGGCCGACAGGGAGACGCTATAATATACAAGACGGAGGATTGCCCACGTCTTAACGAATTTAACCTTAAAAACCTTATCAATAGGTATCGTAAGGAGGATAAGTGGATTAGGGTAAACGGGAGAAAATTTGTAAAACAAATAAAAATATGACGATGAAGAAAATAATGTTCAATGACAGATTCTGTCTCACCCAAGCTGTACTTGACGGAACAAAGACAATGACGAGGAGGATAGAGAAGCCTACGGAAATGCTGTTTAATATCCCTAAAAGGAGATTAAATAGAATGGATGATATTGCCGAAATCGTTAAAGGTTTTGATGATAACGGAAAATGGTATTTCAACTTTTTAAAAGGGAACGGAAATGAAAGTATCGGTTTCCTTTATCCTCGCTACCAAGTCGGAGAGGTTGTGGCGATAGCGCAAAGTTACGAGGATGCACATGTTGTAGGTGACACTACATTAGATTATCCCTTTATCTTTGATGATGGTGATGCAGGGTATTGTAACAAAATGTTCGTAAAAGCAGCCTTGATGCCACACCACATCAAGATTACGGATGTGTGGATGGAAAAGCTACAGGCGATTTCAGACAATGATTGTCTGCGCGAGGGTATCAAAAAATCCTCATTAGGATATTATATCAACGGGTTAAAAGTTAAGGATTGGAGAAAAGAAGCACACCGAGAAACAGAAAACGGGTGTATGAAATTATTTCCAACTCCTCGTGAAACCTATGCAGTCCTTATCGACAAAATCAGCGGCAAGGGAACGTGGCTACGCAATCCGTGGATGGTGGTTTATGAATTTCAAAAGGTAGATTAAAGATGAAGATATTAGTATCATTTAGTGGTGGCAAAGACAGTCAGGCCTGTTTAATCAAGGCTTGCAATGAAGGGCGCATCATCGGTGCGGTACAAGGCGGAGTAAGGGGATATTGCTACGATGTAGTATATCCACGCCCTATAAAGGGCGAAACTGATTGGTCGCTATATGGAATCGTGGTAAACGACTACGGAGGAAAAGTTGTCGTTGCAGGAAATATATATGAAAACCCCGAAATAAAGGAGGAAAATAAAATGTATTTAAGAACAGCAATAAAACAAGCAGAAACAGATGCAAATAGATTAAGTTTTTCACTGCAAGAAATAGAAAGACGATTGATTTTTCATGGCTTTCGAGAAGATGATTTACCACAAGTTACTATTTGCAACGGAGATGAAATAATCCTTGTTTACAAAGGGAATGAAATAGATGCCCCAACATTCATTGAAATAATGGAGGATAACGGCTATATAACGAAAGAAGATTTTATAAACCCATACAGAATTAAGCACAAGCCAACGGGGCTTTATTATCAGCCTATCAATAATGGGAATAGCTTATCAAAGCACGGCAAGGTTTATCTGACAAAGGCAAACCCTTTATCTCAAAATTACGGTAGGGATTATATTTGGATTCAATTCAATGAATATTCAAGAATTTACAAGGAATACTCCAAGTATTTCCCAGATATGAAAGATAACGGAACAAGCGGCATTTCATGCCGTGTTCCAAAATCAGAGTTTGAAGTTGAATATCTAAAAATAACAGACTATGACAACGCAGAAAGAAATAGATGAAGCCTTTATTGCTACATTAGAGAGCATCATAGGGGTTTGCGATAAAACCACATCGGGCAATGTGTCTCATAACGTTGCAACGATTAAGGGGAAATGTAGAAATATGCTACAATTTTACAAGGAGTTTCCTGTAAGCCCCTGGCACTCCGTTGCTGACGGAGATTTACCGAAAGAGCCAAAAGGCGACTATATAGATCCACCTTTTTTTGTGAAATGCAAGAATGGCACAACGACGTCCGCCTACTATGAACTCGAAGAGGATGAGGAAGACTATTGCTTCTACGATGACTGTGGTTGTGTATTGGATGTAGAATTTTGGATGGAGATTCCACAACTCCCAAAAGAAAGCGAGGTAAAAGATGAATAAAATAGTGCAATTGAGCGAATATGATTATTTGCAGTTATATGAGAAAGCCCAACTGAACGATAAGGAGATAAAACGTTTTGCAGAGAAGTATTACCAAGAACGTGGAGTTTTCAGAATAGATGTAAAAATGGGCTTCCAAGAAAAATATAGCGGTGATACGGTTTATTATACAACTGTTTTCTCAACTGAAAACGGATTGTATAATAATGATGGATTTAAGCCTATTATTAGCGAAAAAGGTCGTCGAAAAATAGAAAGAATTGTAAAAGACCTATGTGATAAAACTTTTGATACCAAATTTGGCGATGCTATAAAATTCAGAAATGCGTATGCTGATGCTTTAGACGGATTAAAGCACTTAAAATGGATTTTGTACGGTTTTGCCTTTAGTGGTTGGGGATTGGCGGCAGCAGTGTTAATATTAAAATAAAAGATTATGAAAGTAAGAATTATTCAAGCAGGAATTTGTTTATACGAAGTCGAGGTGAAGCGTGCCTGGTATTTACCATGGCAAACGGTATATGACGGTTGCCTCCCTTGGCGAGGCTCATATGCACAGGCAAAAAAAATAAAACTTAAAATTTTAGAAGAATATTTATGAAAGCAAGAATAAAAGAAACAGGAGAGATTATAAATGTAAAGTTTAGCGTACACCCCAACCCAGCCGTTGATGAAACTTTTTGGTGGTGCAAAGATAAACAAGAATCTTATCATACATGGGAACTTGATTTTATGGAAGTTGACACAATAAGAAAGTTTATTGACTGGGAGCAACGCAGGTACGAGATAGCGAAAGATGTGTTAGCGTCCTCTTTCTCAACGCCAATGGAGGGAACAAGCATACTATCGTATGTTCGTAGTTGTGTGCAGGTGGCAGACATTTTAATCGCAGAACTGAAAGGAGGCGAGCGATGACAATAGGTGATTTACAAGACTATTTCGAGAATACAGAGAACCCAAAATTTTATTTGGTAGACGTATTTTCATGGAGAGGACGTTATGATGAAGTTGCTTTTACCCCATCAAAGCATGGGAACAAAAAGGAAAGCCTTGGGCTAATAGAAAAGGCTTTATCTGAAACGTTCTTAGGATGGAAAGGTGGTGATTACACCTATGCGGACTACACGCAAACGCACTTTGAAACAGAACAAAGTAGTTTTTCTGACACGGCTTTATATAAATTACTTTTAAATGATTAAATTATGAAACGAGAAATGAACGAACAAAGTAACAACATGGAGACAAACAACAAGACAATTATTCAGTCCGTCATTGATTTTATTTTCGGTCATAAGTATTACATCAACATTGTTAATACTCGTGGCACAACGAAGTGTGAGGCCTCATCATTTATCTTTCGCTCACGCGAAGAAGCAAAGGCACATCGCAACATTCTTGCACAAACAAGAACTTATATTCATGTTGAAACGGTGTCTTTTCGCTCTTATAGGGAATATGGTAAATGAATAAAAACAAGACATTTTAAAGTCTCGCTATATTCGCATCATGATGATGACAAGATTTCGTAAATGGTTATACCGCCTGATATATTGCAGGCTACTTTCAGGTTGCTTGTGGGTCATTCTTGACCCACAGGACAACTCTGTTACATTCTCAAAAAGCCTGTTCAGATTTATTGAAGTAATGGGACTTGGAGAGTGTAAGGCCTATGTATTCCATATTCCAAAGACAGGAATGTACGGTTTTACTCTCAACCCTGCATTCAAGACACCGACACAACTCAACAATCTTCAATACAACAAAAAGTACAAATGTGCCGGCTTCATATCGCTTGTCCCTACTGTCAACCGCATTCTCTATGACTATAACCTTTCACATTCCTCAAAAGTGAAGCTGAGAGTGAAAGTTATGAAGACCAATGGAATTATCTACTATCAGATATGTCGCAAAAAAAGTTCCCAATAAAAAACTCATAAAGTTTATTGAAAATGAAGCTTATAAATGTATTTTTTTTAGTATCTTTGTTGTTGTTGGCAGGGTGCAGAACTCGTTACCTCACACAGGAGGTTCAAGTCGACCGCGAAGTGTTGAAACACGACACTGTGACCGTAACGCAATTCCGCACCATCGAACGGCATGACACCGTAAAGGAAGTCGTCCGTGAGCAGACAAACACAACTACGGTTGATTTGGACAGCTTAGGGCGCATTATCAGAGTTCAACTGATAAAGTCTTCAAAGGGAACAGAAAAGGCCGGCACAAGCCACGAGAATGCGACAGAGGTCGCAAAAACAGAAGCAGGCACCAAGGTTGTTTACAAAGACAAGATAAAGGAAAAGGTTATCGAGAAGTCCAAACCTTGGCATGAAAGAGTTTTAGAAAAACTCGGTTATGTTTTCATTGCCACCCTTCTGCTTGCCGGTGGTTGGTTGGCTTTCAGATATTGGCGAAAAACGCACACTAACGCTACATGATAGGTTTTCTATATGAGAGGTTTTATTTTTTTTCATAGAAAGTTGTTTACTCCTGCTTGTGAAAGTGGGAGTTTGTTTTTGCTAAATGCAGTAAACAAATAAAATAACCAATGCCGTGAGTGACAATATATTTGTCTCATGAAAAAAATTACACTTAAAGTTAATAAGGCTTATGTGTATGAAGAAGTGGCAGAAACCACGTCATACATTGGCGCAAAGACGAAAGGTGATGAGCAGGCATACGACCGCATATTCACCACGGACGATGACCGCATGATGCTTGAACGTTTCTGGGTTGAGGCGTGCGATGCGACAACAGAGTTATTAAAGCCTTTTATATTCCATGTGAGCGAACAAAAGGTGAGCCACGGTCTTGAACTTGAAAAGGATTATGAAATTACCCTTGAACTAAGTAACGCCTTTGAGCACAAATTAACGGGTAGCATCGAGACAAGTTTGTTTAATTTCTTTGTGTCATTCATTGTGGGCAGGTGGTATAAATTTGCTGACAAGGCAGAGGCAGAGACGTACCTTGCCGATGCAAAAACGTTCATGAATGATATTAGAAGTAAGACATGGTTTCGCACCAAGCCCACTCGCTTAACGCATTTTTAAATCATAGAGTTATGGCAAAAAAAATAATTTCAATCACTCTTTACGTGTCAGAGCTTACTTACGGCGTGCAGAACAATACGTACCTCACAGGAAGAACCCATTTAAATGGGAACAATTTTGAACATGTAGCAAACATGCAGGCTAATGATGACATTGAAAATGCTAATCAAATTTCACGCTCCATCGGCAACGCTTTCGCAACTCTGAAAATGGAGCTTAACGAATATCTTGAAGAGAATGACGTTACGGCAAATAACATACTGCCTGACACAAGCATTAATCTGAATGATGCCCCGAAAACCCTTACATTGTCTTTGATGATGCCGACAAACTTCAACAATGCGGTTAAAGACACCATTTCGACGGCAGCACATCAATACATTGTAAACACCGCCATTAGTGATTGGTTTACGATTACGAACAAGGAAGAAGCACAAGACTACCTCAAACAGGCGGCAATGAACCTGGTGCAAATAAAGAAAGCAATCAACAAGCGCATTCGCCCAAAACGAACAACAATTTAAACGAAAGGAGTAATTATGCCAGCAATTTACGGTATCGCCGGTGATATTCTCGACCGCATAGAAGCAGAACGATTGAGGAATTTGGAGCCGGGCACAAGCAAACCGGTGTACACAAAGAAAATCACTTTGCATTTTAAACGTGAAGAACTTCTTTACGACATCAAGAACATTGCTTTTGTCGAGGGTGATGTCATGCCAACGGAAGACGAACACGACAAGCATCAAATTATGGATATTTGCGAAGACGGAAATATTGACAGAGTAACAAGGGTAATGGCTCTTGCGTTGTCTCAATGTGAAGAACTTCTTTATCCGTATTCAAAAAAAGATGTCGAACAAGAAGAAGAGAGAAATGATATTCTTGAAAGCCCGGAGGAGTACGTTATCACATTGAAAGTTCCAGATGATTTTAGTAAGAGTACTGCAACATATCTTGAAAGGCTTATCCATGAGTTCCTCGTTTATATGGTGCTTAGTGACTGGTTGAGTATTGCCGGTGTAAAGAACCCACAAGCCGCAAGGAACTGGGCGTCGAAAATACAAGAGATTAAAGATGACATGGAAAGCGTTCTTAATGCAAGAATGAGACGAGTAAGGCGGACGCAAACGCCCTTCTAAGATAAATGCTCGGAGGAAAAACTCCGAGCATTATTTGTTTATCTAAGTTGGTTAATGAGCTTCGGTGTGTATTGGACACTGCAACCGCACAAACATTCATCTTTGTTGAGTTTACATATAACCGCAATTCGGTAATACTTATAGGGCGTTCCACTAAACCCACGCAAATACTTGTCTTGCGATGACCAGACAACAGACCAGTTAAACAAGTCGCGAGAACCATAAAGGACTTGACTGACATGTCCGTTTCTGAAATATCCCCGTTGAATAACCGTGCTTACCGTTTTTAAAATGTCGGGAGTGTCAAGTTTAAACGGTCTTGAAAATAAAACTCCGTTAACACCTTGTCCGGCTTTTTCCTTATCCGCTTCTGAAAGGTTGATAAGCTCACCGCCACCACTCATGGCCAGTGCTTCCGGGTACGAGTTTACGCCGTCCGCTATGCTTGATTGCATCATGCCCCACGCCTTATCTTTAAGAGAGAATATATAGGCGTATGCACACGTCGGGTTATACACAATGATGCGCTGATGTCTGTAATCGTACAGCATACCGCATTTTTTCAAGAACTCGCTAAATGGGATATAGTTCATTTGAGTACCAGACATACCTGCCTTCTCAATAACCTTGTTCCCGACAGGCAGAGACAAAGGCGAGAAAGATGCTTCGTTATTCAAAATATCTGTGATACATTGGCTCGTAGAACCGCTAAGAAGCATAATTCCTCTGTCCGTGGCAAACAGCACCGCACTGTCTATTTGCGTGATGCTTTCAGGGTTAATGCAGATGTCGCGAGTAATAGGTTGCCTTGCTCTGTAACCGCCGTCTGCTGAAATCTCCATTGCCCAAACACCCTCTGTTGTGAACGCATAGAGGGGGAACTGCCCGAACTGTCCCTCCGACAAAGCCTTTGCCGCCGTGGATAGTCCCAATATCCTGCCGGTGCCAATTGTGTTTATACCACTCACAGGGAAAATAAACGGATTATTGACCGGCGAAGTGTATATTTTGTTGGGAATATCTATCGTCCTTTCTTGGTCGGTAGACGCACTTGGAATACCTACAGAAGTCTCTGTAAGGTCACCCCACCCTCCAAAGAAAAAGGCACTGTTGAGAGCACCGTGAGGTTCCATTGGTGCAACATAGGTTTTAGGAATTGAGGAATAGTGTAAAATTACAGCTTTATAGCAATTGACATTGGGATAATGCAGGTACAGCACAGGTGAGTTTCTTCCCACAAGGAAGCTCTCCCCTTGAACAACAATGTCTTTACCGCTCTGCTTGATAAAGAAGTACACGGCACAATTATCTTTGCCGTCTATGACGGTTGGTTGAACGGAATTGTCAAACAACACCAGTCCATCGGTAAAGGGAAACATTGCACCGGCGTTATAGGAGTTGTACAGTTTCTTACTAATACCACTAATATTCAAACGACTGTTATAAGAAAACGATTGCTTTGCAATTTTCTCGTCGTGGCTGTCGTAGTCGTCGGTCATAACTTCACCGGTAACCAATGATTGCAGATAATCTTTGTCTATTTCAAGTTTTGTGCGCTCGGTTTTTAAGTCTTCAATCTTGATACTGCGAAGAAAATAAAACAGATTTGTCGCCCTGATGTCCGATTTAATCTGTTCTTCTGTGCGACTTGGCAGGATAAGCCTTGACTCTTCATATTGAAAATTGCCGGGGTTATAGGTGGCTGCATACAATTGACTAAACGACCATTTCTGATACCGTCTCGGATATGTGGCAGGAAGTCCCGAATTAGTATGTTTGCATATACAATAACTTTTTACTGCTGACGACATTTCCTCGAACCCCTTACACTCTCCGCTTTGGTCATAAGTGTAAATAGGTTTGGAAACAAAGATGTCTACCGACTTGATAATGTCAGACCACATTTTGAGCTGATTAATTCTGTCTCCAACAATAACCGCATAATCAAGTGTGTGGCACATTCCACAGATAAACATTTTGGCATTATCATAATAGTTGCCCGAGCCGTAAATATGCTTATATAACGCCTGTGGAGCAATGTCCGTTGAGCAAATCATCAGAACCGGCGCAGAGTGCATTGTCAGTTTCTGGTCATACAGACGATAGGCATACCGCACGAGGAAAGGGAATATAAATTTTCCCTTTTTCAGAGAATGGTCTGCAATAAACTTATTGACCTTAGCGAGAACTTGCAGCGTAATCTTGCCTTTATTTTCATCAGTGAACTCATCAAACAATTTGTCTTTATGAATGCCTGCAAAGGAAACGGTAAACTCTTCCGTCTTAACCATTTCTCCTTGCAGTCCAAAGGAAATCGGAAGCTCGGGCATTCGGGAACCAAGATATAAGTATTTGACATCTTCTTCTTTCCACAGAAAATAATATATACCCGATGAACATTGTGCTATCATCGTATTGCCGACGCTGTTAATTTGGTATATTTCATCAGTGGCCCCAAAAACTTTCAAGGCAACAATTGAGCCAATCTCATCAACATTACCTTTTGTCCAAAGCACCGTGTTGTTACTGTCTTTTATGATGATATAGTGTTTAAACTTTGAGGTCTCATGAATGTATGAGACCCTAAGCCCCTTTTCCAGCTTGAACAATGTCGTTGGTGGCAATACTGGTTTAAGCTGTCCGCCGTCCGGCACGAGGTTCATTACTCCTGCCAGTGTCCCGTCCGGGCATTCATAGTCTGACGGTGTGCCCGTGATGCCGTGATACTTGATTTCCTTTATCATTTTGTTACTTGCTTAGATATTTCTTTATGCCCTCCACATGCAGGCGTACAATGTCAGTCTTGCCTTTCTCACTCAACAGAAAAGCAACATCTTCCTTGTTGTCTTGAAACAGGTTCTCGGTCAGTACGGCAGGGCAGGCGGTATGTTTGAGTATATAGAAGTTCGCCTCCCAGTACTTACAAGTCGGCACGCTTCGGTTTCCTTTCAGCCCCAACCGTTCGGCTTCGCAATAGAGGGTTTGTGCGAGTTTTCTACTTTTATCTCCGGCCTTTGTATATACCCACACCGACCATCCACGAGCGGACGACCATCCGTTATCGGATGCCGCGTTATTGTGCACGGACACCAACAGCACATTATTCGCTCCGTGCTCCTTGCAAACAGCGTTTACACGGCGACACCGCTCGCCAAGAGAAATATCCTTATCTTCGGTGACGATGCGCCGGGCGGTGATGCCCTGTGCCGTTAATGCTTCCTCAATGCGCGAGGCAATTTCCCTTGCCCACTTATATTCCCTCAACGTGCCGTCGGGAGAACGTTTACCGGGCGTGTCAGCGCCGTGCCCGTTGTCAAGTAAAACCATCATTTCTTTTTCCCTTTCTTTTTAACCGTCACACTTTCATCAATGGCTTCACCAACACTTTCACTCCTGCTCTTGACAAATGTTGCGAGAGCTTCATTTCGCACCTCCTTTTCTGCTTTGTTTTCGCCCTCCCGAAACATTGGCACCAACGGTTGGGCGTGTTCCACGAGACTGGCGTCCTTTGAACATATCGAGATTAATATCGAAGTGCCGTTCTGTTTTATCGACCATTACCGTTTGCAAGGCCTTGGCCCACCGGCGGCCGTTGCATGAAGACTCGTTTTCAAGGATAGACCATGCCTGCCAGCCGATGACGGCACCGGCGGCCACTTTTAAGGCATGAAACGGCAAGCCTTCGGTTACGTAGATGTGCAAGAAATAGGCAAACACCAGCAGGGCATAAACCAACATGAGTGTGATGACTACGTCGGCAAATCGCGATGACATGAATTTTCCGCCGTATTTCTTAGTTTTGTGCGGGTACGCCTTTCTAACCCTTCGGTCTAGTCGGCATGCCGTGACACAATCAACCCCCACCACTGCCGTACAAAGCAGCACGTATGGCAAAGTAGGTGCCAGTGCGGAGATGACCGCTCCCAGCACCGAAATAACCACTCTCAAAAAATTTTCCGTGTTCATGATTTATTTTCGATTTAAAAATTAATACGTCCTTACTTCACCAACCCAAAAGTATCAATGTAGTGCCCGAGCAGGCCAAACGTTCCCGCGCACCAACCATAGACGGCATACTTCGTGAGCCCTCCTGCCGTGATATTGGTTGCCGAGTTGTTCACAATATAGATTTTACCTTCTTCGCCGTTACTGGGAGCTTCCGTCATGACATGTATGTGTCCCAACATTTGCGGATTTGGCCGTAAAATTCGGATAGTGGGTTGCCCGGCAACAAACCGTGGCGCACCGGCATTGGTGTACAACACTTCATCGAGCAAAAATTCATTTGGCTTTCCAAAGAAGCGGTACGAGCCTTTCGGGTGTTCGGCATGCGGAATGAGCACGTTGCGCACTTTCACGTTAAAGGCCTCTTTAATGTCGATGTCGTCGAGATAGCACGACACTTTGAAATCCACGATGTCGCTATTCGGCATGCGGTTCGTGTCGAACTTCTTGTTGTCGTAGCAAAGGAACTTACGCGAGCTGTGCAAACCGTAGGTTAGGCGAATGTCGAAATAGTTGCCCGTGTGTCCCGATGGCTGGTTGGTTTTCACCAAAATAGTATGCTTGTGAGGGTGCGATATTTCGGCCGCGCCCACGTTGTCGTTCGTGTAAACAAAATCGTTCATGGCCACTTCGCAAGTGCCGTCGATGCAGAAGATAGCCGACTGGGGTGCCGACTTCACCCACGACCAGTCGCCAAAGTCGGCATGATGCGGACCTTTGACGGTGCGAATGATAAGTTTGCTTCGAGAGACCGAGAGACCGCTGTATGGCCATTCTGACGGCTTGCCCATGTAAAATTCGTGTACGTTGTATGTACCGCCGACATCAAGCAAACCGTTGTTAAAGAAATGCAATTGCACACCCTTGTTAAAGCCGAAGATTTGTTTGATGTGCACTTTTGACGACGTGCCCGAAAGATGCACGCCCACGCCCTTGCCAAGCCCCCTCGAGGCAATAGTGTCGGCCGTTATTTTCACATAGGTATAGCTGTCATAAGCGTGCACCACCGAGCCGATGTTGATTGTTTGTTGTGTAGATTCCGTACTAGTAGCAAGTGCCGCAACGGTTGTGCTCGTGGAGGTTTGCAGGCCGATGGCTTTATCGGTGTTGTTTCGCACGACAATTGCTCCGCCCACTTCGAGGCGCGAGTAGCCCGAGCCGAACAAGATGACAGGGGCGGCGAGCGAATGGTCGCCGATGATGTCGTGCTTGAAAATCAGCGTTTGCCGGCTTTCGTACTTGTCGTTTCCCGAATGTTGCAGATACGCATATTCGTAGAATTCCTGTGCATACTCGTTGAGCAGGCTTTCGGCAACAACGACGGTTGATTTCACGAGGTATTTCTCGGCGTTGCACACCACCGGCGCATGCCCGGCTGCCAAGATGGCGGCGTTAATGGCTTGGGCATCATCGGCGTGTCCGTCGCCCACGGCCCCGAACCATTCGGGCCAGATGTCGCACTTCCAGATACCGCCAATTTTCATGTTGTCGTCGAAGATACGCACCGGCATGGCTTCAATCGCCGTGTCGTTAACGACAAGTGCGCCGTTCGAGAGCTTGGCTCCCGGAGCAAAGCGCAACACGGTGGTTTGGCATAAGATTGTTTTGCCTTTCAAATCGATGGCTTCGGCAAAGTGATACCGCTTACCGTTTTCGAGGAGCATGCCCGACTGTTTATTGACAAAATCTTGGGTTATGACAACGGCATCGCTGACGGCAGGTGCCGTGCCTGCGCCCGATGGCAATTCGTATATTACGCCGTTAATGGCAATTTGTTTCAATTTTTTCATTGTATGGAATAATATTGTTGAAAATTAATAGCTTAGTAGTTGAACAATCGTTATCACTCATCGCCGACCACCAAATAGACGATGTTGGGATCGAGCACCGGAGGAAGCTTTGACGCTTCGATAAATGTTTTGCCCTGCGAACCACCCGTTTGGCGTGGCTTCATGATAACTTCTTTATCTTGTTGTTCGATGACTAAATTATCGTAATCGCCAAACAATTTACCATTGGCAAAACCTGTTATTAGCACCAGCTGTCCGAGCTCGAATTGCCATGCACAGAGTTTACCTATTGCTATGGACTGCAAAACATCGTTCACCGAGTAAGTTGCCTTCCATGTGCTTTCATTTCCGTTTTCGGACACCGGCTGAAGTGGGTTGACAATGATAGGCAGCTCTTCCGGGTTTTTCCATTGCGGAAGCGGCACAAGGTCGTTACTTTGACCATAGTACCAGACACCCTCATAGTTGCCATGCTGCTCGCAGATGAATAAATTTCCGCGTGCGAATGCGCCGTTGTATAAAGTGCCCAATTCTTCATCATCGGCACCAAGAGCACTGAAGTACCAATTGTTATCATCGGGACATCTGAACCCGAACGTTTTTGTTGCTTTGTCGAACATAACCCTGTCGTACTTTTTCGTGCTTGCCATTTCAATGTTCAGCTCCACGGTGGACATGCCGTGAAACTTCAACAGCCTGCATCGCTTTTCGACAGCCTTTTTAAGCGCGGTATCGTCGTATGACGAGCCACCGCCACCGCTTTCGCCATCGGCACTTATCATTATCAGCTCGCCGTTCTCGTGCCACCGCCAAAGGCTTTCATGCTCACCGCACTTGGTTGCGAAAATGTTGTTGTGATTAGCGTAGGCACTCTGTCCGTCGAAAAAGCCCGGCAGCTTTGCATTTCCGATATAACCGCCTCCTCTCTTGAAAGCAAATTGTTTCTTGGCCTTGATGTAGCGCACCTCATCAAACGTGAGACCCGTCAGTGCTTGAACGTCTGCATCGTCTTCAAAACCGTCAAAGTAAAGAATGCGACAACGCTTGTCGAGTTCTTGCTGCAAATCTCCGTCAAATTCTAATGTCGGAACCTTAACGGTATTCAGAGAAACAACATTGCGAAATGATGTCCCATTAAATTTAATGATGTGTCCTATACGCTCGCTAGCATTGCAAGGCTTTAAGAGTTTAAAAGTAAAGACAGCCATTTTATAGGTGCTTGAATTCGTCAACTTTATTTCGACGCATTCTTTTAATTCCTGGTTTTGCGGTACAGGCAAATACAGCTCATTGCCATTGTTCCCCCAATGCACGTCCATAAGATGACCGCCTTTGTATGTCTTAATGGTCATGATTGCCGTATCACCAACATTGCACAAGGTCATGTTTGGTCCTGATACAATAAACATTACTTCATCTTCGGGCGTCCCTCCACCGGCAACAATCTCTATGTCACCCTCGCCAAGAAGCGTTTCACCGTTAATTGTTTTGATGTTTTGACCACTGACGAGCTTTTTCTGATACTCCGAAAGGTCGGGAATGCCAACACCTCCTGTTCCTCCTGTGGCTGTCCATTCCCCCTCTGTGTCGCACCTGTAAATAGAAGCCGGAATACTGTCGCCAACGTATGCCCACATGCCTACTTCGGGGTCGGGCCATTCTTTTTTTAACGCGTCAAGAGACGAAAACAATCCAAGATACGGTTGCTTGATGTGACCGACACGCAACACTCCTCCAATGGTAACGTTGTTGTGAACTTCAACATCGCCATATATGGTTCTCACATCTCTTGCATTTGTTACATTGACCACAGGAGAACCTCTCCATATTCTGTCATATTTGTCCCAGCGCACTCTCTCTCCTTTTATGGTGAGGTAGTCGCCCTCTTTACCGCCCTCCGGGTACTTTTTCCAAACGGCTTTAATGTCTTCAAATTCTCCAAGAAAATTAATATCAATCATGTGCTTAACTCTTTACTTGTGACTAACATGTTTTTTGCCAAATCTACGTTGTTGATGCTTAGTGCCGTCAGATAACCGGCATAGTATATAATGGCAGACTTCAATTTTTCACATATCTCAATATGCCCCTTTCTTATCTGTGGAATGGGAATGTATCTCGCTCGCTTTACATATACGTCTTTGCCTGCGGTACACGAATAGAACTCTAATACAAGCCCGATAGGCTGTTGTGTTATTGCCACCACCGGCTTTTGCGGACACCCCCTGATACCCGGGAACCTGCTTGCCTGCATCTTGTATAAAGGGTTGCTTTCATCAATAGCAGTTGTCACCGGATAGCTCCAATCGCTCATTTGAAACGCCAACAATCGTAGAAAGTCATCGGGCAGATGAATATGTCCGCTACCAATACCCGGTTCTGCGTTCCAACCTATACTGTCGGCAAACGCTCTCCCCCTGTCAAGCAAATGAAATGCGGCGTTCTGTTCAACAATACGGGCGGCATCGGCAATCTTACTTTCAATAATATCTTCAAGGCTCAATGTGTCGATGTCGCCCAAATCAGAGAGTTGCACGCTTGCCATATTTTGGTCTATGGCAATGCGCACCTCTCGCTTTAAATCTGCAACCTTGTATCTCATAATTAAACTATCCCAACCTCAAATTCGATACCGTTACTTGCGGCCGCCTCAAAGATTGACTTTTTCGTTTTGAGCGAAGTTCGTGTCATTCCGTAATGCTCACAAAGGTATTCCTTTGCACTGTCGAGGCTGTCTACTTTTATTTTAACAATACCGTCTTTATTATCTGTCTCATCTTTGATACTGTCCTCATTTTCGGCAGTTGCGACTTCGGGAACAGGCTCCTCTGTAAATAACCTGTTGAATTTTGAATGAGCCTCTAAGGCTTTTTGCAACTGTTCATCGTCCGTGTAAAACGAGCTGCCTCCACCCGTCAACGGAGAGAATGAAATATGGGTGTATTCTCCTGTTTCCGTGCGAACATTAATTGAAATGTCGCTGTTGCTGATATATTTTTTTAACATAATTTTTATTGGTTTTAAGCAAAGGGTCGGACGTATTATGCAGTCCGCCCCAATGAAAGTTATGAATTAAGATACTATGAGTTTACCCATAAATTCAAGCTTTTGCTAATCTCATACGTGCATGAGCTTTGCTGTAACGCAAATACAGACATGCCACTTCTTGAATTACAACGGCATCAGTGTTGCGAATGCCGGCTTTTTTCAAGTCAAGGATATTACGGCTCCAGCTGACATGTGTTTTCTTGCTCAAATAGTCGGGGTCAAGAGCAAAACCACAATCACTCATGCCGTTCTTATCAAACAACTCGTGATGAATTGTAAGAACTTCTCCAAAATCAGTGTCCCAACTCTTAAACTTCAAATTCCAAGCCTCAACGGTATCTTTAAGGCGGAACTTTTCGCTTTTGATTTTCGAGAAAGAAGAAAGCATTTCAGAACCACAGAGCAAAATTTTGCGCTTATTGCCGATACCTGTGCCCACAAACAAATCCTTTGTGATGTCTACAAGATTTTCGTCAGAGATAACGGCACATCTCTTTTGAGTGTCCCATTCGCCTACTTCAATATCTTTGCCTGCCATGTGCCAAATACCATTGGTGAACCATGTAGCCATGCCGTTTTTAGTGGTGTGGTAAATCTTATTCTTTACGCCGAACAGGAAAGAGTTCTCCTGCGAAAGACGCATGTCATAGATACCGTCTTCTTCAAGGTCAGAGAATGACCAGTCAACTTCTTTCGATGCAATTTTGTCGAACGTAGATTGCTCAACCTGGATCATGAAGTTTTGGCAATATTGAATTTCTGCCGTAGGAATGTTGTTAAAACGACCTGTCTGAACGTCCAACTCTCCACAAGCCTTACCCATTCGCACGAGGGTTGTACCATTGGGAATTTCGGGGACGAGAGTTGTTTGCCCTTTTGGGTCTTTTGCACCATTGACGGCATACACGGTAGGCATGCTGGAACTGTCGTTGCGACCGCATACACACAACACAAGGTCGGGTGCATTTTCATCATGCGCATCATAGGGCTTACCGTCAGGATAGAACTTGCCCTTTACTCCAACGACGCGAATAGTATCATCGAGAGTGAACATATTGGGGTCGTCAACGGGGAGAGTTATACTTGCGCCCGTAGATTGAGCGGTTACTTGTGCACTGGTCTTACAGCTGATTGGGCGAGTACCCACGCTATAATACTTAACCTCAAAGCTATCACTTGGTTGGGCTTTGGCATATCGGCTAATTTGGTCGATAGGTGTAGCCATAGGACGAATTTTGACAATACGTTTGTCAATGTCCTTAGTGTAAAATTCGGGGTCTCCGTCAATTCTCCCTTGGCTTTCGGTTGCAATACCGCCATTTCCGGCAGGATTACCGCTGTTGGTAACACCTGCATCGGGTAAGTTTGAGGCATTAGCCATAAACACCCCCGAAGACGCTCCGACAAGGAACGTCAGCAACATGAGCAAAACATTGCCCAAGAAGCTCATTGTTTTCTTTACTTGTTTCATGTTATTAAATTGATTAATTAAAATTGATTAATTACGTGCCTTAATACGTTTTTCTCCTCCACGCTCCCAAATAGTTTGGTTGCCATCACCATAGTTCCCGAGTGCACCAAGATAAGACATGTCTCTTGGTTGACCGCTTACACTGTTTTTGCCATCAAGTTGTGCAGTGCCGTCTCCTTTGTTTTTCTTGCGAAGCTTTTCGTCAATCTTGGCATTACGACCGCGCACCTCACCAATCCGTTCTGCCTCTTCTACATGCGCGTCATGGGAAATGGCTTTTGCTGCCATTTCAATTGTTTCGGGCGAGAATTTGCCAACAATACCATCATGGACGATACCGACAAGAAGTTCCATTACATCATCAACTTCGCTTTCCTGCATCTTTCCTTCTTGTACAAGAGTTTCAAGATACGAGAGAGTTTCTGAAATATTTTTCTCATACTCTTCTTCAAGCTCCTTTGATTTGGCTACACGGTCAACATACTCTTTGTTTGCCGCGGCAATTTGTTCTTGCATTTCAGGGTCGTCAATAGCGTCTTTGATGTCCATACCGAAACGACGTATAAATTCAATTGCCGGGTCTTCACCATTTTTCCATGATGCAAGGAAAGTTGCCGAACGAGGGTCAGACGTATACATGTCGGAGAATACCTTTTCATTTTGTTTGTACTCGTCCAGCTGTCTGTCATATTCGTCATAATCGTCTGAAATTTGACCATAAAGTGCCTCCTCATCAGAAAAATCCTTATCCGGATACTTATTCTTGATGCGTTCACTTAATGCCTCGCGCTTGCTTTTTTCAATGTTTTTATCGTCCTTTTCCATATAATTAGGGTTAAAGTATTATTTATGACAAATGTAAACAGCAAAAAGACTGTCAAACTTTTATTTGTTTACTGACTTTATAGTATCTTTGTAAAAACCAAATCTTATATTATGAAAAAGACAGGAAGCGGATTTGAATACATGAAAGAGCGTGATGCAGATTTACTGAACGCATATCGCAAATGTATCAGTTCATGCGGGAACATAGAGCTGTCTAAAATATGGACACACATGTCCCGCATGCCCTCCTCTCGTTTTTGGGTAAGCGAAGAACGCGCCTCAATCGTCATGGCCAAAATGTTTCGTGGAGATATGTTGAACGAGATGACACCGACAAAACGAGAGATGTATCACGAACTATTCAGCAGAGTTGTAAAAATCAGACAAGAGAAACCCGAATTATCAATGCTGTGTGCATGTGCCATTGCGGTAAATACACCTGCACCCAAATTTTACATGACCCCTCTCACAATCAGAGAGAATTGTTACAGAGCAAAAAGAAGATGGCACGAGGGAAGAAAGAAAAAATTGCAGTGATTGTACTGACACCAATCATTATTGCACTGTCCTTTTTCCCCGAACTTGCACAATGGGGAGGCTTGTATGCACACTGCCCGTTACTTAATCGCATTAGCTATCACTTTATTCATGCAGGCATACTGCATGCCGCAACAAACTGCTGGTGTCTGCTGTCGTTAGTTTTCGCCTATTCTGTTTCGTGGAGGTCTCTCGCTGTGGCATTCATCATTGCAAGTACATTCCCTTCGTACTTCATACAGAACGGTATAACGGTAGGGCTGTCCGGTGTGTGCTTCTCTATGTTTGGGCTTATCATATTCAAGGTCAAAAGAAAAACGTATTTTCAACTGTGTATATGTTTTTATATCCTCATGGGATTTTTGTTTCCCAATGTAGCTTCGTGGCTTCATTTATATTGTTATGTTGTCGCATTGGCAGTGAGCGTGCTTAATGTTCCTTTGATAAAAAGTTGAGAAATGGGAAATATCAGTAAATCAATTCGCGCCATAATCAAGCAGAATGCCGACAGAAATAATGCAATGCAGGCTTATTTCAATCCGGTAACCGGTGAAGGTTCAATCCTTGACCGGGTAAAGGTCGTGATTTCCGATTTCCCGATAAAAGAACAATATCTGCCCACAAACATGATGAATGTACCATTGGTTAAAAACCTCGTAAAAACGGGCAGTGTAAAACGATTTCTAACAGAATATCTCGATATCGATTATTGCGAGGAGAATGCACATTCCGTTGTTGAACAATTTGTAAGAATACGCTACAAATTTGATTTTTGTTTCTGGGCGGCAGTGCAGGTTTATATTAAGCAAAAGAGTGGTGGTGAGGATATTCTTTTTAGACTGAACAGGTCACAGCGCAGGCTTATCACGGTATTTGAAAACAAAAGGCTTGCAGGTTTACCGATACGTCTTATCCTGCTGAAAGCCCGACAATGGGGCGGTTCTACCGCCACGCAGATGTATTTCGCATGGCTCCAACTTATTCACAAAACGGGTCTTAACTCTTTAATTGTAGCTCATGTCAAGGATACTTCAACGGAAATTCTTGATATGTTTGACCGTATGCTCAAACGTTATCCGGTTGCCCTGCTTCACAAGTTGAGTGAAACGTACAGCGAAAAGGAGGATAAATGGTGCGGAGTTGGAAATACGGGAAATATTCACAGAATACCTCAACGAAACAGTAAGATAAAAATTGGTACGGCGGAGAAACCGGACAGTGCTCGCGGTGGAGACTACAACTTGGTTCACTGTTCCGAGGTTGCACTATGGAAAAAGACCGAGGGAAAGACACCCGAAGACATTGTGCGTTCTGCTTGCTCCGGTATTCTGATGAGACCCTACACAATGATTGTCTATGAGAGTACAGCGAACGGAACGGGCAACTTCTTTCATTTAGAATATATCGCGGCCAAAAAAGGCCTGTCGCAGTTCATCTCCATGTTCGTGGCATGGTTTGAAATTGAACTGTATCAACAACCGTTTGACAGTGATAAAGCAAAAAACGATTTCGCCTCGTGGCTGTTTAAAAACAAAAATAATGATTTTGCCAACTCTAACCGTGAGGAAAACGGCAAATATCTGTGGTGGCTTTGGGAAAAGGGAGCTACATTGGAAGGTATTAATTGGTATATCGCGGAGCGAAAAAAATACACCAGTCACGGCGATATGGCTTCCGAATATCCGTCAGACGACATAGAGGCCTTTACATTCTCCGGGCGCATGGTGTTCCCAAGAGAAGATATAGAACAGTTCCGCCCATATTGCAAACCTCCGAAATGGATTGGAGAGATTTACGGCAGAGAAGAAACAGGCGAGCAGGCATTAGAAGACTTACGGTTTAAGCAAGAAGAAACCGGACGCTTGAGTATGTGGGCTGACGTTGAGCAAGACGACGAAGACGAGGAGGTTACGGATCGTTATCTCGTTGTTGTCGATGTTTGCAAAGGCAGAACAAAAAATGCCGACTATTCCGTCATTCTCGTGCTTGACCGCATTTACATGATTGACGGCGATAAACCTGCGGTAATTGCCCAATGGTATGGGCATATTGACATGGACTTGCTTGCCTGGAAAGCCACACAGATAGCATCATATTACAATGATGCCTTGCTTGTAATTGAGAGCAACACGCTTGAAACAAACAACACCAAGGGTGAGGCTGAATATATCCTCAATATCATCAAAGAGGTTTATCCCAATTTGTATGCTCGCAAACAGTCTGCCGAGGATATAGAAGAAGGTCGCCCACGCAAATACGGTTTCCACACGAACACTCTTACAAAAAAGGTTATCACGCACAACCTTAAAACTGTTTTGCGTGAACATCTGTATGTGGAACGTGATGAGGGCTGCCTT
Source organism: Sodaliphilus sp. (assembly GCA_041815985.1). Lineage (GTDB taxonomy): Bacteria > Bacteroidota > Bacteroidia > Bacteroidales > Muribaculaceae > Sodaliphilus. Next base: position 5,925 of record JBGYAB010000072.1, on the reverse strand, counting down.
GATGAATATCTTACATACATTGAGACTGACAAGGGCGGATATGAAGCCATGAGCGGACATCATGACGACAAGCTTATGACGCGTTCTATTGGCTTGCATGTGTGCTTTAAAGAAATGGACTTACCAACAATCATCAAAAGTTCACATGTAAAAGTTCCGCAAAAACGTGCTATTTCCGCCGCTACTTTATAATTAATTATCACAATATGTTTAACAATAACATTTTATAAACTATGAACTTTATTAGAAAATTCGTTGCTTACATGCAACTTCGTCAGGCTATCAAGAAAGCAGATAATGCGCATCTTCAAGATCATGACCGTTATTTTGTAATAGCCGGCGGTCACAGCGAGAAAGGTCGTCCGCTTCTGATAGTGTTGGACAGACGAAATTTCAAGTTGCTCAAAAAGCACAAGTACATTTTAAGAGGAGCCAAAGTAAAAGACCTCATTCGGGAGAGTTTCTATTTCACGCCCTGTATGACCGGGTATGGTGGCGTTGATGAAAAAGGCAGGAAAGTCAAGTTGCAACAATACTACGCATGGTACAATGCGGAGATAAAGAAATATAAACAAGAAAGGATTTTGAAAGAAAATTGAGGAATATTGTGTGATTGCACCACCTGATTGCCACAATGCAGTATATAAAGAACAAGAGGACGTGTTTACGTCCTCTTGCATTTTAACTGTATTTCAAAGTGCCATTAAGCCCTAAGCATCTCATAAGCTTTGTTTACTGCTCCCATGTCTGCATCCTGTTGCACTTGCTGTCTCATTTCCGGCGAAAGTGCCATTGGATTTTCTGTGCCTTGTTGCATTTTTTCTTTCTGTGCTTGTAAACTCTGCAACAACTCATCTGCAAATGGGAATGAACCGTGCTCAAGAAGCTGTTCCAATGAAATTTGACCTGTACGCCATATCTCCATGAGGAAATCATTCGTGATATGCCTGAATGCCGGAGTGCTCGTACTTTCCACAATACTTAAATCAAATTCAATGTTCTTCACTCTCTGTATGTCACTATCGCCGGTAATGTCATATATTCGCTTGTCATCATAGAATTGCTGAATATTCTTAACATCTTTATAGGCACCATCTGTGACAAATGCGGAGAAACTTTCGAGAATGTCAAGCAAAGATGTTGTTGCATTTTGCGTCTGCTGTGCATACAAGCTTGCGCTCATGCCCGAATATCCGGGCTTCCCTTGCAGACTTCCATTCACCCCGCTGATGTCTTCCACAAGTTTAAGTTGCAGGTTCAACAGTTCCGATATGCCTATGTGTGTAGAGTTGTTCGCAACTTGTTGAGGCAGTTGCTTAGCTCCCTTGCGTATCACAATAACGCCGTTAAACCTACTCCATTCATCAGCAATTTCACTAATGTCCATACCTTTTGGCAAACAGTCTTCGGGGAATAACAACAAACCTTTTGCGCTTGCCCTCATAATCCAGTCATTGAGAGTAATCAAGCGGTTTACATATCGCTGTTGGTCAATGATGTCTGACACGAAAGAATGAATTTCGCCATCAATGAACGGATATGCTTTGAAGACATACGGATGCTCGCTGTGTTCATAGGGGGTTTCTCCTTCCTGCAAAATATCTCCGAACGGAGTAAGGTAGTAGTGGTACCAATATGAGTCCATAAACCACTCTGTTTCGATAAGCGGAATATTTTTCTTATCCATGCCGGCATCAAGCCCCAATTCAATACGTTGTGCATTCTCCCTCTCAACAAGTTCTTCATAATCTTCAACATCAATTTTATATATATCGCCGGAGTTATAGTCCCTGCACCGTATGCGCGGTTTACTCTCTTTCCTCCACACTTCTATTACCCTGCATCTGCTGTGGTCGTTGGTAAGGAGAAAATCATAATTTTGAATACGCGAATATCCGAAATGATTGCAGTTTTGCGCTATGTACTCTCTGCTGTTCGCCGCCCTGTAAATACGTTTGAGCCTTTGAAAGTCCTCGCCGGAGTGCGCAAACTGTTCACACAATGTTCCAAAACTTACATCATGTACTTCTCCGAGCAAACTCACATCCCAACCTCTGAAATCACGCATGTTACTGTCGATAAAGAAATTATTGGGCTGTACATAATCGGTCCAGCAATCGCACTTATCTCTGCGCCACCCAAACCATTTCCTGTGAACAATAAAGCCCGATATAAGAAATTCTTCCATCGTCCTTGAATAAACCTCCGACATTCGGTTTAATTGCATGTCATATTGCAGGAGTGTACTCATCGTTTCTCCGAACCGCTGTTCATCCCTGTCTCTTGCTGTGCAGGTAGGCTCTTTGCTTTGCTCTCTGAAAATTCCGAGTATTGCCCTGACAAGTCGACGGATAATGTTGTTTTTGAGCGGGATATTGCCTTGCGACTTAATATACTCCTCCTCCGTCATCGTCTTTCCGTCAACGGTGATTGTGTCGTCCCATTGACTGCCGTACAAATATCGCTTGTTGCGCTCCCTTTCTCTGCGAAAAAGCGACATGTTGTCCCAAGCGACTTGTGCTTCCATCAGAACATCGAACGCTCTGCCATCGCCAAGCTTCTTCTGCTCCTTAATGCTGTCCATCTCATCTTGTGCAGTAAGGCGACTTAGGGGTATCAACTTTTCTTTTGCCATGTGTTCTTTCATGTTAAAATACTGATGCTCGCCGGTAAAGGTAGCTCCGACGGGCATCAGGACTGTTTTATTTATTTATTATACTCGCCTCTGGCTACCTCATTGGCGTGGACTTTAAGATCCAACACATCTCTTCGTATTTCCGCATCTTCACCATTGTTTTTCAAATAGTCGTTCTTTCTCTTGATGCGTTTGTTAAGGTATTGAAATGCTTTCATGTTTTTATACTCTTCACTTTCGTGCAACTTCATTATTTTATCAATAATTTGCGCCCTTTCAAAAGCGTTGAGTTTGCGATTTTCCAAGTCACGAGTATAACCACGCTCTCTATGTCTAAGCTCCTCAAATCGTCTGACATTCTCAAAGAACTCTTTATTGACTGCTCGTTCCTTTACTCGCTCGTCCCCAGACTTGATAAGCCTGTTTGCAATGGGCACATTACGCCAGTCAAACTCTGCTTTTCCGGTGGTCATGTCAACACTGTTGACTACCTTGTTAAGGAACGTTACAGAACCGCCGAAATACCCTTGTACAAGATGTTCGGCAATTGCTGGATTAATATCTATCGCTCCCTTGGTGTGATTGTCGCCCCCTGTCTTCTCATTGAGATACTTCGTTAAATCAACAAGATGCTGATTGGTCTTACCGTATGCTTTTGCCCATTCCGGGTCATATTTGTTATACTCACTATCTCTGTATATCGGCAGTCCTGTCCAATCTCTGTTTTTTGACGCTTGATAAACAGGAGCCACCAAACTTGGCACGAATGGAGCCAAAACACCCGTTCCTTCACCTTCAAGAAAGTTAATGGGAAGTGCTTGTGTGAATTGCTCCGCGATGGTCTTTGCAAGTTCATCGTCCGTGTATCGCTCTCGTCCGCTCATGACGTTGCTTGCAAGCTCACCCAAACCATACATTGTTCTATACTCAATGGGTAAAGACAGCGAGACATAATCCTTTCCGTTAGGAATTATCAAGTTAGTTCTTCGTACATAGGAAGGCAACATTGCATAAGTGTTTTCTTCATCATCGTCACCACCCATCAGCAGCGGTGCCAAATAACCGAGCAGGAAGTATGAAGACGCCAATGCCGTAAACTTGCCCTTATGATGATATGCAACCCCAAGTATGTTTGCAAGACCTTGCACTCCTGCATTAAAGAACACATACAGCGTACGCCCCAGTGCTCCTGTTGCGGCTGCAATACTACCGATAATGGTTTGCCCTTGCTTGTTATAGAATTTACCTCCTGCTCCCTTTTTATTGAAGTTTACGGTAATTTCTTTGGCGTCCCACACGCTGCGTTCAATGCTTCGCCCTTCTTCCCTACTGGCCATGTATGCGGAGAAACGCGAACAAACCTCTACACTTCGGTTGAATATTTCAAGTTTGTTTAACAGCTGTATCAGGCGGTGCCTCTTTGAATTCTTAATATCCTTTGCAAGTGTCTTTTTAGCCTGTTTGACGCTTTGCGGAATGGTATACCCGGTCTCTCCGCCGTTAATCATGAAGTTATAAAACTCTTTCTCCAAATGGTCAGACAAGTCAAGATTGTCATGATTGTACTTGTGGAATAATGCCCCCATCATTGCAGGATTGAGTTTCATGAAATACTTATGATACGTTATGGCATAGCGCGGACTTTCTTTTACCCAGACAATACTGTTACTGTAAAGGGCATCACGCATAAAGTTACTTGCCACGAAATCAGGATTACGTGTTGTGAAAAAAGCACTGAGTTGCCTATTGATGTATTCAGAAGATTGCTTAAATGCTCCACCAACACCGGAATAGTCTCCATGCGGATTTGTTTGTCCGTTCAATGCCATTGCCGCACGCGGATTTCCGTTAATCGTGATGACGTATTCACGACCTCCACGCTTAACAATAACCTGATGCTCGCTCAATTGGTCGTGCAGAAGTTTGTAAGGCACATCTGTATGTCCTTTTACACGCTTCACAAGGGGTTCATCTTTCTGTGCTTCTTCCTGCATGCGTTCATTAAAATCTTCAACAATGCGTGAAACCTCATCAGGTGTCGCACCTTCGGGAATTTCGGGAAATACGCTTTGCCATTCCTCTGTGGAGGGGTTATACTGAACCCACATGTCGCTAATGCTCACAAGGTCACTCGGGCGATTAAGCACAAAGTTAAGAAAACGTTGCTTCATTAGATTTCTGTTACCTTGCACAATGGCTCCGTCTGCCATGCTTGCAATATGCGCAATAGGGTTGTCTGCTTTACTTTCACGTCCACGCGCCATCTTCAACGGAGTAGAAAAAGCTTTGCGTTCGTCTCTTACATATGCATACACTTCTTCGGCCGTGGTCGCATCAAAGCCTCGCAAAGGAACATAGAAGTCGTACATTTGCCCAATGCTTTCTCTTGTCTGCTTGCTGATTAGACCACTTGAAAGCAACTTTTCAAGAGTTGAGGCTGTCGCTTTCTTGATGTTGTCCAAAAGATTGTCGGCCATAGCCCCATGTTCGCTTTCAAAATTCACGACACGCTTGTATGCCTCTTCGGTACAATGTTCAATATCTTCGCACTCCGGCAGTATTGCCGTCAAACCGCTGTAATCTCTTGCACTCAAATCTGCATCGAATTCTTGTGCCGCCGCATCATTAAGTGCGCTTTGAATTTCTTCCCAGCTGTTCAGCTCGCTATTTTCTTTTATTTCGCGTTTTCTTTCGTTCCATTGTTCAAGGAGTTCGCTATCTACCTTGTGCGTATGGGGGGGCGTGATGGCTGCTCGCAAACTCATTTCTCTATTGCGCTCAATGCCATGCTTGAGCATAAGGTAGTCGTAAATCTCCTGCTCTTGTGCTCCGTCCTTAATAAGTTCCCTGACGGACTGAATAACCGGCTCTAAAAATCTACGCTTGTATATTTTCGCCTGCGCCAAGTTGGCACTGCTCAACGCATTTTCTTTCATGTAAGCATTTTCCCAGTCCTCAATCTTGCTCTGCTTGCTGTGCTTTTGTATGATGTCCATAAGCTTTTTCAAGCTCAACATACTGTCTTGGATAGCCTCTCGCGCTTGAAATGACGATTTGTTTATGATTGCATCATATTTTTCACGCAGTCCGCGCACGACATCCGAAACCTCATCTTTCCGTTCCTCTGCCGCATCACGGTAGCGTATATCGTCATTCTCCTGTTTAAAATTGCCAACTTCCAACTTCTGTTGCATCGCAATGTTTTCCGCCTCTGTCAAGAACCCGCCACCTTGCAGCATTTGATAGCTTCTCCACAGCATATAACGGAGGTCGTTGTCGTTAATGTTGAC
>JBGYAB010000071.1:0-4741 GCA_041815985.1 Sodaliphilus sp. | reverse complement strand
TTCAACAATAGATTAGCCCCTTTGCCCGCAGTGCGTACAAGCAATTTAATGATGTCTTGCGGTGCTTTGTAATCGAGGTCACGCACATCATATCCCCACGATTCGTTCATGGTTTGACACGTTTCGAGTGGCAGCATGCCCACTGTGATTTTATCGGAATATCCTGCTGTGTTTTCACCCGGCACGTCACGTTCAAAAATTTGAAAATCTTCGCCTGCCTTTGCCGTGAGATGATGATTGTTGCCCACCAAGCAAGCCGGTTGCAACTTGTGAATGAGGGCATATTGTTGCGGCAATTGCCACTCGAAAGGCACAGCATCTTCTTCGTGATCCCAAAGACCATCGAACCAAATGGCTCCAATCGGCCCATAACCGGTGAGCAATTCGGAGAGTTGCGCATTCATGAATTTGTAGTAGTTGTCCCAATCAATTTTAGTGGTGTCGCGACCGCTAAATCGCCCGGTGCGCCCTATGGGGTAATCCTCTCTTGTCCAGTCGAGATGAGAATAGTAAAGGTGCAATCCTATTCCTTGGCGATGACATTCGTCGGCAAGTGCCTTAATCACGTCTTTGCCATAGGGGGTGTTCATGATGTTGTAGTCGCTTTGTCGGGTATTCCACATCGAAAAACCCTCATGATGACGCGAAGTGACTGTGATGTATTTCGCACCTGCCGCTTTCACGGCGGTAACCCATTTTTCGGCATCGAATTTCGACGGATAAAATGCACTCATACCCTTGGCATACTCTGCCGCGTTGAGTTTCTCTACCTGCATACTCCACTCTCCGTGGGCATACATACTGTAAAGTCCCCAATGGAAAAACACGCCCAACTTGCTGTCTTTAAACTCTTGGCGTGCTTTCAAATTAGCATCACTTGGCACATAGTCCTGTGCTTGGAGCAGGCACAGACAGCTTAATGCAAAAACGATGATGAATGAAAATCTTTTCATGTATAGTGTGTGTTGCTGTTACTTTAAACGATTTAATGTGTTTTGCAATTGCTCTCCAAGGCCGATGGTATAGCCCTGACTATGGAATACAATGCGGTTGAATGTGTCGCCGATTATAAATATGGGCAATTGTGCACTCGGCAATTTCAATTCGGCTTTGAGCGCACTTGCGATTTTGCCATCTTGGTCAATGCCGTAGATGATGTTTTGAGGCAAACCAAAGTCGTTGTCTTGGAACTTTCGCACCGAGACTTCGTCTTCAAAGAGCAACACAACGGGACGTTCAATGCTCACTTTGGCAATGTCGCGCAATGCATGGTTGCTGGGTTCCTGGCCCACTCCAATGATACCAAGCACAAAGTAGCCACGCCCGGTTTGCGACAAGATGCTCACAGGCTCGGAGTTCACAGTGCAGGCATGCACGTCTGTCTTGTTGAATTTAGACTCACTGTCGAAGTTGCCAATTACCGAAATGCCTTTGGCATCGTAGCGCATGACCAAGTCAATCTCGGTTGTTTTGCCTTGCTTGATTTCAAACTTACGGGTAGTTGCCAACACGCTACCATCGGCCTGACGCGTTCCGCTCACAAGCACATAGGTGCCTACATCGAGTTTTGCACCGTTTTTGAAAGTATTGCCCCAACTTACATCATTTTCATCGTAGTTGAGAAGCTCAAGTTGCCCATTTTCCATTTTACTCAAACTGAAATGACTGTAATACTTGGGATTGTCTACAATGGGATTTGCTTCATAGCGGAGCACGAGTGTGCCTTGCGGAGCAACTTTGGCTTCGCCTTGAACGTTCCATTTCACATCGACCCAAGGCAGGTTTTTGTCTTTGCGATATTGCACCTTGCCCGTCACGGCATCTTTGCGTGCATCAATGTCAATGCTGCGTGCCACTGCCACAAAAAAGATGTCGCGCGAGCGTTCATCGGTCACTCTGTAGCGATACACACCCACCGGATCTTGGGCATAGCGCAAGGCTTTGCTGTCGGGGTTCAGATGCAAATTCTCCTTCACCCACTTCACAAGGGCTTCGGGATTGGACTTGAACATTTGCGCTTCGCGCTCAAACGCTCGGGCAAAGAAGTGCTTGTACGGATGCAAAGGTTCATTCTCAACACGAGGCGAGAGTTGGCTGCTTGTCGCCGTCATGTTGTCGTCGAGCACCTCCATTGTTACATCTCGCAGGTCTTTTTCACTCAAACCATCGAGCAAAGCATAAGCTCTTGCTTCTTGTTGCGGATATTTGGCAAAGAAATCGGCAATCGTTTGATGATTTCCCTTTGATTTTACAAGATATTTTCTCGCCTTCTCGGGATAGGCTTTTGCTTTTTCTTCGGTAATAAATGTAGACGTGTAGGCATTGCGCACCGAGTCTTCATAGGCAAGCCTTGCTTTGTTCATGCTTGCCATTTCGGGCGAAACAAGTGGCATATAGGCTTTCTCGACCGGTGGCACAATATCGATGCTTTGCGGTAATTGTGTGTCTTTTGAAATCACAATTTTCAAGTTTGTGTCTTTGCCAAAGCTCACCTTTGACCAACCAAACTGCCCCTTGCTGTCACTTGCCCACACAATCATGTCGCCTTTGCCGGCTGTGAGGCTGGTTTTTCCGTTGGCATCGGCATACTTTGTAACAGCACTATACAACTCACCATAGTTATAAATCTTAAATTCCACCTTTGCACCCTTCACCGGCTTGCCTTGACGATCGACAACAGTAAATTCAGCCTTGGCAGTTTCGGCATAGTTGTCCACAAGGTTCACCTCGGTGTAGTTGCCGGTTTTGAGAACAACCTCTTCGGTTCCATTATAGTCGCCAAAGGCTCTTGTGTGCATGAGCAAAGCTCTTGATGCCGGAGCATTGAACCAACCCAAGTTGAGCACAGCTTCGGGTTCACATGCCCCCATGAAATACCATTTTCCGTCGGCCCATGCTTCGACCCAAGCATGATTGTCGTCGGTGTGCGCCCAACGAGGCGTGTAGACTTGCCGTGCAGGAATACCCACCGCACGCAAAGTTGCCACGGTGAGGGTGCTTTCTTCGCCACAGCGACCGGTAGCGGTTTTAATGCTTTGCAATGGCGTGGAAGTGCGACCGTCGCTGGGTTGATAGGTCACATGCTCGTGACACCAGTGATTTACTTCGAGAATGGCTTCCTTCATGCTCATGCCTTTCACCCTCTCTTTTAGTTCGGGATAAAGCACAATGCGACTGTTGTCCAAGGCTTCATTGTTCACGCGAACGGGGAGCACAAAGTGCCTGAAAATGTTTTCGGGAATGCTTTTTCCCCAAGGCATTTCTTCGCGTGTTTGAAGTGTTTGCCTAATGTTTTTCACATAAAAATCTTGTTCATAGTCGGTGACATCGGCAAGAGGGGCATAGGCATAGATAAACTTCAATGCCTCTTGTTCTTGACTGTTCAAACCATTGAAATCGAGTTTAAATCCTACCAACTTTTGTTTTGCGGCAAAAGCTTCATCAAGAGTGACACTCATTGCATTCAAGCCGATGCAAGCAATGGCTATGCTCAAAATTAATCTGTGAAAAATCATTTTGTTTAAGTTTAATGTTTGTAGATAGATTGTAAAATGCTTTGCAAAGTTATGACTTTATTTATAAAAAAATGCTTCTTAATCGAAAACATCTGCTTCATGCAAGCCCATTAATAGATGGGCTTGCAGAATTGTTTTGAAATGTAGCACGGCAACACGTAGTCGAGTTTCCAGAAGTCGCCCTCCGAGCCAATGCACTTGATTTGCTCTCCTTTCTTGGGGTGAATAGCAACACCGTCAACCGTGATGACACTTGAATTCATTGAAGGCCCTTTGCGCAAATTCACGCGTGTGCCGGTAACTTCAATATAGGCCGGGTATTGCCGGGTTGCAACGGTTTGCCGGGTTCTGTCTTCTTGCACCTTGGCAAACTGCTTGCTTATCCACACCCAACGGTCGACATAGTACACCTCATAAAAACCGTTGGACGTTTCGCCCGACCATTTCAGGACTTGCCCCTTTTGCGGATATATGGGGTTTCCATTCATGTCTGTGTAAATTTTCCCACTCAATGCAGGAGTTAATCTCAATCGCACATGTGTGCCGGTTACATACACCGTTGCCGCCCATGCGCTAATGCTCACAATTAGTCCCATCAATACAATTGCCAAAGTGGCTTTGATTCTTTTAGTCTTCATAATGCTTTTTATTTTTATAATTAATTTTACTTATATCGTTTCGCCATTTGGTAAATAGCGTCGAATATTTCTTCATCGATTTCAGTCAATTCAATTCCGCGTCGAGCCATCACAGTCTTGGCAATGGTTAAAAATGCAGGCAAACGCACATCCTTAAATCCGGCAGTGCTACTGCCCTCCATGAACGAAGCCACAAAGTTGCGCGGAAACCCCGAACCATGAATGTTCACCCCCACTCCCAGCACAGTGGCAGTGTTGATCATGCAATTCACGCCGGTTTTGCAATGGTCGCCCATGATCATGCCGCAAAATTGCAATCCGGTACGTTCAAAACGCTTAGAGGCATAATTCCACAATTTCACCTCACTGTAATCGTTCTTCAAGTTAGACGCGGTGGTGCCACCGCCAATGTTACACCATTCCCCTATCACGGCATCGCCCAAGAAACCATCGTGAGCCTTGTTGCTGTAACCAATCATCACCGAGTTTTCCACCTCTCCGCCCACTTTGCAGTGAGGTCCCAGCGTGGTTGCTCCATACACTTTAGCACCGATTTTCACTTTGGCATTGTTGCAGGCGGCAAACGGG
>JBGYAB010000070.1:0-26243 GCA_041815985.1 Sodaliphilus sp. | reverse complement strand
GTAAAGAATGCTACGCACGGTTGAAAGCCAATGGGAAACCTTCCAAAGTAGCTCTTATTGCTGTCGCAAACAAACTCGTCATACAGGCTTTTGCCGTAATAAAGTCAGATGCACCTTATGTGGATGGATTCGTTTCTACCCATCAAACAAAATAACTTATGGTGGAATTTTTGCTCTCATTTTTTTGCTTATTAATATAGTTCGTTGAATAGTCTTAAATTGAGTTGATGAAAGTGACGACCGCATTTCGATCGGCTTTGTTCAATTTGCGGAATTTTTCGACCGTAGCCCGTGCATCGCTATTGGCTGCCCCATGCCACATGATGGCTTCAATTACATTGCGAGCGCGACAGTCGTGCAGGCGGTCGCTGTGTCCGCTGACAATTTGGCTTAATCCGCGTCCCCACAGTGGAGTTGTGCGACACCAACCGGTGCGAATGTCGTTTTTCATGAACAAGCGGTGTTGTATCATGTCGCTATATGGCCAAATCTTTTGATTAGGATAGCGTGGCATCGCTTTTTTTGCTCCGTTGGTCAATCCATAGGCATCTACAACGACATCGGGACCGGTTGTCCACGATGGGCGATGGCATGTTGCACATCCCATTTCGTTAAACAGTTTTTTCCCGCGCTGAAACTCTTTGCTGTTCACGTTGCGTGCAGCCGGCACGGCAAGACCGCGCAACCACACCATGAGGTCGTAGCAAGCATCGGCATCCATTTCAACCGGCAATTCTTTGCTTGTGAGAAAATTATAAATGTCGGTTTTTACATTCCCGGTTTTGTTCCACTGAGGATAGTGGACATAGAATTGTTTTTGAACATCAACATCGTTACTGGCTGTGAGTGCATAAGCCTTGGGAATATAGAAATAGCGGAACATGGGGGTGATAATATTGGTCACCTCCCACAAACTCACATTCTCCGAAAGCTTAGAGAAATCGCAAGCATAGTCAAAACGCATGGGGTGGCCGGATGCGCTAAGCCCTGCCGGAGCAAAATCGTGTCCTGCCCAGATTGTTGGGTTTAACGGAATGTAAGGAGCCTCTCTTAGGTATTGCGCTTTGATTGAATCGTCGGGAATGGCATCGAGAAGACCGGTTCCATAAAGTCCTATCGTCGATTCGAAAGTAACTACGGCATCTTTGATTGACAATGGTTTGCCATTGACTTCAAGAGGAGAATAGATTGCACTCTCGGGAATGGTGATGTCGGGATAGATGAGCTCATAGGCTTCTCCGTCGGGAAACTTGTTGCCCCACTCATCGGTAAAGGTGTTCCACGAAATCGTCATTTGTTTCTCATCAATCATGGGCTTGAATGGAGCGAAAGCTTTGGTCATGGGTACAAGTCCCAATGAAGAGGCGATGTTTCCTTCCTTGTCGGTAACAATAATGAGACAGCCATTACCCCAATCTTCACTGTTATATTTTGTAATGCGTTTACCGTGTCCGTAGCCCGGGTGGCAGGCAATGCACGAGGTGCGGTTGTAGAGAGGACCAAGTCCTTGATATGTAGGACCGTTTTCTTCATATCCGGCGGCATGAGCCACTTCAAACCTGCGTTCTCCGCGTCTGAAGTTGGCAACCAAACCTGCATCTTCGACCGATTGAGAGAATTGTTCCAGTGCCGATGCTGTGCTGTTGAATGCAGTACCCAATTTGCCTCCGGTATAGTAATCCTCGGGCATAATGGTTTCAGGGTCAGTATTCTGTCCATTCCCTGAATTGCCGTCGCTGCATGCAGGTAAGGAAAACAATAACAAGACGGCAGAAACATAAAATAATATTTTTTTCATAGCGTTCTAAAAAAATGGGTAAAATGAGGCCGGCACGAAGCTGGCCTCATTTAGTCGATTAGTTGTGAATTTTAAAATAATGTGTTTTTTAGTTGGCCTCTTTACTCAAAGCTGTAATTGCGGCGTCGAGTTGCTCCATGAGTTCGTTGCAGGCATCAACCGCGGCTTGCGACTCATTTTTGGCCAAGTGGTTGCGGAAGGGAGCCGGCATTGCAGACACCTCCTTGATGGCCTTGTCGATTGCTGCAACAAGTTTTGCATCGAGTTCCGGATTTTTTTCTTTCACATAAGCCGAGATTGAATTACTGTTCACTTTGCCGTCGAGAGTGCCATAGTAAGCATTACGCACGCTGCGAATATTGTCGGTGAAGTCGGCAATTGAGTTCCAGCTGTACCAAGATTCAACATCAAGCACGTTTTGCGAGTTAACGGGGTCGGTAATTTTTGTGTTACCTACTTCGTCTGAAATCTTGCTTGCGCCTTGAATGATTTGAACCATTGCACTGATTTGTGTCTTGTAGTTGTTGTTGCCGGCAAGCCCTGCATCAATCATGTTTTGACCATAATTCATGCTTGGTTCGAGCTCTGCATCTTTGAGCATTTTCTGTTTTTCGGCAGTAACGTTGTCAATGCCACTCCACGATGCTTCAAGGCGCACGGTTTGATTTGCAAGGTCTTCGGCAACGGCTGCATTATAGATGAATTCGTTTGTTGAAATCTCTTTCACATCACGCGGTTTGCCTTCACGGAAGAGCACATATTCCAAAGCGTGGAAACCAAGAAGACCATAACCGAGGGTTTGGAATGCGTCGGCACCGGCACCATCTTCTTCAAGCTCTTTCATGAGGTCGACGTTGGCAAGCACGTTGTCGAGTTGCGCCTTTTGCAAAGGCCATGAGTCGATGTGTGGGTCGATGTTGTAATCGGCAGCGGCTCCAAATAGGAAAGCTTCGCTCAATTCCCAGTATTTGCGTGCGGCTGTCCATTCTTCGCAAGCCTTCTTCACAAGCTCTTGCGAGGGATTTGCCTTTAATTGTCCACACACTTCATTCAGGTCGATTGCCTTGGCGGCAAGCGACTTGTAGGTGGGAACAACGACGTTGTTCACGTAGGTTGTGAGCAATGCTTTTTTCTTTGCATCAACAGTGTTGATAGTTGGTTCATCTTTACTGTCGCTGCATGAAGCGAAAGTCATTCCTGCGATCAAGAGCAGGAGCAGTAATTTAAACTGTTTTTTCATTTTACAATGTTTTTTTGTGTTGAAAAAAATAAGTTAATAATATTAGTTTCAATTAAATGTGGAATAAGCCATAGTAGGCAACTCCAAGACTGATTGTTGGTTCGTTGTTGTATTGCGACTTAAAGATACGGTTGCTGTATTCGCCCTTGATGACAATTTGCTTAATGGGAAAGTAGTTGACACCAAACGCTATTTTCTGGCGACCCCATTCTTTTTCATCGGTCATGCTTGGCACTGTCTTGTACATGGCGTCATAGTAGTCGTAACGGCCGAAAACGAAAAACTTTTGAGCATTGTTTTTCATTGCGGGAATGTGTGCTCCAATGTTGTAACCCAGTTCAAGCCCGGTAGCGAGAGCGACTTCTGCCACATTGTTTTTGGGCGAAGGCGAACCGCTGCGCGTTGTCTTGTTGGCGGCCGAAATTTCAAGCGAGTTGCTCAAATGTCCATAGTCAAAGTTGCCTCGTGCCACAATGTTGTGATCGTCATAGAGGAAGTCGAATGAGCCAATTGCAACAGTGCCATGCAAGCCTTTGTATTTGTTGGTTGAATTGAGGGTATTATTGGCACTGTTGCCAATATATCCGCTCAAACTCAATCGCAAGCCTTTAATAGAGAAGTTATCTATGCGTGCGGCTCCGGCATAGGCTGTTGCCATTTTAAACTCATAGGGGCTTCCGGCACCGCCGTGTATCCAGTCTTTGCTATTGAAACGGTCGGCATCAAGCCCGGCAATAAACATGGCTTCGTACTGCCAATCGCCGGCACGCCCCAAGAAGCTGATACCCGTTTCGTGCCAAGTGCAAGGCAAAATGGTGTTTTCGCCTTCCGGGCGATAGACTGTGAAAAATTCTGTGGGCATGTGATAGGCATTGGTTGCTCCCACCGGTACTACCATGTGCCCTAATCGCAAATTCACGGCACGGCTGAAACTCTTTTGCAACCAAAATTGCTCAAGAGCAACCTCTCCGCCACGTTCAATCTCGCTTTCATATTCGCCGGTTTCTTCTTCTTCGATTTCAACCGCGCTTTCGGTGCCTCCGTGTTCAAACTCTATTTCAGACCCCATCGACCAGCCTTTGCCAAAGTCATAGCCCACATAGAATACAACGTGAGGCAGGTCAACCTGTCCAAAGCCATTGGCATCTTTATAGAGCTTGGCATCGGTGTAGCGTTTGTAATTGTTGCTGTAGAACATACGACTGGCTACCGCTTCTCCGTAACCACCAAGGGTGAGACGGGTTTTTTTTTCCACGGTGGTGTCGGTCGATGCCGCCAGAATGGTCGTTGGTGCTACAAGTGCGCAAGTCAATATTGCGCTCATTAACATTTTAGCAGATAAATCAAATTTCATGTTTTATAAGTATTATTATTTGTCATTCAACAAGCAGTTTGTGTTCTGTAACATCATGTAAAAAAAAGTTAATACAAAATTAAAAAATCTGAAACGTGTGAGAAATACCTACAATTAGGTATATTTAAATTAATGAATAAGTAATTGTAGGTATGAGCAAAAATGTCAGAAATAAA
This sequence comes from Sodaliphilus sp., assembly GCA_041815985.1. GTDB lineage: Bacteria > Bacteroidota > Bacteroidia > Bacteroidales > Muribaculaceae > Sodaliphilus. Next base: position 21,675 of record JBGYAB010000070.1, on the reverse strand, counting down.
ACTCTTTTATTTTAAGATAAGATTAATCAGGCTTGTGACGTCGCTCACATTGATTTCTCCATCTTTATTAATGTCAGCAATATCTTTATTGACGGGCTGTTGCTCTGCAATAACATTGAGTAATGTTGTAACATCGTCGTTGTTCAACACACCGTCTTTGTTGATGTCGCCCAACATTTTGCCATTGTCGGTTTTCACCCGAAATGGCAATTGAAATGCGGCAAAAACGGCTTTAAAATAAGGACTGATTGGCTCAATCTTCAACCCTTCGTTATTGATGAAGCCAAAATGTGTTTCGGGCTTTGAGGGATATACTTTTCCGCGCGACATGGTGTAGAGGAAGTCGCCTTCGGTCACAAAGCCTTGGACTGTTGGTTGTGAACCACCCGAAATCAGGGTTTCATAACCAAGTCCTTGCAGTGTTTCTTTGTCATGCTTGAACATGAGTGTTCCACCCTTTGTTGTTAAATTATAGCCGATAACATATACGCCATCGTTCTCGTCTTCAAACGCACCGATGTAGCCCACAATGCCATTGATTGCCTCAAAACCGGCTTTGCTTGTCTGCGCTTTCACCCAATTGCCGGTGTGCACATTGCACTTGATGATGTAACCCTCGCGCACGTTGGAACTTGTGGTTTTAATTGAAGCTGTTTTGTCGTCATTGTTCAGAATGAAATTTCCCATTCCGGTGAGCCACAAATTGTCGCCACTCACATGAATGTTGTTGTATTGAAACACGCAGTTTTTGCCGTTAAGTCCCTCGCCGGGGAAGAAGTGTTGCCACTTGAGTTCAAAATCGTTGCTCAACCGAGCAGTGTAGATGCCCGCTTGTTCTCCTTGAAAATGAATGGGATGTCCGTCTATCGAAACAGAAGAGTGCTCGCCGGTTCCGGCAAACACTGCATTCAAGATGAGATCTTGGCCATATTGATACAGAACCGGTGTGGTTTCATATTTTGCTTTTCCTGTTGTGGTTAAAACCTTCGTTAAATAGCCGTCGGCATTAAATTTGGCTACATACATGTCGCCAACCATGTTTTGCGAATCGCCATTCCAGCCTTCGGTGTTGTGAGGAGTTAAAACAAGTTGCGTGCCATCGGCTTTGTGAAATGTAACAGGATTGCAATAACGCCCCGACATGTAGATGTTGCCGGCGGCATCGCTTTTCATATCATAGATGTGAAAACAGTCGCTGGTGTACTCCTTGTTGCCGGCTGGCTGTTTTGCATTGCTCACTTGAATGGTTCTTGTCCAAAGCAGCTCTCCCCTATCGCTTATTTTCAATATTAATCCTTGGTAGTAACGAGGAGCAGTTGCATTTGCGAGTTTCCAATCGATTTCGCTAACTTTTCCCGTAGCATCGGTGATGGAGAGGTTTTGAGTGGGCATGTTGCTGGTGTGACGCACCTTAACTGCCACATATATTCCGCCATCGGGTGCAAGAGTTATGCCACCATTGTTGGCATAGGTTTCGCCGCTTGTCGAGAAAACTGTCCATTGAAAACGTCCATCGGCATCGGTTTTTATCACACTCAAATTGTGGTTGTAGCTTGAACCTTGATAAGGAGCACCATAACAAATAGAATCGCTATTGAAATAGATGGTTGCATGTGGATCGGTATATTCCTTGGGAAATCCCGTTCCTCCGTCGCCAACGGTGGCAGTAGCTTCTGAGAGGTAATAAATTGCATTACCTGTTTTGACCATGCTATTGCCCATTGTGGGTGCTTTGGCATCGAGAATATTAGCCCAATGTGCCGTGGTTTGTTCGACAGAGGCTGCCTCTGTCGTCAAAATCGACAGACTTACAGCCATTAAGAGAGAAAGAAAACGTATCATGATTGAAGTTTTTTTTAGAAAAGTAAATTATTTTAAGAATGGGATATTGCCTGTAAGTGGTTGGCAATATCCCATTGTATGTCGATTTCTACTAAGAAACAGAAAGTTTATTTAATGATCTTGTGTGCATCTTGGCTGCCATCGCTGTAGCGTGTAACCACAATATTCACGCCCTCAAATGGAGAACTCGATGCGATGCCTTGTAAATTATAATATTGTACACCGGTAACGGTCTTTTCGGTCTGCACATGGGCAACACCGGTGTGCACTTGTTGTTCTTTCATATTGAAAGGCAATCTGTAAGACGACAGCATACATGAGAATGCCGCAGGGTTCAACGAAAAGACATCGCCAATAGAGTTGCCGGTACCTTTGGTGCGAGTCATGACAAAAAGCTGTGCCCCCTTGCCCACAGCACCTTTGCAATCCGATGCGTTGCTGTAGAGCGTAACGGTTTCAAGGCTTTGAACCGTCTCGGGATCAAATTTTTCGATAGTTACACCTGAAAACAAAGTAGTCATTCCCATCATGTAAACGCCTCCGGATTCGTCTTCAAAGGTATCAAAATAGCCGGCTTGCTGCTTGTTGCGAGTGTGATGTCCCAACAGGTCGCCATTTTGTGCATTTGCTTTTATAACAATGCCGTCGCGCGTGAGCGAACCTGTTGTCAAATTCTTTGTTTCACCATTCAGCGTGTAGTCTAAGTCGATTTTAGCTTTTGCCGCAACCCAAATATTATTGCCAAATACTTGAATAGATGGCATTTGCATTGTAGCATTTGCTTTCGACGCATAAACCCTGAACCAGTTTACTTTTAAATCGGTGTCAAGGCATGCAATAGATGGAGCGGCAAAGCCATTGGCTGGAGAAATGGTGTGGCCATCAAGCGAGTAATCGGTGCCGGCAATCCCCTTAATAATCGATAAAATATAGAGTTTGCCATCGGCAAAATCAATGTCAAGCGGTCCTTCTTTGACCGAAGCACCCTCGGTTATAAGATGCTTCACATAGTTGCCATTGCCGTTGAACTTAATAACAAACATGTTGCCGGCATCCTTTTGTGTGTCACCGTCCCACTCTGCATTGTTGTGAGCAGGAATTGTAATCACATTGGTAGAGGTGGCTTCGTTGATATACATATCGGTGCAAATGCGCCCTGTGAGATAGAGGTTGTCCGAAGCGTCGGCCACGCAACCGTTGATAAAAATGGATTCGGGAGTACCCGAAGAGTAATGAGACGATGCTTTGGGACGCGGACTGTGATCCATGTCGAGTTGTTTAATCCATTCAATGGTGCCTGTTGCCGAAACTTTCATCAAAATGCCTTTGTAGTAGCGTGAAACACTCTCGCTCTCCAGCTTCCAATCGAGTGCAATTTCTGCGCCTGTGGCATCAACAAAAATCGGATTTTCGGTATAGTGTTTGCTTGTGTGGCGAAACTTAAATGCCGCCACAACGCCACCGTCGCTCAGTTCACAAACGAACAGTTGATTGTTGCCAACTTCACCGTTGTTGCTGTACACCGTCCACTTGTGACTACCGTCGGCCGCAACTTTTGAGAGGAAAAATGCCTGATTGCCCGAAGTAGAAGTCCCGGTGTAGTCGGTACCCTTGCCAATCACTTCGTCACCAAACATGATGTCATGCGTTTTTTGCTTAGAGCCGGCACCACCTACCATGAAGAAACCACCATCCTTGGCAAGGGCGATGTCGTTTCCTTGTGTTGTTCCTGCCGAAGTAACGGCTTTTCCCCACAATGCTGTGGTTTGACTTAAACTTTGCGCTCCAATTAACATTGAGGCCGATGCGAACAATGCCGCACTTAACATGTAGATTTTTTTCATAATTATTGCTTTTATTTACAACAAAATATTCCGGTCACAAATTTATTTTGACTTTATGAAAAAGGAAATAGCTATTGATTGGGATTTTGAGGCAAAGAAATAGCCAAATGTTGGTATTGTAGCCGTTGAACGAGAGCTGTACTTTTGTACGCTATATTATACTAAGGTATTTTAATGAAAGGAATAGTTTTAAGTTTATTTTTGGTACTTGGAGTGTTTGTGGCTCATGCAACTCGTTTTTCTTTGCAAGGAACTATTGTTGGCAACAACGGCGATGCCATTGAGTTTGCCACAGTCACACTGCAACCATCGGGCATGGTCATGCAAACCGATTCCAAAGGCAGATTTACATTTAAAGCAGAAGAAGGAAATTACACCGTTATAACCTCTTTCATAGGATATTCAACAAATAAAGTTGAAGTAAAACTCAATCAAAATAAAAAGATTAGAATTAGACTAAAAGAAAACAGTAAAGTTTTGAAAGAAGTGGTTGTTACTGCCAAAGAAGGTGCCGGATTAACAAGCACTTCGCGCATTGATCGCGATGCCATGACACACTTGCAACCCACCAGTTTCACCGACTTGCTTGAACTGTTGCCGGGGCATGTGAGCCAAACGCCCGACATGAGCACCGTGAACAGTATTCAATTGCGAGAAACCGGAACAATGGGTGCAACAGGAGCAAAAACAAAGAATGCCGACTTTGACATCACCTCATTGGGAACCATGTTTGTGGTAGACGGTGCTCCCATCAACGAAGATGCCAACATGCAAAACGTGCCGGGAGCATCGAGAAATCAAACTTCGCCGGAACACAAGAGAGATGCCACAAACAAAGGGGTTGACATGCGTACAATATCAACCGACAACATCGAGAGTGTAGAAATTGTGAGAGGCATACCATCGGCCGAATATGGCAACTTGACAAGCGGATTGGTGAACATTAAGCGCATTAGGAAAGCCACTCCCCTCACCGCTCGGTTCAAAGCCGATGAATACAGCAAACTGCTATCGGTGGGCAAAGGGTTTTATTTGGGAGCAACTGACCACATCATGAATGTCGACGGCGGTTTTCTTGATTCAAAAGCCGACCCGAGAAACAATTTTGAAAATTACAAGCGATTGAATGTGTCGTCGCGCTTCAACTTCAGGTGGAACAATGCAGCTGTGCGCACCCATTGGGTAACGAGCATTGATTACACCGGATCATTTGATAACGTGAAGAACGACCCCGACATCAGCGTAGCTAAAATTGATGAATATCAATCAAATTACAATCGAATTGCCTATACCGGCGATTTAAACATCAATGTCAACGATAACCCATGGTTTAACCATTTGAATTTGAACACCAGTGTAAGTTATGAGGCTAACAGGCTCGAGCGTAGAAAGATTGTTGCGCCTCAAAGGGCATCGGTTGCTCCAACGACGTTGGACGAGGGAGTGCAAGATGGACAGTATTTGCTGAGGGAATATATCGCCCACTATGTGAGTGACGGAAAACCGCTAAGCATCTTTTTGAAGTTCAAAGGAGAAGGCGTTTTCAACATTTGGGGAATGACTAACGACTATAAAATTGGTGGCGATTGGAGCATGACCAAAAACTATGGCGATGGACAGGTGTATGAACTTGACAAACCGCTTTCGGCATCATGGACAACCAGACCGCGAGCCTATAAAACCATTCCTGCATTGCACACCTTGTCGTGGTATGTCGAAGATCATATTACGGGCAACATTGGTAACAATAAATTGGAAGTGCAACTGGGACTCAGAAGTATACAGATGCCTGGACTTGCACAAAGGTATCGCATGAATGGGCGCATTTATCTCGACCCGAGATTGAATGGTAAATGGACTTTTCCGATTTTTAATATAGATGGGCAAAGAAGTGTGTTATATGTTGCAGGTGGCTATGGTTTGACAACGAAAATGCCCACAACAAGCTATCTGTTCCCACAAGTTCATTACAGCGATTTTATTCAGCTCAATTACTACGACATTAACCACCCCAAAGAATACAGCAGAATAAACCTGCGCACCTACATTGATGATGTGACAAACTACCGGCTGAAACCTGCCATAAACCGCAAATGGGAAGTGCGCATTGGAGGTTCTTTTGGAAAAAATCATTTTTCAATCACTTATTTTAACGAAAAAATGACATCAGGTTTTCGCTATTCTGCATTTTATCAGCCATACGCATTTCGAAAATACGATGCAACAACTATCAAGCCGGAGTCGTTGACAGGCCCTCCCGAACTCGACAATTTGCCTTATGAAGAGGTTAAAGTTCTTGATGGGTATTCGCAAGCCACCAATGGAAGCAGACTTGACAAAGAAGGCATTGAGTTTGTTGTCAACACTGCTCGATGGACACCTTTGGCAACGGCATTGACCATTACCGGAGCTTGGTTCCACTCAACCTACACCAATTCGCAAATGTTGTTTGTGCCCGTTTCTGATGTCATAAACAACAAGGCCGTGAGAGATCGCTATATTGGCTACTATGACTGCAATACAGGCAGGGTGAACGATCAATTTAACACCAATTTTATGTTTGACACGCAAATAACACGTTGGGGATTGGTATTTTCAACATCATTTCAATGCCTGTGGTTCACCACTACAAAAAAGCTGTGGCAAAATGGTGTACCCGACTATTATTTAGATGTTAAAGACGGTCTGTTGCACCCCTATACCGAAGCCATGAAAAACGATACAGAATTGCAATTTCTTGTGCAGAATTACAGCGATGCACTCTATAAACGCCAAACCACCCCCATTGCAGTCTATGTCAATCTCAAAGCAACAAAGCAGATTGGAAAACACATGAAGATTGCAGTGTTTGCCAACCGTTTGCTTGATTATTTGCCCGATTACAAAAGCAATGGGCTTGTGATACGACGTATGACTAATCCGTATTTTGGTATGGAACTGAACTTCACACTATAAAGATTGGAGCAAAATGAAAAAACAATTCACAATAATCATGACATTGGTGCTCATTGCCGGCCTTGCCGCATGTGACGACACGATTGAAAAATTGGGAACAAAATACATTACTCCTCAATTCTCGGTTGTCATGCCCGAAGAACTTGCAGGCCGGAATGTGAAAACTCTTGCCGAGAAAATAGAAGTAAAAAACATTTCAACCGGACGCACAATAATATACAGCTCAAGAGACGACTTGAACATGCCGACAGGGCTTTATGATGTTACCTACTCTGCCGAGGTGCAAGTTGCTGATGACGAGAGAAGTCGGCACATTATCGCCTATCGACAATCGATAGAACTTACTCCTCAAAACAATGTTATCACATTGCACGCCTATGAACATGTGATGAACGATGACTTCATTATTCAAGAAATTTATTTTACAGGCACGTTACAACCCTCAGGCAGGCAATACTATGGCGATGATTATGTGAAGATTTACAACAACACCGACCATGTGCTCTATGCCGATGGACTATCGTTTTTGGAGTCATATTTTACCACGACACAAAAATATAACTACACTCCAAATATCATGAACACAGCCTTTACCATACAAGCCATATACACCATTCCCGGCAAAGGACATGACCACCCGGTGCAACCGGGCGAAAGTCTGTTGATTGCCGATACCGGACTTGACCACAAGGTTATCAACCCCAATTCCTTTGATTTGAGCAAAGCCGATTTTGAATGGTATGACGTATCGACACAACCCGCACATCTCGACATAGATAGCCCCACGGTGCCCAATCTCGACAAATGGTATTGCTACACGCTTTCGTTTTTTGTGTTGCACAACAGAGGATTCAGAGCATGGGCACTTGCTCGCATTCCTGTTGACAAAGATACCTATTTGGCCGGCAATAACTACCGATACACTTTTGACTATGAAATTGTTGTGCCGGCAGGAACTTTCCCAATGCAACAGACTAAATATTACATACCCAACAAGTGGATTGTAGATGCAGTTAATTGCAGTGTTGGAGCCGGATATGTGTGGAATGTAACCGATCCTTCGCTGGACAGAGGCTGGACATATTGCGGCACAATGGATCATGACAAAACGCGCTATTTTCACAGTGTGCGACGCAAAATGCTCTATTTAAAAGACGGACGTGCGGTGCTGAAAGATACCAACAACTCAACAGACGATTTCAACCCCTATTGCATTGCCAGCGAAATTGAAGAGCAAGGAACGGCAAAAGATGTGACCGGGACAAAATGCACAACCAAAACTTGGGACGGTGTAACTCCAAAATGAACATGAAGCAGCTATTTCTACATATTTCATTATTGAGCTTGTTGTACATGGCCGTTATGCCCATTTGTGCCACCGGAATGCCCGACAGCATGAAAGTTGCAACAGATGCCCTCCCTCAACGGTCTATTCTCACAAAGACCGAGATGCGCTCACGTGGTTTGCACGACTTGATGTTGCAGGTTTGGAATAATCCTGCCATCAATCAATATCAAATGAATTATTCTTTTAGCGATGTGGGAGGGGCATATAAATTGCGCAAAGAAAGCACTGCTCTCGATGTGCAACAAGGAGATGGCGAAACGGTTTGGGCATTTGATGCAAAAACCTACATTAAGCACAAAAACACCACTTTGTGGGGACGTGCCTATTACAACAATGGGCATATTGACAATGTGGCATGGAATGAAACAAGCGATGTTGACATGGTTTATCCCTATTTGATGGCAGACAGTGTGGGAGGCAAACGGCTCAATCTCGAAAAATACAGTTTCATGGGTGGCTATGCCTTTCACAGCAATAAACTCTCGTGTGGAGCAAGCATGTCTTACACAGCCGGACTGTACTATCGCAATGTAGATCCGCGCCCACGCAACATTACCGCCGACCTTCACGTTCAGTTTGGCATTGGCTACAATGTCTTGGGTGACTATGTGGCAGGACTTTCGGCAAGCTTCAAGAAATATAAGCAAACGAATGAAGTGTCGTTTTATAGTGAATTAGGTAAAGAAAAATCATTTCATCTCACCGGTTTTGCCAACGACTACACCCGATTTGCCGGCAATGAAACCAATACCTACTACAACGGTCAACGTTGGGGTGCTTCGTTGAATGTTCACCCCATGAGCAACAAGGGCCTTTCAGTATCGCTGGAGGCAAACAGATTGAAAACAGAAAAAGTGCTGACCACATTGAATAAATTACCACTCACACAGGCTACATTCAATCGGTTGGCGGTTGAAACAGGCTGGCTTCAATCGTGTTGGGCAGTTAAAGCGCAAGTTGCTCTTTCAAGAAGAGTGGGCACCGAGAATATTTTTGGCGATCCTGCCGCCTCGGTCTATGTGCAAATAGGAGAAATCGACCAATTTTTCGAGAATAAGTTTTCGTGGAAAATAAACGGATATTGGGAGCACCAATTCAATAGAATGTTGTACATTGCTGTGTTGCCACATGTGGGTTACAGTCATTCCAACACGCTGTATGCAACTCCTACAAGTCGTCAACTCCTTGACCGCATGTTTTGGGGGGTAGCGATGAAAGGAGGTTTAAGAATAGGCAACACGTATCATGTGATAACCGTGCACACGACCTCCGTATCGCCCACTAAACATGAAATGTATATCAATGGCACTTCGCGCGAATTGGCCGCATTGGAGCAAATTTTGTTCAGGCAATTTCAATGGCAATCGCACCGTAGCACAATGTGGGGTGTGGGTTTATCCTCGCATGTCGCCATTGGTTGCAAGCACGCCATCAAAGCCACGGTGAACTTTGTGCAAGGTCATTATTTCGATCAATTGAAATCCAATAATTTATATACATCTATATCCATTATATTTTAAAATGAAAAAGTTGATGTTAACATTGACATTAGGTATGACAGCTCTTGCAGGCGCAGCCTATGAAACAATTCCGTTTGACGCAAGCGTTGTTACAGGAAAACTGTCAAACGGACTGACTTATTACGTAAAGAAAAATAACACTCCGGAGCATCATGCCGATTTTTTCATCGCCCAAAAGGTAGGATCGGTGCAAGAGGAAGAAAACCAAAGAGGACTTGCCCATTTTTTGGAACACATGTGTTTTAACGGAACAAAGCATTTTCCCGGAAACAGTTTAATCAATTACTTGGAATCCATCGGAGTGAAATTTGGGGCAAACCTCAATGCTTATACATCGACCGACGAAACGGTGTACAACATCAGCAACGTGCCAACCAACCGCCAATCGGCGTTGGACTCCTGTTTTCTTGTGCTGAGCGATTGGAGTCATGCCTTGTTGCTCAAAAACAAGGATATCGATGCCGAACGTGGTGTGATTGAGGGAGAATGGAGGATGCGTTCTGGAGCCTATAACAGAATGCTCGAAAAAGCGGCTCCCATTCTCTATCCCGGGTCAATCTATGGGCACCGAATGCCCATAGGACTAATGAGTGTGGTAAAGAATTTCAAGTACAAAGAATTAAAAAATTATTACAAAAAATGGTATCACCCATCTAATCAAGCAATTATTGTTGTAGGAGATATCGACACCGACTATGCTGTCGCTAAAATCAAGGAACTCTTTGGCAATATAAAAAATCCCAAAACAATCGCACCCGTTGTCAGTGTTCCTGTTCCCGACAATGAAGAACTCATTGTCACTGTGCAGACAGACAACGAGCAAACCGTGAGCAACGTGAGAGTGATGTTCAAGCATGACGACATTGCCGCCGATGAGATGAGAACAACAAAGTATATGGAAAACGATTACTTGAAATCGGTTGTCTCGTCGATGCTAACAGCACGTTTTGCCGATTTAAAACTGGAACCCGACGCTCCTTTCACCCACGTGAGTGTGATGGACAGGAAATACATGATTTCAAAGACAAAGCAGGCATTGCAGTTCATGGGAATAAGCAAACCGGGACAAGTAGATCAATGTGTGCAATGGATTTCGAGAGAATTAAAACGCGCTACCCGGTTTGGTTTTACCGAGAGTGAGTACATGCGTGCACGCTTGAAATTTGAGGCTTCGCTTGACAAGCTCTATCGTGAACGCGACAAATATTCCAACACAAAGTATGCAAGAAGCCTTGTGCGAGTGTTTGAAGATGGAGAACCATGTGCCGACATTGAAACCTATTGCAACATGATGTTAAAAGTGATTGCCGGCATCAACGTTGAACATGTAAACCGATATTTAAACTCAATCGTCTCCCCCACCGATCGAAATGTCGTGTTGGCGGCATTTTGTTCAAACAAGGCACCTCTTCCCACAGAACAAAGTTTAATTGAAGCTTTCCACGCCGGTCGCAACGAGCAGGTTACTGCCTATGTCGACAGTGTGCAAAGCAATGAATTGCTCTTGACAGAACCTCAAAGTGGCAAAATCGTCTCTGAAACCGATATACCTCAATTTGATGCAAAATTGCTCACTTTGAGCAACGGAATTAAGGTATATTTGAAAAAGACAGAGCTCAACAACAACGAAATTGTGCTTGCAGGCAATTCTCCCGGTGGCTTGTCGCAGAGTTATACCATTCAAAACGCTCCTTCCTATAAAGCCTTCAATTCAATCATGGCACTCTCCGGCTATGGTCAGTTTTCAAGCAACGATTTGAAAAAAGTGCTTGCCGGTAAAAACGTGACCATGCGCACCTTTGTGAGTAAAACCGAAGAGGGGTTCCAAGGAAGTACAACGCCACAAGATGCCGAAACGGCATTCAAACTGCTGTATCTTAAACTAACTTCTCCTCAAAAAGACCAAAAGGCGTTCAATAACTATCTCGATAATAATCGCACAAGGCTTGAACATCAAAACGCTGACCCGAAGTATGAATTTGCCGATTCTATTTTCGCAACAGTTTTTCAAAAACACCCGTTAGGAGGAGAAAACTTGTCGAAAGAAGACATTGACAAAGTTGATTACAACACCATTCTCAACTGCTACAAGGATCGTTTTAGCGACATGGGCGACATGAACGTTTATATTGTAGGAAATTTCGACGACGACAGCATCAGGACTTATATCAAGAAATATATTGCCTCTCTGCCGTCATCGGGACGCATTGAGAAACCCAAAGACATTAATTATCGCCTCTTTGGCACCAACATTGAGCGACACTGGACAAGAAAGATGGAAAATCCGCAGGATAAAAACTATTTCTTTTGGACAGCAAACTCCGATTATGACCTCAAACATGTTTTGATTGCGAAAATCACCGGACAAATCATGCAATCCATTTTCATGAAAGAAATAAGAGAAGAAAGAGGTTGGACCTATCATGTCGACAGTCATTGCAGCGTGGTAACAGACCAAAATGGTGATGATGCCCCCGTGATTTTCATGCCACTCAATGTCACCGTCAAGCAAGGCAAGGCACAAGAAACGCATGACTTGATAGAACAACTCATGCGTGAAGTCGCACAAAAGGGCGTTAAAGAAGAACAACTCAAAAAAGTGAAGGAGTATGTCAAGAAAGTCTATACCGAAGATCGCGAAGACAACAGCTACTGGATGGTGATGTTGCGCACATTTGCAAAGCATCAACTCAACTTCGACAAAGACTATCTTAACATACTGGATAGCATCACAACAAACGACATTCAGCAATTTGTCGATCACTTGCTGACTCACGGACACAAGCTTAAACTCATCATGACAGCCGAATAAATAAGTCTAAATAACGATTGAAACCCCGGATTGCCGAAAAATGCAGGCCGGGGTTTCATGTCATTTATCGACACATAAACCCAAATCGGTCATTAGAGCCCGTACTGATTTTGTTTGAATGTTGACCAAATTGGTTGTCTTTTTTTTGAAGACGTAGCGGGCTACGTCAAGAAAAAAAACGGTACCCGGTTTGCTCAACATGCAAGTGGACTTTAATGACCAATTTGTGATAAAAGGAGCAATTCTTGTCGGAAAAAATGTATCTTTGCAATCTAAAAACTACAATTGAGATGGAAAGTTATCTGCAAGTCGAAAATCTTTCAAAAACTTGGGGGTATGCTCCGCTTTTCGAGCATATCACGTTTGGAATTAACGAAGGAGACAAAATCGGGCTTATCGCCAAGAATGGAACAGGAAAATCAACATTGCTAAGCATTCTTGCAGGAGAAGTGAGCCAAGATGCAGGAACAGTCATCTTTCGCAATAATTTGCGAGTGGGCTATTTGAAACAAATTCCTGAGTTTGAGGACGGCAAAACGGTGATCGACACTTGCATTGCAGGCGATGACCCGAGAAGCGTGGCTGTGAAAATGTATGAAGAAGCGATGAAGCACAACGACAGTGAAGCTGTTGCCATAGCAGTTCAAGCCATGGACAATGCCGGAGCATGGGACTATGAAGACAAGTTCAAGCAAATTCTCTCACAGCTGAAAATCGATGATATTGACCAGCCCATTTCTCAATTGTCGGGAGGCCAAATCAAGCGTGTGGCTCTGGCCAAGATTTTGATAGATGAACCGCAAATACTCATTCTCGATGAACCTACCAACCATTTGGATATTGACATGATTGAATGGCTTGAACAATTTCTCACACGAAGTCACATGACCATACTCATGGTAACACACGACCGATATTTTCTCGATAAAATATGCAACAAGATTTTTGAGCTTGATCAGCAGGCAATATTCAGTTATAGCGGTAATTATAACTATTATTTGCGAAAACGTGCAGAACGCATCGATGCCCAAAATGCAGCAACTGAAAAAGCTCGCAATTTGCTCAGAACAGAACTGGAATGGATGCGACGCCAACCACAGGCACGGGCACACAAAGCACAATTTCGCATCAATGCATTCTATGACTTGCGCGACAAAGCACAAGGCAGGCATGAAGATGGCGAGGTTAATCTTAATGTAAAATCGGCTTATATCGGTAAAAAAATCTTCACGGCACACCATGTGAGCAAGAAGTTTGACAAAAAAATCATCGTAGACGATTTTAACTACACATTTTCACGCTATGAAAAGCTGGGAATTGTGGGCGATAACGGAGTGGGCAAATCAACATTCATAAAACTGCTGCTCGACAAAGTAAAGCCCGATAGCGGATATTTTGAAATTGGCGAGACTGTGCAGTTTGGCTATTACAGCCAAGAAGGTATGAACTTTGATGAAAACAAAAAGGTGATTGATGCCGTGAGGGATATTGCCGAACACATCTATTTTGATGAGAAAACCCACTATTCGGCATCGCAATTCTTGCAATTATTCTTGTTCTCTCCTGCTGTGCAACAAAAATTGATTTCTAAATTGAGTGGTGGAGAAAAAAGGAGGCTATACCTTGCCATGGTGCTCATTAACAAGCCCAATTTCCTCATCTTAGACGAACCGACCAACGATTTGGATATTTCGACCCTTGAAATTTTGGAAGATTATCTCACAAAATTCAATGGTTGCGTGATTGTTGTGAGCCATGACCGCTTTTTCATGGATAGAACCGTAGATCACACGTTTGTGTTTGAAGGCGATGGGGTCATTAAAGATTTTCCCGGGAATTATAGCGAATATCGAGCGTGGAAAGACTATCATGAAGCACAGCAAATCGAGAAACAGAGAGCCAAGGCGATGCCTAAAAACAAAGTGCAACGTTCAAAACCCAATGACACCCCCAAGAAACTGACTTATAACGAAAGAAAAGAATTGGAAACTCTCACACAAGAAATAGAGCAACTCACGCAAGAAAAAGAAATGCTCGATGAAATTTTCAACAGCGGGACAACTATCAACGATGTAGTCACCAAAGCTGCACGATATGAAGAAATTAAATCGTTGCTTGATGGCAAAGAAATGCGATGGCTTGAATTGAACGAAAAGGCATAAAAAAAACTCCGGGCAAAAGAAAGATGCGCCGGAGTTATTTTTTCAGCCTCGTAATGCTTAACAGCAGGTAGGCTTGGCATGTTGTGTTTATCAAGAAAAAAGTTAGTAAATGTTTGAAGCTTTTATTATCAGCGAAAATTGTTTTATTATTAAATTCGCTTATATGACTGTGAGTTTAAGAAAAGGTTTAACGGTTCTTTTTGTTTTAACATTCATTAATTATTTTCTGCGCACACTAAAACTGCCATGCTAACCAAATAGATATTTGAAAGCTTCTTCAACCTTGGCAACTTCAATCAGTTTAATCTTCAATTTGTTCAATTGAATGCCTTTGGTGTTCTTGGCAGGAATGATGATGCTTTCAAACCCAAGTTTTTCGGCTTCGCCTATGCGTTGCTCTATTCGTGTAATTTGTCTGAGTTCTCCCGACAGCCCCACTTCGCCGCTCATGCACACTCCCTTGTTGACGGACATATCGACATTGCTCGAAAGAATTGCGCAAATCACAGCCAAATCAAGTGCCGGGTCGTTGACTTTGAGCCCTCCGGCAATGTTGAGAAACACATCTTTTTGTGCCAATTTAAAGCCCACTCGCTTTTCAAGCACAGCCAGCAACATGTTCATTCGTCGAGGGTCAAATCCCGTGACAGAACGTTGTGCAGTTCCATAGGCTGCAGTGCTCACGAGAGCTTGGGTTTCGATTAAAAAAGGGCGTGCTCCGTCAATCGTTACCCCTATGGCCGTTCCCGAGAGTGCTTCTTCGCTTTGGTGCAACAACATTTCGCTTGGATTGGTAACTTCTCGCAAACCGTCTTCTTTCATTTCATAGATGCCAATTTCGCTGGTATTGCCAAACCTGTTTTTAATGCTCCTCAATATGCGATACATGTAGTGGCGATCTCCTTCAAATTGCAAGACAGCATCTACAATGTGCTCAAGCACCTTAGGTCCGGCAATACTCCCCTCTTTGTTTATGTGCCCTATTAGTATAACCGGTGTGTTGGTTTCCTTGGCGTAGCGCAGAAATGATGCGGCACACTCTCGCACTTGGCTCACTGTTCCTGCCGCCGACTCCATTTGGTCGCTGGCAATCGTCTGAATTGAGTCTACAATAATCAATCCGGGGTTTTCTTCCTTGATGCTTGCAAATATGTTTTCAAGCGACGTTTCGCACAACAAGTAGCACTCGCAATCCAATTGACTGCCTGCAATGCGATCGGCGCGCATTCTCAACTGTTGCGGACTTTCTTCACCCGAAACATAAAGCACTTTTCGCGACCGTATTCTTAAAACATTTTGCAACACCAGTGTAGATTTTCCAATTCCCGGTTCTCCACCAATCAAGACGATTGAACCGGGAACCAATCCTCCACCCAATACTCGATCAAGTTCTGTGCTGGGAAGTTTTATTCTCGGCAAATCTTCTGCTTTGATGTTGGTTATTTTTACCGGCTTTGCTGATTTTTGTCCATCGGCCGACACTCCGGCAACAAGCGAAGCCTTTCCCGCTTTGACAACTGGTTCTTCTATATAAGAGTTCCACTCTCCGCACGCCGGGCATTTCCCTATCCACTTGGGCGATTCTGCTCCGCAATTCTTGCAAAAGAACATCGTTTTTGTTTGCTTTGCCATGACAATTAACCTTTTAAACTTGAACGACGAAACTCGCTGATGGTGATTGCGGCAGCAAGCCCTACATTGAGCGATTCGCTTGTGTTGCCCGGACGAGGCCAAGCAGGAATTAGTAATCTGCTTGTGACCCAATTGGCGACTTTTTCGCCAATCCCCTGCCCTTCATTACCAAACACCACAAAACCACGATTTTCTAAATTGGCTTCATAGATGTTGTCTCCGTTCAAAAATGTGCCCCAAACCGGCAAGCCTTCATAGGTTTCAAACAAGGTGTCTAAATTGCAATAGTGCACCTTTACTCTTGAAATTGCACCCATGGTTGCTTGCACAACCTTGTGGTTGAAGACATCGACAGTGCCTTTGCTTGCAAAAATGTTTTTAATTCCATACCAATCGGCAAGTCTGATGATCGTTCCCAAATTTCCGGGGTCTTGAATGTTGTCGAGCACGATATTGAGATTTTCTCTAACTTCGGCTTCCACAACGCCGTGTTCGGGCAGTTCATACACTGCCACAACATCGCTATGGGTAGAAAATTGTGAAATGCGCGACATTTGTTGATTGTTTGCCAGCACAATTTTGTCGTACATGTCGGCATTGGCAAATTTATCGTGCCACACTTGGGTGCAGATGAGCCAACGACAATTGAAATAATTCCATGTGTCGCGCACACACTTTGTTCCCTCGGCCACAAAAAGCCTTTCTTGGTCGCGATTTTTTTTCAAGTTCAGAGAGCGTACGGTTTTAATGATGCCATTGTTGATGCTGATCATAGAGCGAAATAAAATGAATAGTTCAAAACAAAGATAAGCATTATTTATCACATACGGCAACAAAAAGGGCTCCTAACAGTGGTGATGTTAAGAGCCCCTTGCCTAATTTATTAATGTAAAATTATCAATCGTAGATTTTAGCCTGCGTTGCTCCGCTCAATACTGCATAGGCGTTTTGAGCCAAGGCTTCCAGTTCGTCTTCTCCCGGATAGATGTAGGTGGGAGCAAGGAACTCGATGCGTTCAACAAGGCGTGGAACCACATAGTCGCTTTTGGCCATGCCGCCGGTAATCAAGATGGCATCAATCTTGCCATACAAGACTGCCGACTGGGCGGCAATGTTTTTTGCGATGTGATAAATCATGGCATCTAAAACCAAGCGTGCGCGTTCGTCGCCTTTTTCGATGCGATCTTCAATTTCCATCAAGTTGTTGGTTCCCAGCAGAGCAGTTAAACCGGCTTTTCCGGCAATGCTTTTCAACAATTCTTTTTCAGTATATTTGCCGCTAAAACACAAGCGAATCAAGTCGGAAGCCGGCAAAGAGCCTGCTCGCTCGGGCGAGAATGGCCCTTCGCCGTCGAGAGCGTTGTTGGCATCGACGGCACGACCGTGGTCGTGAGCGGCAACAGAGATGCCACCACCAAGATGGCAAATGATCAAGTTCAAGTCTTCATACTTGGTGTTTTTGTCTTTGGCAAAACGGCGAGCAATGGCTCGTTGGTTAAGGGCATGCCAAATGCAGATGCGCTCCATGAGCGGACTGCCACAAATTCTGATGTAGTCGTTCAGTTCATCAACAACTCCCGGATCGGCAATGAAGCTGCGACAGCCGGGAATTGTTTTGGCAATTGCATCGGCAATCAAACAACCTAAATCGCAAGCATGCCAATGAAGCACGTGCCAAGTGTCATCAATCATTTTCTCATTAATTTCATACACGCCGCCGGCAACAGGTTTTGCCAAGCCTCCACGCCCAATTACCGCCTTGAAATCTTCGAGCGGAATGTTCAGTTTTTTAAGTTCGTCGAGTACAAGTTGTTTGCGGAATTCAAACTGGTCGGCAACTTCGTCAAACGGAGCCAAATCTTCGGGAGAATGGGCAATGCTGCGACGCACCACCTGATTTTCGCCATCGTAAACGGCCATTTTGGTTGAAGTAGAACCAGGATTAATGACTAATATTAACATAGAATGATCGAGAATAGGTTGATATTGTGTAATTAATAGAAATAGAAAATGAATTGTAAAACTGATTTTAATTGCAGATGGCTGCAACGGCCAGACTGTAGAATTTAGACTCACTGCTGTCGGCACGAGAAGAAATCACCACCGGAGCCATGGGGCCTTGAAGAATGCCTGCGGTAGACGCACCGGCAAAGAGAGTGATTGCTTTGTAAAACACGTTACCGGCCTCAATGTCGGGGAAAACCACAGCATCGCACTCGCCTTGCAACGGAGAGTCAATGCCCTTGGTTTTCATGCTCTCGTAGTCGCAAGAAGTTTTGAGGTCGAGCGGACCATCGACAACACATGCTCCAAAGTCGCCGTTCTTTGCCATTTGCTTGATATCGGCATAGCCCATTGTGAATGGGAAATATTTTTCATTGGGCTTTTCGGTGCAATGAATTAACGAAATCTTGGGCTCCTCAATGCCAATGGCGTGGCACATCGAGGTGATGTATTTTACTTGTTCAATGCGTTGTTCTTGAGTGGGATATGGGATAACTGCCGCATCGGTAAAGAGCAACAATTTGTTATAGCCGGGAATTTCGGCAGTGGTTACGTGAGTGAGCACATGCCCTTTGGGCAAAATGCCGGTTTGCTTGTTGAGCACGGCGTGGAGCAAATTATCGGTGTTGATGAGACCTTTCATCAAAATGTCGGCCTTATTTTCTCGCACCAATGCAACAGCCTTGGCGGCGGCATCATCGGGATCCGAAGCGTCCACATAGCTGATGTGGTCGGCAAAAGGCTTCAATGCCTCGTTCTTTTCGAGAATTTCTTGGCAACCAACAAAAATCATGTCAACAATGCCTTTTGCAAGAGCCATTTCACATGCTTCCGGCGTGTGGGTATCGGCAGCCCAAACGACAGCAACTTTCTTTCTTTCATCTTTGCCAGACAGATGATTAATCATGTCTGAAAAATTTCTTATCTTACCCATAAGGTTTAATTAGTTTTAGAAAGGTATGTATATTATTTAATCTTAGATAATTGTGAATTAGCAGTATTGTAGCTCCACTAATTGTTTACAAATGTACTAATAATAATCAAATTTCACACAACATCATGCACAAAAAAACAAAAAATGTGTAATCTTGCTCAAACTTTACTGCCAACAAGCAGTCGGGAAGCACGCGATGAACCGATATAATTTTAAACCTTAGCGGTTTAATGACCGATTTGGGTTAGATGATGTTGTTCTTGATTTCAAAAATGATTTTTTCCACATCTTCTTTGCTCACCATGGGACCGCTGGGAAGACACAACCCCACCTTGAACAATGCCTCGCTCACTCCATTCACGTATGCCGGGCAACCGTTGTAAACCGGTTGCAGATGCATGGGCTTCCACAATGGCCGTGCTTCAATGCCGGCTTCATCAAGAGCCAAACGCATGGCCTCTACATTTTCATTGGGTTCGCAATCGGTGTGACAATTTTGTGCCTGCATCACAACCCCTGCGGCTCCGCCAACCGCACCATCGACCACTGCCCGATAGGCATTGCCCTGCCCTCTCACTTTCAATGTCGGCGACAAGGTGATGGTGTTGAGCCAATAGTTGCTGTCATATCGGCCATCAGGATTGCCATGAAACTCAATGCCTTCAACGTTGGCAAACGCTTCTTCATACATTTTGGCAACCATCTTGTGGTGTTGCAAGTGTTCATCGAGCACGGTCATTTGGCCGCGACCAATGCCGGCGCAAATGTTGCTCATACGATAATTATAGCCAACGTCAACATGCTGATAGTAAGGATAGCTCTGCCGAGCCTGCGTGGCAAAATACATGATGCGCTTTTTGGTTTCGACATCGGAGCACACCAATGCTCCGCCCCCCGAGGTTGTAATCATCTTGTTGCCGTTAAAGCTCATGATGCCGAATTTTCCAAATGTGCCCACCACTTTTCCGGCATATTTTGACCCAAAAGCCTCGGCACTGTCTTCAATGAGTGGAATGTTGTAGCGATCAGCAATTTCCATAATTTCTTCGATTTTGGCAGGCATGCCGTAAAGATATACCGCAATAATGGCTTTGGGCTTTTTGCCGGTCTTGGCAATGCGGTCTTTGATGGCCTCTTCGAGCAAGACGGGATCAATGTTCCATGTTTCACGTTCACTGTCTACAAACACCGGAATTGCTCCTTGATAGGTCACCGGGTGACTGCTGGCACAAAAGGTGAAACTTTGGCAAATGACTTCATCGCCGGCTCCAACCCCCAATGCCACAAGAGCAAGGTGAATGGCCGCCGTGCCCGAAGATAGCGCAACCACTTCGTTTGAGCCACCGCACATTTGTTTCAAATCGTCTTCAAACGCATCGACATTTGGCCCAAGCGGAACAACCCAATTGTTGTCAAAAGCCTCTTGTATATATTTCATTTCATTGCCACTCATGTGAGCCAAACATAACAAAATCCTCTTTCCCATAAAATCAATCAGCCAAGTCTTGTTTTTTTGTAATTATGACAGCATCATACATCATCATGATAACATCGTCTTCATAGTTGCCCATATTTTCTTTATTCGCAATACCATTGATATTGTTAACAATAAGATGAAAAAAATCCACTCCAGCCTCATAGGCATGGAGATAGGCTCCTCCAAACCGTGGGTTCACCTCACTTAAATAATACTCCCCATCTTTATACCAAAAGTCCATGTCAACCGGACCATTAAACGCAAGAACCTTGCAAACCTCTTTTATGAAATCAAACAATTTTTGATCTTTAAAAGAAATTGTCTTACTGGCACCTCCTATTTTAGTCTCGAGCTTATTTTTTGAAAAAGCAGATACCGGTTTATGTGTGACACAGTCTATATAAACGTCGGCATCACAATCACCCGAACTCATAAATTCCTGGATAATATAATCAAATTTTACATCATCAGCAAAATAGTTTTCAAGCTCTATCATGTCATGAACTTGATGGATGCCTACACTACCACTGCCTGTGCGAGGTTTTATGAAAACCGGAAAAGAAATGTGACCTTGTGCATAACCTTCTTTGAAATGTCCAATTGTATCATAAGTCAAAATAGTCCTAATTCCATTGTTTTTCAAATACTTGAACATTTCATACTTGTCAAAGCAGATTGCCGCTGTTTTTTCTTCGGGACACAAGGGTAAAATCCCGTTTTGAAGAAAAAGCTCACGGTTTTTTGATAGAATTTCAATCTCTGGATCTATGAGAGTGGTTATTGCTTTCACTTCATTGGCCCTTGCAATTTCCAATATCACATTGATATAATTCAGATCATCAATTCTTGGTACAACAAAATGCTTATCGCAAGCGTAAAGAGCCGGGGCATAGGGAGAGTTATCTGCTCCAATAATCTGGCATTCTTCTCCTAATGCTTCTTTTAAATATTTAAGCAGTTGGACACGACGCCCACAACTGCAAAACATAATATTATTCATTTATCAATACTCCGTTATTTTTTATGCTACGTCGGCAGCGAAACTAAATATCTCATTCACAATTTCTTTATTTAATGGCATGTTCGGGTTTCTCTCGAACACGTCAATAATTCGTTGGGCATAGTAGGCATTGACCATCTGCGCT
>JBGYAB010000069.1:0-29831 GCA_041815985.1 Sodaliphilus sp. | reverse complement strand
TTATGGTGGAATTTTTGCTCTCATTTTTTTGCTTATTAATATAGTTCGTTGAACAAATTGGTTGTCTTTTTTTGAAGACATAGCGGGCTGCGTCAAGAAAAAAACAACCAAGATGCCGGCAAGCAGACAAAAGCAGTCGGGAAGCAACGCGATGAACCGAAAATTGTAAACCTTAGCGGTCTTGTGACCGATTTGGGTTTATATATTGTTCCGGTCCGGTCGATAGAAGAAAAAACACCCGGAGCAATTGTTGCTCCGAGTGTTTGTTATGCTTGATGGGAAAAAATGTATGTTTTAGTCTCCCAGTTTTGCACAGATGTACTCGCGGTTGAGACGAGCGATGTTGCTCAACTTGATGTTCTTTGGACATTCGGCAGAGCATGCACCGGTGTTGGTGCAGTTGCCGAAACCAAGTTCGTCCATCTTGCTCAACATGGCTTTTACGCGACGTTTGGCTTCGGTCTTGCCTTGTGGTAAAAGAGCAAATTGGCTCACCTTGGCCGAAACAAAGAGCATGGCCGAGCCATTCTTGCAGGCGGCAACACATGCGCCACAACCAATGCACGAAGCCGAGTCCATTGCCTCGTCGGCGTCGACTTTGGAGATGGGTATTGCGTTGGCATCTTGAGCGGCACCGCAGTTAAACGAAACATAACCGCCGGCTTGTTGAATTTTGTCGAACGCATTGCGGTCAACAACCAAGTCTTTGATCACCGGGAATGCGGCCGAACGCCAAGGCTCCACGGTGATGGTTTCACCGTCGTTGAAGCGACGCATGTAGAGCTGGCAAGTGGTAGCACCTTGTGCAGGACCGTGTGGGTGCCCGTTGATGTAGAGTGAGCACATGCCACAGATGCCCTCGCGACAGTCATGGTCAAAAACCACCGGTTCTTGCCCCTGCTCGATGAGCGTTTCATTTAAAATATCGAGTGTTTCAAGGAACGACGTGTCGGAGTCAGTCTCAACATTCTCATAAGTCACGAAACCTCCTTGAGCCTTAGGCCCGGCTTGACGCCAAACCTTGAGATTTACTTTCATATTTGCCATTTGAATTTCCTTTCTTAATTAAATTGTTGTTATGACTTGTAGTTACGTGTTTGAACCTTGATTGCTTCATATTCAAGTTTCTCCTTGATGAGTTGTGGAGCTTTTTCGTCGTTGCCCTGATAGTTCCAGCAAGCCACATAGAAGTAGTTTTCGTCGTCACGCTTGGCTTCTCCTTCTTCTGTTTGATATTCTTCACGGAAGTGACCGCCACACGATTCGTTGCGGTTGAGGGCATCGTAGGCAACCAATTCTCCCATCGTGATGAAATCTTGAAGACGGAAAGCCTTGTCGAGTTCAATGTTCATGTCACCTGCAACTTCAGGAATCTTCAAGTCGCTGTTGAACACTTGGCGCAGGCGTTTGAGTTCAACGAGGGCTTTTTCAAGCCCGGCCTTGGTGCGTCCCATGCCCACATATTCCCACATAATGTGGCCGAGTTCCTTGTGAATGGAGTCGACCGAGCGATTACCCTTGATGCTCATGAGGCGTTTTTCTTCGTCAACGCAAGCCTTTTCGGCATCAATGAATTCTTTGGAATCGATAGAGAAGCGTGGAACCTGAATTTGGTCGGACAAGTAGTTTTGAATGGTGTAAGGCAACACGAAGTAACCGTCGGCCAAACCTTGCATGAGAGCCGAAGCACCCAAGCGGTTGGCACCGTGGTCCGAGAAGTTGCATTCGCCGATGGCGAACAGACCTTTCACCGAAGTTTGCAATTCATAGTCAACCCAAATGCCACCCATGGTGTAGTGGATAGCCGGGAAAATCATCATGGGGTTGTAGTATTTAACGCCATTCACCTCGTTGGCAAGTTCGCCGGGGTTCACGTCGGTAATTTCTTCATACATATCGAAGAGGTTGCCATAGCGTTGGCGCACCACGTCAAGGCCAAGGCGGTTGATGGCCTCGCTGAAATCGAGGAACACTGCCAGGCCGGTGTTATTCACGCCAAATCCGTGGTCGCAACGCTCTTTGGCGGCGCGAGAGGCCACGTCGCGAGGCACGAGGTTACCAAAGGCCGGGTAGCGGCGTTCCAAGTAGTAGTCGCGTTCTTCTTCGGGAATGTCGCTGCCTTTCTTGGTGCCTTCCTGCAATGCCTTGGCATCTTCGATGTTCTTGGGTACCCAAATGCGACCATCGTTGCGCAACGATTCCGACATCAGTGTCAATTTTGACTGTTTGTCGCCATGAACAGGAATGCAAGTGGGGTGAATTTGAACGTATGCAGGGTTGGCAAAGTATGCACCCTTGCGGTAGCAAGCCACTGCGGCCGAGCAGTTGCAAGCCATGGCGTTGGTCGAGAGGAAGTAGGCGTTGCCATAGCCACCGGTGGCTATAACCACTGCATGGGCGGCAAAACGTTCAAACTTGCCGGTAACCAAGTTTTTGGCAATAATGCCACGGGCACGGCCGTCAACCATCACGATGTCGTGCATCTCATAGCGGTTGTAGCTCTTGACTTTGCCCATTTGAATTTGACGGTTGAGTGAAGAGTAGGCTCCGAGCAGCAATTGTTGTCCGGTTTGTCCCTTGGCGTAGAATGTGCGACTCACTTGGGCACCACCGAAAGAGCGGTTGGCGAGCGTGCCACCATATTCACGGGCAAAGGGAACTCCTTGTTCGACACATTGGTCAATGATATTGTTCGATACCTCGGCCAAGCGATAAACGTTGGCTTCGCGAGCACGGTAGTCGCCACCCTTCACGGTGTCGTAGAACAAGCGATAGATTGAGTCTCCATCGTTCTGATAGTTCTTGGCGGCATTGATACCACCCTGAGCGGCGATTGAATGGGCGCGACGAGGCGAGTCTTGAATGCAGAAGTTAAACACGTTGAAACCCATTTCGGCAAGGCTTGAAGCTGCCGATGCACCGGCCAAACCGGTACCCACAACGATAATGTCGAGTTTGCGTTTGTTGGCAGGGTTAACGAGTTTTTGATGAGCTTTATAATTTGTCCACTTCTCAGCGACAGGACCTTCGGGAATCTTGGAGTCGATAACAGGCTGAGCAGCGATTGTCTTTTCGTTTTCTTCCATTTTAATTGAAATCTTTAAAAGTTAATACTCAGCGATTAAGCAATAGGTTCTACCATGGTAAACCAATAGGTGAAATAGACTGCTTCAACTGCAAAGAGAATGAAGAGAGAGGTTGCCCACCAAAAGGCGATGCACTTGAGGCGCACAAGCCATGTGTCGTTGCTGGTGCCGAGGGTTTGAATAGCACTCCACACACCGTGAGTGAGGTGGAACCAAAGAGCGGCGAAACCAACAAGATAAACCGGCAAAACCCACACTTGCGAGAACACAAGGCCAAGCATGGCTTTGCCCGAAGGGGCATGCTCGCCTAAGAGTTCGGGAAGTTGCATCTTTGCCCAAAATTGAACCAAGTGAAG
The DNA here is from genome assembly GCA_041815985.1 of Sodaliphilus sp. Taxonomy (GTDB): domain Bacteria; phylum Bacteroidota; class Bacteroidia; order Bacteroidales; family Muribaculaceae; genus Sodaliphilus. The sequence goes on along the minus strand of JBGYAB010000069.1, from coordinate 26,389 downwards.
GAGCATGAAGCAGATGACAATCAGGCCGATGGCAAACATGTTCTTACTTGCCCAGCTCACTTCTTTCCAACTCTTCGACACGGCGTAGCGGTCGCTACCGCGGGCTTTGCGATTTTGAAGGGTGAGCATGGCGGCAAAAATGAAGTGAATGCACACAAACAAAGCGATAATTGCTGTGCCAATCACTGCATACCAGTTTGCGCCAAGAAATTCACAGATGGCCTCATACCATTCAAATTTAATGAGGGCAACGGCATTCATCAGCGCATGAAAGGTTACAAACAGGACCAAGAAAAGACCTGTGACTGACATCACCACTTTTCGTCCCACACTAGAATTTGTTAACCACATAGTAGTTTTGAATTAAGTTATTAATTTTAATATAGATATAGCTTTCTCTCTTTTACTCAATTCTTCTGCATCAGGCCATCAGTGCATGATCGCAAAGGGCACAATACATAATATCGGGCAAAGTTAACGTATATTAATGGCACTTGCAACAAATAAGGAATAAAATCTTTAATTTTGCCCAAAAATGGCCATTTATATCACTACTTTTAGTTAGATATAAATGTTAATTGGGCTTGCTGAAGAATGGAAATTTGGGCTAAATAGTTTTTTTGCGATTTAAAATGCAAAACAAAAAAACGGGCATCTCTCTTGTGTTGGCGAGGATGCCCGCAGGATTGCTAATGCGAAGTTTTGCAAGGTTCATGGAGTCATGTTTTTATCAATTCAATTCACACCGGGTTGCAGAACCTTGCAAAACGTCGTTTTATTCTTTATTTCATAACTTTTACGGCAGTTCCGTCGCTCAATCGCAACACATACATGCCATGACTCAAATGCTGTGCAGGAATGACTGCATTGCCATTGGACGACAGGTTGGCAACTTCTTGACCGGCAATGTTGAAGATGCTTATGTGGCAAGGAGAGGCTGTATTGACAACAAAGTTGCCTTGAACAACACTCACTTGCACTTTGTCGCCGTTGTTCACTTTGTCTATTGCCGAGGCATTGCCCAACTGGCGCACCATGTAGAGTGCTCTTGCGCCGGGAATGTGCACATAGTAGTAGGCCGAGCGATCTTCTCCGGAGGTGTTTTTCTTGAAGTTGAAAACGATTTTTGCATCGGCTTTTGTCCCCAGTTTGGTCACTGTGAGCCAGTCGGGAGTTTCATCTTCGGGTTGTGGATAGTCGTCGGTTACCGGGAGTAACTCAAATTCCCATTTTTCGGGGTTTTCGCTCGAAACGAGCTTAAATTCTTTGGAATTTGCCACCATTGGGACATCAAACAACACTGCATTGATATACATGTCTTCGTAGAGTTGTATCCAGTCTCTGTCTAAGTCTTCGTCAATGTCTTCAATCCAGCTGTAGTTGGCATCGAGGTTGAACAAAAATGAACTATAACATTTGCCTTCTTCTGTTGATAAGGCGCTGAGGGGATAGATGTTGGCATCGGGTTCTCCCTCTTCTGAATAGGTCTCGACGACGAAATATCCGTTGGTTTCTTTGAACATGTCGGGACGGCTTTGGAAGAAACCAAATTTGCCGCAATTGGGCTTGTCAAAACCTTCAACAGTAACCAAGATTGCTGTTTCGATGGTCAAAGTGTCGCGAGTGAGCACTTCTTCCTCGTCTTCACCTTCGCTCACGGCAAACAGTTCAAAGGGTATGGCCAAATAGGGCTTGCCGGAGATGAGCGTTTTCTTTACGTCAGCTCCCTTGCACGTTGCGCGTGCCAGTGGCATTTCTTCAATGCGTCCGTCTTCATCTATTGCATTGATTTTTAGTTTTAATTCGGTATCATCGGCAATTTCTCCGGTTGCCATCACGGTTACTTTCGACAAGGCGTAGGCGTGCTGTGGTTGTTCAAACAGGTTGCACACCGCAGTGAGATGCGCTTTTTCTTCAAAGATATTGGTCCATTGTTCGTTAATGCTCTCGTCGTTGCCAAAGTAGAACTCGTTTGATTTGTTAACCAACGCAAAGAAACTATTGCTTTTGTCGTAATTGCTCACGCCCATTGGCACATAGTTGTTTCCGTCTTGTTGCATCATGGCTTGGCCTCCCACTTGAAATTGAGAGTCTTGCCAGATGTAGCTGTGGTCTTGTGCTCCCTTGGCGCCGGCGATGAGCGTTGGAATGCGGTAGTAGTTGGGCTCGTTGGTGTAGTTGTGCCCATAGTGCATGGTGAGGTCTCGGTCGCTCGACATGCCGTCGCTGCCATCTTCTTTTTGATATTTCCACATGAAATTCTCCGATTCGATGTTCGACATGTTGCGCCAAGTGAAATCGGTATAAGCCGGCATGAGCATCATGGTTGGTTTCCAGTTGGTGGTGTGTTCAAGGAAATTGTCGGAAACACCGAAGTAGAATGCTCCTGTCGGACGGCGATAGGAGGCCGTTGGTGCAGGCACGCCTGCCCGCACATAGTCGATGTCCATGGCGTTGCCGTCCTTGCCCACATATTGAAATGCAAATTTCACGTTCTTGCCGGCATAGGGCGTTAAATCTATCGAGTAGTGATAGTATTTCATGGTCATGTATTTCTCATAAAATTCTGCTCCCGATAGATTCTTGTAGGCGTCGCTTGCGTCCCACAAGAGTTTCCACTCGCCACCGTCAACCGAAACGTGTAGCTTGAGTGTGGCGGTGATTTCCATTTTGGAGAACGTCAGAGTTTCCCAATCGAAATTGTTGGCATCGAACAAGAAGAATGGTGTGTAGGCTGCATTGTAAAGAAATGCGGTGCCTGCCACCGGCACGAACGCCGGAGTGATGAGCCACTCGTTTTGAGCAAGAGTAACATTTTCTTCGCCGGTGACGGCGTAGTTGATAGTTGCATGATATTGCCCTTCAACAGGTTCGGGGTGATATAAATCTTTTTTGTTGACGTGCCATGTGGAGTTGCCGTTGATGTCGATGAGCGATTGGTCGCTCACTTGCTCGCTCCAAGTCTCGGGGAGCCAATCCCAATCTTCGCCGTTCCAGCCTTCGAAGCTCTCAAAGAGTACATCGTCTTGCGTGTCTTGAAGAGCCGGTGAGGCCTCTTGTTTGCCCATTCTCTTCACAGCCTTTTCAGTCATGGTTTTGAACACTTGCTTGCTCAATGCTCCGTGGCTGTCTTTGAGCACACGCAGTTCAATGCCGGGGGCTACCTTGCGCCTACTGACAATGCTTTTGCCCATTTCGGCAGGCATCACGGCTTGCATCGTGTGGCGTTCAAGAGTGGCTTGAACCGGAGAGTTTACTTGTGCGACAGCCGGCATTGTCAAGAGTGCCGACACGAACGCTACCGAAGAAAGTTGATTTTTCTTTTTCATAAGCATTTTATTGTTATTTTTGATGGTATAATTACATTATTTAAGTCCTCGTTTTTGGAGGAAATTCATGTTTTTGTTTTGCAAATATACAAAACTTAGCAATCGATTGCAAATTATTGTTATGAAAATTCATGATATCGTTTCGCTGAGGGAGTTTGGGCATTTTAGTATTTTTTAAAGGAGCTTAAAGCGTTTTCGGCTGTAAATATGAGTATATTTGCATCTTAATCACAATCAAGAGACAGATAGTTTCTGCTCGGAGCAGAAAACATAATAGAATATCGACATGATGAAACTAAAAACCGCATTATTGACTACAAGCCTTGCTACGGCAATGGTGGCAGGAGCACAGCCGACAGTGATGAACACCGATGCCTCCGGCTACTTTGAACGAGGCAAGCGGATGTATGAAAGTCGCAACTATGTTGGTGCTATCGATCAGTTGTCGCATTTGAGCAATTTGCCGGCGACACCACAGTTGCTTGAACAGGCCGACTATTACATTGCCATGAGCAAGATGGAGCGTGACGAAGAAGACGCTTTGCCGGCATTGATCGATTTTACCGAGAAATATCCAACGTCGCTTCTGCTCTCCGATGTGCAACTTCGCATTGCCAATTGCTATTTCTATCATGGCGTGTATGGCGATGCATTGGTGGCCTACACGCAAGTGCGTGATCATGCCCTCGACGACGATTTGAACGAAGATTGGCTTTACCGCATGGCCTATTGCGACTTGCAACTGGGCAATTACGAAGATGCACGATCTCTCTATTCGAGACTCAAAGGCACAAGTCGTTACGACGATGCAACCATGTTTTATCATGCCTATATCGACTATGTAACCAAGGACTATGATGCCGCCTACATCAAGTTTACCAACGTGTCGCGCATTGGTGAACTTGGTTATCAGGCGCAATACTACATTTGTCAAATGGATTATTTACGCAAAGACTACAATAAGACCATCTCTCTTGGCGAATCGTTGCTGAGCGATGATGTGAACGACTATTTCACCCCCGAGATTAATCGCTTGGTGGGTGAAAGCTATTATAAAAAAGGCAACTATGGCAAGGCACGCACTCACTTGAACAAGTATCTTGAAACTACGCAAGATGCACCGGTGCGGTCGGCCGCCTATGCACTGGGCGAAATGGACTACAAACAAGGGAAATATCAGAGTGCGGTGCAAAACATGAGTCTTGTTACCGGCGAAGATGATGCCATGGCACAGAGTGCCTATTTCTATTTGGCGCAAAGTAAACTTAAATTGGGCGACCAGAAAACTGCCGCCGTGGCATTTGAGAAAGCGGCAAAGATGGACTATGATGCACAGGTGAAAGAAGTTGCCTCCTACAACTATGCCGTGACCCAAGCCAAAGGTGCCGGCACGCCGTTTGGCAGTAGCATTGTTCTCTTTGAGGATTTTCTTAATAAATATCCGAAATCGAAATATGCACCGTCGGTCGAAGGCTATTTGGTAGATGCCTACATGAACAGTGGTGACTATAAAAATGCCCTTGTGAGTATTTCACACATTGAAAATCCAAGTTCCAAGGTGCTTCGTGCCAAGCAAAACGTACTTTACAACTTGGGTGTTCAGGCCATGCAGAAGGGCGATAACCAAGCCGCCGCCAATTATCTGCAAAGTGCCATTAAGGTAGGCAACTACGATAAAAAGGTGCTCAACGAGAGTCGGTTGTGGCTTGCCGAAACACAGTATGGCAAGGGCGACTACACAAGCACAGAAAACAACTTGAAAACCTACATTGGTTCGGCCTCGAAAACCGACGACAACTATGGCAAGGCACATTACGACCTTGGCTATGCCCGATATAAGCAAAAAAAGTATGTCGAAGCTCGCGAATCGTTCTTGAAAGCGATTAATAGCGGAAAACTGGATAAGATATTGGTGAGTGATGCCTATGACAGGATTGGCGACACCTATTATTATGCAGGCAATTTTGCCGATGCCGAAGCCAGCTATAGCAAAGCTATTGCCGAAAGTAGCGGTTCGGCCGACGGGTCAATGTTTGACAAAGCCATGATGGCAGGATACAGCAAGAATTATCAAAGCAAAGTTGAGCAGCTTGAAGAGTTGCTGAAAAAATATCCGCAATCAACCAAGGCGCCGGCCGCTATGCTCGAAAAAGGCCGTGCCCTTGAAGCAATGGGTAAACCGAAATTGGCCATTGTCACCTACGATGCACTCTACCGCGCTCACCCCAAGGTGAGTGAAGCACGTCAGGGCTTGTTACAAAAGGCTTTGGCCGAAAAATCTCTGAACAACATCGATGAAGCCATTCAAGCCTACCAAACTGTGATTAAAAATGCACCCACCAGCGATGAGGCAAAAATTGCCGCCGAAGATTTAAAGGTGATGTATGCCGACCGTGGAGAACTTGCCCGATACCAAGATTTTCTCGAACAAGTGCCCAACGCTCCGCAGCTCGATGTGAGTGAACTCGACCGCTTGCACTATGAAGCGGCGATGAAGGCGGCTACGACAACCAACCCCGACATTGCCAAGATGGAAGATTATTTAACTCAATATCCCGAAGGAGCTTACAGGGCCGGTGCGAAATACTATATTGGTCGTTACAACTATGAGAAAGGCAACCTCGATGTTGCACTCACAAGCCTGAATGAGGCTTTGGCCGAAGGACAAGATGCTTCGTTTGCCGAAGATGCCCTATCGATGAAGAGCGATATACTTGCTCGTCAGGGCAAGAAAGCCGAAGCCATTGAAACCTATAAATCTATTATTGAGAAGTCGACCAGCGACGACAACAAGATCGTGGCTCAAATGGGTGTCATGCGCACCGCTTATAGCATGGGCGACTGGAACGAAGTGGTTACAACTGCCGATGTCTTGTTGCAAAATGCCAATCTCACTGCCGAAGAAACTGCACAAGTTCAGCTCAAACGAGCAGTTGCCAATGCCAAGCTGGGCAATCGTCGCAGTGCAGAACAAGCTCTCAAAGCTCTGAGCAAGGATATGCACAGCGAAGCCGGTTCGCAGGCGACCTACGAACTTGCGTTGCTGCAATTCGATGCAGGCAACTTAAAGAATGCCGAAAAATCGGTGAACACGTTGCTCGACTCCGGTTCGCCTCACGCCTATTGGATTGCCAAGGGTTACATTTTGTTGAGCGACATCTATGTGAAGCAGGGAAAAACCGTTGAGGCCAAGGAATACTTGGAAAGTCTCAAAAACAACTACCCCGGCAAGGAAAAAGAGATTTTCAACGAAATTGACCAACGCTTGTTTCAACTCACCGGCAAGAAAGCTGCCACCGGCAAGAAAACCGGCAACAAGAACAACAACAATTCGAGTGCCGACAATAGCAAGAAGAAGTCAAAAAAATAATTTCGCTTACACACATTTCTCTCTCTATTTTTGAAATAAATGATGATGATTATGATTATGAAAAAAAAATATGTTAGCGTTTTGCTCGCCGGTCTTGTTGCAATGAGTGGCATGGCGCAAGAACAGTTGCACAAGGAAATTACGCTCGACAAGGACTTTGTGCCCGTAGAGAAAAAGGCCGATAAGAAAAGTGCTCTTCCCAAGGTATTCAAGCCTGCCAAGAGTGGCAAAGCAACCTCGCCGCTCTCTTATAGCGACTGGTCGCAACCCGTGGCGTTGAAAGCAAGCATTCCCACGATGCTCCCCTACGGTTATCGCACTTCGCACCTTTTCAGCAAGCAACGCGGTTATCTCGACCTTGGCGCAGGCACGCAACTCAACTTTGTCGCCAGTGCAGGCTATCGCATCGTTGATGAAGAAAATCTCAGAATTAGCGGTTGGTTACAGCACAACAGCACATGGGTCGGCAAGAATTCTTCGACCGTTATTGTTGACGACAACGAACGATTGAAACAAAAGTTTAATGACAATGTGTTGGGTTTAGACCTGCACAATGTGCATGAGAATGGCACGCTCGATTTTGGTGTGAAATTCCACTTCGACAAGTTTAACTACTACGGTGGTGCCGGTCAATGGTGGAACGACAACAAGCAAACGTTTGTCGATGCACTCGTGAAAGCCGGTTGGAAAGGGAAAACTTCCATTTCAGAAAATGATGTTGACTACCATGCACAGTTGCTTTATAACTATGCCGGTTACGACAAGGCGTTTTCCGAAGCCTACCACGGGGCAAAAGAGCACAATGTTAAACTGAATATTGGTGCCGATTATGCTCTCTCCGAGACTTCGGGATTGGGAGGCACTGCGGCTCTCGACTACATCAATCGCAGCTATAGGTCTGTTTTAGACGAAAAAGTAAGTGAAAACATGACCACAGTCACACTTTCTCCTTTTTACAGGTTTTTAGGAGAAAAATTGAGTGCACGACTGGGAGCCAATGTGAACTTCTCGTTTGGCGATGGTGCGGCCATTCGCTTGTCGCCCAATGTGCGCCTCGACTATGAGATTGCTCCGGGCTTTTCTTTCTATGCCAATGCACTGGGTGGAAAACGTTTCAACACCATGGCTTCAATGGCAGCTTTGAGTCGTTATAGCGACCCATTGGCACGTTACAGCAACTCTTTTTCGCCCATTGATGCCGAAGCCGGGCTGAACATAGGGCCGTTCAGAGGCTTCAAACTCAAAGTCTTTGGAGGATATGGCAGATTTAAACGAGAACAAGTGGCCTACATTCCCGGTAAAATTTTTGTCCCTTCCGGTGGCTTTAAACATGCCATCGATATCACGTCGCAAAACATCTATGCTCCGGTGTTCTACATGAGCATCAACACCGATGGTTTCAAGGCCGGTGCAGAACTTGAATATCGCTACCGTTCTGTTTTCCAAATAAATGTGGGGGGGGGGTATGCTCCTCACGACGATCAAATCGCTGCCGGTAAGAATTTTAGCGGAGGCTATACGCTGGGACTCGACCGACCTGCCTACGTGTTGACTGCCGATATCAAGGTTTATCCTGTAAGGGCTTTGACGTTGAATGTTGGTTTTGAATTTAGAGGAAAGCGTCAGCAATTGATTGAATATGGAGCACCGGCGAGAACCGGAAACGAAATTGTGGGCTATGATCCAACTTATGATATTCTAAAACTCAACGATGTAGCAAACTTGAAGGCCGGAGCAGGCTACCGCTTCGACAAGACGCTCACTTTGTGGTTGCAGGCAAACAATCTGCTCAACCGTAGGTGGGACACGCTCACCGGCATGGGAGCACAACGATTTGGTTTCATGGGTGGTTTGGCTCTCACATTCTGACATACTTTCTCCAGGCAATATTTCAATGAGGCTGTGCTGTAATTAACCATTACGGCACAGTTCTCTATGCTGTGAAGGTAACATCATAGTTGTGTACCAAAATTTCTGTCAGTTTTCCTCTTTTATTTGGATTGGAATTAATGTTTCTTGAAGCCCATAATCTTTCAACCTTGTATGATCCGTAAAGAACATCAAAGAAGTTGTCTTTTTCGTTCTGTCCTTTACAGTCAGAGTTGCTTAGCATGAACTTGTAACCTGCCTTATGGATTTTATCACAGTATTCTTTTAATCGAATTTGGGCATTATCATTAAAACTCTCTTTTGTATACTCATTAAAACTTGATGTGTCACTCAATGGACGATATGGAGGGTCGAAATAAAATAAAGTATTATCATGAGCATATTCAAATGTTTTTTCAAAGTCTCCGTTAAGAATCTCCACTCGTTGCAATAGCTCGCTGTCCTTTCGGATTGTGTCAAGATCGCAAATGGTTGGATTGGAATACTTGCCAAAAGGGACATTGAAAAGACCTTTTTTGTTTACCCGATATAAACCATTAAAACAAGTTCTGTTGAGGAAAATAAAATATGTTGTATTTTCAATAGAGGCAAGATTTTTCTCATTGTAATGTTCGCGAGCTGCCAAAAAGAAATTCTTTCTCTCTTCTTCTGTTTGAAGACCTCGATAGGAATTTTCTATATCTCGTAAAGATTTTATAAGTTGTTCCGGTGTGTCTCTGACAGTCCGATAACAAGAGGTTAAATCTGGGTTGATGTCATTGATAATTGCATGTTGGATATTAGGATAATGTTGAAGCATATAAAAGAGCATCGCTCCGCCACCCACAAAGGGCTCTATGTATGTTACATTCTCCCAATTATCAAAGTCAGCCGGAAGTTGTGCTTCCAGTTGTTCGATGAGTTGACTCTTTCCGCCAACCCACTTGATAAAAGGTTTTGCTTTTGCCATTTTGTTTTTTTTCGATAGCGTTTCGTGACAAAATTAAATGTTGAAGTAGTAGTTCCTTATCCCGATTGGGGTGATGTTATAAATGAAAGGAAAAGGGTATTAATATTCTTCTTCCTCGGTTTTGGGGGTTACCGTGAGGCGCACAAGTTCAATGCGCGAGGCGGTTTTTTGCATGACGGTGAAAGAGAAATTGTCTATTTCAATCACATCGTTTTGCTCCGGAATTTCTTCTAAATGATTGAGCAATAGTCCGGCAAGAGTTTGATAGTCGTCACTCTCGGGTAGATCGAGGTGGAATTTTTCGTTGATTTCTTCAATTTCCATTCGTGCCGAAAATTCATAGGTGTTTTCATTGATTTTGTTGGCAACCAGTTTGTTACGATCGTGTTCGTCTTCAATGTCACCAAATATTTCTTCAACGAGGTCTTCCAGTGTCACCATGCCGGCAGTCCCTCCAAATTCATCGATAACGATGGCCATTGAGCGATGTTCGCGCATCATGTTGCGCATCATTTTTTTTGCGAGCATCGTTTCGGGGGCAAATAGCATGGGTTTCATGCGGTCTTTCCAGTTCACATTGGTTACAAAAAGTTCGCTCACCTGAATGAATCCCAGCACGTTGTCAATGTCATCATGATACACCACCAGCTTGCTCAATCCGCTTTTGCCAAACAGTTCCACCAAGTCGTCGCGTGTGGTGCAAGTAATGTCCACGCCCACGATTTCGTTGCGTGGCACCATGCAGTCGCGCAAGCGGGTGTCGCTGAAGTCAAGAGCATTTTCAAACATTTTTACTTCACGTTCCACTTCTTTGTGTTCGTCTTCCTGCTTGTCGATGTTCTCTTGAAGAAAAGCATCGAGTTCTTCCACAGAAATCAAGTTCATTTTTTCTTTGTCGATTTTGATACCAAACAAACGCATGATGCACTGTGACAAAAATTCAGTGAATTTTGAAATAGGATACAGCACGCAGTAGCACAAGAATAGCGGCAACGAAAACATCTTGATGGAATAATTTGGGTTGATGCGAAAAATGGCTTTGGGCAGAAATTCTCCGGTGAAGAGAATGATGAGGGTGGAAATGATGGTAACCAGCAGAAGATTAATGACTTCACCTCCGCCAATGTAGATGTTGATGGAGGCTGAAATTAAGGCAGCCATAGCCATCGAAAAAATCACGTTCACAACATTGTTGCCAATGAGCAGAGTTGAAATGAACATATCGCTGTGGTTGTAAAAGATGCTCATGATGCGGTTTAGCAGTCCTTCTTTTTGGGAGTCGATCTCCATGCGCACCTTGTTGGACGACACAAAAGCGATTTCCATTCCCGAGAAAAAACCTGAGAGCAGTAATGATATGATGGCGATGATGAGAGCTGCGTTGGGTTCCATATACGGGCAAAATTAATATATTTCGATGAAAAACGCAAAAACGAGTCGAAGGTAGAAGAAAATGAAGTTGCGTTGTGTCTTGTTTTTTAGCCTAAATCGAACATTAGAGAGCGAACTGATGTTTATTTGAATGTTGCTTTTTTGCAGTCGTAGTGGTCTGACGATCGATTTGGGTTTAATGCCTGCCCGGGCTGAACTTGCGGTCGTCGATGGGGAAGATGCCTTGAACGTTGTCGATTTTGTAATGCTGATCACGGTCGAAGTATTGGTAGCCATACCCCTCAATCACACGTCCTTGCCCTTCAATGTGAATGAAGCCGTCGCCATGAGTGCGACGTTCATCGTTTTCATAGTACATTTGGTTGGTGAGAATTTTGTCGCCGGTAGGACGCGACACGTGCACATTGTCCATGCAGTTGATTTGTCGGGTGCTCTCGGTGTAATACATTCGGTCGCAAGTGATTTTGTCGCCACTGCGCATGTTCAACTGCACATGCCCTATTGCACTCCACACCTTGCTTTGCAGGTCGTAGTGCGCCGAGTCGCAAATGAGCGATGCAACGTTGGAGTAGGTGCTGTCAATTTCATCGGCCACAACGCCGTTGGGAAATGCCCAATGCGGTTTCTTCGATTCGGTGAACATTTGCCACAGCTTGGTGGTGATGCGGTAGCGAGTGCGCCCGGAGTCGCTGATGAGCGTCTGCACATCGTGTGAAACCATTGTTGGCACTTTCTCGGGATCGGTCGATTGATTGACAACCGAGGCTACCTCGTCTTTACACGCCGACGTGAGTATCATCGTTATCAAAAGAAAGAAAAAGACTATGTTGCGAGCCTTTGCCATTGGTCATGCACCTGTTGCAGACAACCGTTTTATCTGATTTTGTTTTTCCAGAACCACATTTCGTTGAACGTTACACTCAAAGTAATATTGAGGTAGTCTTCCTTGATGAGATTGACGGGGGCTGTGTAGCGGTGTTTCCACTCGAAGCCCAAGTTTACGAGCGTTTTGCTGCCCAATGCCGGGAACCCGAACCCAAAGCCCACGCCATAGTCGCGCACGTTGTTGTTTTGCACGTTTTGGTAGTCGTGGTTGTAATAAGCTCCAAAGCGATAGGCCATGCGCTTGAAGTAGTTGCCGCGCACATCGGGCACAAATTGCATGCCGGCAGCCACTTTCCAGCGGTTGTCAAACTTTAAATTGGCTGGTTCAAAACCTTGTAGGGTATTGTATTTTACTTTCGACCAGTCTTGGTAGGTGAAATCGATTTCTCCAAAGAATTTTGTGCCGTGACTGTAGCTGATGCCGCCACCCACGGTGTTGGGCAATTCATATTTTCCGTTGAGCGAAGTGTAGCCAACGGTGTCGATTTTTTTCTCATTGTTGCTGTCGTAGTAAGAACCCCATGTGTGCCCATGCAACGATTTCTTGGGCGAGAACGTTGCACCCAGCACGATGCGGTCGTCTTTGGTGAGGTTCAGGGCATATTGTGCTCCAAGGTGCACATTCCAGTCGCGCACCACAAGTTTGCGCATGAACAGGTTGACCGAAGAACCGGTGATGTAGGTTTGGTTTTGAAGCGAACCGAACATGTAGGAGAAATTGGCACCAATCGAGAGGTTCTTAATTGGTTCCCAACCTGCACCCACATAAAGCTCGTTGATAGAGCCATAACCCATGCGGCTTTCGGTGCCGTTGTCGATGGTGTTGCCAAAGCTGTAGCCCACGCTCGAGAATGGCACAACACCAAACGATGCGCCCAGTCGGTCGGCAATTCTAAAACTGCTTGTGATGTAGTCAAGACCGCCGCCAAAGCTGTGACCGCTCTTGCCGTTCTCCTTCGACCACAGGTTGGTGAGGTCGATGCCAATGTCCCAAAGGAATGTCAAAGAGTCGGTTTTGGAGTAAGAGGCAGGGTTCATGACATTCACTTGACGATTATTTTGAGAGGCAAATCCCACACCGCCCATTTGACGCTGTATGCCGGTAGCATTTTCTCCAAGCATGCCATAACCGATTCTTGAATAGGGTGTTAATGAGTTTTGGGCAACAAGCTGGAATGCTCCCATGACAGCCAAAACGGTGACAAAGATGAAACTATATTTTTTCATTATTCTGTTTTATGCGTTTATTGCATGAGGGCTTCGGCGGTTGAAGCATGTTCTCGCCTATGCCTTCATTTTGACGCAAAATTAATAAATAGTGGGCAATAAACCGTTGTTTTGCACAATTTTTAGCACTTTTATAGGAAGCTAAAGCATTCTGCCACGAAGCATTCACTGCTTTTTGCGCTTTGTTGTGGTTTCTTTTTCGTTTTCTACTTCTTTTTTCTTTTCGCGGTCATAGACAAACGAGGTGTAGAGTTGCAATACGGCTCCGGCGGTGAGAAATGCCAGACAATCTCGCAATTTGCCGGTGGGCGACACGATGAAATAGGCTGCCACGCAATAGAGAATGGCCGAAATCTTGCCCATGCGGTAGAGGCGACCTATGCGCAGGTTGTTGCCGGAGTATCGCTCAGAAAATCGCTCGGCAAGCGTGAGAGCCGCTCCAAAGGCAAATAACCATTTGTCATATTCCCAATAGTAGTTCAGCAATCTTGTGACCACTACGGCCAGCATCAAGAGCAAGCCGGCAGTGAGCAGAATATTTTGCATTGCGTTTTGTTTTTCTTTTGAAAGCATGGTGTGTTGTGAAATGAGTGCGGAAAATTAAGTGTGTGAATGAGACTGTCTTTGCCCTTGTGGCTTGCGCTGTCAGGGAATGTCGGTCGCATATACATCTTCGTTTGCTCGTTTCATGCCATATTTTTCACGGGCAATGCGTTCGAGCGTGCTTTTGTCGGTGTGCAATTCTTTTACCTTTGCCTCGTAGACCAAGGTTGAGTCTTCGTTGTTCTTGATTTCGGCTTTCAACTCATGAATTTGCTTTTTGTATTTGCTGATTTTCATATAATTGTTTTCGCCAAAGAAAAACAACGACAAAATGAAGAAAAGAAACACAACAAAGGGAATGTTGAGCCACAGAGGTATCCACTTGGGACGCTTATATTCTTTTCCGAAAATGTTCATATTATCATATTGCTAAAAGATTGAACAGCAAAGGTAAATTTAAAATTTGACTTTTTGCGCTTTAAGATTTAAAAAATGTTGCTATTTCAGCAGTTCGGGGCGCAATCGCTTGGTGCGTTCCAGGGCTTGTTGCATTTTCCATTCCTCTATTTTGACCGTGTTGCCGCTCAACAGCACCTCCGGCACTTTCCAACCGTTGAACTCGGCCGGCCGGGTATAGACAGGAGCTTCCAGCAAATTGTCTTGAAAAGAATCGCTCAATGCACTTTGCTCATCGCCTATCGCTCCCGGAATGAGCCTTACAATGGAGTCGGCAATCACGGCGGCCGGCAGTTCGCCACCGGTGAGCACATAGTTGCCGATTGAAATTTCCTTGGTAATGAGATGCTCGCGAATGCGATAGTCAACTCCCTTGTAGTGACCGCACAAAATGATGAGGTTGCGGGCAAGCGACAAACTGTTGGCCATGGGCTGGTCGAGCATGTCGCCATCGGGTGAGGTGAAAATCACTTCATCATAGTTGCGCTCGCTTTTCAATTGTTCGATGCAGCGAAACACAGGCTCAATTTGCATCACCATGCCGGCTTCGCCGCTGAATGGATAATCATCTACTTTGCGATGATTGCGCAACGACCAGTCGCGCAGGTTGTGCACGTGTATTTCGACCAAATTTTTGTCTTGTGCACGTTGCAAGATGGAGCAGTGCAGAGGCGAGTCGAGTGCTTCGGGCATCACGCTCAATATGTCAATTCTCATTTTGCTGTCGGGCATTGCAGTTGTGGATTGGACACAAGTCTGTGGGTAAAAAAACATTGTTTTGCAGACTTTGTGCGAAGTTAAAATGCAAAGTTACACATTTTCTTGATTTTTGTGATGCCGAGTGAATAGGGCTTGGTCACAACGTCTTGATTTTGCTTTCTGCCAAAAATTGGCTCAGAGCTTCACCACTGTCGATGCTGGGCGAAAAATCTTTGAACACACTCAGCCGATTGCCGCACAAGGTTTGCAGGTCGCGCAGGGTGTTGAGCACGCACACATCGCCGGCCAATCCGCACACATGCACTTCGGCATCTTTTTTCTCGTTTTCAAGCAAAAAACGCAAAAAGTCGGCTGAGTTCTCATTTTGCATGATAGAATATTCTTCGCGGTCGGCCGAATCGCCTTTGATGAGAAACTTTGTTTCGCCCGTTGTGCAATATAGGGCTTCGAGCAAGGGGCGATAGGTGGCTGCTCCTTCGCTATATTGCACGCAATGCACAGGCCATTGTCCTCCTTGTGGAGCAAATGAGCTGTGATGGTAGGGGTGCCAATCGTTGGTCACTATTTTTAGGTCGTAGTCGCCATTGTGTTCTTTAACATAATTGGCCAGTGCGTCCATTGCCTTGCCGGCATGGGGCACGGGGAGAGTTCCGCTGATGAAGTCGATTTGAGGGTCAACAATGAGCAACATTTTTTTCTTAGCCATAGTTCCTTGTTTATTAGTAGCAGTAAAACAAAAAAAGATATTGTCTATTCAAGTTGCTTCTCTAAATTGTCGAGGCTTGAATAGACAATACAAAATTAGTGCTTTTATCCTTTCCTGTCAAGGGCCAAGACACCGTTTCGGCCGGGTGCTGTTACTTTTTTCCACCTTTGTTGTTGCCACCCACCAAGTCGTTGTTTTCAATGGTGGTGTTGGTTTTCTTCACTGTTGCATTGAGATTGCCGAAGCGGTAGGATACGCTAATTGTAAAACGTCTGCCCGGATAAAAAGTGTCTCTGAATCCGGTGTAGTCGCCTCGATCGAAATATTCCTTGAAGTGAGAGTATTTGTTGAATGGACGACTGGCATTGATGTTAACCGTAAGACGGTTATCTTTGAGAAGTGAGCGTTGCACCCCAAAGTCGTACCAACCGGCATTGTTGTCGTGCCCATAAAGTTCGGGTGCGCTTTTCCACATGCCTCCTGCAAAAGTGAAGCGCAGTTCCCAAGGTAGTTGTTGCGAGATTTGTGCATAGAAACTACTTCCCCAGCCGTTGCCCTCGATACCAATGGAGCTGTTTTTATGACTTTCATAACCGCAAGAGGCGTTGACCGTGATGCTCGTGCCCATGAACGGTTGCCACTGTACAAAGCCGCTGGCTCCTGCCCACAGCGAGCGCATGGCATTGGCGTAGGTTGTTACAGTCTTGTTGTTTTCGACCCATTGCACACTGCATATTTCGTTGTTGCTGAAAGCGAATCCGGGAACGATGTTGAACGTAAACTTGGAGCCAATGTGCATGAAAGTGAGGCTTGTGCTGTAATGGCGTGAACTGCTCAGTTTGGAGTTGCCATATTGCTTGTCGCTGGGGCCATCTTCAATGGCAGGGTTCAAATAGCTGATGCCCGGACGATTGATGCGAGTGGCAAAAGCCCATTTCAAACTGTTGGCCATGTCGATTTGATAGTTGAGACTGGTACTGGGCACCCAGTCGCTCAATTTGCGATGAAATTTTTGTTGACTGCCATCGGGAAACTTTGCATTCAAGTAGCTGTATTCATAGCGCAAACCTGCACGGGCCGCCCATTTGCCTTTGGTAAATGTGTAGCTGGTATAGGCTGCCACCACTTGGGTGAGATGATTGAAACGACTGTCGACGTTGAGCATCTCGGCCTCGGTATAGTTCTGCGTGAACTGGCTTTTGTTCAGGCGGTAAATGTATTTTATGCCGGTTTCAACTTTGTGATACTTGGCAAAAGGGCGTGTCCAGTCGAACTGGAATGTGTGTTCCCAAAAGTTTTCGTGCCTGTCGTTGCCATATCCTGTGTAGGGGAAAGGTGCGTTTACCGGGTCGATTATGAGCGTGTTTGCATTTGAGTGATTGCGCGAAGTGGAAAGCATGTAGCTCAATGTCAAAGTCTCGTCTTTCACGTGGGTTTTGTGTTGATAGTCGAAACGCCCGTCGAAGCTGTGAAAACTGTTGCGAGGATAATTGGTTTTGAGATTGTAGGCCGATATCACGTTATTCAACTTGTCGACCAAGGAGTTTTTTCCTACCCCATTGCCGGTGTAATCGTAGTAGTAACCGCCAAAAGAGAGGGAAAGCAGGTTGAGAGTGTCTGGCTCAAAGCTCATTTCAATGTTGCCGTAGTGCACATTGGCAGAGGCAATGCCGTTGTGATTCTCATGCAAGGAGTTGCCATTGGGATAGTGTATTATTCCGTGATGGCCTTGCTTTTGATCTTGGGAACTATGTCTTTGATAACCGTAGTTGAGACTGGTGATGAACTTCCCCAATTGAGTTGTGATGTAGGTGTTGGCATTGGGTGAGGCGTTGTTGCTCATTCCTGCCGAAACTGTGCCGGTAACACCCTTAAACGTTACATCGCTCATGGTAACGATGTTAAGGATTGCATTCACTCCCTCGGCATCATATTTTGCTCCGGGTTCGGTGATGACCTCAATTTTTCTAATCATGTTGGCAGGAATGGCCTTGAGAACTTCTTTGGGATTTTTTGAAATGCTTGGGTCGGGATGTCCGTTTTTGTAAATCTTGAAATTGCCACCTCCTTTTACCTTAATGTTGTCTTGCCCGTCGACGCTCACCAATGGCACCTTGCGCAACATGTCGAAGATTGTTTTCGACTTGCTGTCTTCATCGTTTTGCACGTTGTAGCTCAATCGGTCAATCTCGTTGCTCACCAGTGGAGCTTGTGCTGTGACGGTTACCTCTTTCAGTGTCTGGGCATTGGCTCCCAGCACAATGGTGCCCAAATTGGCAATCTTGGCAGAATTGTTCACCGTGAAGTCGCGATCAACATTCACCTTGCCCACGGCGGCGATGGTGAGTTTGTAGTCGCCTTCGGCTGTGAGTTGTTGATTGAACTTTCCGTTGAGATCGGTAACACCGGTCACTACCACTTTGGTGGGATTGCCGGCTTTAAAAATGCGCACCGTGGCATAGGGCTCGCCTTCGCCGGCAGAGTCGATCGCTAAAAATTTTACAGAATATTGTGCCGGTACCGACATGCTCACGCACAGAGTCAGTAGTGACAGTAGCAATAACCTTTTCATTATGAATCATTTTGTTGTTGAAGTTTGTCTTAAAGTTTATTCTCTCTTGTAGATGTTTTTTGCGGACATTTACAACATATAGACGCAAAACTACGACAAAAAGTTTCATGAAAACGTGTTAAAAAAGGTTAATGATTTTTTGAACAACAAATGTTTGCTTATTAATTTATTGATAATTAATAAAATAAATATTGTGGTGAGGAAGATGGTATTGAGTTTTTCTGCCACCATACGCCATTGATTGCATCAATTGGCAAAAGCCGGCTTTCATTTTGATGTTTTACATGAATAAAAAAGAAAAGTGCCTGTCGATGTGAGAATTGTCGCCATCGGTTGCCCTGTGCTGAAAGAGCAAGAGAACGAGCGACAAGCCTCAACCGGGCGGGCACTTGTGAAAAAATGATTGAAGTGAGGATTATTTTACGACTTTTTTACCACCAACAATGTATATGCCTGCCGGCAGATTGTTGAGCATGTTGCTCGTACCCAATTTCACGCCTTGCATGTTGTAGACGGCTGCCGGCTCGTTGTTGCTTTCAATTGTTTCTACGCCTGTTACTTCTTGCGCTTCATAGGTTACTTCTATCTTTTTGAAGCCACTGTCATCAAAGCATTTGATTTTTACCATCGCCTTGCTGCCAATCCAGTTATAGGTGTCTTGTCCCAGCCATTTAATGCCGGTGTAATGACCGTCTTCTTCAAAATCGCTGTTGGGAGTGGTTGTGAAGATAATTTTAGTGATTTGACCACCGTTGCCTACTTCAAACGAGAATTTTGCATCTTTGGGGCAATTGAACGTGGGTGGTTCCAGCACGCACCATTTGTTGGCACCGGCAATATTGTAAAATTTCATGGTCACTCCGTCTTGCACGATGGAGGTGTTGTCGGTCAACAAGATTTTACCGTCTTGACTTGGAATGTTCCAATAATTTTGGTCGAATTTAAACGTTGCGACTTTTGTCGCTGCAAATGCAGTTGTTCCGCATAACAGAGCACTCATTAGTGCAAAAGTAAATTTTTTAATCATAAATAGTTGATTTTTTTAATAATTGTTGTTAATATAAAAATAAAATAAAGATTCTTCTCAAAATGAGTTTTATGAAATCGTTTACCTCAAATCAGTCGTTAGAGCATGCACTGATTTTGTTTGAATGTTAACCAAAATTGGTTGTCTTTTTTTGAAGACGCAACGGACTGCGTCAAGAAAAACGGCAACCAAGATGCCGGCAAGCAGACAAAAGCAGTCGGGAAGCAACACGATGAGCCGAAAAATGTAAACCTTAGCGGGCTGCTGACCGATTTGAGTTTACAAAATTACTTGCAGTTTTCGGAGTGTCCAATACCTAAAAATGATGAAAATTAACCTCAAATCGCTCAGTTTTTTGAAGAAAATTAACAACGAAAGGGCGAAGATGTCGGTTCTGCATCTTCGCCCTTTGCTATTGGAAGAAATTTGGCTTATAGCCTCATTTGGAGTGTTTATTTCACCATCACTTTGTGAGATTGTCCGTCGGCAACAACGATGTAAACGCCGGGTACAACGTCCACCTTGGCATGGCCTGCACTCACTTGTGCGCCGGTCATGGTGTAGACTGCAACATGGGTTGCGCCACTCACTTGAATGGTGTTGCCATTAACGCTAATCATCGCCTTGTTGTTGCCGATTTCGTTCGTGCCGGTCAAGTTGGGATCGGCAATGTTGAAATTGTCGAAGCAAGCATAGGCCGGTGTGTTCAAGCCGTTTTTCCCGGTGTCGGAACCGGCAAACGAGAATGTGACGGTCACAACTTTGCCCAATGGGCTTAAATCCCACCAAGTCCAGTCTTTGACCATGTAGTGTTCGGCAGGATTGGTGCTACGGAAGTCACCTAAGTAGAAATCGGTGGATTTTGTGCTTCCGTCAGAGGCTGTGCCATGAGCGGTTATTTTGAACCAAGAACCTTGGGTAAATGGTTTGGCAAATTGGTCGCCAACGGTCATGCTGTGTATTGTCCAGGCACTGTTGTTCACAAACACGCCTTTCAATACTTCGCCTTCGGTTGCGTTGGTTACACTGATTTTTGCATCTTCGCCGTACCCCATGGTCCATGGGTATGCCACACAGAAGTTGGGCGACCCTTTGTAGGCTCCGCCTGATGCCGAATGGAATTGGTCGTTTTGGTTCTTGAACGCTGTTGAGGTTTGGTTGCTCAAAGCGTAGCCCGACCACCAACCGCCATTGTTCGACACTTGGAAGGCGTATGAACCGCTATAGAACACATCATTGGCATAGTCGCCTTTGAAGAACGAGTCTGAATCGAGGTAATTGTCGTCGAATGTCGCTGTCACAGCTTCACCAAGCACATGCACGGCGGTCTTGGCAACGGCTGTTTGACCGTCGGCCGAGGTTACCGAGAGTTTGTAGCCATAGGTGTAGGCCGGTGT
This sequence comes from Sodaliphilus sp., assembly GCA_041815985.1. Lineage (GTDB taxonomy): Bacteria > Bacteroidota > Bacteroidia > Bacteroidales > Muribaculaceae > Sodaliphilus. The sequence goes on along the minus strand of JBGYAB010000069.1, from coordinate 5,926 downwards.
AACCGCCAATGTGGCATCGTGTCCCACAACTTCGTTCATTTGATTGCGCCATTCATAGGTGTAGGGGGCTGTTCCGCCGGTCACCACCGGAGTGATGTTGCAATTGTCGCCCATGGCTATAGTGGCGTAGGGCTTGTTCAACTCAATTTTGAGTGCATCGATGTGGGCTTGTGTTGTGAACACTTCGCTTTCAATTACTTCGCTTTGTGTGCCATCGAGTGCGCTCACAAGCACAAAGTAAGCCTTGTATTGCGTTGCCGGGTTGAGACCGTCGAAGTTGGTGCTGTGTTCCTCGCCGGCGGCATAGTCGGCAGGCGTGCCGTTCAGCAGATCGGCGACAGTGGGAGCTTCCATGGGTAGCACGGTGCGCATGCGTGCCGGTGCGGGAATGCCCGGTACGAGTTTTTCAACTTTGCTGTAAAGTTTGCCACTCACGTTCCATTTTGTCTTGGCGATGGCCGAGGTTTCGGTGATGTTGCTCATCATCGGATAGCCTTGGGCAATTTTGGGATCTTCGATCACAACGTTCTTGTATTCATAGGCACCAATTGTTGGAGTGGTCGCATGGCGGGTCACACCCTTCAAGTCGGTGGTAATGAATGCTACGGGCAAGGCGGCGTTGAGTTTGCCGGCCTTTTTGAGTTGCAAATCGGTTTCGCTGATGAATTCGGCAGTGTCGAGCATGCAATTTTCGACGCCGTTTAATGCTTTGAAGGCTTCAAAATCCATTTCATTGCACACTTTGCCGTTTTGTGCATAGAATGCGTTGTGACTGAACAAAGCTTTTTCCTTGTAGTCGTTGTGAATGAACATGCAGTCGGAGCCGGAGAGGTTTTGCAACAGGTTGTTTTGCAACTTAATGTTGGTGTACATGGGGTTGCTGCGTGCTCTTGCAGTGTAGAAAGCATAACCTTTGTCACCGGCAATGCGCACGGTGTTGTAGTACAGATGAATGTTCTTGTTGTCGCCGTCAATCTCAATACCGGTCGTTGATGTGTTTGGCGAGTTGGTGATTGAAATGCTGTTGTTGTAAACAAGAACTGGCTCATTGTCACTACCAAACGATTCTCCGCGCAACTCAATGCCACAACTGTATGCACTGTGAGAATTCACAATGCGGTTGTTGCTCACCACGCTCTTGCCACGCACGCGATTCAAGTCGATGCCATGATAGTCGGTCTTTTGAGTGCCCGATTGGTTGATAACATTGTTGTCGATGAGTACGTTGTTTTCCATCGTCACGTAGATTCCCTTGCTGCCGGCTTCGTTGATGACATTGTTTTTCACCACGAGTCCTTCTTCGGCAGTGTGCTTCACATTTCCGTTGCTTCCGAGATATAGAGCGATGTAGCCTCCCGAGAAAGAACTGTTTTGAACGGTGAGGAAGTCATTGTACTTGCCTTCTGCACGTTGATTGTCCATGCGCACGAGCGATATGCCACTGGCACCGCTTGAAGCGGTTACCGAGTTGGCAATAACCGAAATGCTGTCGAGTGTAACATGGCGGCTCTGGTTGTAGACGTGAATAACGGCAGGATAGCTTTGGTCGGTTGGAGCAAACGTCATGTTGGTCAGGGTAACATAGCTTGTGCTGTCGATCAGAAACATGCCCGATTTGAATTGGCCGTAGGCTGGATCGCTAAATCCTTTACCAATAATCTTCACGTCGGCAACGTTGGTAGTTTGTCCGCGGAATGTGATGGAGTGCTCGGCACTTACTCCGTCAACATGGCTGATGATTACGTTTTCTTTGTAAACACCGGGTTCTACGGTGAAGTTCACCGCTCCTTCAATGCCACCTGCAAGAGCGGCCGAAGCCTCGGCAAAGGTCTTGTAGTGAGCACTATTGCTTGCACCGATAGTGAAATTGCCGGCAAGTCCTGCCTTGATTTCACGTTCTGTGGCATCGCCACTCACTGCAATCGGATTTCCGTCAACATCTACGCTTTCAATCTTGGCGACTACTTTGTTGCCGGCAGTGGCTTTGTTGTCGATCTCATAGGTGAGCCAGAAGTAGAACTGGCCGTTTTCTGCGATTTCAACAGCATGGGTTGCCGACAGCATGTTTGGTTCGGTGGTCACATTTGCCACGCTTGCCACCAAATCTTTGTCAGAGAATGTGTTGGTGTGACCGGTGAAGTAGAGTTTGGCATTCTTGATGTTGCCCATGTCGGTGGTGCCGGTGGTGTTGAACTTGATGTTGTTCAGTTTGAGTGAACCACGGTCGCCGTTCACGGTTACAACAAGTTTTTGCATTTGTCCGTTGGTTGTGCCACGCACCACAGGAGTGGTAACCGCAGCCTCGGTCACGCTCGATTCGATGCCGAACGGTTTGAGTTCGTGCAAGCTCACATCAATGGCGAAGCCGGCATACTTGCTGTAGGTTGAAGTCGTGCTTTCAAACTTCACTGTGAGCGAACCGTCTTCGGCCTTTGAAATGTAGGTTTTGGGACTTGATGTGTAGGAATAGCTGTCTACAAGGTTTGCATCATTTACTTCACTGCCGTCATACAGGTAAAGCTTTCCGTTGCCCACCGAAAATGATTTGGTGTCGATTTTAACGGCATGTCCGGCTTTACCCGATTTGAAAATGACAACTCCCTTGAACTTGGGTGTTTCGTCGCCGTTTTCACCGCCGTCGTCATAGAACATGAGAGGATTGGTAACTGTTACTACGGTTGTGTCGGCCGGCATGTTCAAGATATATTTTACTGTGCGTTCGCCTTCGGGATCGCCATTGGTTGTCGAAATGACAATGTTGCCGGCATCTTTCAGCGAAATGAGCTTGGCATCTATTTTGCTTTCGGCGGCGGCATCGTTTTTTACATCGGCTGTTACCCAGAAGTAGTTTGCACCCTCGGTGAGTTCACATTCGCCGGTTACGATAATGGCCGAGGTTGCCGGATTTTCAACAGAGCCAAACTTTGTGGCTGCAGCCTTGTCGGCCGATGTGCCAAAGAGAACATTCACTTTGCTCAATTGCTCTTGACAGCCTTTGAGGTCAAGCGCGATTTCTTTGATTTTTGTCTTTGTCAGATTGCCTTCGGTCAGTACTTTGAAGTCGATAATTTCGGCATTCATGGCACCGGCGGGCAAAATGTCGGTAGAGCTTTGTTTTACCTCAATGTCGCTAATCGCCATTTCGTGATTTTTGAATGGGGTCACTGTGCCCAACCAACCCGATGCGGCATAATAGCTCTGTGTAGTCTTGGGATTGAACTTGATGGTGATGGCACCATTGTCGGCAGCAGAGCGCAAAGTCTTGCCGGGACCTTTGGTGGCATCGTTTTTATTGTTGAGTTTCCACAGCAAGTTGGCTTGCTGACACGTTTCACCGCTATATATTTCATATACGGCTTTGGTGCCCCATGTGTTGTCGCTGTAAGTGACGTCAAACTTCGAGAAGTCGATTTGTGCCATGAAGCCTGCTTCGGCAGGAATAAACGTTACAATGTAGTCGGCATCTTCGGCTTCATACTTGTTGGGATTGTATGGAGAAGGAGTGTGGGTGAACTTCCAAGGTTCGCTGATGGTATAGGTGTGTGTGCCCTTGGTGGCGCGTGCCACGTTGTCCACTGTGCGAGTGGCAGGCACGGGATTGGTGGCTTGCACCGTTGCCCCAACGGTCACATTGTTGAGTGTGAGCGAAATGGTTTCTCCATTCTTGGCTTTGTCGTTTAGGTCAAGCACCACGGCAAAGTAGTTGTGACCTTCGATGAGTTGCTGTTCGCCGGCAACATTGATGTTGTTGCCGTTCACAGCAGTTTCGCCAAATGTTTTGCTTGTCGAGAACACGTTTTTCTTGCCCAAATAGTAAACTTGTGCCTTGGCCAAGTTCTTGGCATCGGGAGTGCTCAATGCCACGTTGGTGACTTTGAGAGGCGAAGCAGTGTTGTCGGTCACAACGTCAAACACAAGCATTTGCACTTGTTTTTCGCCGGCCGATACTGTTGCATCGCCGACCGGTGTCGAAGTGAGCTTACTGAATGTCATGTCGCCGGGCAGGAATTGCGAAACAATGGCTTCCCAACCCTCGGCAGGAACACCTGTGATGCTCTTGAGTGTAACTGTCATCGAACCATCGCCGGCCGACGATTTCACGGTTTCGGCTTCTTTGAGCAAAGTGGTGATGAGTTGCGATTCGTCGGCAACACGTCCGTTATAGAATTTCAACACATCGTTTTTACCGATATTTGATGTGTTGAAAATGGCAAGTTTAGAGAAATCTATTTTAATGGCATGGCCTGCCGTTGCCGGAACAAAAGTGACAGAACCGGTGAAGTTCTCCGAAATTTTGTTGTCTTTGCCACCATCGTCGTAAAATTCTGCTTCGTTGTCGATGATGTAGGTTTTGGATTCGGCCGGCATTAAGATAATGTTTTGAATCTTCACATCATTGCCCTTGGTGGCAATGAGTGTGTGCACTTGGTTGCCCACTTTGAGCGATGTAACTTCAAGGCCGGGTATTGTGCCTTTGGCATCGTTGCTGATGTCGGCAGCCACATAGAAGTAGTTGTTGCCTCCTTTGAGAGTTACGTTGGTGGCTGTGAGAGCATCGCCGGCATTGTCCGAAGCCAGCAGGTTGTCGGCAGAGAATTTCTTCCCTTTGTAGAGGCGCAGGTTAGAAAGCATGTTGTTGCCGTTGAGCACATTGGTGCTAATCGTTAGTTCGTCCATTGTGAGTGCATTCAAAGCACCCTCGGTCTTCACGTTCACGCCAAAGATAATTTGATCTTTTGCGCCACGATAGATGTCTTGCACGTCGGTCAAGGCTGTAGCCGAGCCAAAGGTCATCTCTTTGGGAGTGATGCTCGTTACCGTGATGTCGAATGCCTGATTTTGGGGATCTTTTGAGTGGAAGCCAAACGAAACCTTGCCGTCGTCGCTTTGCGAGGTATAGGTGTAGCCGTCTGCGTCGTTTTGCAGTTTCTTCAACCAGCCGGTCGGCAAATATTTGCTTTGATCTTTGCCGTCTGACACATTGTTGGCTATTTTTTCAATAGCTCCGTCGTAGAGTAGCAAATAGTTTTCTCCGGCAAGGGAGCAACTATTCACTGTAATCATAATCTTGTCACCTTCGTTTTTGGGAACGAAGACCACTCCGCAGTCTCTCCAACTTGGAATGGAACCGCCCTTTTTGCCTTTGAAGGTAATTGAACCCTCTACTGTGTAGGTTTCAAGCCCATCGGAATTATTGAGATAAAAAGTTTTATCACTTTCGTTCCACGAAAAGGGCTGTTGTTGCACAGCAGAGACCTGAATTGCGCCACCCATGAGCAGTGCAATCAGCAGAAAACATAGTTTTAATTGCCTCATAGTTAATATATAATTTTAAAAAAGAATGTTGTTTTCATTTTTTTTGCATTGGTGTGAGCTGTAGCCTGTAACCCATGTTGTTGTAAAAAGGCAGTGTCACACTCAATATTGCTTACTATGCCCAAAACGTCTCTATTATAGTCTGTTTTAGAGTAAAAAATAAAAAAACTAAATGTGTTTTGACTCTATTTCCACGAGAGCCAAAAAGTTATGTCAAAGCGGTGCAATCGCATGTTGCTTTTTTCTCCTCAAAACAATGTCGTGAAGCATGATTGCCGTCGCTCAACAACTTGGCAGGTTTTCTGACTTGTTCCATCAGTGCGCATGTCCTTCCCATTGCTCGTGTCAACAGTGGACTGTGATAAAAACGCACACCGACTTGGGCGGAACTCACAGCAGCGGGTCTGTTCGGGATTTTCACCCGATTCCCTTTTAGCTGTCGGAGGCGAATGCCGATCCGAGAGCCACCAAGTGCAACTGCAAAGGTACTAATTAAAAGATTATGAACATTACATTTTGCAGATAAAAACAATGTGGCATGTTTACTGTGTGGAGAAGTGAGAAAACATAATCCCAAATCGGTCATTAGACCGCTAAGGTTTACATTTTT
>JBGYAB010000068.1:0-3704 GCA_041815985.1 Sodaliphilus sp. | reverse complement strand
TTTCAACCTATAAAGTTACTGAAAATCAGCGAGATATCCGATTTTTATGTGTTATATTACGTTATCTAATCCATTCTTTTTCAGATACCTGTCAGATTTATTTTCTGCACCAATTTCTGTTGGATTTGAGGCGAAAGCTTCGCAAACCACAAAAATTTAACGGACTATTGTAATAAATAAAAATATTAATTAATATGGTGTAATTAGGTGACAGTGTTTTAATATGAAAATTGGAGTTTTCCAGATGGTTTTCATTTCATATTGTAACTTATTGGGGGCAAATATAACCAAATAAAACCAGTGAAACAAATTTTTTCTAAAAAAAAACATTGAAAAATATGAAAAATGCAGCTCAATGTAGGTTAATGCAGGTCAATACGCGTGATGCAATGCACTGTCAATTGCAATGAATGGAAGAAAAAAGACCCCTTGTGTTGCAATCACTGCATTTCAAGGGGTTCTGCTTGTAAAATGAAAAAAAGTAGCGCGGATTAATTGCTCAACAGCCCTTTCATAGCTGTTTCTTCTTGACGTATGCGCACGATGAGCAGGCACACGTACAAGGGGAAGCCAATGCAAAGGGTAGCCCATGCGTTGCAAAGCAGAGCCACACCAATGAGTTCGGGCATGATGTTCAAGTAATAGTTGGGGTGACGCACTGTCCTAAACAAGAAACTCCTGTCGATGCGCTGATTGGGCACGATGTAGAGTTTCACTGTCCAAATGTCTTTGAGTTTGTAGATGACATAGAACAGCATTGAGTAGGCAAAGGCCGTAACAGCCAACCCCACAAAGGAAATGGTGTTGAAATCGGTTGCCGAGCGATAGGCCTCGTAGAGTGCGGCAAAGTAATAGGCAATGTGTGCCAGTGTGAGCAAGAGAGAGTTGGTTTTGCCATACTGCACTGCTCCTTGTTGCAGCAGGCGTTTTTCGTTGCGAATAGAAAAAGACAGTGAAATGAGTCGTAGGACAAAAAAAGCGATGAATGTAGCGATAATGTATTGCATAAATGTTTAATTATTAATTAATTTGTTTGTTGTTGTATTATAAATGATTTTGTTGCAGGCATGTTCTTGTTGTTGTGTCGCTATTGCCCTATGTGCAACCTCACCACACGCTGGTTGAAACGGCGAAAAAAGTATGGAATTTTATAGAGCATGCTGAAAACGAACGGATAACGCCCTTGTGCATGCTTACTCATGTAATACTCCTTTTCAATTTTTATTTTGGGATTCCATGTTTCCATTTCTTTGGTGTCGAGCAACGACCATCTGAATTCCACATCTTTGTTCTTGCCCATTTTTCTCACCGAGTCGTTATATTTGGAATGTCCCACCAGCGCGAAAGCAAGCATGTCGAACAGCACGGTAGCATTGTCGAAGCGGTGGCACAACTCGTCGAAGAAAGCCTGCACTTGCTCGGGCTCGAAATACATGAGCACGCCTTCTACGATGATGAGTACCGGTTTGCCGTGTGAGTTCACGCTGTCGATCCAATCGTAGTCAAACATGGAAGACGGTATGTAGGTGTTGCGCTTGCTCTCCGAGAGAAACTTCTTGCGTAGTGCAACGGCTTCTTCCAAGTCTAAGTCGTACCAATGGGTTATTGCCGGACGGTGCAGACGTTCGTATCGGGCATCAATGCCTGCTCCCAGTTGTATGACCACGGCATCGGGATGTTGCGAGAAAAACTCTCGGGCTTCCTGATCGATGAGGTTTGCCCTGATGCAGCAACCTGCCTGTGAGAATTTTGCCTTTTTAAACTTAGAGAAGTCATAGTTGATTTTTTGAATGATTTCTGCCGCCTTTTCATCGTGCAGCAAGGCATCGGTGCGCTTGGCTTCTTCTGCCTTGGCCCACAGCGTTATCAGCATGGTTTCGGGCACATTGGTCAGTTTATTTTCAATCTTTTCACTCATGTTTTTATGTGGGTTGTTTATTTAAAAAACAGGTAGCGCGGAGTTTGAGCTTTATAGGCAACATAGTCTTCGCCATAGGTCTTTTCGCAATAGCGTTCTTCGCCTAAGATGGTGAAATGGGTGGCGACGACAAAGGGAATGATAACGAGCAACAACCACAACGAAACCGAAGCAATGCACACACCAAACATGGCCGTGAAAAAGAAAAAATACATGGGATTGCGCGAGTGGCGGTAAATACCGCTCTTGATGGTTTGCCCGGCAGGAGTGGCCGCATAGCTGTGAAACGCCCAAATGAATGCTGCCAAAGAAATGACGAAAACAATGCTTCCGGCAATGAACCATGCTGTGTCATACTTGAGTGGTACGAAAACCGAAAGCACCAACAAGGCAATTTGCAGGCACGTGCTTGCCAGGGCATTCCGTTTGTCTTTGGGAGTGTACCACGAGGTGTCAACGGCACGTTTGCCACCTTCTTTAAATATTGCCATATATACAAACTGTATCAGCACCATCGACCAAGCCGGTATCCAAGCGTTGCACCAACCGGCTTGAAATGTCGTGTAAAAAGATTGCTGTTCCATAGTTATTCTTGTCAATAGCTGTTTATTTCTCAATAATCTTAATGAAGAGCTGTTCCGGCTCATCACTTCTTGTGGTGCATACAATTTTGCACCTTTATTTTATGGAGTGTTTTCTCCTTGCGTGAAGCACACTTTTGCTATGTTTTTTCTAAAAGAGTGCATCACCTTCACAAGGTGTTTTTATCCTCATTTATGATTACGATGCAAAGATACATACTTTCTACATAGTGTGCAATCGCAAGAAATAGTGATTTTTCTCCAGTCATTTAACCCAAATCGGTCATTAGAGGCCGCACAGATTTTGTTTGAATATTGACCAAATTGGTTGTCTTTTTTTTGAAGACGTAGCGGGCGGCGTCAAGAAAAAACGGCAACCAAGATGTCGGCAAGCCGACAAAAGCAGTCGGGAAGCACGCGATGAACCGATCATTGTAAACCTTAGCGGTCTAATGACCGATTTGGGTTCAATCTTGTTTTCTCTCCAAGCTAACTATAATCAACGATTTTTCTGCAATTTCTCTATGATTTTTCATTCAAGCTCACCTGACAACTCCGGTATCAGTATCTGTATTGTTTATTTGTTTTTGCAGATTACGAGTTTTTCCAATTCTGAAATTGTAGCTGAATGCAATCGTTACCAAGTTGTTATTGTATTTTTGGTATTTATATGTTTGTCCTTGTATAGCTTTGCTGTTGATTTCTGTGGTGTTAACAGCATTCATAAAAGGATTGTTGATGCTTATAGCGCAACGTATTTTACGAATATTATAGTAAGCACTCAATTGAAGATTTGGAGCCATGCGGGTTTTGGTTTCATTGAACATGTAGCTGATGGCTGTTCTGTAATTGGCTTGGATACCCCATTTGGATTGAACATAGCTGATAGTTAATCCTCCCAATAAACCTGTATATGAGGTTGAAAACTTCAATCCGTCATTGATGTAACGATTAAGCGTAAGATAGCCCGACAGGTTGAGTGCCTGTGAGAACAACTTTTGACTTGCATACATGCGAATCTGAGCATGTGTGAAACTATTTTGGTTTGATATTGTGTATACAAATATTGCTGTCCGGTAAAAGTCTAAAGGACATAAAAAATCTTGCTCGAAGCCCTTAATTATCGGACTTCGAGTTTCTTTTTCAAAAAGTAAGCCCCCCTAATCAAAAAGAGTTAGTTGAGGTGGTACTTTTTGTTGCTCTTT
>JBGYAB010000067.1:0-3691 GCA_041815985.1 Sodaliphilus sp. | reverse complement strand
ATGATGGTGATGATGATGATGGTGATGATTGTGTTCTTCTGCATGATGGTGATGGTCGTGATGATGGTCATGCTCTTCATCGGCTTCATTGCGGTTTTCAATTTCTTGAATCCATGTTGCCGAAGTCGCAACATCGTTGAAGTTGAAAGAATGTGTGTTGATAAGTCGGTCGAGTTCAACATCTCCATAGTTGCACTCAATGATTTCGGCCTTAGGCTGAATAGCTCTAATGATTTTTTTTATTCGCTCCAAGTCCTGCGCATCAACTTCGGCAACTTTGTTGAGCAAAATGAGATTGCAAAATTCAATTTGTTGGATAACGAGGTTTTCCAAGTCATCTTCGGCAATATTGCCACGAGTGAGGTCGTCACCGCGATTAAACTCATCGCGCAAGCGCAAAGCATCGACCACCGAGGCAATGCAATCGAGACGTGGCACACCGTCTTTCACAAACTCCGGTCCCATGCGAGGAATCGAGCATATCGTCTGTGCAATTGGAGCAGGTTCACAAATTCCACTGGCTTCAATCACAATGTAATCGAAGCGTTTCATGGCCGTGATGTCGCGCAACTGCTCCACAAGGTCCATTTTCAAGGTGCAACAAATGCAGCCGTTTTGCAGAGCTACAAGACTTTCGTCCTTTTTTCCCACAATGCCACCTTTTTCAATCAAGTTGGCATCGATGTTCACTTCACCAATGTCGTTGACGATAACCGCAAATTTAATGCCTTTTTCATTTTGCAGAATGCGGTTGAGCAATGTTGTTTTTCCGCTACCCAAATAACCCGTGAGCAGCAAAACGGGAACTTCGTTAAAACTCATTTTTTGTTTTCTCCTTATTGTTTTTTTGTAATTGCAAAATTACGATATTAATAAGGTATTCACAAAATCTGTGCCTAAAATAGTTGTCATGTCGTGCCCTTAATCGCTAAGAGCAAAACAAACGGTTGGCAGTTTCAACGGCTAATTGTTTAAATTTATCCTCAACCCTATATTCAAATTGAAATTCAACGGCTTGTCGGTGTAAATTGAACGAATGTCGCTACCGTTCTTGAAGTAATAAACCGTTCCCGGCTCGGCATAGAAACTAATCCTTCGACTTGCAGAGTATTCAACTCCTGCCGCCGCATTGGTACTAAATACAAATTCCCTTTCTTTAACATCACCATTTGTGGTCATCAAGTTTTTCCCGGCCTCGATGTGTTTCGTTTTTGTTTTCCCACTCACCAGTTTCTCCAGCTGTCCGCCGGCAGTAATGTAAAAGTTTACATGCTTATTGCGCCAAATGCTGTAACTCGCACTCAAAGGAATTCCCAAATAGTTCAGCTTTTGGTTGGTACGAATTGCAGAGTTCTCGTTCTCTTGCGTAAAATCGGAGCTTAAGAAGCTGTAGTTGATGCCCGATTGCAAACTCCACTTGTCGTTCAAATGATAACGCACCGACACTCCCACCCTTATCGGGTGATCGTGATGTTCCTTGCTGTGCAACTGACACTCGGTCGGTCTGAGTCCTTCGCTGTTGGAGCCTGCCATATCGGCATCATAGTTGCCATAAGGGTTGGCCGATGCCAGCATCATTCCGCGCCTGCTCGTAATGTGCTCATTCATCAGCCCCGAAAAATGAGCATCGAGTTTGACTGTGGAAGATTTGTGATTGTCGACATTCGACAAATATCCGCTATAATGAGCATAGTTAACGTGCTCTGAGTGCCTGTCGTATTGAATTGTTTTTTCATTTTCCCGGGTTGTGTGAGTTGCAAGAAAAGTGGGGGCGGTTGTTGTCGAGTCGTGTGGCATTGCTCCCTCATGCAACACGGCAGATTGCGCTTGCGGTAACTCGGCAATCAAACCATCTGTCGCAACATTTTCGGTAGTCAATGTACCGGGGTGACGATGTTCGTTTCTCCCGAAATGTGTTTTTTCTTCATTCACATTCTCCGGGTATGCTTCTTGTGCAAAAACATTTTTAGAGGTATGACTTTGTGCAATTCCATTGCTTGCTTTTGCAACCTGCTCGTTATTGGTTAAAACCGGTGATACCGAGCGTCCTTGGCCTCCACGATTGGTAAACCAAAAAACTCCTGCCCCCAGCGCAACGGCAATGATTGCCACAGCGGCGACACGCCTCCACAGCATGAAAGAAGGAACAGCTTTTTTGCCCGACACGTGGGCAGGTGCAACGCCACGGCGCAACATCTCGGCCTTGATGTCGTTGAGCAAACCCTCCGGCGCGTTTTTCTCATAGTCGCCAAGTTTATTCAAGTCATGTAACCATTTGTTGTTCATTGCCTATTCTTTTTGTAATCTTTGATGAGTTGAGCCAGCATATTTTTGGCTCTATGAAATTGTGATGCCGAGCTGTTGGGCTTGATGTTGAGCAGTTGCGCTATTTCGTTATGGCTTTTTCCCTCCACAGCATAGAGGTTGAGAACAACTCTGTAGCCATGTGGCAATCGGCGTATGAGTTGTGTGAGCGTACAAGAGTCGATGCCCTCGGTTTCGGGATCTTCTTCGGGCAAATCGGGCGGCTCGTTGCTATTGACAAAAATATTTTTGTTTTTTCGAATAAAACTCAAACATTCATTCACCACAATGCGGCTTATCCATGCCTTTAAAGAGCCTTTTCCTCGATATTCAAACGTGCTCATCTGCGTAAAAATCTTGATGAATGCCTCTTGAAGCACATCTTTCAAGTCGTCGTCATTGCCAATGTATCGGGCACCGATACCGGTCAAGTAATTGGCATACTCTGCATACAGCTCGTCCATAGCAGAGGATTTTCCTCTCCTGAACAGATTGTAAATTACTTGCTCTTTGTCGGTGCCCAAAAAATTCATTCAAAACGTTTTATCTATCATAAGAAACGTTGTAGCGGGCTATTTTCGTGTGCGATAATAAAATTTTACACTTTTTTCGCCTTTAAACGATTTCCATTTCAAGATCAACTCCTTTTTCTCGCCTTTGGTATCGGGCAACTTGTCGAGCCGAAAAGCAATTACTCCATCATACACATAGCCGGCCATGTCGCCCTTGGCATCATGATGCAAAACCACCTCGTTGGGCTTATCGCCCTGCACAAGGTTCAGCACGTGCACACTGTGCCGGCCAAAGTAGGTGCGAAATCTCAACGTCAAGTAGCCATCTTCACACACGGTAGACCAATGCTTTACAATTTCCAGCGGATCTTTGCCATAGGCCGAGTCGTTCTTGTTTTTAAAGCTCTCCGCCATGTTTTTAGTGCGAATGGTATCTACCCAATTCACAAAAACCGTCTTGTGCCGAGTATCGGCATTCTTTTTCTCGCCACTGTTCAATTCTCTGAAACTCACAAATGCTCGCACTTCCTTGGGATACTGAGAGGGTTGCAAATTGGAGGCATAGAGGGCGGTGCTGTCATCGACCTGCATGAGCAAGCCATTGTCGGTGGCTTTCATCGTTACCAACGCACTCGGATAGTTTGTCTCAGTTTCTTTGTCATTGAGGTCGCACGATTGCAAGCCCAACACACTGCACACGGCCAAAAGTACAAGCCACAAAGCAGATGTTTTTAATGCGTTTTTTCTCATGTCATTGCTATTTTTTGATTTTTACCATATAAATGCCACAAAGTCCTAAATCTTGCGTCGCAACACGCTATTTTTTGCTCGATGCCATGCAAGCATGGGCATTATTTATGGTATTATCGAAAAGT
>JBGYAB010000066.1:0-12917 GCA_041815985.1 Sodaliphilus sp. | reverse complement strand
AATGCCTACTATGCGCAACGAATTATTGACGTGTTCGAGAGAAACCCGAACATGCCATTAAATAAAGAAAGTGTAAATGAGATATTTAGTTTCGCTGCTGAAGCAGCATAAAAAATAACGGAGTATTGTCAAAAAGAAAGTTTCATGAAACATTTTAACCCAAACCGGTCATTAGAGACCGCACTGATTTTGTTTGAATATTGAACAAATTGGTTGTCTTCTTTTTAAAGACGTAGCGAGCTGCATCAAGAAAAAACGGCAACCAAGATGCCGGCAAACAGACAAAAGCAGTCGGGGAAGCAACGCGATGAACCGAAAAAAAGTAAACCTTGGCGGTCTAATGACCGCTTGGGGTTTAATCTCGGTTTTGCTTCAAAACGAACATTATTTTTGCCTGAAAAACAAGTTGATGGGTGTACCGGAAAAGTTCCAACGCTCACGAATTTGATTTTCGAGATAGCGTTTATAAGGCTCCTTAATCCATTGCGGCAAGTTGCAGAAGAACACAAACGATGGAACTTTTGTCTCTTTGAGCATGGTAACATACTTGATTTTCACATATTTGCCCTTAACTGCCGGTGGCGGATAGGCGGCAATGATTTCTTGTATGGTATTGTTTAATTGCGAAGTGGAAATGGAGAGCTTGCGGTTGTTATACACGTTGATTGCCTGTTCAAGCACCTTGAAGATGCGTTGCTTGGTGAGAGCCGAACCAAAGATAATGGGAAAATCGGAGAATGGAGCAAAACGCGACCGTATGGTCTGCTCCATGTAGGTTATCGCCTTTTGGCTCTTGTCGGTCACCACGTCCCACTTGTTGACAAGCACAATGAGCCCCTTGCGGTTCTTTTCAATAATAGAAAAAATATTCACGTCTTGCGACTCAATGCCACGAGTGGCATCGATGAGCAAAATGCACACATCGCTATACTCAATGGAGCGGATAGAACGAAGTACCGAATAATATTCAACATCTTCGTTCACTTTGTTTTTCTTGCGTATGCCGGCTGTATCTACCAAATAGAAATCGAAACCAAACTTATTGTAATGAGAATAGATGCTGTCGCGGGTGGTACCGGCAATGTCGGTGACAATGTTGCGCTCTTCGTCCATCAACGAATTGATGAGCGACGACTTGCCCGCATTGGGACGCCCCACAATGGCAAAACGTGGAATATTTTCATCGACAGCTTCTTTTTCTTTTTGAGGCATGAGCCTTACCACTTCGTCCAGCAAATCGCCCGTTCCCGAACCGTTGATGGCCGAAATAGAAAACGGCTTACCCAGCCCCAGCGAGTAGAACTCGGCCTCGGCATAAAGCCCTTCGTTATTATCGTCTTTGTTGGTTACAAGCACAACCGGCTTCTTGGCGCGACGCAAAATCGAAGCAACATGATCGTCGAGATCGGTTATACCTCCCTTGATATCGACCATGAAAAGAATGACATCGGCCTCATCGATTGCAAGTTCAACCTGCTTGTTGATTTCTCCTTCAAAAATGTCGTCACTGTTCACAACCCAACCGCCGGTGTCAACTACCGACATTTCCATGCCTTCCCATTCTGTTTTGCCATACTGGCGGTCGCGAGTGGTGCCACTGGTGTTGTTTACAATGGCGGCACGAGTCTTGGTCAAGCGGTTAAAAAGTGTAGATTTTCCCACGTTGGGGCGACCTACTATTGCTATTAATCTTCCCATATATTTCAGTTTTATTGTCTTGTCTGTATTTAGATTTATAAAATCTCACTCAATATATCCGAAGGCACGCAACTTGTTCTCTTGATTGCGCCAGTCTTTTTCAACCTTAACAAAGAGTTGCAAAAACACATGCTTTTCAAAAAATCTTTCAATATCTTTGCGAGCCTCAATGCCCACACGCTTGAGCCTGTTGCCACCTTTGCCAATGATAATCCCCTTTTGGCTATCACGTTCTACATAGATGACGGCCATGATGTGAATAGCATCTTCGCCTTCATCAAATTTTTCTACAATCACCTGAGTTGCGTATGGCACTTCTTTGTCATAGCCGGTGAGAATTTTTTCACGCACAATCTCGGTGACAAAAAAACGGCTGTTGCGATCGGTGAGCGCATCTTTTCCAAAGTATGGCGGATTTTCGGGCAACAGCTCGATAATGCGCTTCATGAGTTGATCTACATTAAAATTCTCCTTGGCACTTGCAGGATATATCTCGGCATTAGGAAGCAGTCGTTTCCAATCGTCAACAAGTTTCACGAGTTCATCTTGCCCTTTGAGCAAATCAATCTTGTTGATGACAAGTAAAACAGGAATTTTCCCTTTACTCACTTTGTCAAGAAAATCTTGATTTTTGGTCGGAGTTTCCACAACATCGGTCACATAGAGCAAAATATCGGCATCGATCAATGCACTTTTTGAAAAATCAAGCATACTTTCCTGCAATTTGAACTTTGGTTTGAGTACTCCCGGTGTGTCGCTGAACACGATTTGATAATCATCGCCGTTGACGATGCCCATGATGCGGTGGCGCGTGGTTTGAGCCTTGTTGGTAATGATGGACAACCGTTCACCCACAAGCAAATTGCTCAACGTCGATTTGCCAACGTTGGGATTGCCCACAATATTCACGAAACCTGCTCTATGCATAATATATAAAAAGGAGTTTTTTAACAAATTGTAATGTCGCACAAGCCAATATCCGATTTTGCTGTTCAATGGCATTGACCCAACATTTTTGTGATTTTATAAAACAAAAATGCACCGCACTATGTTGTTAGTGATGCATTTTCGATATAGATTAAGCCCATCATTTTTGCCGGAATGACGGAACTTGTGCTGTCAATTATATGCCCCAAATGAGGTAAGATGCTCCCCACGTGAAACCGGCACCAAAGGCCGTGAGAACAACTTTGTCGCCCTTCTTGAGTTTGTCTTTGTTATGGTCGAGACAAATGGGAATAGAGGCGGCACTGGTGTTGCCCACATGCTCAATGTTCACGAGCACCTTGTTTTCGTCAATGCCCAAGCGACCTCCCACAGCCTCGATGATGCGCAGATTGGCTTGATGCGGGACAAACCACTGAATGTCGTCGCACGTGAGATTGTTGCGTTCAAGCACCGCTCTGCTCGAAGTGAGCATGTCCATCACAGCATGTTTGTATACGGCTCGACCTTCCTGATAAAGGAAATTTTCGCCGGCATCCACTGTTGCATGGCTTGTGGGGTGAGCCGACCCACCGGCCTTGTAAATCAAGTGTTCAAGACCACTGCCATCGACATGAAACACTCCATCGACAAAGCCCACATTCTCTTCGGTAGGCTCCATGAGCACTGCAGCGGCACCATCGCCGAACAGAGGGCATGTTGCCCGATCTTGATAGTTTACCATGCTCGACATTTTTTCGGTACATACTACAATCACCTTCTTGTACAATCCCGATTTAATGTAGGCATTGGCCGTGTAGGCACTCACGATAAAACCGGCGCAAGCCGCCTGAACGTCATAGCCATAGCACTTTTTCTCCAATCCACAGTTGTGAATAATCACCGATGCGGTCGATGGGAAACGATAATCGGGGTTGGAAGTCGCACAAATGAGCAAATCAACATCGTCTGGATTAGTACCTGTTTCTTCAAGCAACTTGTTCACTGCTTGAACACCAAGATAGGAAGAACCGGCATCTTTTTTCAAGATGTGCCGTTCCTTGATACCGACGCGTGTAGTAATCCACTCATCGTTGGTGTCGACCATGCGCGACAATTCCTCATTATCGAGGATATAATCGGGCAGATAAGATGCGATACCGGAAATTTTTGCATTCAGCATATTCAGATGTCTCTTAAAAAATCTCTACTTATGTAATAAGCAAGCATATCCTAAATAGCATTGACTTTAAGCAACGTTACTTAGGATACACAATAATATGTTTATATAAAACGGATAGTCGCCGCTATATATTTTTTAAACAGCTGCTTCGTCGCCCATCACTTTCTTGCCACGGTAGTAACCGCATTCAGGGCAAACGGTGTGATAAATGTGCCATGCTCCACAGTTGGAGCATTGAGCAATTGTTGGAGCAACAGCCACGTCATGAGTTCTTCTCTTGGCTGTACGAGTCTTTGATTGTCTACGTTTAGGATGTGCCATTTTCTTTTATTGTTTTTTAGTTGTTATCTATCAATTTCTTGAGCGCATCCCAACGAGGGTTATCGCCCAATCTGTAATTTTCTTCTTTTGTTTCTTCACTCTCTTGCATTTCCTTGTCATCGGCAATCTCCGTTGCACTGAGGAGGTTCAAGCGGTCGAGCATCTCTTGGTTGCATTCGCCCTCGGCGTGCGTGTGTTGAATGGGAATGGCCAGCAACACAGTGTCGCGCATGAGCGGAGCAATGTCAAGCTCACGTTGGGTGTCAGGTATCACAAGCACATTGTCACGGCTGTCGTCCCAACGGTCACTCACTTTAACGCTAAGATGATAACGCACGTTTACCGGCATATTCATGTCGTCCAAACAACGGTCGCAAGGAATGGTAATTGTGCCCTTAAACGAGAAATCGCATTGAAAGATGTCATCGCTCTTGCGGTCAATCACAACCAAGGCTTCAATAGTTGCCGCACTCACTTCGCATTCCTCAATCTCATTGAAAAAGGAGGCATTCAAAACATACTTAAATTCCTGAACACCAAACGACAAACTCTTTAGTGGCAACTTATACGAGGCCATTTTCCTGTCATTTTAACGTTAAAATCGGCACAAAGGTAGTAACATTCTCGCTAACAATCAAGATTTTGCCCTAAAATTTCAAAAACTGCGATTAAAACCTCAATCCCAATCCGACAAAATCAATCTTCCACTTCAAGAGTACCCACCAATGTGGCCGGCCCCGTGAGGAAAATGTTGTTGAAGCAGATGTCGCCGTTGGACTTCTTTTGTGGTTCAAACTCCACCCTCAAGCGGCTGATGCGTGCTTGCACTGCATAGCTCACTACACCATTTTCAACGGTTTCGGGCGAAATGCCCATCATGTAGGCAGCCAAAGCTGTTGCAACAATGCCTGTGCCACAGGCCAAGGTTTCGTCTTCAACTCCTTTTTCATAGGTGCGCACATGCAACACGCCATCTTTCTCTTGCATGAAGTCGACATTCACACCTTCGGGAGCAAAACGAGCATCAAAATAGCGATAGGCTCGACCTTGTGCATACACGTTGGTGCGGTCTACATCTTCGACTGTGGTCACAAAGTGACGTGCACCGGTGTTGATAAAATACCCTTTTTCGCTGTATTTCTTAAAATCGGCCACATCGCTCATCTTCAAGCGCACGATGTGAGTGGTGCAACCCATGCCGTCTTTGCAAGGTTCACCCTCAATCCAGCTCTCATGAAGTCCATCGGGAGCTTCAAAAAGAAAATGAGTGGCATCTTTGCCCGTCAGTGCGGCAAATGCCGAAATGCAACGACCACCATTGCCACACATCATGCCCGAAGAACCATCGGGGTTGAAAAACTGCATTTTGAAAGCCGTATTTTCGCTGTTGCCCACAATCATAAGTCCATCGGAACCAAAACCCGTGTGACGATCGCACAAATGAACAATGCGCTCTCTCGTGAAATTCACTTTTTCGTTGCGCCCGTCAACAATGAGAAAATCGTTGCCTGCGCCATGATATTTATATAGTTTCATAATTGAATAATTTAATTCTGTTTCATTTCTTTTAATTCTTCTTTAATGAGCCTTGCAAGCAAGGTCAAACCTTGTTCAATGCGTGGCATGTCCATGAACGAGAAGTTCAAGCGCATGGTATTCAGTCCGGTGCCGTCGGTGTGAAAAAACGAGCCTGCAACGTATGCCACGCCATTGCTCAACGCACGTTCATAAAATCTCACAGAGTCAAACCCTTGCGGCATCGTGAGAAACAAGAACAATCCGCCATCGGGCCGTGTCCAAGTCACTCCTTCGGGCATCAGTTCTGCCAATAGGTTTTGCATACCTTCGCAACGCTCTTTATAGAGGCTTTTGATTTTGTCGATATTACGGTTAAGCCTGCCACTTGTCACAAACTCTGTGGCAATGAGTTGATCAAACACCGGTGCGCACAAGTCGAGCGACTGCTTGCACACATATATTTTATCGAGCACATCGGGGTGAGCAAAAATCCAACCCACACGCAATCCCGGAGCCAAAATCTTGGAAAAGGAGCCTAAATGTATCACATGATCGGGAGCGAGAGAATAAATGGTGGGGACACTCTCGCCACGATAACGCAATTCACGATAGGGACTATCCTCAACGATAAGAAAACCATATTGCCGAGCAAGCTCCACCAATATTTGTCGCTGTGCCGGCGACAAGGTTTCGCCCGAAGGATTTTGAAAATCGGGGATCATGTAGAGAAACTTGATGTTCTTTCCTTCGTCAAGACACCGCCCTATGGCTTTCAAATATGACTCGCGAAACGCCGATTCGTCATCGCAATGATTTACTCCCACAATATCGGCTCGATAGGAACGAAACGACTGTATTGCTCCCAAATACGATGGGTTTGAAGTAAGAATTACATCGCCGGGATTAATCAAAATGCGAGTGCACACGTCAATGCCCTGTTGCGACGAG
Source organism: Sodaliphilus sp. (assembly GCA_041815985.1). Lineage (GTDB taxonomy): Bacteria > Bacteroidota > Bacteroidia > Bacteroidales > Muribaculaceae > Sodaliphilus. The sequence goes on along the minus strand of JBGYAB010000066.1, from coordinate 6,325 downwards.
GTTGTAACCTGCACTCGTTCAAGCGGTATTCCATAGCGTTGTGCCAATGCTTCACGAAGCTCGATGCAACCTTGGGTGGCGTTGTACTGGAAAGCCTTGCTCCCATGTTTTTGAATGACAGCATCGGCACACCGGCCTATGCCTTCGAGATCAAATGCATCGGTCGAAGGATAACCGCCAGCAAAAGAGTAGATTTTACTCAAATCAACTCTCTTGAAGATGTCGCGCACCGGCGAGCGCATGAATGCTCCGGTGTCGGCCGAAAAAAGCCTATTGTAATCCATTTTATTTATCTCAATAAATCTTCAAGGACTACCGAAACAGCAGTTTTCTCGTCCCTGTATTTAACAATCACCGGCGTGTAGATGTGAATGCCCTCTTCTTTGCCAAGTCCTTGCTTAATCGGACGACTGCCTGCCACCACCACAGCTCCTTGCGGAATAATCATTTGTCCCATTTCATTGGCTCTGATGTAGCATCCGTTCACTGCATCATACACAGCAGTAGACTTGTTGATCACAACTCCGGTGCCAATCACAGCGTTTTGTTCAATAATAGTGCCTTCATAGATGCCACAATTGCCGCCAACAAACACATTGTCTTCAACAATCACCGGCAAAGCTCCCACCGGTTCAAGCACACCACCTATTTGCGATGCTGCGGCAATGTGTACATTTTTTCCTATCTGTGCACAAGAGCCAACAAGAGCATGAGAATCGATCATGGTTCCACTATCGACATAGGCACCTATGTTGACATAGGCCGGCGGCATCACTATCACGCCCGGAGCAAGATAGGCTCCACAGCGCACACTGCTGCCTCCGGGCACAATTCTCACCTTGTGGTTGAGCGTGAACGAACGTGGCGCAAGTGTGTCCTTGTCAAAGAACGCCAAACGGCCTTCACTCATGTCGACAAGCTCTCCACAGGCAAAACCTTTGAGGATTTCTTCTTTAATCCAAGAATGGACAATCCAACGACCATCTTTTTTTTCGGCAACCCTGAGCTCTCCGCTTTCGAGTTGGGCACATATTTCAGCAAATTTCTTTTTCATCAGTCATATAAGTCAATCACCCGTTTCATCAATTCCATCGTATTCTCGGTTGCAGTAGTGAGCGGCAACCTCATCTCAGGCGTGCACAAGCCCAGCAACGACAATGCTCCCTTCACAGGAATGGGGTTACTTTCCACAAAGCAATCTTTGTAGAGAGGTTTCAAGCGGTTGTCAAGCACCAGTGCCTCACCCATCTCGCCGGCAAGCAACAAATGGGTTAAATGGCTCATCATGGCCGGCGCGATGTTCGATGCAACACTAATCACGCCTTGCGCTCCACCAGCCATCAAGGGAAACGTTTGATTATCCTCTCCACTGAGCACACTGAAATTTTCGGGAGCATATTTCCTGATTTCAAGCACTTGGTCAATATTGCCCGAAGCCTCTTTCACTGCAATCACGTTGGGCAACTCGGCAATTTTAAGTGTGGTTTCGGCCACCATATTGCTACCCGTGCGCCCGGGCACGTTATACACTACAATGCCTTTATCGGTCGATTCGGCCACAGCTTTAAAATATTCATACATGCCTTCTTGCGTGGGTTTGTTATAATAGGGAACGACCACCAAAAACGCATCGGGATTATAGGGTTCAAACATCTTGATGTTTGCAATCGTCTTAGGTAACGAATTTGTTCCGCACCCTACCACAATGGGTCTGCCTTCGCACAACTCCTTAGTGATAGAGACCAGTTTTTTCTTTTCCTCGTCTTCAAGACAAGGAGTTTCGGCAGTAGAGCCAAGCGGAACAAGAAAGTCCACTCCACTGTTAATCTGCCTGCCCACCATGCGACGATAGGCATCATAGTCCACTTCACTGTTGATGAAAGGGGTCACCAATGCAGTTCCGCAACCTTTCAATAAAAAATTTTCCAGCATATTGTATATATTAGAAATTTAGAGCTCAAAACAACTTTATTATTTTACACTTATATTACTCAGCACATCGATAAACAGTTTCTTAAACTCATAGATCCCGGTTGTTACTTTTTCGGTCATCGTAGCGGCAAGCACTGCACCGGCCGCAAAGCCTTGACGTCCAAACGCCTCGTGCTCCACCGTAATCCTGTCGTTCATTCCCTCAAAGCCAATTGTGTGAATTCCGGGAATTTCACCCACTCTCACCGATGTAATTTGAGGGTCAACGTTCATGTATCGGGCAACATCATCGGCCAAGGTTTTGGCTGTTCCGCTGGGTGCATCGAGTTTGTGAATGTGATGTTTCTCTATAATGTATGGCGAATAGCCTCCTGCACTGGCAAGCAAATGAGAAATCAACTCCACAGCGGCCGATGTCACATTCACACCCACCGAGAAATTAGAAGCCCATATCAACGTCGTATGTTGCTCGCGAAAAGCATTAAACACATTTTCCTTGATGTCATACCAGCCGGTGGTACCCACCACCACAGCTTTGAATTTGCGGGCAATAGCCGGGAAGTTTTCCCGAAAAGCGACAGGAGTTGTGAAGTCGATGCACACTGCTTCTTGAGCAATTTCCGGGTCAAAAGCAACAACGTCTTCGGTTGCACCCGCCAATTCAAGCCCCTTTTCTGCAATGGCTCGTTCAACCATTTTGCCCATTTTTCCATATCCGCTAATTACAATTTTCATCTCTTTCTTATTTCGTTTGAGTAAAAACTATTCTTTTAAAAAATTCTATATACAGGTCACGCGCTTTTTCGAGGTCGCTCAACAGCACATGTTCACAATCTTGATGAGCCACAAGGATAGAGCCGGGACCACACAGCGAACGATTAGCAAACTTGTGAAGTCTGGGCGCATCGCTGCCAAAAGCCACGGTCGTGGTGTCAAAACCTTTGAGCGTGAAGTAACTCATGGGTGTGTCGCCACCCAAAGCCTTTATTTCAATGTAGTCGTTTGACAAAAGAGGCACTTTTTCGGTTACAAAATCGTCACTGGCCTTGGTGGTGCGAAAATAAAGACGAAATTGCACCTTGTCGCTCAATACATTCTGAGGATTATCGCTCATCAGCTTACCCACATTATAGGTAGTGTCGCCCATCAGCAAATCAACAGGAAATTGCACCGTCCGCAACACATTCATAAAATCGACAAAGCGTTCAATGGCACTCACGCCTTGTTCAGGATAACCCGAATGACAACTTTTGCCCATAATCGTGATTTCAAACGTTTTCGTGCCCTTGCTTGCGGTCACCATCTTGTTCTCGGTAGGCTCACCCACAATCACATACTGCCCTCCGGCGTTATTTTGGGTATATGCCTTAGCACCAAACGATCCGGTTTCTTCTCCTGCCAGCAACAGCAGAGCAAAATTGGAATATCCTTGTTTTTCAAGTTCTTTACAAGCCAAGTACATAGAGAATATCTGCCCCTTGGCATCACAGCTGCCACGGCCTTTTATCATCACATCACCATTTTCAAGACTTTCAAAAGTGGGCGCAATGTAGGGTGGAACTGTGTCGAGATGCGTGCAGAAAAACACTTGGGGATTCTTTCCCCAAGAAAAAAGCAAGTTGAGCGTGCCATCGCCCACCTCTTGTTTTTCTACCTCACAAGAACACTGCTCACAGAGCCACTCAGCCATTTGCTCGGCAAATCTTCTTTCACCTCCCGACGTAGATTCAGTCGAAAGCATTCTCTTAAATAACTCAATATCCATTATTTAACTGTCCGTTTTAAAGAACTGACATCTAATAAAACTCTCAATTATATACTTGGTAACACAAAAATCAACAAAAATAATAACTTTAACAAATTAATTGAAACAATTTTTCTAAAATTCCAAAAAATCTTCCACACAAGTTTCGCACACAAGCTCTCCGTTGTTGAGATTTTTTGGGCGTATCGTTACGTTATTATCCTTTTTTAAAGATTATTCATTGCAAGGTTATGAACAAAAAGTAGTGATTTTTCCTAATCCATAAACAAAACTCAAAAGTCAGAAAGAGATGATAACTCCTTTTGCGGGCATTTTTCAATGTGCAGAGAAAGAGTTTTTTGCTATTGGTTGAGGCAAAATAACTACTTTTGCACAATCATTTGCTACAAAACCACAGTGTCAATGAAAAAGAAAACCATGCTTGAATTGCATCGCATCACTGCCAAGCAATTTCACGAAGCAAAAAAAATTCCTGTTACAGTCGTGCTCGATGACGTGCGCAGCGAGATGAACGTGGGTAGTGTGTTTCGCACGGCCGACGCCTTTATCATCAAGCACATTGCCCTGTGTGGCATTACTGCCGTACCTCCAACACCCGAAATTCACAAGACTGCACTTGGAGCAGAAGACAGTGTTGAATGGAGTTACCATCACAGCGTGATAGATGCAATCGCAAAATTGCGCTCCGAGGGCTACAAGATTTGCTCAATAGAGCAAGTACACGGCAGTGTGAGCCTTGAACAGTTTGAAATAAAGGTCAATAAAAAATATGCAATCATCTTTGGGAACGAAGTAAAAGGAGTAAACCAACAAGCTGTTGATGCCAGCGATTGTTGCATTGAATTGCCACAACTGGGCACAAAACACAGCTTGAACATTGCCAACACGGCCGCCATCGTGATGTGGGAGTTTTTCCGTAGCAATGTGTTTTTGTGTAAAAAAGGGACGACAGTTTTCGAGTAGTTAAAGGGAGTTAAGACGATAGTTTCCGAGCTTACAACCTATCCCTTAACTCTTCTTCTTTCTCTTTCCGGGAGAAAAGAAAAAACTTAGTGCAAAAAGTGCCCGTATTCATAAAGAATAACTAATTTTGTCATGGAAATTTAGAAGTGAGAGATTTTTTACGTAATCATGAAATCAATAAAAGAAATATACAAAATAGGGCATGGTCCATCAAGCAGTCACACGATGGGGCCAAGATTTGCCGCCGAAAAGTTTGCCCGACATGTGAGCGATCTTATCTGTTCCAAACAGCATTCAAACGAGATAAAAAGGTTTGAGGTCACACTCTATGGATCACTTGCGGCTACGGGCAAAGGGCACTTGACCGATGTTGCATTGCTCGACATATTGCAACCCATAGCTCCCACAGCGATCATTTGGAAACCCAACGTTTTTCTTGATTTTCACCCCAATGGCATGAATTTTAAAGCCTACGGAGCACAAGACATTTTAATCGACGAATGGACTGTGTTTAGCATTGGAGGTGGCGACTTGGCCGAGAAAGACTCAATAACTTACCGCAAAGACGTGTATGAGATGTCGACCATAGGACAAATTCAAACTTGGTGCGAAAAAACGGGAAAATCTTATTGGGAGTATGTCGAAGATCGAGAAGATGACGACATTTGGGAACACTTGAAAAAGGTGTGGAATGTGATGAAAGACAGCATTAAGCGTGGTCTCGACACCGAGGGTGTTTTGCCCGGCGAACTGGGTGTGCGACGCAAGGCCATCAGCTATCACATCAGAGCACAAGGATATACCGGAAGTTTGCGCAGTCGTGGCTTTGTCTATGCCTATGCCCTTGCCGTGAGCGAAGAAAATGCCGGTGGAGGTCAAATTGTCACCGCCCCCACTTGTGGCAGTTGCGGAGTGATGCCGGCTGTGCTTTATCATCTTCACACAAGCAAAGGATTTAGCGAAACACGCATACTCCACGCACTGGCCACTGCAGGACTTTTTGGCAACGTGGTGAAAAACAATGCTTCGATTTCAGGAGCCGAAGTCGGTTGCCAAGGCGAGGTGGGCGTGGCATGTGCAATGGCCAGTGCGGCATCATGTCAACTCTTTGGAGGCACTCCTGCACAAATTGAGTATGCCGCCGAAATGGGGCTTGAACATCACCTGGGATTGACTTGCGACCCCATGTGCGGATTGGTGCAAATTCCGTGCATCGAACGCAATGCCTATGCAGCTGCCCGAGCGTTGGATTCCAATTTATATTCCACTTTTAGCGATGGTATTCACCGAGTGAGTTTCGACAAAGTTGTTGCCGTAATGAAACAAACGGGCAAAGATCTTCCTTCGCTCTACAAAGAAACCAGCGAAGGAGGCTTAGCCATTTTATAAACCTGAGTTCGGGCTAAGCTTACCTTGTATTCAGTTCTTGAAGCAAGGGTATAAGCCCTTTATCCCTGTGATTGACAGGGATGCCCTTCTTGCCCCTATGGTTGATTTTCGGCTCTCTCAGAATATAGTCAGCTGGCCGCCTTTGTCTTCAATGCAAAAGTCTATATTGATAGATGGCTTCTTGTCGAAGAAACTATAGGCGGCAATTGCAGCGAGTGCGTTCATTGCAAAGTTGAACACGCTGCGGTGTCTGGAATGTACCAATTGGGCGACGTT
>JBGYAB010000065.1:0-105895 GCA_041815985.1 Sodaliphilus sp. | reverse complement strand
TAGTCTAATAAAAACAAACGTTTTTATAATGCTTACTATTTGTAACTGAAATACAAGCCCCCATAGAGTAAAAGTGCCTGTATTGCCCATATACAAACGGATTGCAGACTTTCAATTTGTTTTTACCGGACAGCAATAATAAAATTTTATCCGCTTCAATAGGTGGAGAGATGGGGGTGTCAATTTGGTTTGGCACACCCTCTCTCTTTGCCTTTTTCTTGTAAATCTGTCATTAGACCGAATGGTGTTTTTGGAGTAGATTAATTGTTATTTATCAAAATTAAATAAAATTAACGCGAATAATGGTTAAAATATTGTTAATTTTGCAAAAAATACTTTGAATCAATTTCAATTATACGGTTAGCAACACAAATAACACAAATTGTCAATTAATTTTATTAAATCTATTTTAAATAATGAGAAAAAATTATCTGAAAACAATCGTCATTGCCACAGCTCTCATGACAGCAACAGGCGTTGACGCACAAGTCATTGCCCCTGTGTCATCTACACCGGCATTGCGTCTTACAGAAGATTTCCCTGCCGAGAATGCGTTGGAAATCAAGGTACAACAATTCAGTAGCGAGTGCATTACCGATTTTTCGAAAATGCAAAAAAATGAAGCAACTTCAGATTATCCAAATCTATTGAACCTGTACAGAAACAAAATTGAAATCCAAAATTCAACGCTCAATAAGCGTTATGTGACCGAAGGATCGGTAATTGTACTTGAGTGTACCTATCGATATAATGGTTATGGGAGTGAAGATCTTCATTTCCCCGTTGCAGTCATCAAGTTCTCGAATGTGACTACTGACGGTTGTAACTACAAGGTCACTTACAGACAAGAATCGGAAGCTGAATTTGAAAAACCCATTCCTCCCGAAGGACATTGCAATTTCGATGCACAAGATAATATCGATTTTAACCATCTCACGCTTGAAGATGCATTTGCCCGGTTGGCAAGAGAGTATTTTCCGCATGAATATCTCTATGATTTACGGTTTGCTCAAAATCCCGTTGAAGATGAAACGCAATTTTTCAATAATTTTACGGACAAGACGCAGCTGATAAGCAATCGGGTGCAAATTTCGGTTTTCAATCCCATACCCCTGATGGTGCAAGAAGATGCCAAGTTCTCACAAATGGAAGTGGACAGTGACATCGACCACCATTTGCCGGCTAAAGAATTTGTGACAGTCACTGCCCACATAAATACCATCAATCCTGAGGCAGAGGCTACGTTATATGACATTTATCGCATTTCGAAGCCTGCGGATACACAGCATGGTATTCCTTCTGAAAACAATGTAAGTCTGAAAATTGGTGAAATCAAGCACGAGATAGGAAGTGACAACTACACGGTGAGCGCATTGGATGCTTCAGGTAACATGCAGTTTTTGTTCATTAAAACTAAAGCTGAAATCAACCAAGGGATTAATATTGAAGACAAAATCTCTAAAAAACAAAATTTGAACCTTAATTATGCTATTGTAGCTCACATCGACAATGCAAAATACAAAGGAAGTTATGGTACCGCTCCGAAGGAAGCAGTACATCTGGGAGAAATTGAAGCAAAAATGTTGACTGTGCAAAGATCAAACTATAATTGGAAGAAGGATAACAAAAAATACTGCTACTATACTGCCATATTAGATGCATTTTTTAAAGGAAATCAAGGCTTCATCAGTCCCAGCCCGGCTTTAGTAAGGGTTTGGCGTGAATGTGACCTTGATGTGTTGGGCGAAGAATTAAAAGCACGCCAATCAAGATTGAAGTCAAGCTATCTTTTTGAAGAACAATATGCTGATGCTTTTTGTCAATTTGTGGAAGAACATGAAGAGGAATTAGCCACACAATATGGCGAAAAGCATAGGTGGTTTCTTGCAAGATTGGGAGCAAATGAAGCAACTTTCTCTACAATAAAAGATGAAGAGAAAAAAGGCACCTTTGGAGCCCGAATGGTTGATGCAAGTTCCGATTTCAAGCAATTCACATGTCACTTTAGAATACGTGTCTATTACACCATTCTTCTACCAAGTGCACCCGGAATTGGCGAAGAACCGGAAATTAGAGATTATTATATCGCAGAATACATCTTACCCTATACCATTACCGAAGGAATTACCACCGGCATCGATGGCGTTGTCGAAAACAAAGCGGTGAAGAGTGTTACATTCCACAATTTGGCAGGCATGACAAGTTCTGTGCCCTTTGAGGGAATGAACATCGTGATCACAACATTTAGCGATGGCACCACTGCAACCCAAAAAGTGATGAAATAATTCAAGCTTTTTCAAGTCTATTTTTGAGAGGGCAGGCTTTGCGAAACGTCTGCCCTCTTATTTCTTTTTTACTGCTGTTTTTCGTTTTTTTAGACACAATTGAACCTCAATTGGTCATCGAGCATGCACTGATTTTGTTCAACAAGCAGTCGGGAAGCACGCGATGAACCGAAAAATGTAAACCTTAGCGGTCTAATGACCGATTTGGATAAAATAAGAGCATGAGTTCTCGCATTTTTGGTTAATTTTGCAGAACAATGAACGAAGAACAAAATAAAGTTGAAGAATTGGTATGGTTCCCTTTGCGAGTGACCTACAAGCGTGAAATGAAGGTGAAAGCCGATCTCGATAAAAAAGGTATTGAGAATTTTGTTCCCATGCAATACAAATCGGCTGTTGTAGGCGGACGCTTGATAAAGACTCTTGCCCCCATCATTCACAATCTCATCTTCGTGCGTTGCACCCGAAGTTGGATGGCGGCTTATAAAGAAAGCACAACACTTCCTATTCGCTACTACATGAACAAAGAAAAACATGAGCCAATAGTTGTGCCCAAATGCCAAATGGATAATTTTATTGCCGTTGCCGGCTCTTACGACGAACAGCTCATTTTCCTCAACCCTTCTCCCGGTGATTTTTGCCATGGCGACAGAGTGAAAATTTTGGGTGGTCCGTTTGAAGGAGCCGAGGGCGTGTTTGTGCGTGTGAAGGGCGATCGCCGTGTGGTGGTGAGCGTAGATGGTGTGGTTGCAGTAGCCACTACATTCATTCATCCGTCGTTGTTGCAAAAGATTGATAAAGTTTCCGACAACAACGAGTGTTATGCCATTCCACGCAAAACCTAAGACAAGGAGCAAAACAACAGCCCCTTATCCCCCATTCGCAAAAAACGTTTCTATTAATAACAAGAGACTGCCTCACCGGATGAAGCAGTCTCTTAGATTGCAAGCGCATGTCGCAGTCGTTTTTACATATTTATCGGCACATCAGTTTCTTGAAGTGAATTGCTCCGTTGCCGTCTGTGATGCGTGCCATGTAGATGCCATTGGGCAAATTCTGTGTGGCAGTTTTGTGCCCTTGAATGTCGTAGAGCTCTACCGATTGAACATTGCCTTTTACAACAAGTTTGCCACTCACAATTGTGCAATCGATGTGCGTGTTTTCTACCCTGTCGATAGCCGATGAGCTTTGAATTTTGTCGGGATCGATGTTGCTGGCTGTGGTGTTCAGTACCATGTTGCCAAGTTTGTTGTGTTCGGTGTTTTTGTGAATGAAGGCTACAACCTTGCATTTGTTCACATTCATGCCGTCGAGGAACACGTTGGGCGATTTATAGGTGTAGGTTCCATTGTCTTCAACAGTGAGAGCGTCGCCTTGTGGGTGAGTGATGAATGAGCGAGCAATGGGAGCATGCACGAAATTTTCGTTTTCAACAATTTCTTGTAAAAAAGCGTCATACATGGTTTGTTTGCCAACCAATCCGTCTTCCACCAACAGAACGGTGATGTTCAGGTTGTCGAACTCCACATCTTGCGAAATTACGCCCGAAACCTCAAATTGAGTAGCTCCACGAGTATCAGGTTTGTTTTGAACGATGCTCAATTCGGCAAAGCCCGGCGATGCAATGGCATCGGTAATGAGCAATTGAGCCATGCTGTTGTTGTCGAGAACGGGCAAGAAAGGTGATCCTTTGTAAAGATAGGTTGCATAGGAGGTCATGATGTCGCGATCGACCATGATTGAGGGTATAACGGTTTCTTGCTCTTTGGTGTAGCCTTCCTCATCATTGAAAATTGCCAAACGTCCAACCGATGAATTGAAAACTATTTCGGGTAGTTCGTAGGTATCCTGACGGTCACCAATGCCAAGATGATAGTCCATGCGCACGATGTTGTGCCCCGCCCAAGCCTTGGAGTTGAGCAGTGAGGTGATGTTTTTCTCTGCGTTGGCAGCAAATGGATCTCCTTCCGACATGAGTGTCTCTACCAATGGGGTACGAGGAAATGCTTTGTCTTTGTGATAGCCTTGTGTGAGTTGCGACCATTTGGCATTCATGATGTTGCCGGCGGTTCCATTCACTTTTGCAAGTTCGAGTGCAAGCGTGTGGCGTTTTGTGTCGGGATATGGAATGGTCATTTTCAAGAAGTCGCCATCAATCGTTTGTTGAGAATACGGCTCTAAGTTTACCGGTAATTCTACTGTGGTTGTCTGACCTTGATCGATAGAATAGTTTACTTCTATTTTTTCAATCTTGTTTAGTCCTCTGTTGGCCAGCAACACAGGAAATTCGCTTGCACCGGCGGCATTGATGGGTGCATAGAACGATGGATAGAAGCCAATGACGGTGATGCGGTTTTCGAAGTGCGATTGTTCGCCTTGCAACAGCACTTGTACCGGGGCTGCCGGCAGGTCTTTCGACGAGTTTATCCAGCTTGTTTCGTAGAACAAGGCTCCGGGCTCGGGAGCTTCTTGGCGATCTTGTATCATTTCCCACAAGTGGTTGACATTGCGTATCGATTGGTCGCCGGCAAGTACCACATCGGTTTTGTTTTCGGTTCTGATGAAGTAGGCGGCCAAGAGTGAATCTTGTGGAATTTCAACAGGGGTGTCAAACATGATTTCGTTCCAGCCTGCATTCAAGTCGGTGATTTTTTCTGCCAAATTGCCTTTGGTTTGGCTCAACCCTGCTCTCACAAAAACCTTGGATTGAGGATAGGCTTGATGCACATAAACCCTGATGCCGGCTATTTTGTCGTTTTTAAACGATGCTAATTCCTTGTCGGTGAATACAGGGCCGGCAGCATACCACAGTTTTCCGCCGGCTTTTTCGCTGCCCTTGGCCGATGGTGTGCCATAGCTGTAACCAAATCGATAAGCGACAGCACTTTGTGTGAGAGTGATGGGCGAGGTTTGAAATTCTATGCCGGGGAATGCCGGGGTAGAATATTTGCAATAGATTGGGGTGCCGGGTTGTGTGTTGAAGGTGAAGATGCCTTCATTTTCATGATAGGCAGTTGTGCTCAATTCAACTCCGTCGGTATCATACCACTCAAACTCGGTTTGCTGTGCTTCGGTGGCAACACCCTTTCGGTTGGTGAATGTCGACAGGTCTGCCACAAACCCCTTAATGAGTGTTGAATTGATGTCGTGTGCCCTTTGGGGAGCATAGATAAAATTTTCTTTTGCCATGCCGGTTTGCAGGTCGGGAATGGAGGTGATGCCCAAGGCGTTGTTGCTGCAATCAAGATAGGTTAAACCATTGGGCAACGACAATCGGGTTAAGCCATTGTTGCTGCACACTAATTTTTGTAACTTGGTGCATGCCGAAGCGTTGAGCTCTTGCACGGCCGGCTCGGAGGTGATGGAAAGTGAGAGCAAGTCGTTGCTATTCGACAAGTCAATGTTTTTCAGCTTTTGTCCGTTCACTTTCAAGCAGGTCACGCCATCGCCGGTGATGCTCACGATGTGTTCCTTTTTTCCGTCTTGAAAATGTCGGCGAAGCTTTGTGGTTTCTGTTTCGGGATCGGTGGTTTCGATGGTCACGGTTTCTACCTTGCCGTCTCCCCAGTCGATGGTGACTTCACGGGGCGTGTTTACGCAGATTTCGATGTTGAATTTTTTTGTGTTGCTGTTGCCTTTTGTGGCTTTGGTGGTGGTGAGCCTGATTGACTGTTGGGCAGAAATGTGCCCGATGCCAAGCATGCACAGAACTGTCGCAACAAAGAGTTTCAAAAAGTGATTTTTTAGCATATTGATTGAAGATGGGGGAATAGTATTAATCGATTCAAACAAACAGGCACCCCCTTTTTCCGTGTTTTTTGAACAAGGTTTTTTCTGTATGACAAAGTTATAGATTAATACTATAAATTCATAGAAATGAAATGGAAAAAAAAACGTAACTTTGCACTTAATCAGAATAACAGTTAAGAACATGAATGACAATAAACACCAGGTCGCTCTAATCACCGGCATCACGGGGCAAGATGGATCTTATTTGGCTGAATTTCTGCTTGAAAAAGGTTATGAAGTTCATGGCATCATCAGGCGTAGCAGCAGCTTCAATACAGAGCGCATCGAGCATCTCTATCTCGATGAATGGGTGCGTGATCAAAAGCACAAGCGCAAGGTGAACTTGCACTATGGCGACATGACCGATTCGAGTTCGCTCATTCGCATTATTGAAGAAGTGAAACCCGACGAAATCTACAACTTGGCAGCTCAAAGCCATGTGAAAGTTTCGTTTGAAGTTCCTGAATATACTGCCGAAACCGATGCTACCGGAGTGTTGCGCCTGCTCGAGGGCGTGCGCATTGCAGGCCGTGCACACTGCACCAAGATATATCAGGCCAGCACCAGCGAACTTTATGGCAAGGTGCAAGAGGTGCCACAAAGTGAAACCACTCCATTCTATCCGCGTAGCCCCTATGCCGCCGCAAAGCTCTATGCCTATTGGATTATGGTGAACTACCGTGAGGCCTATGGCATGTTTTGCTCCAATGGCATTCTCTTTAATCACGAGAGTGAGCGCCGTGGCGAGAATTTTGTGACCAAGAAAATCACGATGGCCGCGGCACGCATTGTCAAAGGCAAGCAAGACAAACTCTATTTGGGCAACTTAAATGCACGTCGAGACTGGGGCTATGCCAAGGACTATGTGGAGTGCATGTGGCTCATGCTCCAACAAGAACGCCCCGACGACTTTGTTATTGCTACGGGCGAATATCACACCGTGCGTGAATTTTGCACACTGGCTTTTCATTATGCCGGCATTGAACTGGCATGGCAGGGTGAGGGCGTTGACGAAAAAGGCATCGACAAGACTACGGGTAAGGTGCTCGTTGAGGTTGACTCTCGGTTTTTCCGCCCAACCGAGGTGGAACAGTTGCTTGGCGACCCCACGAAGGCTAAAACGCAACTTGGATGGAACCCTCGTAAAACAACCTTTGAAGAGCTTGTGTGCATTATGGTAGAACATGACTTGAACACTTTGTAACATTCATTCTTTTTAAAACAATGCTATCACCTTCTTCTAAGATATATGTTGCCGGGCATCGCGGACTCGTAGGGTCGGCCATTTGGTGTAACCTTGAAAAAAAGGGCTATCGCAACCTTGTGGGACGCACCCGGCAAGAACTTGACCTCACAAACCAGCTTGCTGTGCGCAAGTTCTTCGATGAGGAGAGACCCGATGCTGTGGTACTTGCCGCGGCACACGTTGGCGGTATCATGGCAAACTCGCTTTATCGTGCCGATTTCATCATGCAAAACATGCTGATGCAGTGCAACGTGATTGATGAAAGTTACAAACATGGTGTGGAAAAATTGCTTTTTTTGGGCTCTACTTGCATCTATCCTAAAAATGCACCACAACCTATGAAAGAAGAGGCGTTACTTACTTCGCCTTTGGAGTACACCAACGAGGAATATGCGCTTGCTAAGATTTCGGGCTTAAAGATGTGTGAAAGCTACAATTTGCAATATGGCACCAACTACATTGCTGTGATGCCCACCAATCTTTATGGGCCTAACGACAATTTCCACTTGGAAAACAGTCATGTGATGCCGGCCATGATGCGCAAAATTCACTTGGCTAAGCTCATTCATGAACAGAATTGGCATGCCCTCAGACACGACATGGATAAACGCCCGGTGAATGGTGTTGATGGGCGAGCATCTGAACGCGAACTTCTTGCCACGCTCGCTCATTACGGCATTGAGAATAATAGAGTAAATTTGTGGGGTACCGGCACACCGTTGCGTGAATTTCTGTGGAGTGAAGATATGGCCGATGCAAGTGTGCACATGTTGCTCAATGTTGATTTTAAGGATATTATTGGTATTGAACAATATTCGCAAGTGCTTTGTGGGGCGACTGCCGGCGGAGCGATTGACCGCAATACCGATTTTGGCCGCGGAGGAGCTATTCCTGCTTTGGGTGAAATTCGCAATTGCCACATCAATGTGGGCACAGGCATCGAAATAAGCATCAAGCAATTGTCACAGCTTGTGGCACAGGCTGTCGGCTTTGAAGGACACATAACCTTTGATGCGACAAAACCCGATGGCACTCCTCGCAAACTGTGCGATGTGTCGAAATTGCACAGACTGGGGTGGCATCACAGCGTGGAAATTGAAGATGGAGTAAAAAAACTTTATGAATGGTACGTAAGTGCTAAGGGTTAAGAGGCCTGTAATAAGCCTCAAAGCTATCGTCTTAAATCCTGCAACTCCCTTTAACCCCTTATCTCCTCAATACAAATGTGTCTCTCTCTCGCTTCACTTTCTGAAAAAAACAACAAATGCCGTCATAATCACAATTGATTACAACGGCTATGAGTTGCCTAACTGTTATACAAGAGAATGATTACTTGTAAACAGTGTCGCTAACAGAAAGGCTGTAACGGCCTTTGGCACGACGACGTGCAAGAACTTTGCGACCTTCTTTGGTTGCCATGCGATGACGGAAACCATGCTTGTTAGCTTTTTTTCTGTTCGATGGTTGGAATGTTCTTTTCATCTCTATTTAATTTTATTTATTTACCAATTTTTGTTTGCGAGTGCAAAAGTAGGCACTTTTTTGAAATTATACAAGTTACTATTGATTTTTAGACCAACATTTTTGCAATTTTTCTCTATTTGAACTAATTTTGCAATCTCTAAGGTAAAGTGAACTTATTTTATAACACCCAAATACAAAATTTTTTATGATTAACGCTCAAGACATTAAAAACGGAACTTGTGTCCGAATCGACAATCAGCTGTACTTTTGCATTGAATTTTTGCATGTGAAGCCGGGAAAAGGCAACACCTTCATGCGCACCAAGCTGAAAAATGTGGTTGACGGACGTGTTCTCGAGCGCCGTTTCAACATTGGTGAGAAACTTGAAGATGTGAGAGTGGAACGCCGTCCCTATCAATTCTTGTATATGGACGGAGATGAGGCGATCTTTATGAACGAAGAAACTTTCGACCAAATTCCAATTTCAAAGGACGTGGTGAGCGGTGCCGACTTTATGAAAGAAGGCGATCGCGTGGAAGTTGTTACCGACGCTTCGACCGAATCGGTTCTCTATGCCGAAATGCCTATTAAAACCGTTCTTGAAATCACCTATACCGAGCCGGGCATTAAGGGTGACACTGCAACCAACACACTAAAGCCGGCAACCGTCGAAACCGGGGCAACAGTGCGCGTGCCGTTGTTTTGCAACGTTGGCGAGAAAATTGAGGTAGACACCCGTGACGGTAGCTACGTTGGGCGTGTGCGCTAATTTTTGACAAAAAAGATTAGAGATAGGGTAGGCCTCTGTTGCTTGCCCCGAAAACATAGTCACTTGGTGGCAATTCCCAAAACTAAATGTGGAATTGCCACTGTTTTTTGAACCATTAAATTAAACCTAAACCGGTCATTAATGATGTTGTGCAAAGCATGTGCCCGAAAGTTCGTTTGTCTTTTTGTGTGAGAAATTGCATGTTTTTGTGCGAAAAATAGCTTTTTGCGCTTGTTTTCGTAGCAAAAAAATGCGATTGTTCATGTTTGGATTGCTGTTTGAAAAGGAACTGCTTTTCACAATTGATTTTAGCTTGCGTTAAACACCAATTTAAATGTTTTAAGCTTTGTTAGGGTCGGAAATTATTACTATATTTGCACCGCAAAAGTGTTTCGTTTCAGTATCTTAACCCTCGTGTTGAGGGGTAAAACCTTGGTAGCGATATTGTTGCATGTATTTATATGATTAATTCACTGGTGCAGAATAATAGCTTTTATGCGCCACTTGCTATGCAAGTGGTTGCTGTTGTTGTATTGGGTGAATTTTCAATAACGATGAGATGAGTCAAAATTGCCACAAGTTGCAGTTTCGGCTCATTTCTGTTTAATTGATAAGTTAAAAAACGAATATAAATTAAATTTATGGTTTTAATCGGTATTCAAAGTACAACCTTGGCGGTTACTGCAACGCTCACCGGCGTGTTGCTGGTGGCGGCGGCATTAATCATTGCGTGGCTCATTGCTCCGCGCTCCTACACGAAGATGAAAGGTGAGACCTACGAGAGTGGTATGCCCACTCGTGGCGACAGCATGGCACAATTTCACATTGGCTATTATCTGTTTGCCATTCTTTTCTTGCTTTTCGATGTCGAAACTGTGTTTTTGTTTCCTTGGGCTGTGATTGCCAAGGAGCTTAAAGTTTCGGCTCTGCCGGCTGTGGGAACATTTCTTGTGATTTTAATTTTAGGATTGGCTTACGCATGGAAGAAAGGAGCTTTGCGATGGAAATAAAAAGACCGAAAATCAAAGGAATGAAGTTCGACGACTTCAAAGACAACGAATATATCGATGGACTTTTGGAAGAACTCAATGCCTCGGGAACCAATGTAGTGGTAGGAAAGCTTGACCAGCTCATGCAGTGGGGACATGCCAATTCCATTTGGCCCTTCTGTTTTGGAACGAGTTGCTGTGCCATTGAGTTTATGTGCTTGGGTGCTGCCCGCTACGACATGGCACGTTTTGGAGCCGAGGTTGCTCGCAACTCGCCTCGTCAAGCCGACTACATCATGTGTCAAGGCACGATTACCTATCGCATGGCACCGGCACTGGTGCGCCTCTACGAGCAGATGGCCGAGCCCAAGTATGTGATTGCTTGTGGCGGTTGCACCGTTTCGGGAGGTCCGTTCAAGAATAGCTATTGCGTTGTTAAGGGTATCGATGAAATCATTCCGGTCGACGTTTACATGCCCGGTTGTCCTCCACGCCCCGAAGCCATGTTCTACGGGCTGATGCAATTGCAACGTAAAATCAAGATTTCGAAATTCTTTGGAGGTGACAACCGCAAAGAAAGTCGCAAAAAGTTTTTTGAAGCCAAGGCCGCCGGTGAACAAGATGCCGCATTGCGTGCCGAGCAAATGCGACTGGCCGAAGAAAACACCGAGCCGGTTCTTGAACGATGAGAAATTGAATATTCGATTAAAATAGCAAAAATAGATACACACATTACTATATGGCAGATATACAAGAAAAAATCAGCAAACTGTGTCCCGAAGCCTCTTTCGATGCCGAGGGCGAATTTTTGCTGGTCATGGCTCCCGATGAGAAATGGCATGCTTTGGCTCTGGCGTTGAAAGAGGAACTGCACTTCGATTTCTTGGCTTCGGTTACCGGTGTTGACTGGCCCGATGCTCTGGGGTGCATGTATTACTTGACCAATACCGAAACTCATGAGATGATTCATGTGAAAGTGGTTGTTGCCGACCGTGAAAGCCCCCGTTTGCACACTGTGAGCGACATTTGGGCAGTGGCCAACTATCAAGAGCGTGAAGTCTATGATTTCTTTGGAATTGTATTCATCAACCACCCCGACATGCGCCGTTTCTTCTTGCGTAACGACTGGGTGGGATACCCGTTGCGCAAGGACTATGATGCCGCCCCCGAGAAAAACCCACTGCGATTGAACCCCGAGGAACACGAAGACGACACGTTTAGCTTGGTTGAAGACGAAGAGGGTAATCTCAAAAAAATCAACAAAAAGGTATTCGGAGCCAACGAATATGTCATTAACATTGGCCCTCAACACCCATCAACCCATGGTGTGATGCGCTACCGTGCTTCGATTGACGGTGAAATGGTCAAGAAAATTGATGTCGTATCGGGTTACATTCACCGAGGCATTGAAAAATTGTGTGAAAACCTGACTTATAATCAAGCGTTGCTTTATACCGAACGCATGGACTACATGGCGGCTTTCATGAACCGCCACTGTGCCTGCTTGTGCATCGAAAAAGCTCTTGGGCTCGAAGTGCCACACCGTGCCGAACTCATCAGAATGATGATGGACGAACTCATGCGCTTGCACAGCCACTTGCTGAGCTATGGTTGCTTGACGATGGACCAAGGTGCCACAACAGCATTCTTCTATCCGTTCCGTGAGCGTGAGCACATTTATGAAATCTTCGATAAGACTTGCGGAGCACGCATGTCGATGAGCTACGATTGCATTGGTGGTGTTGTGGCCGATGTTCACCCCGACTTTGTGAACGACGTGAGAAACTTTTGCGACACGCTAGAAAGCAAAATTCCTGAATATCACAAGTTGTTTTCGGGCAATGTGATTGCCCTTGGGCGCATGAAAGATGTGGGTATTCTCAATAAAGAAGATGCTATCAACTATGGCATCACCGGCCCTTCGGCACGTGCCGCCGGCTTCCATTGCGACTTGCGCAAAACCAACCCCTATTCTCTTTACAACGAAGTGGAATTTGATGAAATTTTGCTTGAAAACGGCGATAGCTACGACCGCTACATGGTGCGTCTGCTGGAAATGGAGCAGAGCATTAAAATCTTGCGCCAGTGCTGCAACATGATGGAACAGGAAGAGGGCAACGAGTTCTGTGCCAAAGTGCCCAAGATGATTAAATTGCCTGCGGGGCATTGGTATCAGCAGATTGAAGCCAGCCGAGGGGTGTTTGGCGTGTATTTGGAAAGCGATGGAAGCTCCAAGCCATTTCAAAAGCCTTATCGCATGCATTTCCAGTCGCCTTGTTTTAACCTTGTGGGCGTGGTTGACCTCACATGCAAAGACAATCTCATTGCCGACTTGATTACTATCACAGCGTCGCTCGACTATGTGATCCCCGACATTGACCGCTAATTAACATTTGTATATTACGAACCTATTTATATTAAGATATTAAAGATATGTTTGACTTTGGGATAGTCACAAAATGGATCGATGACCTGCTCAACAGTGTTATGCCGGGCTGGTTGTCGACAACGATTGAATGTGCGTTGATTGCTGTGGCGTTATTGCTACTCTATTCGGTCATCGCCATCATCTACATTTTCTATGAGCGCAAAGTGTGTGCATGGATTCAATGCCGCCTTGGTCCCATGCGTGTGGGACCTTGGGGACTTTTGCAAGTGTTTGCCGACGTGATCAAAATTCTCACCAAGGAAATCGTTGTTCTGTGGAATACCGACCAGTTTTTGTTTAAACTCGCTCCCTACTTTGTAGTGGTGGCGTCAATGCTCATGTTTGCATGTTTGCCTTGGGGCAATGGCTTGCAAATCATCGACATGAACATAGGGCTGTTCTTCATCGTTGCGGTTTCGTCACTGGGTGTTATCGGCATTTTGCTTGCAGGTTGGTCGAGTAACAGCAAGTACACCTTGATTGGTGCCATGCGCAGTGGTGCTCAAATGGTGAGCTACGAACTCTCGGTAGGCATTTCTATGCTCACCGTTGTTGTGCTGGCCGGAAACATGAGTATCTCTGGAATTGTTGAGGCACAAGAAAATGGCTGGTTCATTTTCACCGGACACCTCCCTGCCATCATCGCTTTTGTCATCTATATGATTGCCGCCAATGCCGAGAACAACCGTGGCCCCTTTGACCTCGCCGAGGCCGAACACGAGCTTACTGCCGGCTACCACACTGAGTATTCGGGCATACATTTCGGTTTCTTCTATTTGGCAGAATATCTCAACCTTTTCATCGTGAGTGGCATTGCTGCAATGATGTTTCTTGGTGGTTGGATGCCTTTGCACATTCCGGGCTGGGAAGGATTTAACAGCGTGATGGATTTCATTCCATCGCCGGTTTGGTTCTTGGGCAAAGCCTTCTTCCTCTCGTTTGTGTTCATGTGGATACGCTGGTCGTTCCCACGCGTGCGCATTGACCAAATGTTGAAGCTCGAATGGAACTATCTCATGCCCATAGGCTTGGCCAACCTGGTGTTGATGACCTTGTGTGTGGCCTTTGGTTTGACTTTTTAATCAGAGCATTATTTATAAAACAACTCTAACTCTATTTTCGTGATTATGACAGATAATTATGGAAAAATCACTCAAGTAATCGGCCCTGTTGTCGACATTACTTTTGATGGCGAAGACGCTCAAGTCCCCGACATCTACACCGCATTGTCGGTTACCCGTCAGGACGGCGTTGAGGTCATCCTTGAGGTTGAGCAACACATTGGCGAGAACACTGTGCGCTGTGTTGCTATGGACAGTACCGACGGATTGCAGCGAGGCGTGAAGGTGAAAAACCTTGGCCAACCCATCTCTGTCCCTACCGGCGAACAAGTAAAAGGGCGCCTGCTTAACGTGATTGGCCAGCCTATCGACCACCTTCAACCTTTGAAGGGTGGAGATCGGCGAGCCATTCATCAGCCTGCACCCGAATTTGCAGAGCTGTCGATCTCGCAAGAGATTCTCTACACCGGCATTAAGGTCATCGACTTGATCGAACCATTCTCCAAGGGTGGTAAGATTGGTCTGTTTGGCGGTGCCGGCGTTGGCAAAACCGTGCTCATCATGGAGCTTATTCACAACATTGCACATGGTCACAACGGCTTCTCGGTGTTTACCGGTGTTGGCGAACGCACCCGCGAAGGCAATGACTTGTTGCGTGAAATGATTGAAAGCGGTGTTGTCAAGTATGGCGACAAGTTTAAAGAGGCAATGGCCAATGGCCAGTGGAACCTCGATGATGTAGACATGAAGTCGGTCGAAGAATCACAAGCCACCCTCGTGTTTGGTCAGATGAATGAACCTCCCGGTGCACGCTTGCGTGTTGCTCTTTCGGGACTCACCGTGGCTGAGCAGTTCCGCGATCAAGATGGTGGCGGCAAGGATATTCTGCTTTTCATGGACAATATTTTCCGTTTCACTCAGGCTGGTTCCGAGGTTTCGGCATTGCTGGGTCGCATGCCTTCGGCCGTGGGCTATCAACCTACATTGGCTTCCGAAATGGGTTCGTTGCAAGAGCGCATCACCTCTACCAAGAATGGTTCCATTACATCGGTTCAGGCCGTGTATGTGCCTGCCGATGACTTGACCGACCCTGCCCCTGCCACCACGTTCAATTTCCTCGATGCTACTACTGTGTTGAGCCGCAAGATCACCGAGCTTGGCATCTATCCTGCCGTTGACCCGCTGGCTTCAACATCGCGCATCATGGATCCGCATGTGATTGGCGAAGAACACTACGATGTTGCGCAACGTGTAATTCACTTACTCCAAAAGTACAATGAATTGCAAGACATTATTGCCATTCTTGGTGTTGACGAGTTGAGCGATGCCGACAAGCTCGTTGTTCAACGTGCGCGCCGTGCCCAACGTTTCCTCTCGCAACCATTCTTTGTTGCCGAGCAATTTACCGGCGTACCGGGCGTTATGGTTCCGCTCAACGAAACCATTCGTGGCTTCAAGATGATTCTCGACGGTGAGGTAGACGACTTGCCTGAGCAGGCATTCCTCAACGTGGGCACCATCGACGATGCTATTGCCAAAGGCAAAAAGATGCTTGAAGGCATTAAGAAGTAAACTTTTTGAGCTTTTTGTGTGACTCTCCAGGTCACTTCTAAAACTAAAAACAATTAAATAATGACACTCAAAATTATATCGGCCGAAAAGATTGAGTTTGAAGGCACCGTAGAGTCGGTGACTTTGCCGGGAGCTCTTGGCTCGTTTCAAGTGCTCAAAAATCACGCAGCCCTCATCTCGTCGCTTGTGTCGGGCACCATGACCTATGTTGTGGAAGATGGCAAGACCGAAACTCGCCAAATTGCGGGTGGGGTAGCTGATATCAAGAATAATGTGGTGTCGGTGTGTCTATATTAAAAGATATGAAGAAGGTAATTACAGCGATTGTTGCACTGGTGATTGTTGCACTTGCAGCCTTTGGCTACATGAGTGCTGCACAGCACAGCAACCATGCAGGCAACAACGAAAACAAGGAAATCGACCCCAAGGAAATCATTTTTGAACACTTGGGCGACGCCTATAGCTGGGAGATACCGTTCTCTCATACCACTAAAATTCCGTTGCCCATTATCGTGCGCGATAATGCAGGTGCATGGCATTGCTTCATGTCGAGTGCTTTGGCCGACGGACAATCGTGTGGCGACTTCCGCATTGCTCAACAAGGCGATAACAAAGGCAAAGTTGTGGGTGTGGATAAGCAGCAGGGCACAGAATATAGGCCACTTGATTTCTCCATCACCAAGAATGTTGCCGCCATTATCATCTCGGCTCTGTTCGTGATACTAATGGTG
Organism: Sodaliphilus sp.; assembly: GCA_041815985.1. Classification (GTDB taxonomy): domain Bacteria; phylum Bacteroidota; class Bacteroidia; order Bacteroidales; family Muribaculaceae; genus Sodaliphilus. The sequence goes on along the minus strand of JBGYAB010000065.1, from coordinate 89,561 downwards.
TTCAGCATTAGAAACTGGTATAAGAAGCATGGAATGAAAGCTCCTTGCAAGGCAACAGCTCTGCTCGAGGTTATTGTCGATTTTGTCTATACCGATACCATTCGTCCAATCATGGGCAAGGAAGCACCCAAGTATGCTCCCTATCTGCTCACGGTGTTCTTTTTCATTCTCACAATGAATTTGCTCGGACTGATTGTTATCTTCCCGGGTGGAGCCAACTTGACCGGAAACTTGGCTGTTACAATGGTGTTGGCGGTATTGACTTTCTTGGTCACTAACCTCACCGGAACAAAGGAATACTGGAAAGAACTCTTTTGGCCCGATGTGCCATTTGCTTTAAAATGTCCGGTACCCTTGATGCCCATTATTGAGATTTTCGGCGTTTTCACAAAACCCATGTCGTTGATGATCCGTCTTTTTGCCAACATGATGGGCGGGCACATGGTTGTGATTGTATTCACGTTGCTCATTTTTATCTTTGGTGCCTACGGAATTGCCGTTGGAACAGTGGTTTCGGTCTTTTCTTTGGCTTTCTCATTGTTCATGCTCTTACTCGACACATTGGTAAGTTTTATTCAGGCCTATGTGTTCACCATCCTTTCCACAATGTTTATCTTCATGGCTCACCCTCAACACGGGCATGGTGCTGAACATGCAATAACAAACGAATAAAAAATAAAAACAAAACTAAAAATAACAATAACAATTAAAACTGAAAGACTATGTTAAGTATGATTTTAGCAGCTGCCGCCCCCATGGCAGCCCTTGGCGCGGCAATCGGAGCAAGTATCGCAGCAATCGCAGCCGGTATCGGTATTGGTAAAATTGGTGCTTCGGCTATGGAAGCTATCGCACGTCAGCCCGAGTCGGCAGGCGACATTCGCAGTAACATGATTGTGATTGCAGCTCTCATCGAGGGTGTTGCTTTCTTTGCGCTCATCGTTTGTATTCTTGCATTGTTCCTCTAATCAAATTATTATAGATGGAACTTTTTAAGCCTGAATTTGGCCTGGTGTTTTGGATGTTTGTGGCATTCATGTGTCTCTATTTCATCCTGGCAAAATATGCATGGCCTCTCATCATCAAGTCGATGGAACAACGTGCCGACTTGATTGACAAGGGGGTGGCCTATGCGCAAGAGGCTAAATCGCATCTTGACAATGCCAAGGCTGAAGCCGATGAGGTGATTGCCGAAGCACGCAAACAACAGGCTGACATCCTTCGCGACGCGGCAAAGATGAAGACTCAAATCATTGAGGAAGCCAAAAACGCCGCCGTTGCCGAAGCACAAAAAGTTACTGATGCCGCTCAGGTTTCTATCGACCAAGCTCGCAAGGAATCGGAGAAGCAGTTGCGCCGGGAAATTGGTGCCTATGCTCTGCAAATCGCCGAGCAGGTCATCCGCCAAAACATGGCTAATGACGATGCACAAAGAAAACTGGTGGATAAGTTATTGAACGAGGTTGAGTCAAAAAATTAGTGAATTATGAACGACGGATTGATTCCTAATCGATATGCCAAGGCGCTCTATAAGTTTGCTGCCGAGCAAGGTGAGCAGGCTGGCGTTTACGACGAGATGAAACAGCTCAATTTGAGCTACGCCACCAGTGTGGCACTCAAAGCTGCCGTTAACAATCCGTTTATCGCTGTCGATGAAAAGGAAAATGTGTTGCTGACCGCCTCTGGTGCTAAAAAAGGCGGTTCAACCCACCGCTTCCTTTCACTGGTTATTGACAAGAACCGTGTTGACTTCTTGCGTTCCATAGCCTTGGCCTACATTAAGCTGTATCGTCAAGTGTGCGGAATCGCCAGCGTTGAAATCGTTAGTGCGGCTCCCATGCCCGATGACAAGATCAACGGTATTGTCGATGTGGTGAAACGACACCTTGGAAGTGCTTCCATGGAAAAAAACGTCAGGGTTGAACCGGACCTTATTGGCGGATTTACCGTGAATGTAGACGGACAAGTGCTTGACGCATCGATTAAAAATGAATTAAAGAAATTGCGTTTAAAACTCCTAAGTTAATTAAGTGAGATGATAAACCCAAGTGAGATATCTGATATACTGAAACAGCAACTCAGCGACCTGCAACAAAAGGTGTCGTTTGAGGAAGTTGGAACAGTGCTTGAAGTAGGTGATGGCGTGGCACACGTTTATGGCCTTGACAATGTTGAGGCCAACGAACTCGTTGAGTTTGAAAACGGTGTGACCGGTGTTGCCATGAACCTCGAAGAAAGCAATGTCGGTGTCATCTTGATGGACAAAGTGGACTCGGTTGCCGAGGGCATGAGCGTGAAGCGTACAGGACAAATTGCCTCAATCCCCGTTGGAGAAGGGTTGTTGGGCCGTGTAATCAACGTGCTTGGTGAACCCATCGACGGCAAAGGACCGGTTGAGGGCAAGCTCGTGCGTCTGCCGTTGGAGCGCAAAGCTCCCGGTGTGATTTTTCGCCAGCCGGTGAACCAACCGTTGCAGACGGGTCTCAAAGCCATCGACTCGATGATTCCTATTGGTCGCGGTCAGCGTGAGCTCATCATTGGCGACCGTCAAATTGGAAAAACCGCCATTGCCGTTGATACGATTATCAACCAAAAAGCCGGCTTTGAGGCAGGCAAACCTGTCTATTGCATCTATGTGGCCATTGGTCAAAAGGCATCGACTGTTGCCGCTTTGGTCAACACTTTGACCAAGCATGGTGCAATGCCCTATTCCATCGTGATTGCCGCCACGGCAAGCGACTCTGCCGCAATGCGCTACTATGCACCGTTTGCCGGTGCCGCCATTGGCGAGTTCTTCCGCGACTCGGGGCGCGATGCGCTGGTTGTCTACGACGATCTCTCGAAGCAGGCAGTTGCCTATCGTGAAATTTCGTTGATTTTGAAACGCCCGTCAGGTCGCGAAGCCTATCCCGGCGACATTTTCTATCTGCATAGTCGTCTTCTTGAGCGTGCAGCCAAAATCAATGAAAACCAGCAAGTGGCCGAGGCCATGAACGACCTTCCCGAGGCTCTTCGCCCAATGGTGAAGGGTGGAGGTTCGCTCACGGCACTCCCCATTATCGAAACACAGGCCGGCGACGTTTCGGCCTATATTCCCACGAATGTGATTTCGATTACCGATGGTCAAATCTATCTTGAATCGTCATTGTTCAACAACGGCATACGCCCTGCAGTGAATGTAGGTATTTCGGTGTCGCGTGTTGGTGGCAATGCACAAATCAAGTGTATGAAAAAGGTTGCCGGTACGTTGAAGATTGCGCAGGCGCAGTTCCGCGAATTGGAGTCATTCACCAAATTTGGTGGTGACATCGACCCCGTGACTGCACGCACCATCGACACCGGTCGCAAAAATGAGCGTCTGCTCGTTCAGCCACAATATGAGCCGGTTCCTGTCGAAGAGCAGGTGGCTATTATCTATTGCGGTGTGAACGGCTTGCTTGAAAGCGTTCCCATGGACAAGGTTGCCGAGTTTGAGAAACTCTTCATTCAGTATCTGCACGCCAAGCATCAGGCCGATGTGCTCGATGTGCTCAAGGGCGGTGCCATTACCGACGAAGTGAAAGCAAAGCTCGAAGAAGCCGCCAAGGAAATCGCAAGCAAGTACACAGCATGATAGTTTTAATGGAGAATTAACTTTGATATGTCAACATTACGAGAATTAAAAAGTAGAATTGGTTCGGTAGCCTCTACGCAGAAGACAACTTCTGCCATGAAGATGATATCGAGTGCCAAGATGCACAAGTACACCGCTCAGGTTCATCGCATGTTGCCCTACCGTGGCATGGTGCAGAATGTGATAGGTCACTTGCTCGCAACCGATGTTGAGTTCTCGTCGCCACTCATCGCCGAGCGTGAGGTCAAGAATATGGCTTTAGTTGTATTCGGCTCCGACGACGGCTTGTGTGGAGCTTTCAACATCAATGTACTCAAGTACTTGCTTGAGTGCGTGAAGGAAGTGCGTGAAGAACTCGGCAAGGATGTTGCCATAACCGTTATTCCCGTCGGAAAAAAAATCAGCAAGGCTGTAAATGCAGTCAAGAATCCCGATTTCAACATTCAGGCCGTTGACTACATGAACACGCGCAGCACTGCCGACCAGTTGCATGACTTCACCGACAGACTCCTTCAAGGTTTTCTGGGAGGAACGTTCGACCGAGTGAATTTGGTCTACATGCACTACATCAGTTCGGGACGACAAGTTCCGCAGAGCGACCCCATGTTGCCAGTGAGCTATCGAACTCTTGCTGACAGTGCCGATAAAAGTGCGGCCAACAGCCCTTGCCTTTTTGAACCCGATGCCAATTCAATTTTCAATAGCGTTTTGCCACTCTACATCAGGTCTATGATGCAAGAAGTGTTCACCGAAAGTTCGGCCTCTGAACAAGCTTCGCGCGTGATGGCCATGCAGACGGCAAGCGACAATGCCAAGGAGCTGCTCGAAGGACTCAATCTCGAGTACAACAAGCTGCGTCAACAGAGCATTACAACCGAGTTGCTCGATATATTGGGCGGCCAAGTTGAACGTTGATTTTGCCCCAATTCATTGGAAGGCGCAATGATGCTATGCCGGTCACGGCGCCTTCCATTAAATATACAACAACATCAAACACGGTATAGCTTAAATTTTGATTTAGACTTATTCTTATGAGCATTAAGGAGTATTTCTCTTCTCTTTTTAAGGGCATGCATAGCCTGATAAAGGGTATGGAGGTCACGGGCAAGGAGCTTGTTACCCCCAAAGTCACTGAACAGTACCCCGAAAATCGGGCTACACTCAAAATTTCCGACAGATTTAGGGCTACGTTGGAGTTTATCTACGACGATGAGGGCAATCACAAGTGCATTGCCTGTAAAACGTGTGAGCGCAACTGCCCGAATGGCACAATTCAAGTCATTACCAAGATGGTAGACCTGCCCACCGGCAAAAAGAAGATGAAACTTGACCGATATATCTACGACGTTGGCAGCTGCACGTTTTGCGATTTGTGTGTGCTCACTTGCCCCACCAATGCTATCAGGTTCAGCAACGATTTTGAACAGTCGGTTTTTCAGCGCAACGCCCTTGTTAAGCAGCTCAACTATTTGCCCGAGAAAGAAGAACCTGCTCCTGCTCCGGCAGTCCCAAAGACTGAGACAACAGTTGCTCGGCACCCCGAGGCTTCGACAGAAACTGCCAACAGGCCAGCAACAACTACCGGCGATCCTGCCAAACCGACCACCGGCGAGGCACAAGACATTAACTCAGAAAATAAAGAAAAATAATATATATGGACTCAGTAGGAAATATCATTTTGTATTTCATAGTTGCGACAGCAATTATCGTGTTTTCGGTGCTGACGGTTACAACTAAGAGAATTTTGCGTGCAGCCACCTACCTGCTGTTTGTGCTCATCGCCACCGGCATCATCTACTTTCAGTTAGATTTCCACTTCCTCGGTGCAGTTCAAATTGCGGTGTATGCAGGTGGTATTGCAGTGCTTTTTGTGTTTGCAATCATGCTCACACACAAGCCCGGCAACGAGGCACAACCCATTGTCTCTGAAAAGAGAATTTTGGGAATGATTGTTGCGGCCGCCGGTGCACTGATTTGTGGTTACGGTCTCTTCAGCTATGCTAAGTTTCTTGCCGCAAAACTTCTCCCAACCGCCCCCAACGACTATGACATCGCCTCACTTGGCCGTGCTCTTTTAGACTCCGGACAGCTTGGCTATGGTTATTTGTTGCCTTTTGAGGCAATCAGTGTGTTATTGCTTGCATGTATCATTGGTGGCGTAGTCATCGCCCGTCGCCGTTAAAAACTTCAAGGAGGAAAGACTCATGGAATTATCAATGCTTATGTATCTTGTTCCCAGCCTTGTAATGTTTGGCTGTGGCGTGTATGGGTTCATTACCCGAAAAAATATGATTGCAATCTTGATTTCTCTCGAGCTCATGCTCAACTCGGTAGACATCAACTTTGCTGTGTTTAACCGATATTTGTTCCCTCAACAAAACGACGGCATGTTCTTCGCCTTGTTTGCTATTGCCATAGCCGCGGCCGAGACTGCAGTGGCTCTTGCTATTGTCATCAATGTGTTTCGCATTGCCAATAAGGTGGACATTAATCAAATCACTAAATTGAAATTTTAAAAGTTATGCCTTTAAGTTTATCAATATTGGTTTTGATCATTCCGCTATTCATGTTCCTATTCTTGGGACTTGCAGGAGTGAAAATGGGAAAGAAAATTACAGGCTGGTTGGGCGTGCTTGGCATGGGCGTGACTTTGGTCATTTGCTATGGTGTCGCTATCAGCTATTTCTTTGGTTCCGATCAAGGGCAGATGGTTGAAGGTGTGCGCCAAACACTATTTCCATTCAATTGGGACTGGTTGAGCTTTACCGATGAGATTGTGGTGCGCATGGGCGTGCTCATCGATCCCATCTCGGCCATGATGCTCGTTGTGGTGTCTACCATCTCGTTTTTGGTGCATCTTTTCAGTATAGGCTACATGAGCGACGAGCACGGAGTGCCCGAAAAAGGTTTCCAACGCTACTATGCCTCATTGCAACTCTTCACATTCTCCATGCTCGGACTTGTGGTTTCGACCAACATTTTCCAGATGTTTATTTTCTTTGAAATGGTGGGTGTGTCTTCTTATTTGCTCATTGGCTTCTACTATGCCTCGCCGGCAGCGGTTCATGCTTCGAAAAAGGCGTTTATTGTCACGCGCTTGGCCGACATGTTCTTCTTGCTGGGCATCATGGTATTGAGTTATTATTCCCACACTTTCGACTTCTTTGCCGATCAAGGCCACAATGTGATGTCGAGCCTGCTCAACAATCCACAGTCTACCATTGCCACCGGCACCGGTACTTTCATGGGTTGTTCGGTTATCGCATGGGCACTCACGTTCATTTTCATTGGTGGTGCCGGCAAGTCGGCCATGTATCCGCTCCACATTTGGTTGCCCGATGCTATGGAAGGTCCAACTCCCGTTTCGGCGTTGATTCATGCAGCCACAATGGTTGTGGCCGGTGTGTTCTTGGTTGCTCGCTTGTTCCCACTCTATGTGCTTGAACAAGGTGCCATGAACATTGTGCTCGTTGTGGGAGCTTTCACGGCATTCTATGCGGCGGCCATTGCTTGTGTTCAAAGCGACATTAAGCGTGCACTCGCTTTCTCAACCATTTCTCAAATTGCCTATATGATGACTGCACTTGCAGTTTCATCGGCTCCCGAGGTCGGTGCAGAGGGTGGGCTTGGCTATATGGCTTCAATGTTTCACTTGTTCACTCACGCCATGTTCAAGGCATTGCTCTTCTTGTGTGCCGGAGCTATTATTCATGCCGTTCACAGCAACGAAAACTCGGCCATGCATGGTTTGCACAAGTTCATGCCCATCACAAGCATCGCATTTCTCATAGGTTGTTTGGCAATCTCCGGAATTCCTCCATTTGCCGGCTTCTTCAGTAAAGACGAAATTCTCGTGGCATGCTACGAGCACGGTCTCGGCTGGGGATTGTGGATGTCGATGGTGGCCGGCATGACTGCATTCTATATGTTCCGCATCTACTATCTCATCTTCTTTTGGAAGAAACATGAAACTCCCGAGGGACATCACAAGCCTCACGACATGCCTTGGGTTATGACATTGCCACTGATTATCTTGGCTGTTGTTTCGTGTGTGGCCGGTTTTGTTCCTTTTGGCGAGCTTGTTACTGCCAACGGCAAGGTTCTTGAAACGCACACCAACTGGACTGTGGCCATTTCAAGTATCGGTGTTGCACTTGCGGGTATTGGTTTGGCTACATTGATGTACTATAAGGAGAACAACTTGCCGGCACGCATGAAAAGTGCCGCCGGCGGATTGTGGACTGCTGCCTATCATCGTTTCTACATGGACGAATTTTATCAGTTCATTACCCACAAAGTGATTTTCCAAACCATCTGCAAGCCCATCGCCTGGTTTGACCGTCGCATTATTGATGGATTCATGAATCTCTTGGCCGATGCAACCACTTCGTTCAGCTTCGCAATTCGAAAGCTACAAGGAGGCAGTATTCAAGGTTATGTCTTTGTTTACTTTGTCGGCGTGCTATTGCTTGCAGTGGTTACAATGGTGTGTGTGTTAATCTAAACAATACGGTTCTCTGTTAAATTAAAAAGATTATGATTTTTGATAACATATTAATTTATTTCGTTATTGTCCCATTACTCACTTTGCTGGGATTGGCTCTGTGTCAAAACAAGGGCATAAAGGCGATAAGAACCGTTGCGGTGATTGGTGCAACTGCTTTGGTGGGATTGGCTGCCTACTTGGTGGTTTATTTCTTGCAACAGCGAGGTGCCGGCAACAATGCCGAGATGCTCCTCACCGACCAATGGACTTGGTATGCTCCACTCAACATTCAGCTTGCACTCGGTGTCGATGGCGTCTCGGTAGCAATGCTTCTGCTTTCTGCTTTCATCGTGTTTGCCGGTGTGTTTGCTTCTTGGAAAATGGATCCCATGCCACGTCAGTATTTCATGTGGTTCTTCCTCCTTTCTACAGGTGTGTTCGGATTTTTCATTTCCCGCGATCTTTTCACCATGTTTATGTTCTATGAGGTTGCACTCATTCCCATGTACTTGCTCATTGGCGTTTGGGGGTCGGGCAACAAGAACTATTCGGCCATGAAGTTGACTTTGATGCTCATGGGTGGCTCTGCGTTTCTCATGCTTGGCATCCTCGGCATTTACTTCCATTCTTCGGCCGATGCAGGAAGTTTTACCATGGACTTGCTTCAAATCGCGCAAAACGACGCTATTCCTCACAATTGGCAACTGTTTTTGTTCCCACTCACTTTTGTTGGGTTCGGTGTGCTTGGTGCCATGTTTCCGTTCCACACTTGGTCGCCCGACGGTCATGCCTCGGCACCAACGGCGGTTTCTATGCTCCATGCCGGTGTACTCATGAAGTTGGGAGGTTACGGCTGTTTCCGAATCGCCATCTATCTGATGCCGTTTGCTGCCGGTGAGCTGAGTTGGATTTTCTTGACATTGACAGGTGTGAGCATCGTCTATGGTGCATTCAGTGCCTGTGTTCAAACCGACCTCAAATACATCAATGCCTATTCTTCGGTTTCTCACTGTGGCATGGTGCTTTTTGCAATTCTCATGTTTAACCAGACGGCTATGACCGGTGCCGTGCTTCAAATGCTTTCTCACGGTTTGATGACAGCTTTGTTCTTTGCACTCATTGGCATGATTTATGGTCGCACCCACACTCGCGACATTCGCGACATGGGAGGCATGATGCACATTATGCCTTATTTGGGCGTGGGTTACGTTATTGCCGGTATGGCTTCGCTCGGACTTCCTGGATTGAGCGGTTTTGTGGCCGAAATGACAATCTTTGTCGGTTCGTTCCAAAATGCCGACTTGTTCCGTCGAATTCTCACCATTGTCGCCACCACCTCTATTGTCATCACCGCTGTCTACATTTTGCGTGTCGTTGGCAAATTGCTCTTTGGAGCTGTGCAAAACGACGAACATCGCAAGCTCACCGATGCCCAGTGGTATGAGCGGTTTTCTACGGCCATTCTCATTGTTGCCGTTGCCGTCATTGGTTGTTTCCCAAATTTCTTTGTGAACATCATTGCCGGCAGTTTCGAGCCGGTTGTGAAAGCGTTGAGCGTTTACTTCCCTGTGGTGATGCAATAAAAGTGTTGAACTTTAAAAATCGATTAGATAAAAATGGATTATTCTCAATTTTTAATGATGCCACAAGAAATCGGTCTGTTGGCCGTGTTCTTGTTAGTCTTTCTTTATGACACTTTTATGCCTCGCAAGTGCCAGGCTTCTTTGCCGGTGTTCACGGCTGTAATTTTTGGGCTGTACACGATATTCAGTTTCTTCCCCATTCAAGAAGGTATGGCCTTTGCCGGCATGTTTGAGCAAAGCAAAGCCACTTGGGCTATGAAGGGCATACTCAACATTGGTGCATTCCTTGTGATTTTGCAAGCCATCAAATGGAGCAATAGTGATTTCGTGAGCGTTCGCCGTGGCGAATTTTTTGAACTCACGTTACTCACCCTTTTCGGCATGTTCCTCATGGTTTCGGCTCGCAACTTCCTCATTTTTTACATTGGTCTCGAAACGGCCTCTTTGCCCATTGCCGCTCTTGCCGCCTTTGAAAAGAATCGCTACGAGAGTCACGAAGCGGCTGCAAAATACATCTTTACGGCAATTTTCTCTTCGGCGGTTTTGTTGCTCGGCATCTCATTTGTTTACGGATTGACCGGCTCTTTGCAATATGCCAAAATTGGCGAACGCATCATTTCCGATCCTGTGGCTTTGCAATCGGCATTGCTCATTGCTTCGGTTGCATTTGTCATTGCAGGCGTAGGCTTCAAACTGTCGCTTGTGCCGTTCCACTTGTGGACTGCCGATGTCTATCAAGGTGCTCCCACAGCTGTCACCGCCTACCTCTCGGTGGTTTCCAAGGGCTCGGCTGCTTTTGCATTCCTCATCATCTTGGTGCAGGCCTTTGGCGTTGCTTATCCGCAAGTGTGGAAATGGATGCTCTATGCAATCATTATCCTGACCATTACCATTGGCAACCTGTTTGCCATTCGTCAGCGCAATCTCAAGCGTTTTCTTGCGTTTTCTTCAATCTCGCAAGCCGGCTATATCATGCTCGGCATTATTGCAGTCAACACGCTTGGCATGGCTTCGATGATGTACTACATTCTTGTCTATATCTTCTCCAACCTTGCCGCCTTTGGCGTGATTGCCGCCGTTGAGCGTCAGTCCGGAAAGGTCACGATTGATGATTACAACGGACTGTTTAAAACCAATCCATGGCTTGCTTTCACCATGATGCTTGCTGTGTTCTCGCTTGGTGGTATTCCTCCGTTTGCAGGATTTTTTAGCAAATTCTTTGTGTTTGCCGGTGCACTCAGTCATGCCGATGTTTCAATTTACATTCTTGTGCTCATTGCATTAATCAACACCATTATCTCGCTCTATTACTACTTGCTTGTGGTCAAGGCCATGTTCCTCCGTCAAGACGACTGTGCCATTGTCGCATTCAACTCTCATTGGACCGAGAAGTTGGGCATGATTGTTTGCTCTCTTGGAATAGTACTCATTGGCATTGTGAGTTGCATTTACACCGCGCTCAGCGACATTACTGCAGCTTCGGCATCGTTGTTCCAGCTGTTTTCATAAGAAAAAAGAAATATTAATGTTTATTATAGGAAAAGACCCGATTGCAGTTTTCTTGCCGTAGTGTCTTTTCCTGAGTTTAATCGAAGAAAGCCCCCCGACAGGGCTTTCTTCGATTTTCTTTGCACGCTCTCCATGCGATAGGCCTTTGCTTTCTTCACTCCTTTTTTCTTGCCGATTTTTGTTTGCAAAAAAACGCTCACGTGTTGCCAACTTGCCGGAGTGAACATTTATTTCTATTTTTGTAATCTCAACATGAGACATTTTTTGATAAATGGAGTAGAATGTCATCTTTTTCATGTTTTTCAAAATCAGATATTCCGCAATGAACAAATATATTATAGTCATTTTTGCAACACTATTATCATTTACCCTGATGGGGCAAAATTTGGCACAAGTAACATCAACCCGACAGCTCACAAGCTCTAACTCCTATTTTCCTCAAATCAATGCACAAGGCACGCACATCATCTATTCCGACACTGAGGCGCGTAACTTGTATATTCAGGGAGTTGACAGTGGAGCACGTGTTACAATTGCCAATGAAGGTTTGCCGGGATTTGAGGCACGTTTTTCGCCCGAAGGCAAGGTCTATTACATCACCATGAGAGTGAATGAAAATCGGTTGGTGTTCCGATCTGCACATGAATATGACCCCGAAACCGGTAACGCTCGCATTGTATTGGGCGAACAACATGGAGCATTACATGCCATTAATGGCACCAACGGCATGGTTGTGGTGGGTGAGAACAAGGTGTGGAACGAGAGCAAAGCCGGTACCTATGCATGGACATTAGGCACAAAATTGTATATTGTGAAGAATGGCAAGCGACGCTCCTACAGTCCGGTTTTAGGTTGCATTGGCTATTTGTGGGCTTCGGTGTCGCCCGATGGCAGCAAAGTTGCTTTTGAGGCTTCGGGCAAAGGGCTCTATGTGGTCGATGCCGGCAATGGACGTGTGCTCATGCACACAGGAGAGTATGTGATGCCTTGCTGGTATAACAATGATTTTTTAGTCGCACAAACTCACGGATTTCGCATTGCGCTCATTCGTGCCGGCGATGGCGTGTCGCAAAACCTTGCCGGTGGCGGTTGCTGTATGCCGGCGGTGGGAGGTGGTAAAATTGTGTATACTACCAAAAACGGCGTTGTGAATGTGATGACAATAGAGCTGAACCCATAAGGATTGTTTTTGGAGGAGAAATGGATACACTGAAACAAAAATGAGAGGATAAGTTTATGAAACTACAAAATGGAATATTGCTCATTGTGGGTGCAGTGTTGTTGTGCACGATGCCTGCAACGGCGCATACAAAGAAACAGCCTGCGTCGCAACAGGCTTTTCGACCTCGTGTTTTCATCAACCCCGGTCATGGAGGGCACGACAGCAACGATCGCCCCATGACTGCCTATAACGAAGGAACGGGACAACGCGAAACTTACTATGAGTCGGATAGCAATTTGAACGAAGGCATCGCTTTGGGCGACATCTTGCGCAGCAAAGGTTATGAGGTGTTCATGTCGAGAGTAAACAATACGTCAAATGATGATTTGTTGTTGTTTGAAATCAGTCAACTTGCCCTCAATAGCGGTGCCGATGTGTTTTTTGCCGTGCACAGCAACAGCACCGGCAGTTCAAAACGCATTAATTTTCCCGTAGGGCTTTTTCGAGGCTACAACAGTCGTGCGGCTGTCGAGGGCAGTGACGAACTTGCCGAGATTGTAGCCCACAACACACGCGCCAATCAGGCTTCTTGCTGGTCGGGTGGAGCTATGGTGCGTGGCGACTGGAGTTTCTATAATTGGGGCTACGGTGTGGGGCTGGGCGTTTTGCGCTGGAACAAGGTGCCTGGACTGCTCATCGAAACTTCGTTTCACGACTATTTGCCGGAACGTGAGCGCATGTATAACAAAGATTTTGGGCGTTTGAACGCCTTCATACACAGCAATTCGCTCGATAAGTTTTTCAACCGTCAAGGCTACGACCGTGGCATGATTGCCGGAGTTGTGCGTTACGATATTGCACGTCGGGGCGGTCGTGTAACTACTTTTGGCGACGATCGATATCAGCCGGTCAACGACTATCCGGTCGAACTTTGTAATGCCAAAGGCAAGGTGATCGCTTCTTATCAAATCGATGAAATGAACAATGGTTTCTATCTTTTCAGCGATTTGCCCCCGGGCAATTACACGATTGAAATCGATGGTTCGGAGAGTCACCCCATTACGGTGAAGGCCAATGAAGTTTCTTATTGCAATGTGATGCTTAAAGCTCCTGCCAAGGAACTTGAAAGTGACCCTAATGCAGGAGAAAATACCGATAATGAGACAATACAGTCTGCCGAAGAATTTAATCAATAGCCAAGAATGAGGCAATTGCCGGCAGTTGTCGATGGTTTCATGGAATTTCATTTTGCGACTTCATTCTTTTTTATGAAATCGTCGGTTTTTCCTTTTTTTGACAGAAAATATAAGTGTTAATTTATTTAGCTTTTTGGTTAAATCGTGGTTAATATAAATATTTAGTGGTTAATTAATGTTTAATTCTGATATAAAAATGTTATCACTGTTGGAAAAAGGAATTTCGATGATTATTTTTGTATATTGATACTTTAATAGAAAATTCTTTGGAATGGACCAAATATGTAATCACTCATGAACAGCCAGAATATAAAAGTTATTGCCGAGAGTAGCTCCACTCGCACCGAGTGGGTGCTGGTTGAGGGTAACAAAATCATTGAACACGCATTTACCACGGGTTTGAATCCTTTTTTTCAAACTCGTCGTGAAATCAGTCACATCATTAGGCTCGAGTTGCCACAGGCTTTTTTCAAGCGTCGCTGGAACCATGTCTATTTCTATGGAGCAGGATGTTCAAGCCCCGAAAAAAACAAAATTGTAGAGTCTTCGCTGATTGCACAGTTCAAAACGCCGTGCACAGTCGAGAGCGATCTTGTGGGAGCGGCTCGTGGTCTGTTAATTCATGAGCCGGGCTTGGCGTGTATTTTGGGCACCGGTTCTAACTCGTGTTTCTACGATGGAGAAAAAATCGCCAAGCGTGTTCGTGCCTTGGGCTATGTGTTGGGCGATGAAGGCAGCGGAGCTGCTCTTGGCAGAATTTTCTTGGGCGACTTGCTCAAAGGGCTTGCACCGCAAGACATCACCGAGGCTTTCTATGCAAAATACAAAGTCACTGTCGACGATATTTTAGAGGCTGTTTACAACAACCCGATGCCAAGTCGCAACTTGCGTGCCTATTCTGTGTTTTTGGCCAATCATCTCGACAATAAATATGTACAAGAGCTTGTGCAGAATGAAATTCAGCGTTTTTTCGATCGCAATGTCAGCCAATATGAATTCAAGAAATATCCGGTGTGTTTCGTTGGCTCGGTCGCTTGTACTTATAGCGACATCTTGGTAGAGACTGCCAATAGATTTGGGGCGACAGTCAAGAAAATTGTGCGTTACTCGATGCCGGGTTTGGTGGCTTATCACAAAAACGATTGAGTTCAATTGTTTAACAATACGCATCTTCTCATTCCTTGCAAGGTCTTTGTTTACAAGCATTGACCTTTTTCTTTTGCGAAAACACATCAATCAGGATTCATGCTTGCAAGCTATCGTTTCCCTTTCGTTGTTTCTTGTTTCTTTGGTAATTCTTGTAATGCGGAATATTGAAAATATGTGTCTAAAAATTAAATATTGTAAATTTGATTTTTTTTGACTTTTGTTTCTGTTTTTTTATGGAATGTTTATCGTATTTTTGTAGAGTAGATATGGTGTGCAATGCTGTGTCTGCATGGTAGAAAATAGTGATTATATTCAAATGAAAATAGGAATTTTGGCAATAGCCTCTTTCATGATTGCCGAGGCATTGAGCGGTTTCACGGCAGGTGCACAGACGTTTACCGATGCCGATTTGGCAAAAGTTCAAACCCTGGTTGCTGCAAGTGTGCCTCAAAACATGGGCATTGGTCCTGTAAAGGCAAAATCATTAATTGCAGGTGGTGACACAATTGTGGTCGATGTGTCGCAAAATTTTAGCGACATTCCTTTCACAACAGCTATGATCGACAAGTTGAAAGCCGATATCCTTTCGTCACTCAACATGTGGGGTAGGGAAATGAAAATTACTATTGCTGGCGTTGATGTAGAAACCTATTTCACTCATTTCGACCAGTCCTACAAGCGCAAGCATGCTCCCTTCGTCACCGAGGTTGATAAAAATTGCCGTTACAGCAAGGGACTCGATGGCAACATCATTGCAATGTGGCCAAGTCATGGTTTTTATTTCGAAAATTCTCTCAACCGTTGGGAATGGCAACGAGCACGCATGTTCCAAACGGTGGAAGACATGTACACCCACAGCTATGTGGTTTCTTTTTTAATTCCCATGCTTGAAAATGCCGGCTGTTATGTATGGAATGCTCGTGAACGCGACACTCATTCTCTGGCTGTCATTGTCGACAACGATGGTGGCAAGGCGGCAACCGGCTATGGAGAAAGCAATGGAAAAAAGGCTTGGACAAAGGGTGCCGGCACCGGTTTTGCCCACGTTCGTGAGCAATATGTCGATTGGCAAAACCCCTTTGCCGATGGCACCTATCGTCAAGTACAAGCCACTGCCGACAAAAAAAAGCTCTCTACTGCACATTGGGACGTTACAATGCCACAAGCAGGCGACTATGCCCTTTACATTTCTTACAAAACCTTGCCCAACAGTGTGCGAGACGCTCACTATACCGTGAACAGCCTTGCCGGGCGGCAGGACTTTGTTGTCGATCAAACAATGGCCGGTGGAGTGTGGGTTTACCTTGGTACTTTTCAGTTGCAAAAGGGATTGAATAAAAATGTTGTGGTTTTGAACAATTATTCGAAAGACGAAAATGCGATGATTACCGCCGATGCCATTAAGGTGGGCGGTGGCATGAACAATATTGCTCGACGTCCGGCCGCTCGCACCGAAGAAAATCTCAAGCTGGCACAAGAGCAAGATGCACTTGGCAAACTGCAAAAAGAGGGTCTGGCCTACGACTATGTTGGAGCAAGTAATTATCCTTGGTTTGAAGTGGGCAGTCGCTACTATTTGCAATGGGCAGGTTTTCCCGACAGTGTTTATTCCGTTTCTCACGGCATCAACGACTACAACGACGACTATCGCAGTCGTGGCTTGTGGGTTAATCATTTGGCAGGCGGTTCGTCCGTACTCCCCAATCGCAAGGGCTTGAATGTGCCGATCGATGTTTCTTTCTGCTTGCACACCGATGCCGGAACAACGCAAAACGATGATATCATTGGCACGTTGCTCATCTATTCTACCGCCAAAAATGGTAAAAAGTTTAGTAACTACGAAAATGGCACTCCTCGTGTGCTCTCTCGTGAGTTTGCCGACATCGTTTCGACGCAAGTCGTCAGCGACATCAGGGCAAAATATGAACCCAACTGGACACGTCGCGGCATGTGGGATCAGTCTTATTTCGAAGCACGTGTGCCCGAAGTGCCGGCATTACTCATGGAGTTGCTCTCGCATCAAAACTTTGCCGACATGAAGTATGGGTTAGATCCGAATTTTCGTTTTGATGTGAGTCGAGCCATTTACAAAGGCATTTTGAAGTTCATTGCCAAGCGCGATCACCGCAACTATGTGGTGCAACCGCTTCCGGTGAACAGCTTCGACATCGGGCGAGTGTCAAACGATTGCTATGTGCTCTCATGGAAACCCACCGAAGATAAGTTGAGCGAAAATGCCACTCCCGACAAGTATCTCGTTTATGAACGCATAGGCAATGGAGGTTTTAAGCAAATCGCTGTGGTGACCGACACAAAATATGTAACCTATGTGACCGATAACCTCATTCACAGCTACAAAGTAGTGGCAATGAACGATGGAGGTCGAAGTTTTTCCAGTGAAATTCTCTCGCTTGGTGTGGCGAAAAACAGTAAAGGCACGGTGGCAATTGTGAACAATTTTACAAGAGTCAGTGCCCCCGATTGGTTTGACTCGGGCAAAATGGCAGGTTTTTACGACAGCAAAGACCATGGCGTTCCCTATGTGCAGCAAATCAACTATTTGGGTGCTCAATACGAGTTCGATCGCTCTTTGCCTTGGGTCGATGACGATGATCCGGGCTTTGGTGCCTGTCGTTCCGATCACGAAACCCGACCCATTGCCGGCAACACCTTTGACTACACAACCATTCATGGCCGCTCTGTTCTCAATGCCGGATATTCGTTTGTTTCAACAAGCGGACAAGCATTTGAACATGGAGCGGTGAATGCTGTCGATTTCAAGGCAGTTGACATTATTTTGGGCAAACAAAAAGAAACTCCCAATGGTCGTGGGGCTTATCCCTCCCGTTACAAGATTTTCACGCCATCGTTCATGACGGCGATACAAAAGTTTACTGCCGGTGGTGGCAATGTGTTCATGACAGGGGCTTATGTGGCGTCCGACATTTGGACAAAGGCAAACCCTGTTCAGGCAGAAGTCGACTTTGCCAAAAATGTACTTGGCTATCAGCATCGTGCTTCGCGTGCATCGGTTGACGGTGGCGTGGTCACAGTTGCCAACTCTTGTGGCATGTCGGCCGGTAATAGCATGACATTCTATAACACGTTGAATGAAAAGTTCTACTCAGTTGAATCGCCCGATGCTTTGCGTCCTGCCGATAGCAAGGGAGTTGTGTTCATGCGTTACAGCGAGAACGCCAAGCCTGCCGCTGTGGCATCTGTGCGCAATTCCTATCGCACCGTAGTGGCTGGTTTCCCGTTTGAAACCATCAAAGAGGACGAAGCACGAGACAGCTACATGAACATGGTGCTGAATTTCTTTGAAAACAAAAAGTGAGAAAAAACAAATTGATATTATAACAATTAAAACAATAGATACTATGGCTAAAATTAATTGCTTCATTCCTTTTGCTCAAGTTGAACAAGCAAAGGTAACCATCGACGGTCTTAAATCAAATGACCTCGTTAACAACATTTTCTTGCTTGCCAATGCCGAAGCAGAAGGCACGGTTGAAGGTTGCGAAATTATCAAAGTCAAAAATATCAACGCAACCGCAACAATGAAGGCGATTGCCGAAAATGCCGGCGAAGGCCATGTGATGCTGTACACAAAATATAACACACTCAAATTTGCCCCCTATGCAATCGAGCGATTTGTGAAATTGGCAAATGACAGCAATGCCGGTATGCTCTATGCCGACCATTACAACGTGAGCGACAAGGGAGCCGACAAGGCTCCGGTTATCGACTACCAGTTTGGCAGTCTTCGCGATGATTTCGATTTTGGTTCTGTGTTGCTCTTTTGCAGTCAAGCCTTTAAAAAGGCTGTTGCGGCCATGAAGGCCGACTATGAGTTTGCCGGTCTCTACGACCTTCGCTTGAAACTCTCGCAGTTTGCCGAAATTTGTCATATCAACGAGTTTCTTTACAGTGATGTTGAACTTGACACTCGCAAGAGCGGAGAAAAGATATTTGACTACGTTGATCCCAAAAATCGCGGTCGCCAAATTGAGATGGAACAGGCCGTTACTGAGCATTTGAAGGAAATTGGTGGCTATTTGCCTCCTACAAAGGTTGTCGATGGCAAAGAAGTTCCCAATTTCAAGCACATTGAGTTTAATCAAGGAGAATTTGAAGTTGAAGCAACGGTGATGATACCGGTGCGCAACCGCATTCGCACCATTCGCGAGGCAATCGAGAGCGTTCTTAATCAAAAGTGTAATTTTAAGTTCAATCTCATGATTGTTGACAATTTCTCTACCGATGGCACTCGTGAAGCCATTGATGAATATAAAAATGACCCACGCCTCATTCACATAATTGCCGACTACTACGACATGGGCATTGGTGGCTATTGGAATTTGGCGGCTCATCACGAGAAGGCCGGAAAATTCATTGTTCAGCTCGACAGCGACGACAAGTATAAAGACGAGAACACGTTGGCAACAATGGTAGGTGCATTTTATGAGCAAAATGTGGCTATGGTAGTGGGCACCTACATGATGACCGACTTCGATGGCAACATGATTGCCCCGGGTATCATCGACCACAAGGAATGGACACCCGAAAACGGGCGAAACAACGCTTTGCGCATCAATGGATTGGGAGCACCGCGTGCATTCTACACTCCCATTTTGCGCGATGTGATGTTGCCCAACACCAGCTATGGCGAAGATTATGCTTTGGGCTTGAACATTTCGCGCACTTACCAGATTGGACGTGTTTACACCCCGGTGTATATGTGTCGCCGTTGGGACGATAATAGCGATGCTTCGCTCGATGTTGTGAAGATGAACAACAACAACTTGTACAAAGATCGCATACGCACTTGGGAACTTCAAGCGCGTGTTGCCATGAACAAGAAATAATTAATATGAAGATAATAAGATTTCTTGAAGATGATGGTTTTGCCGAAAATCTTCGAGAACTCTTTCTTTGAGGAAATCTTACTGTTAACTTTTTAAATGGATTGAATGGCAGATTATTGCGATGACGTTGAGCGGTTGATTGACCGTCAATTGACCGATTGGCCTATGGTGGCACGCAACTACGAGGCTGTTGCCCATGTGCTCACGCGCAAGTTCCACATGGGCAAATCCACTGTTGTGTTGCAACACAACCCTGCACGTCTGCGCTCTACCTCTGCCAAGGTCGATGATGTTAGCATCAAGGCACGCAAATGCTTTCTTTGCAGTGTTAATCAGCCGATTGAGCAAGCGCACATTGAATGGCATGAGAAATATAAAATTCAAGTAAATCCTTACCCCATTTTTCCTCGCCACCTCACCATTGCAAGTCTTGAACACACACGTCAGGCAATTGGTGGGCGCATGGGGCACATGGTGCAACTGGCACAGGATTTACCCGATTATGTGATATTTTACAATGGCCCTAAATGTGGAGCTTCGGCTCCCGATCATGCTCATTTTCAAGCAGGGAATAGAGATTTTCTCCCATTTTGCAACGAAATATGGCTTTTTGAGGTTGTTGAACAAGGGCAAGACTACCTGCTCGAATTGTGCAGTGACATCAATTGCAACGTTTTTCTCATTTCGGCAAAAAATGCAGAATGTGCCACAGACATGTTTTGCCGTTTGCAACAAGTGTTGCCTGTGTGCAATGGCGACTATGAACCCTTGCAAAACATATTGTGCTGGGCCGATGGCGACTGGGTGCGCATAGCGGTTTTCCCACGCACCAAGCATCGTCCGGCTTGCTATGGAACCGGTAAAGGACGATTTATGGTAAGTCCTGCGGCGGTCGATTTGGGCGGAGTGTGGGCATTGCCGGTTGAAAGCGATTTCAACCAAATTTGTGAGAACGATATTTTGGCGATACACAGCGAGTTGTGCATGCAAAGCGAAGCAGTGCATGCAATTATTGAAAATTACAAGAGAATTTAAAAATAATATAATTATGAATCATGTTCCTCAAGTCCGTGTGGGCATTATGAATGAGCCTGAAATCGAGTTTGTTTTTAACTCCGATTATCGAGTGAATGGCAAGTTGGTTGCCGGCTCACAGACTGCAAAATGCGTTGATGGCAAAATATGGTGGAACGATGCTTTGCACACCGATGTGATGTTTGAACCTGTTGATGTTGCTATCGGTTCGTTTATGCTCAAAGGTGTGACAATAGGGGTGAGTTTTCACTGGCGACGCAAGGAAGACCAAATTTTTAAAGGAGCTTTGCATCTTATTGTAGAAGATGACAAAATCACACCCATCAATGTCATCTCGGTTGAGGAATACTTGCTTAGCGTTATTTCCAGCGAAATGAGTGCCAAGGCTTCGCTTGAACTACTCAAAGCACATGCTGTGATTTCTCGTAGTTGGCTCCTTGCTCAAATCAACAAAGACAAGGCAAGAAAAGAAATGGCCGATGTGTTGCCGGGTGAAACTGCACAAGTTCTTGATGAAGAAATCAAGTGGTGGGATCGTGACGATCACGTTCACTTTGATGTTTGTGCCGACGATCACTGTCAGCGTTATCAAGGCATTACCAGAGCTTCTACCGAAACAGTGCAACAAGCCATTTCGGACACTTGGGGGCAAGTGCTCATGTATGACGGAGAGTTGTGTGATGCACGTTTCTCCAAGTCGTGTGGCGGTGTGCTGGAGCAATTTGAAAACTGCTGGCAACCTCATCACTATAAATATTTGGTGGCACGCCGTGATGGAGAAAAAGAAATGGATTTCCCCGATTTAACGCACGAAGACCATGCCACAGAATGGATTTTGTCAAGCCCCGAAGCATTTTGCAAAACAACCGCTCCCGAGATTTTGTCGCAAGTGCTCAACGACTACGATCAGGAGACCAAGGATTTCTATCGCTGGAAGGTAGAATATACCCAAAAACAACTTACCGACCTCATTAAACGTCGCACCGGTGTAGACTATGGGCGCATTAAGGATTTGCAACCCATTGCACGAGGCACTTCGGGACGACTCTACAAGATGAAGATTGTGGGTGAAAAGTTGACCAAGACTATTGGCAAAGAATTGGCCATTCGCTATGCACTCAGCGAGAGTGCACTCTACAGCAGTGCATTTGTGGTTGAGAAACATGATATAGACCCTGATGGCTATCCTGCTAAGTTTGTGCTTCGAGGTGCAGGTTGGGGGCATGGTGTGGGACTGTGCCAAATAGGCGCGGCTGTGATGGGGGCCAAAGGTTATGGCTACAAAGAAATACTTTTGCATTATTTTATAGGTGCTAACATTAACGAATTATACACAAATGGATAAACTGATAGTAAAAGAAAGAAATCCGTGGTGGTGGGTACCCACGCTGTACTTTGCCGAAGGTGTGCCTTACTTCGTTGTCAATAACATTTCGGTGATGATGTTCACCAAGATGGGAGTGCCCAACGGCGACATGTCGTTTTTCACCACACTGCTCTATTTCCCGTGGTTCTTGAAAGGCATTTGGAGTCCGCTGGTCGATGTCGTAAAAACCAAACGCTGGTGGATTGTGGCGATGCAGATGCTCATGACCGCACTCATGATCATGCTCACGCTCACTTTGCCTTTTCCAAGGCCCGAAGTCATTGCCGGTGGTCAAACGCCAATCAGCATGTTCTCTCTGACATTGGTTTTATTCATCATTGCGGCTTTTGCATCGGCCACCCACGATATTGCGGCCGATGGCTACTACATGTTGGCGCACAGCCCAAGCAGTCAGGCGGCATTTATTGGCATTCGCAGCACATTCTATCGCATTGCCTCGGTATTTGGACAAGGAGTGCTGGTGTTCATTGCCGGGCGCATCGAAAATAGCACGCACGACATTCCGTTGTCGTGGCAAATCACCATTGGCGTGAGTGCTGTTGTTTTCTTTTTGATTACGCTGTATCACATCTTTTGCCTGCCTCACTCGGCATCCGATCGCCCGCGCACCGACAACAGCGCAACTGCCACCGGTGCCTCTAAATCCAATTGGGCAGAACTTGCCAACTCGTTTGTCACTTTCGTGAAAAAGCCCGGAGTGCTCTTGGCGATTGCCTTCATGTTGCTTTATCGCTTACCCGAGGGTTTTCTCATCAAGATGTGCCAACCTTTTCTTGTTCATGAAACGGCGGCCGGCGGACTTGGATTGAGTACCGATGTCGTGGGGCTTGTTTACGGAACCTTTGGCGTGATAGCTTTGCTTGCCGGTGGCATTGTGGGAGGAATTTTTGCTTCGCGTGTTGGGTTGAAAAAATCGTTGTGGCTCATGGCTGCCTGCATGACATTGCCGTGTCTCACATTCGTTTATCTTGCCATTTATCAGCCGGCAAGCACCGTCGTCATCAGCATCGCGGTGTGCATCGAGCAGTTTGGTTACGGCTTTGGGTTCACAGCCTATATGCTCTACATGATGTATTTTTCAGAGGGAGAGTTCAAAACTTCGCACTATGCCATTTGCACAGCTTTCATGGCTTTAAGCATGATGCTGCCCGGTTTTGTGGCTGGCTATATTCAAGAGTTGATTGGCTATGTAAACTTCTTCTGGCTGGTGATGTTGTGTTGTGTGGCTACACTGGTAGTTACTTTCTTTGCCGATCGCAAGATTGATCCTGATTATGGTCGCAAAAAACAATAAAATGATGTGCCGAATAATCTTTATTTGAAAGAAACAAAAGGATTTTTTGCCTGTATATGGTTTTGAATAACAAAATAGACGAGAAATGATGATGAAAAAAACAATAACGGTTTTTCTTATGTTTGTTCTTGCCTTGACATTAAGCGTGAATGCCCAAGTGAAGACGGGCATTGAAGTGTTGCGTGACAGTGGCTTTGCACAGTTGCAAGGCAAGAGAGTAGGGCTTGTGACCAATCCGAGTGGTGTTGACCGTAACCTGAAATCAACGGTAGACATTCTCAACGATGCACCGGGCGTAAAACTCGTGGCATTGTTCGGCCCGGAGCATGGCGTGCGTGGCAATGCCCATGCCGGTGATGCCGTGAACGATGCCCGTGACCCCAAGACCGGCGTGAAAACCTATTCGCTTTACGGAAAAACTCACCGTCCCACGGCGACGATGCTCAAAGATATAGATGTGCTGGTCTATGACATTCAAGACATAGGCTGTCGCAGCTACACATTCTATGCCACAATGGGCGAATGCATGGTGGCCTGTGCACTCAACAACAAGGAATTCATGGTGCTGGACCGTCCCAATCCACTGGGAGGCAACAAGGTTGAAGGTAATGTGGTGGAACAGGGTTTCTTTTCTTTCGTGAGCAAGTATGCCATTCCCTATCTCTATGGCTTGACTCCCGGCGAACTCGCCACTTATCTCAATGACGAGGGTGTGGTTTACAGCGAAGCCAAGAAAAGCGATGCAACCGTGAAAAAGGGCTTGAAAACCAAGCTCACCGTTGTGGCGATGCAAGGTTGGAACCGTAGCATGAAGTTTCGCGAAACCGGTTTGCCTTGGGTGGCTCCATCGCCTCAAATTCCCACTCCCGAACATGCTGCTTTTTATGCCGTTTCGGGAGTGGTGGGCGAACTCTATGCCTTTAACACTGGCATTGGCTACACATTGCCTTTCCAGTGTTTTGCCGAAACCTATGTTGATGCCGACCGCTTGGCCGATGCCATGAATGCGCTCAACCTGCCGGGATTTAAATTCCGCCCCATCAACTACAAACCTTTTTTTAAGATAGGCCCTGTGACCGACAAGACCATTCAAGAGGTGCACGGCGTTGAAACCTATATCACCGATCTTGACAAGGCTTCTCTCACCCTTTGTCAATTCTATTTCATGCAAGTCTTGCATGAACTTTATCCGCAAGCCAAGATTTTTGATGCTAATTCTAAGCGTGGCTACGGTATGTTTGACAAGGTGATGGGTAGTGACCGGGTGCGCAAACTCTTCACCGAGCGTTACAAGGTCGAAGATATGAAGAGTTTCTTCAACAAGGATGTTGAAAGGTTTAAAACCATTTCGAGCAAATATTATTTATATCGATAACGGTGTTTTTGAGATATAAAACACAAGCCTTCCATGTAGTGGCTTCAATGCTGTAAATCGTGGAAATGAAAAAGAACAGAACTCTCTCAAATGGCACAACAAAACAGCCGCTTGACGGCTCTTGACATACTGCGTGGTATCACAGTGGCAGGAATGTTGCTGGTAAATAACCCCGGCTCGTGGGGACATATTTTTGCTCCGCTCAAACATGCCGAATGGATAGGGCTGACACCCACCGATTTGGTGTTTCCATTCTTTATGTTTTGCATGGGTGTTTCCATGTATTTTTCATTGAAAAAGTTCAATTTTGTCATGTCGGGTTCTTTGTTTGTCAAGATTGTGCGTCGCACGGTGCTACTCTTTGCGGTGGGGTGGGGCATTCATTGGTTTAGCCATCTCATGTATGGGTTGGGACGAGGCGAACCGTTCGGTGGGTTGGTCAACAACCTCGACACAATGCGCTATTTGGGCGTTTTTCAGCGTTTGGCATTGTGCTATTTCTTTGGTTCGCTGTGTGTCGTTTATCTCAATCATCGTTTGTTGCCTTGGATTGTGGGTTTCATTCTTGTGGCCTACGCCATGATTTTGGCGATGGGGCATGGTTATGATTTTACATTGCAAAACATCATTGCCCAAATCGACAATTCGTTGTTGGGAACTAATCACATGTATCACGAAACGGCAGGCGGAGTGGAACTTTCTTTTGACCCCGAGGGAATTTTGAGCACGTTGCCTTGCCTTGCTCACACGCTCATAGGGTTTCTTGCCGGTAAGCTCATCACAGAGTATAACGACAACAAGGAACGCGTCGTTAAACTTTCGCTTTTGGGTTTTGTGCTCATGTTGGTAGGATGGCTGTTGAGCTATGGCATACCGTGCGGTAAGAAAATGTGGTCGTCCACATTTGTGTTGCTTACCACAGGCATGGCTATGGCGTTGCTGGCATTGCTCATCGATGTCATAGACATTAAAGGATACAAAAAGTGGAGCAGTTTTTTTCATGTGTTCGGCATCAATCCTTTGTCGCTCTATGTTGTTGGCAGCCTGCTTTCCATCGTTTTTGGCTCTGTGCCCATCGGCACGTTGCCCGATGGAAGCAACCTCACCGCCAAGGGCGCAATCTATGATGCTTATTGCAGTATTGTGGGTAATTTCGATTTGGCTTCATGTCTCTATGCTGTCACGTTTGTGACCATAAATTGGGCTTTGGGGTACATTCTTTACAAGAAAAAAATAATAATAAAAATATAACAGAGTAAAAGATGATGATTTTAATTGCCGATTGCGGATCGACCAAAATAGATTGGTGTCTGCTCAATGGTTCGGAGAAGATTGCTCAAATCTTCACCACAGGAATGAACGCCCTGCTCATGACGCAGGAAGAAATGACTGAGTGCATTGCCAAGGAATTGATGCCTCACATCAACAACTATGAGGTTGATGAAATATATTACTATGGTGCCGGTATCATCTCCGACGAAATCAAAGGGCATGTAGTAAATGCGTTGAAGATTAATATTCCTCGTGCCGGGAAAATTGAAGTTGAAAGCGACTTGCTGGCCGCGGCGCGTGCCCTCTGTGGTCACAATCCCGGTGTGGCGTGCATTCTTGGCACTGGCTCCAATTCATGCTACTACAATGGAGAAAAAATTGTTGACAATGTTTCTCCGTTGGGCTACATCCTTGGCGATGAAGGTAGCGGTGCGGTACTTGGCAAACTTCTCGTTGGCGATGTGCTCAAGCATCAACTCCCCGAGCATCTTTGCGAGCAATTTCTCAAAGAATATGAACTTGATCGCAACACCATTATCGACCGTGTTTACCGCAAACCTGCCGCCAATCGCTTCTTGGCACAGTTTAGCCCGTTCTTAATCAAGCACATCGAAGAACCTTCGATTCACAACTTGGTGTTCCAAGCGTTTGTCAACTTTTTTGTTCGCAATGTGGCAAGCTATGCCAACTACAAGGAATTACCATGCAACTTTGTAGGCTCTGTAGCCTATCATCACAAGAGTACATTGCAAGAGGCTGCACAGTCGCTCGGCATCTCCATTGGAAAGATTATTCAAGCTCCTTTGGAAGGGCTTATCAAGTTTCACGGTGTTGAACAGCAGTAAGAAAAACTTGTGAAGGTAACGTTGTAGCCCTTGTTGAGGAATGGGAATGCATTGTCTCATTTTTTGTTAAACAATCTAATTGAGAACTTAATTTTATGGCTTTTGTAAAAATCAGTGAGCAACCCTCGCTGTATAACGATTTGGAAAAGAAATCGGTTCGTGAAATTCTCACAGAAATCAACAGAGAAGATCACAAAGTGGCCGATGCAGTTCAGCAAGCCATTCCGCAGATCGAAAAACTTGTAACCGGCATTGTTGAACGAATGAAGAAAGGTGGTCGCTTGTTCTACATGGGAGCCGGCACTTCGGGGCGTCTTGGCGTGCTCGATGCGAGTGAAATTCCACCAACCTTCGGCATGGAGCCCGGATTGATTATCGGAATTGTGGCCGGTGGAGATGTTGCTTTGCGCAATGCTGTTGAAAATGCCGAAGACGATGCTGAGCAAGGCTGGAAAGACTTGCAACGGTTTAATATCACGCCCAACGACACTGTTGTGGGCATTGCGGCATCGGGAACCACGCCCTATGTGATAGGAGCCCTCAGGGCTGCACGAGAATTTGGCTGTCTCACTGGCTCTATTTCCAGCAACCCCGATGCTCCCATTAGCAAGGTGGCCGAAATTCCAATGGAAATGGTAGTTGGTCCGGAGTATGTTACAGGTAGTTCTCGCATGAAATCGGGAACGGGACAAAAGCTCATCTGTAACATGATTTCTACAAGTGTCATGATTGAACTGGGGCGTGTAAAGGGCAACAAAATGGTGAACATGCAGCTCACCAATGCCAAGCTCGTTGATCGTGGCACGCGCATGGTGAGTGAGGAACTACAATTGCCCTATGACGAGGCAAAACGCCTTTTGTTGCTTCATGGCTCGGTGAAAAAGGCTGTTGATGCCTTTCGTGGCAAATGAAAAATAACCGTGTTGAAGGGCAGAACATGACAGATAAACTTTTTCCTGACTTGTTTAATTGAAAATAATAGAGAGATGAAACATTTCATGTTTATTTTGCTGGCTTGTGCGGCACTCCTGTCGGTTGCGCAAAACAAACCGGCCAACAACGATGCCTACTATGCACGGCGCAGCACTCTGTTTGAGTTATTGCCGGTCACTCACAACGACATCATCATGCTGGGCAACAGTCTCACCGATGGTGCAGAGTGGAATGAGTTGCTCAATAATCGTCATGTGAAAAACCGTGGCATTGTGGGTGACATATTGCAAGGTCTTATCGAACGGTTGGAACCGATATTGCAAGGACAACCAAAGAAAATTTTTATCATGAGCGGTGTTAACGACATTTCGCACGATGTCGATGGCGATAGCATAGGACGTGTGACCGAGAAGCTCATTGTCATGATAAAAAAGCGTTGTCCAAAAACAAAGATCTATTTGCAGAGTATGTTGCCGTTTAACAACGATGTGCGACTTTGGAAACTCTTAAAAGACCGTGAACACGTAGTTGTTGAAGGGAATGCGGCACTTTGCAAGGTTGCCAAACGTCAGGGAGTGACGTGGATTAATCTTTATCCACTTTTTGTCGATGATAACGGAAAACTGAAAAAAGAACTCACCAACGATGGGTTGCATCTCATGGGCAAGGGCTATATCATTTGGCGTGATGCCATCAAAAAATATTGCAACTGACCCTGCAAAAAAAGGTTGAGTGCAAGCGAGATGAACGTGTGCAGCGGTGTGCTATGCCACTCTTTTGCTATTGTTTTAAACCCAAATCGGGCATTAGAAACCGCATTGATTTCGCTTGCATGTTGAGCCAGAACTGTAACCTCCGCAGTCTAATGCCCGATTTGGGTTAAAATAACTTTGGCAAAATCGCCGGTCTTATGGTGCAAGATACCATAAAAATCTTCTTCGTCAATAACTTCACACCCAACTTCGCCGGTAAAATTGTTGATGATGGCTTGCTTGATTTCTTCCATCTTGGCTTTTGCCACATCTTCATCGGTGAAATTGTAGCAATCTTGCCCGCTTTCGCCTTCACTGTAATATTCCATGCACACGCGATATTTTGCCATAGCCATCTTTTTTCTTTTTCCTGCAAATATACAAAAAGGCTGCTCTTTTTTGTGAAAAAATGTTGTGAAAATAGCAATTTGATGCCTATAATTTGGGTGGTTGAGAGTTTTGCACTACTTTTACTATTTAATTGAAGAATTGTAGATTTGTCAATGATTGAGATGAAAAAGTTTTTTACTTTATTCCTGTTTTTAACGCTCTCTCTTATCGGAATAACTGCCGAGGGGCAACATTTTGAAACGTTGTTTCCCTATCCTACTGCACCCGATACTTGCACCACGCTTGAATCGCGTTGCAACTACAGCACGCAACACTTTTGGGATAGTTTCGATGCCACAAAACAACTCAAAGAAAGCGAAGACAGTTTGCTCATGTTGGCGATGACCGATTTCTTGAGTATTTTGCGTCAAGCCAACCCCAATATTGGTTTGGGGGCGATACGTTCGCTCATGTTCAAGGCACGAGCCAATCAAGTGAACTTCATGAAACTGGCCAATGCCGCCAATTGGGTGCTCTATTTGCACAACTATGGTATGCGCGATGAGGTGTATCTCACTTTTGTCCAAGCTGTTCTTGATGCTTCTTGGTTGAAAAAAGACCAAAAGACACTCTACAAAGACATTGCCCGCCGCATCAACAACACCAAGTTGGGCGCAGAGATTGTTGATTTCAACGTGACTACTGCCTCTGGCGAAAAAAGAAAATTCAAGGATTTGCCTGTCGACTCCGCCGAGATTATCTTGCTTTTCTTCACCGGCGACGATGCCGACAGCCCGTTGGAACGTACTCGATTGAGTGCCGACCTTGGGGTTAACGACCTTGTTGCGCAAGGCTATGCCAAGGTCTATAACATTTATGTGGGCAAAAAGACGAAAGAGCACGCCGCCGAGGCGACAATGTTTCCAAGCTGGACTTTGCTTGCAAGCAACGATGCCGGAAATAGTCTCGATGTACGTTTTTATCCGTCGTTTATTGTTCTTGACAACAAGTTCACGGTGATGAATAAGAACATTGGCGTTGATGCAATAAAAAATGCTTTTAATAACCAATAATTGATAATCACGATGGTTCCTAATGCGGTAAAAAATCTTTTTCTTTATAGCGTGGGGCACACTTATAGCAATCTTTCACGATTGTTTTTGCGCCTTTTCACCGGCATGATGTTCATGCAGTTTGGGTTGCGTCAAATTTTGCACTTCGGTGAAATTGCCCCTACCTTTGCGGGATTTTGGGGCATGTCGCCCGAATTGTCGATTTCGCTCATTGTCACGATAGAACTGATGTGTGCCGTGTGTATCATGATAGGCATTCTTGTGCGCATCGCTGTGCTTCCGGCTTTTGGATTGATGTGCTATGTGGAGTATCTGCTCATGAATCCTGCCAGTGAAATCACCAATCAACTGTTCATTTTTCAACCGGGCTACCCCGTGATGTTCATGGGCATTTTCATCTATATGCTCTTGGCAGGCCCCGGCAAGATCTCGGTAGATTATCTCATAGCAGTTCATCTCGACCATAATAAAGAAGATGACGAAGTGCTTGAAAATGCGTGAATGATAGCAATAAACCATTGAAAAGACAATGAAAATAGCTGTGTTAATATCGGGTGGAGTCGACAGTGCCGTAGTGGTGCACAAGTTGGTTGAAGAGGCTAAGCATGACATCACTTTGTTCTACATTCGCATTGGCATGGATAACGGCGAAGGCGATTGCTCGGCCGAAGAAGATATTGAAATGTGCTCGCTCATTGCCAAGAAGTACAATTTGCCGTTGGAGGTGGTGTCGCTTCATCAAGAGTATTGGGACAATGTGATGGCTTATGCTTTGCGCACAGTCAAGGCCGGCCTAACCCCTAATCCCGACATGATGTGCAACCGCATGATTAAGTTTGGCTGCTTCGAGGAACGTTGGGGTAAAGATTTTGAACTTACTGCCACCGGTCATTATGCTTCAACCGACTTTATCGGTGGAACGAAATATTTGGCCACGGCGGTAGACCCGGTGAAAGATCAGACCGATTTTTTGGCACAAATCACCTACGACCAACTCAAGCACTTGATATTCCCACTTGGAGGCATACCCAAAGCCGATGTACGTCGCATTGCCGAAGAAGTGCACATGCCCAATGCCTATCGCAAAGACAGCCAAGGCATTTGTTTCTTAGGACAAATTAACTACAACGATTTCATTCGTCGCCATTTGGGCGTGAAAAAAGGAGCTATCATTGAACTTGAAACTGGGCGTAAACTTGGCGAACACAATGGCTACTGGTTCCACACCATTGGACAACGCAAAGGCTTGGGCTTGAGCGGAGGGCCGTGGTATGTGGTGAAGAAAAACGTGAACGACAATGTGATTTATGTGAGCAATGGTTATGGAACAGCCAAGCAATATGGTCGCATCTTGCATCTCGATGAAATGCACTTTATTTCCGGAAATCCTTGGCAAAACGTGTCGAATGCAGTTGAAATCACGTTCAAAAATCGTCACACTCCGGTGTTTATGAAAGCAAAATTCTCTCACTTGCGTGATAATGAATGGATTATCGAAAGCGATGAAGAGGTGCAAGGCATTGCCCCCGGGCAGTTTGCAGTCATCTACGATGTAAAACGTCACTTGTGCTACGGCAGTGGAGTGATTACCGGGCAAAAGCTTGATTGAAAAAACGTTTTTGTTTACTCTGCAATGCCGTCAACAAATTTCAAGACAGATATACACAGAAAGGAATATAAATGGAAGATAAAATAGAATTGAGAGTTTTGGGTATCACCTATAATCCCGTGCAGAGCGGAGCCTATGCTTTGCTGTTGCGACAGGTCGATGGCCCTTACCGCATTCCGGTTGTCGTGGGAATGGCCGAAGCTCAATCCATTGCCATGAGGCTCGAAAACATCATTCCGCCACGTCCGTTGACTCACGATTTAATCACCAGTGTGTTTCACGCTTTCGGTATCTCGATTGACGAGGTATTTATCTATCAGTTCAACGAAGGCGTTTTTATGAGCGAAGTCAAGCTCAACGACGGAACGAAACAAGTTGCCCTTGATTCGCGCACAAGCGATGCCATTGCCCTTGCTTTGCGCACGGGAGCACCAATTTTTACCACTCAGGACATTCTGACGAAAACGGGTATTATCATGGAAACGAAAGGCGACAAAGGCGACACCATCGAACATCACACCTATAAATCTCTTGAAGAACAGCCTATTGAAGTGCTCAAAAAACGTTTGCAAGAATGTGTCGATAACGAAGAATATGAGCGTGCGGCCGAAATTCAAAGGATGATAAAAATGCGGAAAGATTTTTCTGCCGGCATTGACAAGAAAGATTAAAAATAAGGAGCTTTTTAAATGATTAGTTTTTTTGATTATCGCTCGATAAAGATATAATTAAAGCAATATGAAAAATTTAACATTCAGATTGATTGTTATGAATTTCCTCGAATTTGCCGTGTGGGGAGCTTATCTCACTTGCATGGGCAATTATCTTGGAAAAGTGGGAATGGGATCGGAAATCTCTTGGTTTTATGCAATTCAGGGCATTGTTTCAATTTTCATGCCCACGCTCATGGGCATTATTGCCGACAAGTGGGTGCAACCGCAACGCATGTTGGGCATTTGCCACATGCTGGCTGCAACGTTCATGATATGCTTGTTTTTCTTGGGAATGAATGCCGAAGCCACCGGAGTAAATCCCGATAAAACCTTGTTTATAACCGTCTACACACTCAGTGTGGCGTTTTATATGCCCACGTTGGCATTGTCCAACACGGCCGCTTTCACCATGCTCAAAAACAATGGCAAAGACACCGAGAAAGCCTTCCCACCCATTCGTGTGTTTGGTACGGTGGGTTTTATCGCAACCATGTGGTTTGTGAACTGTGCTACGCTCGATAACGGTTCGTTCTTCTTTACATTGGGCGACAGTCTTGGCAAGTTCCAGTACACCTATGTTCAATTTTTGGTTTCGGGCGTGTTGGGATTGTTGCTTTTCCTCTATTGTTTCACCTTGCCACAATGCAAAATTGTGCAGAGCAATGAAAAGAAGTCATTGGCCCAAACGCTTGGGCTTGATGCTTTCAAACTGTTCAAACGCAAAACTATGGCCTTGTTTTTCATCTTCTCGGCTTTGTTGGGCATGTCGTTGCAGGTAACCAATGGCTATGCAACACCATTCATCACCAGTTTTAAAGGTATTCCCGACCTTGCCGACACGTTTGCGGCCAACAATGCTACCATGCTTGTGTCGCTCTCGCAAGTGGCCGAAGCCTTGTGCATATTGCTCATACCGTTCTTCTTGAAACGCTTTGGCATCAAGATTGTGATGCTTATAGCCATGTTTGCCTGGGTATTCAGGTTTGGGTTCTTCGGTTTGGGAAATCCTGCTTTTCCGGGAGTGATTTTGTTCATTCTTTCTTGTTTGGTCTATGGCGTGGCATTTGACTTCTTCAACGTTTCGGGTGGCTTGTTTGTCGACAAGGAGTGCGATCCTTCCATGCGCGCTTCGGGACAAGGGCTGTTCATGCTCATGACCAATGGTTTGGGAGCCACAGTTGGCACTTTGGCTGCCGGTAAAATCATCGACGGTTTTTGCCATTGGAACGAAAATGGCTATTTGGTGGGCAACACCGATACTGCTTGGCAAACGGCATGGTTCATTTTTGCGGGATTTGCATTGATTGTTGCTGTGCTGTTTATGATTCTGTTTAAGTATAAACATGTTCCTTTTCAGGAGAAAAGGAGTTAAAAAACTTATTTTTTGATTTTACGCAAAAACAGAATTGAAAGGAGAATGAAAGGGACGATTGTTTCCTTAACCTTTACAACTTAACCCTTAACTTTTAATTAACTTTGTCACGCTTTTATGCTCCCCATATTGCCACAACGCTCACCCTTCCCGAAGAAGAGGCGAGGCACTGTGTGCGTGTGCTCAGGCTTGCCGAGGGCAATGTAATTGAAGTGGTAGATGGCAAAGGCAATCTCTACACTTGCAAAATCACGTTGGCACACTCCAAGCGTTGTGCCGTTGAAATTATTGAGAGTGTGCACCAAGCTCCGCATTGGGGGCATGAAATTGTGCTTTGTGTGGCTCCCACAAAGCATCTCGACCGCATGGAAGACATGGCCGATCGGGTGACTGAAATGGGGGTTGACCGCATTATCCCGCTCTTGTGCCACAACAGCGAACGCAAGGTGTTTAAAACCGATCGCATCGGCAAAATCCTCGTTTCGGCGATGAAGCAATCGTTAAAGGCGACATTGCCCGTGCTTGATGAAATCACTCCTTTCAAGAAATTAGTTGAGATGCCCTTTGATGGTAATCGCTATATTGCCTACATCGACCCTTTGTTGCCTCGCGAACAACGCAAAATCCTTGCACAGGAAATTCGACCGGGAGCCAATGCCATGATTGTGATAGGACCCGAGGGAGATTTCAGCCCCGAGGAAATTGAAATTGCAATTAAGGCCGGTTTTGTGCCGGTGTCGCTTGGCGAAAGCCGATTACGCACCGAGACGGCTGCCATGATGGCGGTGGCAACTTGCCATGTGATTGATGCAAAGGCACGAAGTATTTAAGAATTGAAATTCGGTACAAAATTCATTTTTTTGTCCTGATATTAAAATAAAATAATAGTTATGTTGATTGAAGAACTGATGTCGTCGCCATCCGGCAATTTTTTTCTGCTTGCCGGCCCTTGTGTAATCGAGGGCGAAGAAATGACGATGGAAATAGCCGAAAAGGCTTTGACTATTACACAACGTTTGGACATTCCTTATGTGTTCAAAGGCAGTTACCGCAAGGCCAATCGCTCGCGGCTTGATTCTTTCACGGGAATTGGCGATGAAAAAGCTTTGAAAATTTTGCGCAAAGTGGGAGAAACCTTGCACGTGCCCACTGTGACCGACATTCACACTCCCGAGGAGGCGATGATGGCGGCGCAATATGTTGATGTGTTGCAAATTCCTGCTTTTTTATGCCGGCAGACCGACTTGCTTGTAGCGGCGGCAAAAACAGGAAAAATGGTCAATGTAAAAAAAGGACAATTTCTTTCGCCCGAAGCCATGAAATTTGCTGTGCAAAAAGTGCGTGACGCCGGCAACAACGATGTCGTCATCACCGAGCGTGGCACCACATTTGGCTATCAAGACCTCATTATCGACTACCGCGGCATTCCGGCCATGCGCAACTATGCTCCTGTGATTGTCGACATCACTCATTCGCTCCAGCAACCCAACCAAAGTGCCGGTGTGACAGGTGGCCGGCCTGAACTTATCGAAACTGTTGCACGAGCGGCCGTTGCCGTTGGTGCCGATGGTTTGTTCTTGGAAACACATCAAAATCCGGCTATGGCCAAGAGTGATGGAGCCAACATGCTTCGGCTCGATTTGCTTGAAGGGTTGCTCACAAGGCTCGTTACAATTAGAAAAACAATAAATGAAATAGATAATATCCAACAACACTAATTTTTTTAATGATGAAAGTTAAACATATCATCTTGATATTGGCTCTTGTCGCAGGAGGATTTTCTTTTACCTCGATGGCCGACGATGATGCCGGTGATAAAATCAGGGCTGCTGTCATGAAGGTTTATAACGAAGCTCTTGCCAAGAACCCCGAAGACTATAACACGCGTTTTGCTCGTGCCATGCAGCTCTACTATAATGGCGACTATGACAAGTCGCTCATCGATGCCTCCATGGTGATAGAGCAAACGCCCGAAAGCGAGAAAGAACAACTCTACGATGCACTCATTTTGCGTTCCAAGCTCTATGACTTTAATGGAAACTATACTGCCGAACAAGCCGATTTGCAACGAGCATTTGCCATTGAACCCAATAATTTGGCAGGGGTTGACTTGATTGCGAAGTTGGCCTTAAAGCAAAACGATCTCACTACTGCCGAGAATAATTTTCGTGTTATTCTCAGGCAAAGCCCCCGAAACTACGATGCTCTTTACGGATTGGCGCAGGTTGAAGTCAAGCGCAACAACTATCAAAAGGCACAAGAGTATGCCGAAGAGGCTGTTAAACTCTTTTCAACCGAACCACAAGTCTATGTGAATCGTGCTGATATTTTTAGCAAAATGGGGCAATATCGTGTGGCGGCGCAAGATCTGATTTTGGCCATGAGCGTGGGCAATAACACGCGTCATGCGGTGAATGCCCTCATGGCCATGAGCGACACTCACTACGACGAGGTGATGGACGCACTACGCCACTCCATCGACAATGCACCACGAGTGGCATCGTTTCACTATCTGAGTGCTTCTATCGCCAAAGATCATCAACACTATGCACAGGCACTCAAATACTACAACAACATGATTGCCAATGATTTCTCCGACGATGCCTCGGTTTTTCTTGATGCCGCAGAATGTCAATTTCATCTCATGCAGTTTGCCGATGCATTGAATAACGTGAATAAGGCTATTGAAAAAGATGCTAAAAATCCCGATGCCTATGTGCTCAAAGCACGCATTCTCGAGCATCAAGACAAGGGCGGTAATTATCTTGATGCCCAAGCCACTCTTGCCCAAGGTGCAACAGTCAAAGCCAAACATTCGGGAATTTTGCTTGCGCAAGCAAGATTGATGATTGCACAACGACAAAATGAGCAGGCGGCCGCTGTGCTCACTCAGTTGCTTGCCTCTAACCCTAAACACAATGAAGCCCTCTTGCTGCGTGGCTGGGTGAACAAATATCGCTTGAACAATCCCGAAGCCGCACTTTCTGATTTTGGAATGATTCTCCACAATGGCAACGACATGGAAAGCCTCAAAGGTTTTGCTCTTCATGAACTTAATCGTGACGATGAAGCCCGTGCTTGGGCGCAAGACATCATCACGGCAGCTCCTCTTCCGGGTGGCAAAGCCTATGCTGTGGCTGCTGCATTGCTTTCTGACATTGGCGACAACGAGCAGGCGGTGAAATTTCTTGAAAGTGCATTGGCCAACGGATATGGCAGCCTGTTTGAGATTAAGGAGAATGTAGATCCTTATGTGAACCTCAAACTCGTGCGCCGACATGCCGACTTCAAAGGTTTGCTAAATCGCTATCCCGATAATTTTAACCCCAATCGACCATTAGAACGCTAATGGTTTATCAAATTCCTATTTGGGTTTAAGAAAAAATAAATTGTTTCATTTTTTTTATAACATGTTTGATCCTCAAAGCATTTTACCGGTTTTCGGATTGCTTTGAGGATTTTTTGTTTAAATTTTTTCTATTGATGTTTGCACGATAAAGAAAAATGCCTTATCTTTGCATCGCTTTTCCAAAGAAAGGGTGTTTAGCTCAGCTGGTTCAGAGCATCTGCCTTACAAGCAGAGGGTCGGCGGTTCGAATCCGTCAACACCCACAATATCAAGAAACCACGGATAAAAATATCCGTGGCTTTTTTATTGTAATACCTCAATATGCAAAAAAAATGAGTTGTCAGCTATACTCTTTTGACAACCCATTTTGAGTTTGTTTATTTTTCAGAATGATGGTGGCGAAAATAATTAATTGTGTGCTCTGTGTGCGCGTGACAATCGTTTAGGCTCACTTGCTACTGCGTTTGATTTTCTTTCTTTTGCTTGCGGCAGGCTTTATTCCTTTTGCATTTTGTAGTCCCAGTTTGATGTTTTCAATCAGTGCTTTGGAGGTATAGGTCGCTCCTGTGGCAATGTCGGCATTGAGTTTGAGTGCTTCTGTCACGGTTTTGCCTACGTACTGTGGAAAAACCTTTTGGGTAGCTTTTTTTAGGTATTTTGGAGATTCTTGATTGTCAAGAATTTCAATATTGGTGATTTTGTTGTTTTCGATAGTGATGTTGAGTGGAGTGGGGCCATTGTAGCCAATCACCTTTTTGCCGATTTCTCCTGTATAGATGACTTTGCTTTGAGCTTGTTCACTGCTCATGAGCATGAGTGCGAGTGTCGCAACTGATAGAATTTTTGATGCTCTCATAGAATTGTTTCCTTTTTTAATGTTGTTACTGACTAAATGTTTTTTTTCGTGTTGTGTTTAAAACCAATTCTCCTTTCAAAAAAAGGTTTTATGGCTTTTTGCAGACAAAGGTAATGTATAATTCTTGTTTTGTAAATACCCACTTTACGGTATAATTTGGCTTTTTAACACTT
The DNA here is from genome assembly GCA_041815985.1 of Sodaliphilus sp. GTDB lineage: Bacteria > Bacteroidota > Bacteroidia > Bacteroidales > Muribaculaceae > Sodaliphilus. The sequence goes on along the minus strand of JBGYAB010000065.1, from coordinate 51,627 downwards.
CTGCTTAAATTCAAATTCTAAAAGTTGTTTTTTTTGCTTTTTTTATCACTGTAATTGTGTTATCTTTGTTAATTCTATTGCCGGAAAATCGTTTTTTGGCATGTGTGTATGGTTTTTAGAAACGGAAAATGGAAGAAGATATTCAAGCTTGTATCGAAGTGCTCAAGCAAGGCGGGCTTATTTTATATCCCACCGACACCATTTGGGGTGTTGGTTGCGATGCGACCAATGTCAAGGCAGTGAAAAAGGTGTATGAGCTGAAGCGCAGAGCCGACAATAAAGCCCTCATTGTGCTACTCGATAGTGTGGAGCAACTCGATCACTATGTGATTGATGTACCCGAAATTGCCTATGAGTTGATAGATGTGGCTGTTAAACCATTAACACTCATCTATGAGGGAGCTTTCAACGTTGCCCCCAATTTGCTTGGTGATGCCGACAGTTTGGGCATTCGCATTTCGCACGAGCGTTTTTCACAACAGCTATGTCACCGCTTTGGGCGACCTATCGTTTCTACTTCGGCCAACATTAGCGGTGAGCCTTCGGCGGCGGCATTTGTCGAGATTAGCCCCGCAATAAAAGACGGGGTTGACTATGTGGTGAAGTATCGGCAAGACGAAATCTGCACACACACAGCCTCCAACATCATCATGTTGCACCGCGACGGCACATTCAAAATAATAAGATAACGCAGCCGGCTGCCGATGCCAAGTTGCAGAAACGTTATAATTGTGATTAGCGAAAACAAACAACGATTAAAATATGTGATTGGCGATTTCTTGACCGCCAATTTGGCGTGGCTGTGCTACAACTGTTCGCGCTATTGGATGGGGAATATTATTGGTGGTTTTCAAACTTTGGATAATTTTCTCGCCGATAGTACAATTGTGCTTGGACAGATCATTTTGCCCCTTGCCATGATGGCAGTTTATTGGCTTTCGGGCTACTACAACGAAGTGTTTCGCAAGTCGAGAATGAACGAACTGGTAATCACATTTTCCAATACATGTGCCAACACGCTTATCGCCTTTGTGGTTGCAATCATGAACGACATGGTGAACGACAACCGAGCTTATAACTACGAAACGTCGCTCCTGTTGCTTGCATTGTTGTTTGTGTTCACCTATGTCATGCGTGCGATTATCACCAACAATACGTCGAGAAAAATTAAAAAACGCATTTGGAGTTTCAAAACGCTCATTATTGGCGATGGTGCCATGGCTCATGCTTTTGTCAACAAATTGGAGAGTATGCGCCAGTCGTTGGGCTATCATGTGGTGGGATATGTGAATATTCCCGGAGAGAATAGAGTGAAAGAATTGTCGAAACCCGTGTATAATCTCTCCGACATTGAGCAAGTGTGCGACCGTGAAAGCATTAAGGAATTGATTGTTGTCCCCTCAAAATTCGATTCGCCGGCAGTGCTCGATGCCATCAATCGCTTGTTTGCGTTGGGGCTTCCAATCAAAATCACTCCCGACAAATACCGCATCTTGCTTTCTCGTGCTCGCTTGAGCGATCTTTATGGCGATCCGCTGGTCGACATCTCCGGTAGCAACATGAGTGAGGGAGGCAAGAATGTCAAGCGATTGTTCGATGTTTTGATTTCGGCTGTCATGCTCATTTTGCTCATTCCGGTTTTCATGGTTGTGAGCATCATTATCAAGTGCGATTCAAGAGGGAGCGTCTTTTACTGCCAAGAACGATTGGGCAGGCACAACAGACCGTTTCGCATCTATAAGTTCCGTTCGATGTGCACCAATGCCGAGGCCGGCAAAAAACCCATGCTGTCGAGCGACAATGACCCGCGAATTACCAAGGTGGGCAAGGTGTTGCGCAAATATCGCATCGACGAGATTCCGCAGTTTTGGAATGTGTTGAAAGGCGACATGTCGATTGTTGGGCCACGGCCTGAACGGCAATACTATGTGCAACAGATACTGGAACGTGAACCGGCCTATTCGCTCATTCATCAAATTCGGCCGGGTATCACCTCAATGGGTATGGTTAAGTTCGGTTATGCCAAGAATGTCGACGAAATGATTGAGCGACTGCGTTATGATTTGTTGTATCTTGAAAACATGTCGCTCGTGAATGATATGAAAATAATTGTGTATACATTTAAAATCGTGTTCTCGGGACGCGGAATGTGATTGTTGATGCTATCTTATGGAACAATACGACAACGATAATGAAACGGTTGCACCTGTTGCCAATCACAGTGCAACAAGCTGGTACATGCACATGCTCTTGTGGCGTGAGAAACATATCCCCGAAAAAACTTTTGTGGTCATTCTCGCCATAGTCATCGGGCTTGTGTCGGGCTTGGCGGCAGTGTTGCTCAAATTCTTGATTAGCACCATTTCGAGTGTGGTCAACAGCTTGGCCGTGCAGTCTGAAGCCTATTATTACTACCTTGTTTTTCCTGTTATCGGCATTTTCTTGTCGGGCATTTATGTGCACTATGTGGTGCGTGACAACATTTCTCACGGTGTCACTCGTGTGCTCTATGCCATTGCACTCAAGAAAAGCCGCCTCAAATTACACAACATGTATGCCTCTATTGCGGCTTCGTCGGTAACGATAGGGTGTGGTGGCTCGGTGGGTGCCGAAGGTCCCATTGTGTTCACAGGAGCGGCCATTGGCTCCAATTTGGGGCAAGCATTTCGCTTGTCGCCTCAAATGCTCATGATGCTTGTGGGCTGTGGTGCCGCCGCAGGTGTGGCAGGCATTTTTAAAGCTCCCATTGCCGGAGTGCTGTTCACCGTTGAGGTGTTGATGCTCGATCTCACCGCCGGCTCGGCCATGCCGCTCATTTTGGCGGCAGTGTCGGGAGCGACGGTGTCTTATGTGTTCACCGGCTATAATGTTGAGTTTTTTTTCACGCAAAGCGAACCGTTCTATACCTCACGCATTCCATTGGTGATTTTGTGTGGTTTGTTCTGTGGATTGATTTCGGTGTATTTCATCAAGATTGTTAATCTGATGGAAAGCCTCTTTCGCAAAATCGACAACCGCTGGTTGCGCTTTTTGTTGGGGGCAGTGATTTTGAGTGTGCTCATCTTCTTGTTTCCGCCGCTTTTTGGCGAAGGGTATGGAGGCATCAACAACTTGTTGAATGGAAATGTTGCCGAAATTTTCGACAACAGTTTATTCTATTCCAGTCGCAACGATGCTTTTTCGGCTTTGTTCTTCGTTGGAGCATTGTGTCTGATGAAAGCCATTGCCACCAGTGCCACCAATGGCGCAGGAGGAGTGGGTGGAACCTTTGCCCCATCGCTTTATGTGGGGTGTATGGCAGGATTTTTCTTCGCCTATCTTTTCAACACGCTGGGGCTTGTTGATGCCTCTGTGCCGCTTTCGACCAAGAATTTTGCACTCATAGGCATGACCGGCGTGATGGCCGGAGTAATGCATGCTCCGCTCATGGCCATTTTCTTAACTGCCGAAATGACCGGTGGCTATTCTCTGTTTTTGCCATTGCTCATTGTGGCGGCTATTTCCTATGGCACGTCGCGCATTTTCACGGCCTACAGCATCTACACCAAGCGTTTGGCCAAGCGTGGAGAGCTGCTCACGCATCAAAAAGACCAGACGGTGCTCACATTGCTCAAAATGGATAGCGTGATTGAAACCGATTTTCTTGTCGTGCGACCGGAAATGAGCCTTAAAGAAATGGTCGATGTCATTGCCAAGAGCCATCGCAATCTTTTTCCCGTTGTCGATGCCAACAATCGCCTGCTTGGCATTGTATTGCTTGATGACATCAGGAATATTATGTTTCGCCCCGATCTCTATCGGCGCATGCATGTGAATCGTTTTATGGCCATGCCACCTGCCAAAATCGAGGTTGGTACGCCCATGGAGCAGGTGATGAAAACATTCGACAAAACCAATGCCTGGAATTTGCCGGTAGTCGAAGATGGCAAGTATGTGGGGTTTGTGTCGAAATCTAAGATTTTCAACAGCTATCGTCAAGTGCTCAAGCATTATAGCTACGACTAATCAAAAGTTTAATGTTTAGACTTTTTTTATGGAGAAGAAAGATTTAAGAATAGTTTTTTTTGGAACGCCCGATTTTGCCGTTGAGAGCCTGAAACGCCTTGTTGAGGGCGGTTACCATGTTGTTGGTGTTGTCACCATGCCCGATAAACCGGCCGGACGCGGTCATCATCTCTATCAAAGTGATGTGAAGAGATATGCCGTTGCACAGGGGTTGCACCTCATGCAACCCGAGAGACTCAAAGACGAAGCCTTTGTCGAAGAACTTCGCAGTTTGCAGGCCGATTTGCAAATTGTCATTGCCTTTCGCATGCTTCCCGAGGTGGTGTGGGCAATGCCTCGTTTGGGCACATTCAATCTGCATGCCTCTTTGCTCCCGAAATACCGTGGAGCCGCTCCCATCAACTGGGCGGTGATGAATGGCGAAACCGAAACGGGTGTAACAACCTTTTTCTTGAAACATGAAATCGACACGGGCGATGTCATTCAGCAACGCAAAGTCGCCATTGACCGCCACGACAATGTAGAGATTGTTCACGATAAGCTCATGACAATGGGGGCTGAAATGGTCGTTGAAACGGTCGATGCCATTATTGCCGGTTCTGTGCGCTCTGTTGCGCAAGAAAAAATGCTCACGGCAGGGCAAGCCCCCACTCCTGCACCCAAAATTTTCAAAGAAACGTGTAAAATTGACTGGTCTTGGCCAGCCGAGAAAATCTATAACCATGTGCGTGGACTTTCGCCTTATCCGGCGGCATGGACCGAAATCGTTGTTGGCAAAACAGCCCATTCAACCAAGGTGTTTGAGACATCGGAGCCTGTCGGTAAACCGCAAGACGAACTTCCCGGCACCATCACCGCCGACGGAAAACGTATGTGGATTGCTTGTTCTGATGCTCGTCTTGAAATCCTTTCGATACAAGTTGCCGGAAAAAAACGTATGCCTGTCGATGCTTTCTTGCGAGGCTTCAATATTGAAAACTCACATTGCTAATTTTTTAAGGTATGTTTTTACGAAAACTCATATTAGCGATTCTCCTCCTCCTGTTGTGGGGAACTGTAGCTCTACAAGCTCAAACCGATATTTCACGAGACTATGTGAATGCGGTTGACACACTGGTTCAATTGTCGACCAAGGATGGCATGACCACCAATGCCATGCTCAACTCTATGTTGCAAGGGTGGAAAGAACAGTATCCCGGTGTGCCCGAAGAAATTTTTAACGAAATAACAACACGCCTTAAAAAAGAGATGAAGGAAAAAATGTCCGTCAGCGTTGCCAAGGTTTATTTCAAATATTTCACTATCGACGAGGTGCGAAAGCTCATCGACTTCTACAGGACTCCCATCGGAAGAAAACTATCTAATAATTTACCTAAAATGACTCCCGAACTTTTCCAAAAAGGCGAAGAAATAGGGCGTAGCGTGCTACAAAAATACATAGACGAGCTCAACTCTTTCGACATTTAATCTCTGCTGTATTGTTTATTAAGTGCAAAGAAATAAGTTTTAAGGAATTTGCATGATTTGTTAGATTTTAACGATTTTAGAGAGTGAATAAATTCTTTCTCTTTGCACAAACTCATTCAAGTTGGGTATAAAAACAGGGCAATGCAACCAATGATCGAATTGGGATAAAAATATGTGGCATTCACTTATGATTTTCGCTATACGTCATAGAGTTTCTGACAAAATGAAAGCAGATTTTTCTAATGACCGATTGGAGATAAAATAAGTCACCCAAGAATGCAAAGTTGCTTTCTTGGGTGATTTTAAATATTGTGTTTGTCTCGTTGTTTATTTTTTTTGTGCTTTTGCCCAACTATCTTTTAGCCCTATGGTGCGATTAAATACCAAGTGTTTGGCAGTGGAGTCCGTGTCTACGCAAAAGTAGCCTATGCGCTGAAACTGGAATTTGTCCTCTGCTTTGGCGTTCTCGGCCAGCCAAGGTTCAACTTTGGCATTGTTTACAACTTTGAGAGAGTCGGGATTGAGCAGTTCTCTAAAATCGTGCTCTGTGTCGGCACTTGGGTTTTCTACTGCAAACAGACGATCGTAGAGGCGAATTTCTGCATCTTTGCAATGGCGTGCACTCACCCAGTGCAACGTTCCTTTCACTTTGCGGTTGCTACCCGGCATTCCGCTCAATGTGTCGGGATCGTAGGTGCATTGAATTTCGGTCACATTGCCTTCGGCATCTTTGGTGCAGCCTGTGCACATGATAATGTAACCTCCCTTCAAGCGCACCTCCTTGCCGGGGGTCATGCGGAAGAATTTTTTTGGCGGTTCTTCCATGAAGTCGTTACGCTCAATGTATATTTCGCGACTGAAAGGCATTTTGTGCGTATCTGCATTTTCCTGCTCGGGATTGTTGTCCATTTCAAGCATTTCCTCTTTGTCATCGGGATAATTGGTGATGACAACCTTTATCGGATCGAGGACGGCGCACACACGAGTTGCATTGGTATTCAGATCTTCGCGTATGGCATGTTCCAGCAGGCTGATGTCGTTCAGAGCTTCATATTTGGTGTAACCGATGTCTTGAATGAAATTCTTGATTGATTGAGGCGTGTAGCCGCGACGACGCAATCCGCACAGCGTGGGCATGCGTGGGTCGTCCCACCCGTTCACGAGGTTTTCTTGCACCAATTGCAACAGCTTGCGCTTGCTCATGAGTGTGTAGGTGAGGTTCAACCGGTTGAACTCGATTTGTCGCGGACAATACTCGCTTGCGGTGTCGCCGGCAAGTTCTTTTACCAAGTGTTCATAGAGCGGACGGTGAGGTACAAATTCCAAGGTGCAGATAGAGTGTGTCACCCCCTCGAAATAGTCGCTCTGACCATGGGCGAAGTCATACATGGGGTAAACTTTCCATTTCTCGCCGGTGCGCCAGTGTGGACGCTTGATGATGCGGTAGATGATGGGATCGCGAAAGTGCATGTTGTCGCTTGCCATGTCAATCTTGGCGCGTAGCACACGGCTTCCTTCTTCAAATTCTCCCTTGTTCATGCGTTCAAACAAATCAAGATTTTCTGCTACTGAACGTTCACGGTATGGACTTGCCTGCCCCGGAGTGGTGGGAGTGCCCTTTTGTGCGGCAATCTCTTCGGCACTTTGGTCGTCAACATAGGCCTTGCCTTTCTTGATGAGGCTCACGGCGAAGTCATAGAGCTTTTGAAAATAATCGCTTGCGTAGTATAAGCGATCACCCCAATCATAGCCCAGCCAATGAATGTCGCGCATGATAGATTGCTCATATTCTGTGTCTTCCTTTGCAGGATTGGTGTCGTCAAAGCGCAAATTGCAAGTTCCTCCAAACATTTCTGCCACACCAAAATCCATGCAAATGGCTTTGGCGTGCCCAATGTGCAAGTAGCCATTGGGCTCCGGCGGAAAACGTGTGTTCAATCGTCCGCCATTCTTGCCTGCTTTCAGGTCGTCGGCAACTATTTGCTGAACAAAGTTCAGCCCGGCCTTTTTCTCCTCTTTTTCCTGATGATTTTCATTCATATTTTCAACCATAGTTGTTGTGAAAATTTTATCTAAACTTTGTGGGTCACAAGTTCGCACGACCCTATTAAAATGCAAATTTACTAAAAATACCTTATACTTGTTTTCATTGAGCGCACAAAAACAATTAATTTCGCTCAATGTTGCAAAAAGGTCGCAAAAAACAGGTTTGTTGCTGCTTCATAGAATAAAGCCACTCTCTTTTTTGGCAGAAAAAGCAATAATCATTAACTTTGCCCGGCTTAATTAAATTGAATTAAAGTGAATGCTAATCTATTCAATAGTTTCAAGAAGAAACACCCGGTATTGACCAACTTTGTTTTGATTGTCATTGTTTTTGCCGCAGGATGCTATGCGAGCCTCATGCTCCTTGATGTATTCACCTCGCATGGTCAGGAAGTGAAAGTGCCCGATGTGAGATACAAACCCATTAACGAAGCGATAAGTTTGCTCGAAGATGCCGATTTGACCTATCAAATCGATTCCATCTACAACGAGGATTATCGCCCGGGAGTGGTTATCGATCAAACCCCAACTCCGGGCTTGATGGTGAAGAAAGTGCGCATTGTGCAACTCACAATCAACATGATATTCCCTCCGGAAATCCAGTTGCCCAAAGAACTCACCGATATGGCCGGTTCCGATGGCGTTACTTTGCTCAAATCGTTGGGTTTCAGGAATGTGAAGACCGATACCATTCCGTCGGACAAGCGTGGCTTGATTATTGACATCACTGTCAATGGGCACAAAGTGGCTCTGGGCACCAAGGCGCGTGTCAATTCTGGCATCGTGCTCTCGGTGGGTGATGGCAAAATGGATATTCAGGAATATGATCCACTGGGCGACGCACAGCGCGACTCGTTGTTGCAAGAGCAAATCAGGAGAGGTACAATCAGGGTGGAGAACGACTCTTTTGAAGATACTGACTATTAAAAGCCAAGACTTCAAATGATAGAAGACTTTAACGAAATAGACGGCGAAAACCTATCCCCCCCCCCCCTTGCACAACGGCGTGGAACTGCGAGGCGACTTTGGAGAACCCGATTTTAGCGAAAATGGCCGTGACTATTGGGAACACTATCACTTTGTGGTAGAAAAAGGACAAGTGCCGTTGCGCATCGACAAGTATTTGACCGAGCGCATCAAGGGCACTTCGCGCAACCGCATTCAAAATGCAGCCGAGGCGGCCTGCATACGAGTGAATGGGGTAGCTGTGAAAAGCAACTTCAAGGTGCGTCCCGACAATGAGATTAGCATTGTAATGGACCGCCCACGCTATGAAAACGAAATCATTCCACAAGAAATTCCCCTCAATATTGTGTATGAAGACAGCGAATTGTTGGTCGTAGACAAGCCTGCCGGCATGGTGGTACACCCCGGACACGGCAACTATGACGGGACGCTGGTGAATGCTCTTGCATGGCATTTTAAAGATGAACCGAGCTACGATGTAACCGACCCTCGAATGGGGCTTGTGCATCGCATCGACAAAGACACATCGGGACTGCTGGTGGTGGCAAAGACGCCAAGAGCCAAAACCTCGCTTGGTTTGCAATTCTTCAACAAAACCACCAAGAGGCAATACATTGCCATTGTGTGGGGGCAAATGAAGGAACTCGACGGCACAATTGAGGGCAACATCGGACGCAGTGTGCGTGACCGTCTGCAAATGTGTGTTTATCCCGATGGCGACATGGGCAAACATGCCGTTACGCACTTCCATACCATTGAAAATCTGGCACATGTTGCCGTGGTACGTTGTCGGCTCGAAACGGGGCGCACCCACCAAATCAGAGTACACATGAAGCACATAGGGCACCCACTATTTAATGATGCACGATATGGTGGTGACAAAATTTTGCGTGGCAACACTTCGGGCAGTTATCACCAGTTTATCATGAATTGTTTCGACATCTGCCCCCGGCAAGCCCTACATGCCAAAACATTGGGTTTCGTACACCCTGCCACCAAGCAGCAAATGGACTTTGACAGCGAGATGCCGGCCGACATGCAGGCTCTCATCACCAAGTGGCACGACTACACCGCCGGGCTGCAAAAGCGGTGATTGCCCACAAAACTAATGTGATGAAAGCAGGAGGAAAGTTGCACGATGAACCAAAACTGTAACCTCAGCGGTCTAATGACCGATTTGGGTTAATCGTTTTTCTCTCAAAAAGCAATGGTTTTGATTTTTGCGTTCGACAAAATCTTGTCGAAAGGATATATTATTCCTAAAAAAAATGCTATCTTTGAAACAAGTTATAATTTCAAAATTCTATACTTATTATGGAGAACGAAAAGATTATTACGCCTGCTGAATTTTCGGACATTTGCCCCATCGAGGACAAAGACTTCCACAATGAAATGACTATATTGGTTGAAGAACCCATGTTCAAGAGCATTGTGCAGATGGTGATGCCTGAATTTAAATATTCCGACCTCGTGAAAGTGCTGTTGAGCCTGAATTCCAAACAGGAATTTCAACTCAAAATCATGAGTCCGTTTATCAAAAGCACTTTTGAGAAGACTCACACCATGCTCGATTTCAGCAGTCTTGAATCGCTCGACAAGAACACTGCATACACTTTCATCACCAATCATCGCGATATTGTGCTCGACTCGGCGCAACTGAGCTACATATTGGTGAACAACGGTGGCGAAGGGGTGGAAATTGCCATTGGCAACAACCTGCTCATTTATGAATGGATTACGAAATTGGTGCGTTTGAACAAGAGTTTCATTGTCAAGCGCAATTTAGGACGCTTGCAAACGCTCAATGCCGCCATTCAACTCTCGCGTTACATTCATTTTGCCATTGGCAAGAAAAATGCTTCGATATGGATTGCACAGCGTGAAGGGCGATGCAAAGACAGCAACGACCGCACGCAAGAGAGCCTGATGAAGATGCTCACCTATGGCAATCGTGAGAAATCGTTTGTCGAAAGCTTAAAGGAACTAAACATTGCCCCGGTGGCCATCAGCTACGAATATGACCCCAACGACTATCTGAAAGCTCGTGAGTTCCTGCTCAAGAGCAAGAACCCCAATTTCAAGAAATCTCAATCCGACGACTTGGAGAGCATGAAAGTGGGCATTGTGGGCTACAAGGGCAACGTTCACTACACGTTCACTTCTTGCATCAACGACGAACTTGACAAAATTCCTGCCGATCTCGACAAGTTGCTTACCGTGCGTCGCGTGTGCAATATCATCGACCACGCCATTCACACGGGCTACAAGATTTTTAAGACCAACTATATTGCCCACGATTTGTTGTTCGATAACAAAGATTTTGCCGATAAATACACGGTTGAAGACGGAGAAGCTTTCAAGCAATATCTGCACAATCAAATTGACAAGATTAATGACATTGCCATTAATGAGCATGACCGCAGCTACATGTTTAACCGCATGTTGCAAATGTATTCCAATCCTTTGACCAATCAGTTGGAAGCACTCAAGTAACTCCGGTTTAAACGTTATAGAAAAAACTACAGCGACTATGCGACTGCAATGGATACCGCTCGTTATTTTCTTGCTCGTTAATTTGGGCATCGACCTTTTTATTTTTAAGAAATTAAAAAGATCGGTGCGTTGTTCCAAGTGGTTGGCAAGTGTTCATACCGTGCTGGCGGCCTTGCTCTATGCCGGCTTGGCATTTGTGGTTGTCATGCCACTGCGCACGATGGACAACGACACAATGGTGCTTGTCATGCATCTGCTCTATGCTTTTTTTGCCCTTAATGCGGTGAAATGGATTTTGTTGTGCATCTATTCGCTGTCGTGGAGCAAGCGATTGCCTCAGAGAATGAAACCGGCTGTGCGCATTGTGGCATGTGCAACGGCTGTTGCCATGTTATTGATCATTGGACGAGGCTTGTGGATAACTCCCTATTGTGTTGAAGTGAACAATGTAACTCTCACTTTTAATAATTTGCCAAAGGAATTTGACGGATACAAAATAGTGCAGTTCAGCGACACTCATTTGGGAACCTACCGCAACGATACTGCCTTTGTGGGAAAATGTGTTGATAAAATGAACGCTTTGCACCCCGATATCATTTGTTTTACGGGCGACTTCGTGAGTCGCACAACAAGCGAAGCCTATCCCTTTGTGTCGGTGTTCAAGCGGTTGAAAGCCAAAGACGGGGTGTTGTCGATACGAGGCAATCACGACAACGATGAGTATTTCGATTGGCCGAGTGAAAGCGCAAAGCAAAAAGATTATGACGAATTGCGCACACTTCAAGAATCTCTCGGTTGGACTTTGCTCGAAAACGAACACTTTCTGGTGAGGCGCAAGGGCAGTGCAATTGCTTTTATCGGCACCAACAACATCGACAAGCACACACCCACACCGCCGGTCGATGGCTACTTGAAACAGGCCTATCCAAACTTAAACGACAGTGCGTTTAAAATATTGCTCCAACACAATCCCCAAAACTGGAAAGGCGTGTATGGCAAATATCCTCAAATAAACTTGATGCTTGCCGGACACACGCATGCCATGCAAATGATGCTAACACTTTTGGGGCATAAATTCTCGCCTGCGACGTGGGTCTACGATGAATGGGGCGGAACTTATAAAGACGACAAAGGGCGGCAACTCTATGTCAACATTGGCATGGGCATGGTGGGAGTGCCGGCACGCATTGGGGCTACTCCCGAAATCACAGTGATAACTTTGAAAAGAGGCTGATGGTTTAAAATGCGACACTTTAATTATAAATTGTTAAACAGAAACTAAAAATGGCAGACAAAATTTCAACTCTCATATCACAGGAACTGAACATTCCCATTAACCAAGTGGCTGGCACTGTCGATTTGTTGCGTGACGACAATTCCATTCCATTTATCAGCCGCTACCGCAAGGAAGCTACCGGTGGACTTGATGAAATCGCCATACAGTCAATTGAGGCCAAGCTCAACTACTACAATGAGTTGCAAAAGCGAAAAGCGACAATCATCAAGTCGATAGATGCACAGGGCAAACTCTCCGATGAACTCACTGCTCGCATCATGGGCTGTTGGGAGGCCAACACACTTGAAGACATTTATCTGCCATATAAACCCAAACGGCGCACAAGAGCCGAAGTGGCACGAAATCATGGTTTAGAACCGCTTGCCAAGATTATCATGGCACAGCATGGCGATAACATTGCGACACGGGCCGAAAAGTTTATTGGCGAGAATGTGCCGGATGCCAATGCTGCTATTGCCGGAGCACAAGACATCATTGCCGAGTGGATTAGTGAAAACGAAGCCGTGCGCAACAGTGTGCGACGTTCATTTCGTCATGAAGCCATGCTCTCCTCACAACCGGTGAAAGGCAAGGAGATTGAGGGTAGAAATTATGAGAACTACTATGAATATTGCCAACCGTTGCGCCGTGTTTCCTCACATCAGTTACTGGCCATTCGTCGTGGAGAAAAAGAAGGATTTTTGAAGGTGAGCATCGGCATTAACGACGAACGAGCCATCGACAACATTTGTCGCATTGTGGTGCGAGGCAATGGCGAGGCCTCACAATTTGTTGAAGAGGCTGCCGAAGACAGCTTCAAGCGACTCATTAAGCCATCGATTGAAACGGAATTTGCAACGCAATCTAAATCGATTGCCGATGATGAAGCCATCGACATGTTTGCTCGCAATGCCCGCGAATTGCTGTTTGCTCCTCCGTTGGGACACAAGCGCATTCTTGCCGTTGACCCGGGTTTCCGCACCGGGTGCAAGGTGGTGTGTCTGGACGAGCAAGGCAACCTGCTGTGCAACGATGTTATTTATCCCACAGCTCCTAACCATGATGTGGAAGGAGCAACCGAAACGTTGCAAATGTTGATTGAAAAATATCGAATCGATGCTATTTCGCTTGGCAATGGCACTGCAAGCCGTGAAACGGAACGATTTTTGAAGAGAGTAAATTTTGGTCGTAAAATCGATGTATATGTTGTGAGTGAGAATGGAGCATCGATTTACTCGGCTTCGCAAATAGCTCGTGATGAGTTTCCCGATGAGGATGTGACCGTGCGCGGAGCGGTGTCCATTGGGCGACGATTGCTCGATCCGCTTGCCGAGTTGGTGAAAATCGACCCTAAATCGATAGGAGTAGGGCAATATCAGCACGATGTAGACCTGAACAAGCTCCGAGATGCTCTCAATTTTACCGTTGAAAGCTGTGTGAACAGTGTGGGAGTGAACATAAACACAGCCAGTAAAGAGTTGCTCACACATGTGTCGGGACTAGGGCCGGCTTTGGCACAAAACATTGTAAACTATCGTGCCGAAAATGGCGATTTCCATTCTCGCAAAGACATTATGAATGTGCCCAAAATGGGAACTAAGACTTTCACACAGTCTGCCGGCTTCTTGCGTGTGCCCGAGAGCCAAAATCCTCTCGACAACTCAGCCGTACACCCCGAGCGATATGCACTGGTGACACAAATGGCCAAGGACTGTGGTTGCACTGTGGGTGAACTCATTAAAGATAAAACACAACGCGAAAAAATAGATATTAAACGATATGTGAGCAACGATGTGGGCATGCCCACGCTCACCGACATCATGAGAGAACTTGAAAAGCCGGGACGCGATCCTCGATCGACTGTGCAGGTGGTGGAATTTGACGACAATGTGAACGATATCAAAGACTTGCAGCCCGGCATGGAATTGAATGGTATTGTAACCAATGTTACCAAGTTTGGAGCATTTGTCGATATTGGCATTCACGAGAATGGGTTGGTACACATTTCGCAGTTGGCCAATCGCAGAGTAATTGATCCTTCGAAGGAAGTGCGCATCAATCAACATGTGCGTGTGCGTGTGATTGACGTGGATCTCGACCGCAAACGCATTTCGCTGTCGATGAAGGGAGTGCAGCAATGAGCAACCGGGTTGCCATTGGCTTGGGCAGTAATGTTGCCGACAGACGCGAGAAAGTGCTCAACGGACAAGAGTGGCTGTTGAGATTGCTCGACGATGTGAAAAGTTCGCACATCTATTCCACACCGGCAATTGGAGGCAAAGGTGCTGATTATGAAAATATTGTGATAATTGGGAAAACCGATGAAGATTTTCATGCATTGTCGGCAATCATCAAGCAGTATGAGCAAAGTCAGGGACGCAATGAAGAACAAAGGAATTTGCATCAAACTCCCATCGACATCGACATTGTGATGTGGAATGACGACATTGTGAAACAAAAAGATTATGAAAGATCCTATTTTCAAATAGGTTTTCAAGAAATATGCAACAATCAAAATAAAGCAATGAACACCACTAAAAAACAAAAACAGACCAACCTCTCGCAGTTGAAGTTTTATCACATAGCCTCAATTGTTTCCTTGCTGGCAAGCATTGGCTACATTGTCATGTCATGCGATTTCGATAAATTGGGCTGGCAAGGTTTTGTAGATGACTTTTTCATGTTTATGGCTGCTTTTTCGTTTTTCAATGGCAGTTTTCAAAAGGCAGAACGAAAATTCATTCGACGGCAAATGTTCATGATTGCTGCCGTCTTTGCTGTGATGGGTATTGTTTGGCTCACCGTTTTGGCATTCATGCGATAATCAAAATCACAATGATGTCAACCGGGCAGGAGGGCACAAAAAACAATTTGTTTGTTTTGCATCACCCTCCCAATTGATTTGTTCACTCTGAATAGGTGCGTGTGATGACCAACCGAGGTTTGGAATCGACAGTAACCTTGGCTTGTGTCCAGCGAGCATGGTCGTCGAGTTGATACTCATAGTTCCATTTGCTGTTTTTCTTGTCGCTTTGCACATCAATTTCGGAGGCGTGGCTACCATCATATTTCAAGAACTTCAACATGATATTGCCATTTTGCTCGGTGCGCATTTTGCCCGATTTATAGGTCGATGTCTTTTTCTTTCCTTTGTTGTCAACCTCTGTGCGACCGGTGAGACGACCTTGATTGTCATATTCATAGGTCATGCTTGTGCCATCGGCACACGAAACCTTTGAAAGATGCCCTGTGGCAGGGTCATAGGTGCAAGAGTAGGGGTAGTTTTTGGTTCCCACTGTTTTAGAAATCAGATAGAAACCATGACTTTTGTTAAATCCGTAGGTATATTTTGTCAATGTCTTATGGCGACCGTTGTAGACCTCTTCAAGCAAACCTTGCTTGTTGAAAACAAAATAGTTGATAAAATTGTTGGTGCCTGCGTTTTCCACGACTTTTTCCTGCACCCGGCCGGTGATGCCGGCAAAGTTGAGTTTAAGGCTCATGTAGCGATAGGAATGTGTGGGAAGATTAATGAGATTGTCATAGAGGCGAAAAATCTTGTTATTGAGGTCGCGCCGGGTTGTTGCTGCATAGGCATCGAGTTGAGCCAGTGTTACCGTTGAATTGAAGAACAGGGCGTCTTCGGCATTTTTGAGCATTGCTTGCGCTTGTTCTATATAACTCTCGGCACCGGGAATTAATTGATAGTTTTTGATGAAAAGTTTCCAGTGTTCTACCGAGTTGACTTCGTGGGCGAGCTTGAAATCATAGTTCATTGTCAGTTTTTGAGCTTCGGCAATGCGTGGCGACTCCGGGTAGGCTTGCATGTATTCGCGGCAACCGTCGCCCGACACGCACATGCGGTCAAATTGCAAATTGGCCAGTTGTGCTTTGGCTTTGGCATAGGCCGGGTTGTGCTCATCGAGTATTGAAATCAGGCGTTCATAGTTCTCTATGGTGTTTTTCTTCATGGTGTAGTCGATGAGTTGTTTTTCTACTCCGTTTTTGATTAAATCGACTGATAATTGAATGTCATCATGGCTCAAAAAGTCGTTGGCTTCATCAATGCCGACTGCGCGCACATATACATTGCGCACAAGATTTTCGGCTTCCCAAAGGTTGCGCCCGAGTGAAATGCCGGCTCCTGCACCTTCGGGGCGTGCCAAAATCATGGCTTTGCTCAAATCATAGAGCGGATAGATGGCTTGCGCATATTCCTCGGTGTGGCTGCTTGCCTGCATTTCTTTTTCAAGAGCTTGTTGCGTTTTAAAAGCTTTGTCGAAATTGCCACTTGCCAAGTTCTTGAAAATGTCAAGCATCGATTGGGTGGCAGAGGTCTTGACGCTCTTGTCGAAAGGGGCAACTGTTGTGCCCGATGCTCTTTGTGTGACGGCAGGCATGAGAGCAATAAAAAGCAGAGACGCTAAAAGTAGGTGCGATAATTTCTTTATCATGAGCATGTTGCAATGTTTTTCTTTAAATCGGCACAACCAGCATGGGCACATCGCTTTGGAATAATAATCGGTGGGCAATGCTGGGATTGAAAAGACGAGAAAAAATATTTTTCTTTTTGTTGGGAATGGCGATAATGTCAATTTGCTCATCGATGATGAATTTTTCAAGATCGACAAGTCCGTCGTCAAATCTCATTCTTTTAACCTTAAAATTGCATTCGGGATAATGTTCTTTGCAATAGTTGAGCAATTGTTCTGTCGACTTCGAAACATAGATTTCATCTTTTTTATCGACAACGGGGACAATCGAAATCTCTAAGTTGGAAACCGGTATCAAGCGCGTGAAACTGTCAAACGAAAGAATGTCTTGCGTAATTAAGTTGCTGAAAAACAACACTCGTTCGACCTTCGATATGCTTTCGAGTTCCATGTTCTCGGGAACGGTAAAAACAGGAAATTTACCGGCATCAATCACTTCGGCTGTAACGCTGCCCATCGAAGCCTTTTGCTTGTTGTGTACGCCATGCGTGCCCATTACAATGAACTTGGCTCCGACATCGCCGGCGCATTGCAAGATGCACTCTTCGGGAATGCCCTCGCGAAGTTGAGTGACAAAGGGCACGTTTTCTAATTTTCCTTCATCAATGAGTCGGGTGACATGCTTTTCAAACTCTTTCAAGCGCAACTTGGCTGTTGCTTTAACGGTTGCATCGTCAAGTTCTTTGCTCTCGAAACGGTCGCTCGCAAAAGGCAAGAAAAATCGATGACTGTCGTTCATGTAGGCATGTAGCAAAACAGCTGTCCCTGCACATCGCCGAGCATATTCGAACCCCACTTTACACGCCTTGATCGAATAGTCTGAAAAGTCGATTGGGATAATTATTTTGTCTTTGTCGAGAACAGGGTGAATGTTCGTTTGCGGAGCTTCGACAATCTTTAAAGCTTCGGGTAAATCCTTTTCATGAATGCGTACACGCACCCCTGTCGAAACCAGTGGTTGCGACAAGTTCACGTTGTGCAACACCACCTCAATGCCGGCTTCTTCAAGTGTTTTTTTGATTGAGAGGGCATGGCCATAGGTGTGAATGGCAAGTGTGATGAGTCGATTGGGGTCATTGTTGTCGGGAAACATAAGTTAAAATTCCGGTTTGTCGAGATGAAAAGGGGTATAAGTTCACTCCCCCCGTGAATGTGTTCAAAAAAAGGCACGGAACCACACTATGGTAGGTTCCATGCCCTGTGTGTCATACTCAAAAATCAAGCTTTCTTGTTCTTGCTGTCTTCAAGAATAGCAAGAGCCATATCTAAGATTTTTGGATCATCAAGAATTACATAACCGCCCTCGGGTCCCGGCTCAATGTGCAATCCCATGTTGGTTCCTGTGTCGTAGTTAGAACCGCCAAAATAATTTCTTACCGATTGAACTGTCATGTTCAACTTATCAGCAATCACATGAATCGAGCCTTCGGGCAAACTGTCTTTGATGCGACGAAGCTCATTAAAGGTAATGGTCTTGGGCATGATTGTAAAATAATTATTTTTAAATTACTTGTTATAAAATTAATTTCTGCTATAAAATTATCAATAATGTTGCGATAAAAAAAATTTTTGGAGCTTTATTTTCACATGTTAGAAAACATAAAAAAACGCGATCAATGCCAGCAAAAGGAAATTGCCTGCTACTGTGTATGATAACACCTTTGCATCGTGCCCGTTAAATAAATGCAACTCTTGCCATTTGCAATTCTTCTTTTGATACAGTCGCCAGAGCCAATAAACCAAGCAGGCAATGAAGCACCCCATCATGGCACCGCACAAGATGTCGCCGGGAAAGTGAACTCCGAGATAGATGCGACTGTAACTCACAAGCCATGCCCACAGCATTGTCGAGAGCCACAGCAGACGATTGCGAAACAGCAGGCCTGTGAGCATGGCCACGCCCACATGATTGGCCGCATGCCCCGACACGAAGCCATACATACCGCCAATGTAGCCGTTAACCGAGTGTACAGTGCCGGCCAAAAACGGATCGCGTGAAGGACGCAAGCGTCCCACAAGTGGCTTAATGATGCTTGATGTGAGCTGATCGGTAATGAGGAAGAATAGCATGACGGCAAGCAACACGCTCAATGCTTGTTTCCAGCCTTTGTGGAAAATTGTGTAGAGAAACATCAACATCAGCGGAAGCCAAACGACAGGCATCGAAACCAGCCACATCAAGTTGTCGAAATAGTCGGAATGCACTCCGTTGAGTAATGAGAAAAAATGATAATCTAAACTTTTGAGGGTTTCAATCATGTGCTTTGTTTCTTTTTATTTCTAAATACTTATTCCTGACGATGATTTTAAATTTTTTCAATATCGGTGCTGTTGATCCAAGCTTTTTTTGCATCGGCGGTTTCGATGTTGTACCAAACCTCCGATTGCCCGGCGGTTGAATTTTTAACAGAGTCTTGAATATGCACCTTTTGCCCGGCTTTGAGTTTAAAGGCAACTTCGCTTGGAGCAGGGGAGTGTGGGGCAGTGCTCAACGTTGCTTGTGGCACCATGACGACGGCCCGATTATGCCGAATGGCGTTGTTGCGCATGTAGAAGGCGCATGCAACCGACAGCACACACAGGACAAGTAGCAAAGCTCCTCCAAAGAAACCCACCTTGCGCAAGACGACGTTGCTCACAAACACATAAAGTGCAACCGCCGCCAAAAAAAGAATGAACAACACTGCGGCAACCTCTGCCCAAGTGTCGGACGAAGTGTGCCCTACCCAATTGGCAAGGGAGTAGGAGAAAAACGATGCACCGGTGTCTTCGCTGATTTTCATTTTCATGCGCACAAAGTCAAGATTGGCGCGTGCTTCGGCATTGGCAGGATTAAGCAACAAGGCTCGCTCGTAGTTGAGTATGGCCTTGGAGGCATCGTTGAGTTTATAATACGTGTTGGCAATGTTGTAATATAAATCAGATGATGTGCCATTGGACGACATTTCTTCAAGATAAAGTCGCAACGCCTCGTGATAGCGTTCGGTGGCATAGGCTCTGTCAGCCTTTGTGACAATGTTACCTTCGGCACGAGCCATCAAAGCGCACAGCAGGGTCGCAATGAACAGTATGATTGTTTTTTTCATGCTTCTTCCTTTGTTTTTTCGCGTTTCACTTTTTCAAGGCTTGCCATGAGACTGGCAGCATGGGTGTAGACTGCGTTCATGTCGTTGTTGGCAAGTTCTTGGGCATATTGGGCAAATTCGCATTTGTCGAGCAAGTCGAGCGTAGATTTTCGCAAAGGTTCTTTTACGCCATATTTTTCAAGCTCTATCTCGATGTTGTCTTTGCTCAAAGCCGAAACCGGAATGGTGAGTTTGTCGCTCAAATAGCCCCAAGTGGCAGTGAGAACTTCGGCATAGAAAGCCTCTTTTTGCCCGGCTTGCATGTACTTCTTTGCTCGCATGAGTCTTTTTTGAGCCATTTTGCCGGCACGCTTTGTGCGCATGCGTTGCACATCGGCACGCTCTTTAATGAGCTTGCGGTTGTAGATGAGCACTGCACACAGCAACAAGAACGGAGCGATAAAGAATCCCAGCCAATAGTACCATTGGTCGATGTGGAATGTGTGCTCTTTCGATGTGTTTAGGTTCCCGGTCTTGATGGACAAAATGTCGGTCATGCGCTCTTTCAACCCTTTGTAGTGAGCCGAGGGCTTGCCGTTGCCTTTGGCAACATCAAGCGATTGCGCGGCAATTTTTATGGTTTCATATTTTCCTGAATTGGGGTTGAAGAAAACAAAGTCATGTGCAGGAATGACAAATTTGCCCACATATTGAGGAATGAACTGATAGGTGAAGACAACATTGCCGTGCACATCGTCACCATCGGAGCTTGTGTTAATTTTGTTTTGAGGATCGTAGGTGTCAAATTCCTTTGGAAATGGCACAGACGGAGCTTTAACATACTTGATGTTGCCACTGCCGGTCACCACGCAGGTTAAAGTGGCAGGAACGTAGGTTTTCAACGCCGACGGACTAATGGACGTTTTTACCGAGAAATCGCCCACAGCTCCGGTAAAACCTGCAGGGCGAGGTTCGGGCAACGGCGAGATGGCGACAGTTGCCGAGTTTGATTTGATGCGCAACTTGTTGCCGGAGGTGGGCACGGCAATTGCACTGTTGAGGCCCACATAGTTGACATATTGAACCGGTGTTACCTCAAATTCTCCTGAATTGATAGTGAGTGCGCCCGACTTTTGCGGATACAGAATGCACTTTTTGAGCACAACGGTGTAGTAGTTTTGGCCATTCATGCTTTCTACATTGGGCGTGGAGTTGAAGTTGGGCGTGATGTCTTCTATTAGAAAACCGGCGAAAGACGATTGTTTCAAGGCAATCATCTCTTTAATGGGAAATTTGGTGTAGAGCTTGATGGTGCACACAACAGCTTGTTGTTCATATACTCTTGGGCGAGACATCGAAATGCGCACAAAGAGGTCTTTGGAATTGATTTCCCGATCGGCAGTTTGCGAAAACGGATCGTTGTAGTTCACAGGACCACTTGCCACAGACCGCACTTGTGCCGCCGCCGATTGTCTGCCCGAGGTCGCATTGTTAAATGTGAAGCCCGATGCCATCACTTTGCGTCCATTGGCCAACACGCTGGCAGTTCCCACTTTAAGTGTACCCGTCTTGCTTGCCTTGTAGGTGATTGTGTAGCGATAGATTGAACTGCTGTTGTTTTCAATCACTTTGCCGTTGACAATCATTTTCGACATACTTTCGCCTATCTTTTGTGGCGGTGTGTGATAGATGGAATGAGCACCCTCGACCGTTGGAGGAGTTATTGCACCGGCATTGTCGGCACCGCTAAGTTCATACACGAGCTGAAATCTGTCGCCCTGCATCACTCCGCCACCCACATAGTTAAGCTTTTGGGCCATTGCGGTCATGCCGAAGACCAATGCCAGCGAAATCAATATCGCACTATGTGTTAATCTCTTCATTTTCAATAGTTATATAAAATAAGTACAAGAAAAATAACAACATCACGTCACCACTTGTATTGCGTGCGTGCACGCTCTGCTTGCTGTGCACGAGCTTTGCGTTCATTGGCTCGTTTTTGCGTATCGTTCTCTTTATTTTGGAGAGTACGCAAAATCTGTTCCATGTTTTGCTCACTCATAGCACCTTGTTGCTGTTTTTGCTTGTCTTGATTTTGCTTGTTTTGCTGTTGTTTGTCTTGATTTTGTTTCTGTTTCTCTTTGTTTTTGTCTTTGTTTTTGTCCTTATTTTGATTTTGCTTGTTATTTTGTTGCTGTTTTTTCAACTGTGCCATGCGCAAATTGTAGCGAGCATCATCATTTCCGGGATTTTTTCGTAAAGCATTTTTGTATAGCTCGATCGCTTTACCATAGTCGTCTTGTTTATAAGCCAAATTGCCCAAGTCGTAGTAGGCAAGGCTTGCCACGTTTTTATCTGAGCAGGTGTGAGCCAGGTTGTCGAGAATACTCACAGCCTCGTTTTGCTGGTTTTGTGCCTTGTTGCCTTTTGTTTTGGCTTGCTGTGTAGAGGCGTTCTCTCGGAGTAGAGTGCTTGCCAAGTTGAATTGTGCGATTGCCGATGCCGCATTGGCTTCGATGGCCTTGCGATATTGCACTTCGGCTTCGCCATATTTTTTTTCGTTATAGAGTTTGTTGCCCTTGTTGATGTAGTTGCGCTCGGCTTTTGTGCTTTTAATTTGCAATTGATTTTCGGCCGAAAAAGCAACAAATGGCATTATCGCCACCAAGAGCAACAGAATGAGTTTATTTATCTTGGTTTTCATTTTTGTTTCCCTTTGTGAAGAAATTATATTTTTTGAGGAATGGATTTTTACGATCCATGATTAGTAACTCTATGAACATTAAAATCAAAGCAATCCAGGCAAACACAGGAAATTGTTCGTCTTGTTGCGAATAGGAGTAGGAGCCCATGTTGGTTTTCGACAGCTTTTGCAACGATTCATAAAGGTTGTCTACGGCATCGCTTGCCGAGCCGTTCACATAGGTTCCGTTGCCGGTGCTTGCAATTTTTTGAGCCATTTCCTCGTTTAGTTTTGTTACGACTTGTTCTCCGTTTTCATCGGTCATGAAACCGCCTTCGGCACGAGGAATCAATGCGCCCTTAACCGATCCTATTCCCACTACGTTCACTTGAATGCCTGCTTTGCGAGCGTCTTTTGCAGCCCCCTCGGCATCGTCTTCAAAGTTTTCGCCATCGGTAATCACGATAATTGCTTTTTGAGTGCGCGGATTTTTTGAAAAGGCACTGCGCGACATCATGATAGCCGAACCGATGGCTGTGCCTTGCGATGGCGCCATGCCGGTGCTGATGTTGTTCAAATACATTTTGGCACTCTGTGCATCGCCGGTGAGTGGCATCTGCATGTAGGAATTGCCGGCAAACACAATCAATCCTACTTTGTTGCCGGTGAGTCGGTCGATGAGCTTTTGAAGCACGAGTTTTGACCGTTGCAGGCGGCTTACATTGGGCATGTCGTCGGCACAAGCTGCGTCCATCGAGTTGGAAACGTCCATTGCAATCATCACCTCAATGCCATTCACGGTTGTGTTTGTTACCTTTGCTCCTCCTCTGGGACGGGCCAAAATGAAGATCACGGCAGTTAAGATGAGCAATTGAAAAATCAATCTGATCCAAGGTTTGTATTTCGACACTTCGGGCATGAGGTCACTCACTTGCTCAGGACGGCCGAACCGCTTGATTTTCTTTGTCCTTGCACGGCGCGAAAGCCAGTAAAGCAGAGCTATTAATGGAATTAACAGCAACAAATACAGATATTCCGGATTAGCGAAGCTAAGCATAGTTTAAAATCATGTTTTTTATATAGAACAACAGTCAATGAATGCGCCTCTTTATTTTAAGGGACTCGGCGAAGCACGGTGTATTCGCTTAAAAGGATTAACAGCACAAGCCCCATCAAGAGCAATGCCCAGGGCATGTAGTCGTCTTGCGTGTTGCTGAAGTTGCGCACATCGAGTTTTGTTTTCTCCAATTTGTCAATTTCGCCGAACACCTCGTTTAGCACTTGATTGTCGGTTGCCCTGAAATATTTGCCACCCGTCATTGAGGCAATTTTTTGAAGCGAAGGCTCGTCGATGGTGACAGGCGTGTTTTTATAAATGATTTCTCCATTGAAACCTTGTGCATAGGGAGCCGGTGCCATGCCACGCGTACCCACGCCTATGGTATATATTTTAATGCCTTGGCGTTGTGCAATTTCGGCGGCAGTGATGGGGGCTACGATGCCCGAATTGTTGGTTCCATCGGTGAGCAGAATGATGCTTTTCGACTTGGCTTTGCCGGTTTTTATGCGATTAATGGCAGTGGCTATGCCATCGCCAATGGCAGTGCCGTCGCTTTCGAGCATGTTCACCGAGAGATTGTCGAGCATGTTCACCACGCGGGCATTGTCGGTGGTCATTGGCATGAGGGTAAAGCCATCGCCGGCAAAGATCACAATGCCTATGTTATCGCTTTCACGTTTCATCACAAAGTTCTTGGCAACCTCTTGGGCGGCTTCGAGCCTGTTGGGGCGCAAGTCTTTGGAGAGCATACTGTAAGAAATGTCTATGGCGAGCACGATGTCGGTTCCCTCGCCTTCGGTGGTCATCTGGCGATCGAACTTTTGAGGTCGACAAAGAATGATGATTAAGCAAGCGATTGCCAGCAGTTTTGCGACAAACATGACATGACGCAGATAAACCGGCCAACCGACGCCCATGCCTTCAAATGCCACCGAAGTCGAGACACGCATGCCGGGGTGACCTTTTTGTTCTCGCCAAACATACCATGCAATGAGTGGAATGAATAGCAACAACAGCCACAAAAAGCCGGGGTGTGCCAATTTTATCATTTTATCACCTCCTTTTCTTGTTGTCCTTCATTTCCTTCGGCTTGTTGAGCAGGCTTGGTTGCTTGCACAAAGTTCAAGGCACGCAGAAACGAACGTTCATTGTCGTCGGAGAGCGGACGTTGTCCGGCAAATTTTACAAAGTCGGCAATCGCCAGAATTTCGCTCAATTGTTCATTTACGAGCTTCGTTTCTTCGTTGTTTTTTAGCGATTCCATGATTTGGCTTGAAGTCATTTCAATGGCGTTGATGTTGAAACGGCGATCGATGTATTCACGCAAAATGTCGGTCAAGGCTGTGTAATATTCTTTTTCCCGGCCGTTTTGCCACAATTGTCTTTCTTTTAGCAACTGCAAGCGTTGCATGGCCTCGTCGTAGGGTGGTATGCGCTTTTTTTCTTGCTTGAATGGATTTTTGCCCTTGCGCCACCACAAAAAATAGTAAAGTGTTGTGGCGATTAAGAGCAGGAGTATGACCCAAATCCACCAATAGGTGGTGACCCATTGCGGTATCCGGTCGAAAAACTTGTGTGGAGCTTCAATAACGGAAGCAAAGTCTTTGATGTCGCCCTTGGTGTTGACTTTCACCGGAGTGACGGTGAGTTGAAGAGGATTGGACAAAATGGTGTCGGTGCCGGCAATGAATTTGATGGGATCGATTTTCCAAGTGCCCGAATCAAATGCTTGAATGACATACGATTTGTTGATTTTGACACCACCTCCTTGGGCGAGCTTTATAGTATCGGCTTTGGGACGTTCTAAGATTTCGACATGAGCATTTAGTGTGTCAATCCGATCGTTTGGCCAAAAACCGTGTATATTGTTTTTTTGAGTGAGTTCAATGTGCAACACAGTGGTTTTGCCCATTACAATAGAATTGCTGTCGAGACGTGCCTTGATAACGAAATCGGCTCCCCATGCTGTCATGGGCAGCATGAGTACAGCCAAATTGAATGCTATGTGTTGGAGTGTTTTTTTCATTTTTGTTGGTTGACATCGCATTTTTTAATGTGACATTGCCCTGCGCTTGAACAGCCCAAGCAAGGCTTTGGCATAATCTTCATCGGTTGTGATCGAAGCCAAATCTACACGACTGCGTTGCAGAGCCTCGCTCATTGCCAGCTGGCGTTGATACCACCACCGATCGTATGCTTGACGCACTCGTTTGCTCCCGGTGTTGACCCAGCGTTCTGAGCCGGTTTCGGCATCGGTGAGTCGAATAAGCCCCACATCGGGCAATTTGGCATCGCGTTGGTCATAGACTTGAACGGCAATCATGTCGTGCTTGCTGTTGGCAATTGACATGGCTTTGCTGTAATCTTGTTCATCGATGAAGTCTGAAATAAGAAAAGCCGAACAACGCTTCTTGATTGCACTTGTGAGAAACTCCAATGCTTTGTTGATGCAGGTGCCTTTGCAGGCAGGCTTGAAGTTGAGCAATTCTCTGATGACAAGCAAAATGTGTTTGCGTCCTTTCTTGGGTGGAATGAATTTCTCTATCTTGTCGCTAAAGAATATTACACCCACCTTATCATTGTTTTCAATGGCAGAGAAAGCCAAAGTTGCTCCAATCTCGGCAATCTTGTCACGTTTGGAATCGCCTACTGCCCCAAAGTTGCGACTGCCCGACACGTCGACAAGCAACATGACAGTGAGTTCACGCTCTTCTTCATAGACTTTTACATAGGTGTGATGCTGGCGAGCTGTCACATTCCAGTCGATGTCGCGCACATCGTCGCCATATTGGTATTCGCGCACTTCGCTAAATGTCATACCACGTCCCTTAAAGGCCGAGTGATACTCGCCGGCAAAGATGTTTTGCGACAATCCGCGAGCTTTTATTTCAATTTTACGTACTTTTTTTAACAGTTCGCTCGAATCCATAGTTCAACAGTTTGTTCTTTGTAGGATTAACGTACAACCAACGTACAACACGATTTAAAAAGACAGATAGAGCACATGAGGCCAAGTTGTGACACTATGGCACTGCCACCTTATCGAGAATTTCGCTGAGAACTTCGTCGGCACCAATGTTGTTGGCTTCGGCTTCGTACGACAGCCCCAGCCTGTGCCGCATCACGTCGTGGCAAACGGCACGCACGTCTTCGGGAATGACATAACCGCGCCCGCGCAAGAAAGCATAGGCACGAGCGGCAAGAGCCATGTTAATTGATGCGCGTGGAGATGCTCCAAACGAAATGATGCTTTTGAGATCGTTCATGCGATATTCCTCGGGGAATCGAGTTGCAAACACAATATCAACAATGTAATGTTCAATTTTCTCGTCGATGTAGATTTTGTTCACAATGTCGCGTGTTTCCATGATGTCGCCGGGGGTGATAAGCGGTTGCACACGAGTAGCTTGCGGTTTGATGTTCATTCTGATGATTTGCTTTTCCTCCTCTTTGTTGGGATAGCCGATTACAACTTTCATCAAGAAACGATCGACCTGAGCCTCGGGTAGCGGATAGGTGCCTTCTTGTTCAATGGGGTTTTGGGTGGCAAGCACCAAGAACGGCTCTTCGAGCTTAAATGTGTTTTCTCCAATGGTCACTTGGCGTTCTTGCATGGCTTCGAGCAATGCACTTTGCACCTTGGCCGGAGCACGATTGATTTCGTCGGCAAGAACAAAGTTGGCGAAAACAGGCCCCTTCTTGACTTCGAATTGCTCTTTTTGCACGCTATATACCATGGTGCCCACAACATCGGCAGGCAACAAGTCGGGGGTGAACTGAATGCGACTGTATTTGGCATCGATAATCGAAGCCAAGGTTTTGATGGCAAGCGTTTTTGCCAAGCCGGGAACGCCTTCAAGCAGAACGTGCCCATTGGAAAGCAACGCAATCAACAATGAATCGACAAGGTGTTTTTGCCCCACAATAGTTTGGTCCATGCCTTGCCTGATGAGGTTCACAAAACTGCTTTTGCTTGCGATCAAATCGTTTAATTCTCTGATATTAACAGCTTCGCCCATAGTTTTAAATAGATTTTATTTCTGTTATGTGTTTTAAATTGTTTCTCTATCGTTGGTTTGCCCATCGAAATTGGGTACACAAAATTATCAATTTGCGAGAGATAAAGTGTAAAATTTGTAGTTAATTTATACAATATTAAGTTAGAAATGTTAAATGATGATGGGCATTTAACATGCTCTCTGTTTCATTGTCGTTGCCTGCTTGCATGAGTTGAAAGCCGTTATTGCTTATTATTTAATTGATTAGCTGTAAAATAACGAAGGTTTCGCCTTTGTCGTGACGAAACCTGCGAGAACTACTGTTTGAGCATTTCAGAATAGATTTGATGTTCTTTCTTTTTAGCTTTCTCGATGCTTGCAGGATTGTCTTTGTCGATGCCATACTTAGATGCCGGTGGAATAATAAGCACAGTTCCATCGGGAATGTTGTTGGGGTCTTTGATCTTAGCCTTATTTTCTTCGTAGATGTACACCCAAAAGGCATCTTTGCCGTAATGCTTGCGTCCCATGCGTGTCATGGTCTTGCCGGGTTTGATGGTGTCGAGCACTTCAACGGCCTGTTTGGGTTGTGCGGCTGCCTTTTGAGGAGCTTCAAAGTGTTCGACCTTGGCAGGCATGTCCTTTGGGGTGGCAAGTTTCACCACAGCTTTATTTGTTTTGTTCGTTTGAGACTTCACATGTTCGGCCATTTCAACTTGGGCGACTTTTGGCCCGTATTTCATCATGTAGAGCTTATAGCTTGCCCATGCAACTACCAGTGTGGTGACAACGCCGATGAAAAAGCCTTCGAGCAACGAACGGTGTGCCAAGCGACGTTTTTCTATTTCATTGGTTACACGCATGTTTTCGGTGTCGTTTTCTGTAACTTCGTCGTTGCATTCCATTTGTGAGGCTTCGTGCATTTCGGCAATTTGTACGCCGGCGAGGGCTTGTTCCCATTCTTTTGCTACCACATCGGCATCAAGAGTTGGCTCTTCATTATTTTCTGTTGCTATTGTGGGTTCGTTTGTGTCATGAGCCAAACTACTCTCTATTGGAGTCTCAGTTTTGAGTACAGGAGGTTGTTCAGTGTCGGTGTGAGGGGTGAAAGAGGGCGGAGTTTCTACAACTTGTTCCTCTTCCTCTTTTTTGTGCGTGATGTTGGTAGCCGGTGCATGCTCTGTTTCTTCTTCCTTGCCATTGGCCTGTTCTGTTGTTTTCTCGGTTGGTGTTTGGGGTATGGGAACTTCTATTTCAGTCTTATCGTCTTTTTCTTGGTCAACTGCGGCCAAATCTTCGTCGGTCACCTCATCGTTCAGCACCACGGTGTCGAATTGGGCAAACGGCTGGTTGATTGCATCGGCAAGCGATTTTTCGGGAACAAATGAGAGTTTGTTGTGTCCGGGAATTTCAATTTCCTCACCGGTGTTCACATCTACACTCTTGCGTGCGTTCACACGAGTAAGTTTAAATGTCCCTATTCCTTTTATTTTCACGTTGTCGCCCTCAATCAGCGTTTGTGAAACGGTTGCAAACAATTCTTTGAGGAAAAGTTCGCTCATTCGCTTCGAAGTGTTGGTCTTTTGGGCAATAATTTCAATCAGTTCCGGGAAAGTAATTTTATTGTTCATGGCCGGCAGAATTAAGTGTTATTTTTCAATCTTGTTTTCAGCACGTTGCTCACCTTGAATGTCATGGTAATCTTGGGTGGCACAAGCATGCGCTTGCCATTGCCGGGGTTCACCATCACACGCTCATTTTTCTTTTTAGCTTCAAATGTTCCGAAGCTCGGAATTGCAATGCTGTCAAGTTCTCCGCAACGTTCTTTCACAGCTTCGCCAAAGGCTTCAATGAGCTTGTTCACGTCAGTTTTGCTGCGTCCCAACTTCATCGAAATTTTCTCTACAAGTTCCTTGTTATCCATATTAACCAATTTATGCCACAAAGTTAATCATTCCATGGTAAAAAGAAAATTAAAAACAAGTTTTTGAGTTTTAAAAGAATGAGAATTAAACTCAAATCGATTATTAAAACCTGCACCGGTTTTGTTTGCATGTTGAGTTGCAAAATGCCTGATTTGTGGCCAAAATGTAGACAAAATCAGTCGATGAGTAGAATTTCAAGACATTTTTCATTTTATCGAATAAACTTTTGCACTAAATTTGTAGTCTGTCAAGAAAAAGAAAAAAATGAAAAGATGAAAAAGATATTGATTTTAATGCTATGCGGTTCATTGCTTATTGGCATGAACAGTTGTGGTCTCATGGAATGGGCTGTTTTGTCTTCTCCCGGAGCCAGCAATCAAACCAGGGGCACTGTTATTGGAGCCGCAAGTGGTGCTCGTGCAGGAGCTGTGATTGGGAGTATAACAAGCCGAGGAAGTGGCAATGACAACACGCTCATAGGCACAGCCGTTGGAGCTGTGGCCGGTGGTATTATAGGCAATGTGCTGGGCAAGAACATCGACAAGCAGTATGAACAAGCCCGGCCTGATGAGCGACAAGAAATGAACTCAACGTCACATGACGACTACGGCTATAATTATGGCTACAATCATCGGAGCGATGATGCGCTCTATTTTAAATCGGGGAAAACCAAACTCAGTCGTAAGGCAAAACGCACGCTCGACGAAGTTGCTCGGCAGTTATGCAACGATCCTGCGACAAATGCCGAAATATATGGACACACCGATAATTCGAGTAACTATAACCGGCGACGACGTTTGTCGCTGGAGCGTGCAATAGAGGTGAAAAACTATTTGCGCCACAAAGGTGTGCCGGCAGCTCAGCTCTATGCACAAGGGTGTGCCGATCTGTATCCGGTGGCAAGCAATGACACCGACGACGGACGCAAGCGCAATCGCCGTGTGGAAATTGTGTTGACGCGTGGCAATGACAACAGTGCCATTGTGCCCGATTGGAGCAATGAATGATTTTGTATGCGTTTTTGTGTGTGCTTCCCTTGAAAAAAATGAATATCATCACACTTCATGACTAAGGAGAGAAATTTCCGGTGCAAAAAAATTGTTCGGAGTTAAGTGTTTGAACAGTAATGCTATTTCACATTGTATCATTTGTATGGGTAGAGAACTTCCGTACCTCAAATTCTCTGCCCACGTTATTTTACTGTGTTTTACTCACTGTATTGGATTTCTTTTATTAAATTTGCAGTTTGTAACAAGGATATTTCTTGGAAATGAATATGGCAAACATAATCAGATTTGTTGTAGTGGGTTTACTGTGGTTGGGGCTTGTTTATTACATCATTGCAACGGCACAACCATCGTTCACCACTTATTTTTCGATAGTGGCTTCGGGCATTATCATTTTTGTGCCCATGTACAAGAAATATATTAAGAAGAACGAAGACTGAAATTAAATTTAATTACACATGTCGGACAAAGAATACATCGACCAGCATTTTCCGTTGCTGGCAACTATCAATAGCCCTGCCGACCTCAAGAGGCTCTCTGTTGAGCAATTGCCGCAGGTGTGCAAGGAGACTCGTGGATTTATCATTCACGAGCTTGCGGCCAATCCGGGGCACTTTGCGTCGAGCATGGGAGCGGTTGAAATCAACGTGGCATTGCACTATGTTTTCAACACGCCCTATGATCGCATTGTGTGGGACGTTGGGCATCAAGCCTATGCCCACAAAATTCTCACCGGCAGGCGCGACCGATTTTGCGGAAATCGCAAGATGGGTGGTTTGAGCGGTTTCCCTAACCCCGGCGAAAGCGAATATGACACGTTTATGGCCGGTCATGCCGGCAATTCGATTTCGGCGGCTTTAGGCATGTCGATGGCATCGCAACTCAAGCAAGAAGCCGACCGCAAGGTGGTTGCCGTCATTGGCGATGCCTCCATTAACAATGGGTTGGCATTTGAAGGTTTGAACAACGCATCGAGCCACGACAACAACTTGCTCATTGTGTTGAACGACAACGACATGTCGATTGACAAGCCTGTGGGTGCTCTTGGCGAATACATGAATCATTTATCCACGTCGAAGCGATACAACACAATACGATATAAGACTTATCGGTTTTTGCACCGTCATGGTGTCATTGCTGAACATGGACGAGGGCTTGTGTTGCGCTTTAGCAATGCCATGAAAGCATTGCTCAGCGGGCGACAAAATATTTTTGAAGGTCTCAATGTGCGCTACTTTGGGCCTTTTGACGGGCACGATGTGATTAAGTTGGTGAAGATTTTCAATGATATTAAAGACATGAAAGGCCCCAAGCTCATTCACCTGCACACGCGCAAAGGCAAGGGATATGCCCCTGCCGAACAAGACCCTTGCACATGGCACGCTCCGGGCAAGTTCGACGAGAAAACAGGAGAACGAGCCAAAAGCAGTACCGAGGGTAAACCGTTGAAATATCAAGATGTCTTTGGACACACTTTGGTGGAACTGGCCAAAGAAAACAACAATGTGGTTGGTGTTACTGCCGCCATGCCCAGTGGAACTTCGGTGGGAATGTTGCAGGCAGTCTATCCCGAGCGTACTTTCGACGTGGGCATCAGCGAGGGGCATGCAGTTACTTTTTCGGGAGGTCTTGCCAAGGAAGGTATTCATCCGTTTTGTGCCATTTATAGTTCGTTTTTGCAACGTGGCTATGACGAAATTATTCATGATGTGGCCATTCAAAATTTGCCCGTCACTTTTTGCATCGACAGAGGAGGCTTGGTGGGCGAAGATGGCGTGACACATCATGGACTATTTGATTTGGCCTACTTGCGTTGCATTCCCAACATGACTGTTTCGGCTCCTATGAATGAGCATGAATTGCGTTGCTTAATGTACACCTCTTTGCTCGATGGCAGAGGACCATTTGCAATTCGTTATCCGCGTGGCTCCGGTGTGTTGCCCGACTGGGAATGTCCAATGCAGGAATTGCCGGTGGGCAAGGGACAGCGATTGACCGATGGCGGTGATGTGGCCATTTTGAGCATCGGTCACATTGGCAACAATGTGGCAGTCGCCGTTGAGCAACTGAAAGAGAAAGGCATTAAAGTGGCTCACTATAACATGATCTATCTCAAGCCTATCGATGAAGACATTCTCAAGGAGGTAGCTGCTAAATTCAAGCACATTGTCACCGTTGAAGATGGCACGATTGCCGGTGGCTTGGGCAGTGCGGTCAACGACTGGTTGGCCGATAACAATGCCGTTGCACGGGTTTTACGATTGGGTATTCCCGATGATTTTGTGGATCAAGGCACAGTGGCGCAGCTTCAACACTTGTGCGGAATCGATGCAGAGGCGATTGTGAAGCGTGTAGAAGAATTTTTTAAATAAAAAATATCAATGAAAATTGTCATTGCCGGTGCCGGTGAAGTGGGCACGCATTTAGCTAAGATGTTGAGCGATGAAGAAATGGACATTATCATGCTCGATACTGACCAAAATCGCTTGAACAATCTTTCGGGCTACAATTTAATGACGATGAAAGGCAGTGCCATTTCTTTTGATGTGCTCAAAAGTGCCAATGTGGCGCATGCCGATTTGTTTATTGCGGTCACTCCCTATGAAACGCGTAATCTCATGGCTTGCATCATTGCCAAGAACATGGGTGCGAAAAAAACGGTTGCACGCATCGACAACTTTGAGTTCCTCAAAAAGGAACATGTAGACTATTTCAAGAAACTGGGTGTGGGTACTCTCATTTATCCGGAGCATTTGGCTGCCAAGGAAATCAAGACGGCATTGAAACACACTTGGGTGCGCAATTGGTTTGAATTGTTTGACGGAGAACTCATTGTTGCCGCCGTGAAATTGCGTGAGAATGCCTTGATTGTGAACAAGCGTTTGCGTGAGGTGGGCAATATTGCCAACTTCATGCACATTTCGGCCATTCGTCGTGGCAGAGAAATCATTATCCCTCGTGGCGATGACATGGTTAAGTGCAACGATATAGCCTATGTTGCCACTACACACAGCCACTTGAAGGAAGTTGTGGACATGTGCGGAAAAACGCAAATTGCAGTTCAAAAACTGGTGATTATGGGCAGTAGCCCCATTAGCATCGAGATTGCTCGCACGCTGGGCGACTCCATGAAGGTGAAAATGATAGAACCTAACTATGAACGATGTCAATATTTGGCCGATTTGTTGCCAAATTGCAGCATTATTCAC
Source organism: Sodaliphilus sp. (assembly GCA_041815985.1). Taxonomy (GTDB): domain Bacteria; phylum Bacteroidota; class Bacteroidia; order Bacteroidales; family Muribaculaceae; genus Sodaliphilus. Next base: position 17,934 of record JBGYAB010000065.1, on the reverse strand, counting down.
GGAGAAGCCACCGACAACGATCTGCTGGAAGAGGAGAGCGATGGTTCCGACGTGTTTGCCGCATTGAGCGAGAGCAGCGAAACCAATATTTTGAGTTGCCTCATGGCCAAGGAACATGGCATACGCCGAACGATTGCCCAAGTTGAGAACATGCAGTTCATCAGTCAGGCCGAAGGCTTGAACATTGGCACCATTATCAACAAGAAGTTGCTTGCTTCGAGTCGTATTTTTCAAATTTTGCTCGATAGCGATGTGAACAATGCCCGTTGCCTTGCACTTGCCGATGCTGAAGTGGCAGAACTCATCATCAAAGAAGGGAGCAAAGTGTGCAAGAGCGAGGTTAAAGATTTGCGCATGCCGGGCGACATGACCATTGCCGGACTTGTGCGCAATGGCGAGGGAATGCTCGTTAAAGGCAATACACGGTTGCAACCCAATGACCATGTGGTGGTGTTCTGCTTGTCGGGAGCGTTCCACAAGGTTGAAAAATATTTCAGCAAAGTTTGAGTATGAATAAAATACTTTCGCAACACATCAATTTTCCCATTGTGTTCAGGGTCATTGGTTGGCTTCTCATGATAGAAGCCGGCTTCATGCTCTTGCCGGGAATCATCTCGTGGTGGTATGAGGAAATTGATGTGATGCAATCTTTTTTTGTGAGTGCGGCCATGACGTTTGCCATTGGTGCGGCCATGACGTTTGGTTTGCGCCCTCGCTCCATGCAGATGCGTCATCGCGAAGGTTTGCTTCTCACGGCAGTCATTTGGGCTTTTTTCTCGGCCTTTGCCATGTTGCCGTTTTTGTTTTCTCACACGCTCACGAGCACTGCCGACGCTTTTTTTGAAACAATGTCGGCGTTCACCACAACGGGAGCTACTGTCATTCGCGATGTCGATGGCACTTCTCACGGAATTCTCTTTTGGAGGGCACTCATGCAGTGGATTGGGGGCATGGGCATCATTCTTTTTACTTTGGCGGTGTTGCCAATGCTCAACCACAAGGGAGGCATTGCCATGTTTAATGCCGAGGTCACGGGCATTACTCACGAACGCTTGCGACCGCGTGTGAGCCAAACGGCAAAATTCTTGTGGTCAATTTATTTGGGCTTGACTGTTTTGCAGGCTATTTTGCTCTCTTTTGGCACAATGGATTGGTTCGATGCCATTTGTCACACCTTTTCAACGGTGTCTACGGGCGGCTTCTCGACCAAGACCGTAGGGTTAGGCTATTGGCACGACTATTACAGCGATGTGATTATCATGATTTTCATGTTTCTGTGTGGTGTAAACTTTACGTTGCTCTTCAATGTAACGCGCCAAGGCCCCAAGGTGTTGTGGCGCAGCGACACATTCAAGTGGTACTTTTATGTGATTATTCTCATTTCGGCCATTGTGTTTGCCCGCACGGTATCTGAAGGGTTTCTCGACACTTGGGCCGACCGCTTGTTGTTTTCTTTTTTCGACACCATTTCGGGTATCACTTCAACGGGTTTTTCGACCTATAGTTATGAAAAATCGGGCGAATTTATTTCATTTGTGCTCATGGTTGCCATGTTTTTTGGTGGCATGGCCGGTTCAACGGCCGGTGGAGCCAAAATTGACCGCATGATTGTGATGCTCCGAAACACGCGCAATGAGTTCTATCGCTTGTTGCACCCCAATGCAGTCACTACGGTGCGTGTCGACGACAAGTCCATTCCGCATTATTTGGTGGCCAAGGTAATTGCATTTTTGGCCATCTATGTGATGATTGTGGTTTCGGTTGCATTGTTCCTGTCGTTGCTGGGATTTCCCATTTTCGATTCACTTTTCTCGTCGATGTCGGCATTGAGCAACATTGGTTTTGGCTATGGGCTTACCGGCGATTCCGGTTCGTTTGGGCTTATTCCCGATGTTGCCAAGTGGGTGTTGTCGCTTGAAATGATGGTAGGGCGTTTGGAGCTGTTCACGGTGCTCGTTTTGTTCACCAAGGGCTTTTGGGTTAAAGATTGATAAAAAGAGAATGGACATGCGATGTTTTTCAAAATAAAGATGTAATTTTATAAGCTAAAGCAAAAAGATATTTACATGACAAAAGATACTACATTCAATCCCGATATTTCAAGCGTAAAGGAGAATGAGGCCTTCAAGCAAATGATGGAGGCGAAGAAGATGCAGGAACAGGAAAATCTCACGAAAGGGCAACGGTTTTGCAATTTTTTCAAAAACGGGCGAACTCGGCTTGCCATAGGCGTGATTTTTATCTTAACGGGCGTGTATATGCTCATTGCATTCCTCTCGTTTGTTTTTGGTGCAGGCGATGCCGATCAAAATCGCGTGGTCTACCACTCTGTGATGGAGAATGCGCAAGAAGATAAAGGAATTCTTAATGGAGTGGGTGCGCTCGGAGCTTGGGTTGCGGAGTTTTTCGTTCGCGACGGGTTTGGATTTTCGGCATTTATCATCGTGTTATGGTGTATTACATTGGGAGTGCGTTTCTTTAAAAAGGGACAAAAGACCTATTTCTTTTCCTACACGTTGATATGCTTGTTCAGTCTTTTTGTCTCATCGTTGGTTGTGGGGGCTTGTACCTACAATTTTGAAACGGCGTTCTCGTTTTGGCCGGGTGGAGAGTTGGGCTATCAGCTCAACCGCACTTTAATGGGATTAATGGGACTTTATGGCATGATTGCCGTGAATTTTGTGCTTGCACTCATTTGGGTGCTCATTTGCTACAAGACCTTGCACTGTATCTATGAGAGTGTGAAGAAGCGTGTGCCCGGCTATCGCAAATATAATGCCGAAGCGCAAGACGAAGAAGAGGTTGAACAGCGCATGGTGCAACCTACCGGATTTCTTGGCGACGATAAAAAAGATAAGGCCGAAGATATACAAGTGACTACAATGCCGACGGTTGAACCGGTGAAATCTAAATCACGCCGTGATACGGAGAAAAAGCAAAATGACGATGGCCCTACTATATCGATCAGTTCCATGCACGACATAACTCAAACCGCGGGTGAAGGTAATTTTAAAGACCCTACCGGCGAATATATTCACTATCGTTTCCCGCCTCTTGAATTGCTCCCCGAGGGCAAGCTGAACACGTCGAGTGTCGATATCACCGAGCAGGAAGACAACAAAAAGCGCATTACCGAAACGCTCAATAACTATGGTATTCAAATTAAGCACATTGATGTGCATGTGGGACCTACTGTAACTTTGTTTGAAATCATTCCCGAAGATGGTGTGCGTGTGGCCAAAATACGCGGTCTTGAAGATGACATCGCATTGAGTCTTGCCGCCCTTGGTATTCGCATTATTGCCCCAATTCCGGGACGTGGAACGATTGGCATTGAAGTGCCTAACCGCGAACCGCAAACTGTGCCCATTCGCCAAGTGCTGGCGTCGAAGAAATTTCAAGAAACCAAAGCCAAGTTGCCCATGGTGCTTGGTTGCACGGTTTCTAACGACGTGTTTGTTGCCGACTTGGCCAAGATGCCGCACTTGCTTGTTGCCGGTGCCACCGGCAAGGGCAAATCGGTGGGATTGAACACGATTATCGCCTCATTGCTCTACAAGAAAGGCCCTTCTGAATTAAAAATGATTTTGATTGACCCCAAGCGTGTGGAATTTAGCATTTATGCTGATTTGGAAAAATATTATTTCGCACGTGTGCCGGGAGAGGAGCGTTGCATTGTCACCGATACCGACAAGGTGGTGAAGACCTTGAATTGCCTTGTGCAGGAGATGGAAGACCGATACAAGGTGCTCGAAGAGGTGAAGGAGCGCAAGGTTGAAGACTACAACGACTTGTGGAGACGTGAATTGCGTGAAGTGAGAGACGACGAGGGTAACAAGAAATATAAATACATGCCCTATATAGTGTGTGTGATCGATGAGTTTAGCGACATGATTATGACTGCCGGCAAGGAGGTTGAAGCTCCTATTGTGCGCATTGCACAAAAGGCGCGTGCTGTTGGCATTCACATGATTATTGCCACTCAACGCCCTTCGGCCAACGTGATTACGGGTTTGATTAAAGGTAATTTCCCGGGACGTATCGCTTTTGCCGTGTCGCAAATGCAAGATAGTCGCATTATTCTCGACGTGTCGGGAGCGCAACACCTGATTGGACGGGGCGATATGTTGTTCTCGGTCGATGGTGAACTCACAAGGTTGCAATGTCCGTTTATCGACACTCCTGAAATTATCAAAATATGTGATTTCATCAAGGAGCAGGAAGATGCCGATATTGATGTTTATCACGAAGAACCATACGAGTTGCCCGAATACATTGCACCCACCGAAGGGGCAGGCGATGGCAGTGCAGGAAGTAGCGCACGCAATCTCAACGATCGCGATCCGCTCTTTGAAGAGGTGGCACGCTACGTGGTGCGTGGAGAAATGGCTTCGACTTCATCGGTTCAGCGCAATTGGAGCATTGGCTACAACCGTGCCGGGCGCATCATGGATCAGCTTGAGGCGGCAGGTATTGTGGGGCCGGCGACAGGAGGAAAACCTCGCAAGGTGCTTGTCAGTCCTGCCGACATCGAACAATTGTTTGTATAAAACTGCTGTTGTTTCAATGCTACTTGCAAAAAGTGGAGAAACAGAGAAATTCAAAAATAAAAAATGAAAAAGTTTTTTTTTATATTGCTGTTGGTGGTTGCAACATGGAGTGCACAAGCGCAAAATGCAACAGCGATTTTCAACAAAGTGGTAGCCGATTATAAAGCCTCGGGAACTGTTAGCGCAAGCTACACGATGGCAGGCTCCAAGGGCACGATTGTGATGAGCGGAAGCAAATTTCGAGTGCTTGCCGGTAATTTAAAGGCTTGGTATGACGGTAAAACCCAGTGGACCTACACCACTGCTACCGGCGAAGTGAATGTAACAGAGCCCACGGCACAGGAACTCGTTATGGTAAACCCATTGTCGGCGGCACAGACTTTAATGGCAAGCTATAACATGAGTGCCAAAAAGGCCGGTGCAGGCTTTGTGCTCACGCTCACTCCCAAAAAACGCAATAATGTGAAGTCAATCACCTTGCACATTTCGTCGGCCTATCGGCTCACAAAAGCCTCTTATGCGACTTCCAAGGGCACTCAATCGCTTTTAATCAGCAACTATAAAACTCATGTCGCTTCCAATGCCGGCACATTTAAATTTCAAAAGTCGATGGTTCCGGCAGGAACCGAAGTGATAGATTTGCGTTAAGTGCGAAGTGTCAAGAGAATTAGTTGCAAGTTTGAACAACAAATGTCCCTTCACTTCTTCTCACTCCTCTTCTTTTTAATTCTTTTTTTTCGTAAAGCTCGAAAAATATCGTCTTAACTCCTGCAACTCACTTTAACTCCAAAGATTAAACTGTCTTCTTAATAAAACAAACAAAATAATGGAACAAACAAAATGTTTAATTATCGGCTCCGGACCTGCCGGTTACACGGCAGCCATCTATTGTGCCAGAGCCAATGTAAAAGCTGTACTTTATGCAGGCATTCAGCCGGGCGGACAGCTCACTCAAACCACAGTAATTGAAAATTTTCCGGGATTTCCCGAAGGAATCGATGGTACGCAACTCATGGACAATATGCGTCAACATGCTGTCAATGTGGGTGCTGACATTCGCAATGGAATTATTTCTGACATTGATTTGAGCAAACGTCCTTTTGTGGCTACGATTGATGGAGAAAAACAAATTGAGGCCGACACGGTGATTATTGCCACAGGTGCCACTGCAAAATATCTTGGGCTTGACGATGAGAAAAAATATGCCGGCATGGGTGTTTCGGCGTGTGCCACTTGCGATGGCTTCTTCTATCGCAAGAAAGTCGTGGCAGTGGTTGGAGGTGGCGACACCGCTTGCGAAGAGGCCATCTACTTGAGCAACTTGGCCGCCAAGGTCTACATGATTGTCCGTAAACCCTATTTGCGTGCTTCTGCCGCCATGCAAAAGCGTGTAGAAGAAAGAGAGAATATCGAGGTACTTTTTAATACCAACACCGTTGGACTTTTTGGCGACAGTGGAGTTGAGGGAGCACACATTGTGAAGTTTAAGGGAACCGACAAGGAAACTTTTGAAGATATTGCCATCGATGGCTTTTTCTTGGCTATTGGGCATCAGCCCAACACTGCTTTCTTGAAAGGACAAATCACGCTTGATGCACAAGGGTTCATTACATTGCCCGGTGCCACCACCGAGACCAATGTGCCGGGTGTGTTTGCTGCGGGCGATGTTGCCGATCCTCGCTATCGTCAAGCCATCACAGCAGCAGGTTCCGGTTGTCGTGCCGCTCTTGATGTAAAGCATTTTCTCGATGAATAATGCACACTCGGTATTGATACAATACACACATGAAGCCCCCTTTTGCAATCCAATGCAAAGGGGACTTCGTTTTGCATGTTGAGTTGTTCGCCTTCTTGTTGAGGAGGAAATTTCTTGTTTTTGCCGTGTAAAAGTGTGATATTTTCTTGAAAATCAATGTTATAATTTATTTTTTTTCTTTGTATGAAACATTATTACGTGAAAAGTAATCTCATTTTACTCTTGATGTCGTTGATGTGCGGTTTTTCACTGCAAGCACAGCAAGTGAATAGAACTTTAACCAACTTGCAACCCGGAACATTGGGTAAGATTATTGGCAACGATTCGGCAAGTTTGGAGAGTCTTACGATCAGCAGTGGAGTTTTATCGCTCGAAGATTTGCAGGTTATACCGCAACTTGGGCATTTAAGAGAGTTAAACTTGCAAGGCACACGATTGGCCGACGATATGGACGCAACAATTCCCGGTGGCATCTTTGCCCGGCATTCGACATTGGTCACTGTGTCGTTGCCTGCCAATACGCGTCAACTGGCATCAGGTGCCTTTTCCTCTATGCCATTATTAACAACTGTTGTGTTGCCCGATGTTGTCACCAACATTGAAATGTCGTGTTTTAACGGTTGCAAGCGTTTGACTGCGTTCAATTTCCCTCCCTCACTCAAAGTGGTGGGTTGGAGTGCATTTCAAGGTTGTGAAAAATTAAAACGTGTGCATTTGGGATTGGCTTTGCAAGAACTGCGAGGCTATGCTTTCGATGGTTGCAATGCCATAGAAGAGGTGATTATCGATGGTTCTCTTGCCAATCTTGGTGAAAATGCGTTTTCTCATTGCACAAGTTTGAAACGTTTGGAGCTGAATGGTTCTGTCAAGGAAATCAGGAAGTTTGCTTTTAAAGAAGATTCTGCTCTTAATGAAATTAGAGTTAATGCGTTGAAACCTCCAACCGTTGGAGCGAGTGCTTTTTATCATGTGAACGCCAAGTGCCATGTGATTGTTCCTTTAAAATCAGTGTCGAAGTATAAAAAGGCTTATGGCTGGAAATCGCTTGCGTTGCAAGGCAGTCATTTAACCTATGATATTGAAAATGTTGCAGGTGAACTTCGGCATAAACTTGTTGCTTGTAATTTGGTTGACACATTGAACTTGACAGGTTACATGAATGCAACCGATCTTGAATATATCAAGAAAATGCTCGTGGGCATGTCGCATCTCAACATGAAAGCGGCATCAATGCAGGCCGGAGGAACTTTTAACGGCAAGGAATGGAAAGTTGCCGACCGTATGCCATTTCAAGCCTTATCGTCAACGAATGTGAAAAACGTGATTTTGCCCGACGCCCTTACTGACGTAGCCGAACGTTGCTTTGAAAATTGCAAGAACCTGCAACATGTTGAAATAGGATTGCATACCAAGAAAATTCTGGCCGGTGCATTTCTCGATTGTATAGCATTGGAAGCTATAATTATTCCCGATGAAGTAGAAAGCATAGAGCTCTCGGCTTTCTCCGGTTGCAAAGCTCTCAACCAAGTGCATTTGGGGGCAGCTTTACGCAAAATATGGAATTTCGCTTTTTGGGATTGTGCATCGTTGGCTCAAATTACGGTAAATGCCGAAAATCCTAATTTCGATGCAGTAGATCATGTTTTGTTCAACAAGCAACACAGCGAATTGCTCCTTTATCCTGCGGCAAGAAGTGGAGCAAACTATCAAGTTCCTCAAAGTGTGACGGCAATAGGGCGTGAGGCTTTTTGTGCCAATCGTGAACTAAATGAGGTTACTCTTCAAGAAGGATTGAAATCGATAGGGATAGGAGCTTTTGCGGGTTGTACTGCATTAAGTACTGTAAACTTTCCTGCGTCGCTCGAGCTTTTGGCCGATGAGGCTTTTAGAGGAACTGCCTTGCAAAGCGTGGAATTAGGTGGCGAGCTTGAAACCATAGGTGCACATGCCTTTGATTCTTGTTTTGTCATGAAAAGAGTGGTGTTGAATGCAAGTATCAATGAAATCGAAGAATTTGCTTTTGCCGGTTGTGAAGCGTTGCAAGAAGTCGTGGCCAAGAGTGTTGTGCCTGCCGATGCCGCCAATGCTTTCAGTAACGAAGATGGCACGAGCAGCATCAACTTCGACAATTGCACGCTTCGCGTCCCGGCATCGGTCATCGAAGCCTATCGTGCAGCCGATGGCTGGAAGTTGTTCAAGAACATTAGCGGTTTGCCACAAGAGACGGTTCAGGCTATTACGATGACGACTGCTGCCGGTGAAGGTGAGTATATTATGCTCTCGGTTGAAGGAGAAGGCAATATTGAAATAGAGGGAGCAGAGTTGAAATTTGGTGGAATGGCCGTGGTCAAGAATGCTGATATCGTTATCAAGGGTAATGTAACAAGTTTGGATTGCTCCGATTCGCAACTCACCGCCCTCGATGTTTCTAAGGCAACCGGACTTACTTCGATCTGGTGTAGCAACAACATGCTCGATACGTTGAATGTGAAACCTTTGGAAGAACTCAAGATTTTATACTGCATGAATAATAAAATCAAAAATCTTGATGTGACCTCCAATTTAAAACTCGAAGAACTTGATTGCAGCGAAAATCTCATCACTGCCATTAATGTAACGAGCAATGTTTCGCTCAATCGTCTTTTGCTCTACCACAATGCGTTGAATAGCATTGATGTTAGTAAAAATCCTTTGCTTGTAGGACTTGACGTGTCTGAAAACCGCCTTTCTGCACTTGACGTGAAACACAACCTTCGACTTGAAACCATTTATTGCAATGGCAATGCAATTGTGGGCAATTCGATGGTAAGTTTCATTGAATCGTTGCCCAACCGTGTCGAGCGTGCCGAGAAATGTCATCTTTTTGTGATCGACACTAAGAACAGTGCCGAGCAAAATATTATTTTCAAGCCACAAGTGCAATTGGCGTTGCAAAAGAATTGGCAAGTGCTCGACTATTCGGCCGGTGATAACGACGGAGCAGGTATTGACTATGCAGGCCGGGAAGAACCCACAGGTTTCAATGTCATTGAACAAGGTGACAAACCTTGTTTTTCTCTTTGTAACGGTGTGCTTGTTGTGAAAAACATTCAACCCATGAGCCGTGTTTTGGTCGCTACACTCGATGGAGCAACACTTGCAACGCAATTGGCGCATGAGGGTGTTGTTGTCATTGACAATATCCAAGCTCCGGTTGTGCTTGTCACGGTCGACGGGCATGGTTATAAGCTAATGAGACGTTAAACCAAAATCGGGCAATGCCAAATTTTACGGCATTGCCCGATTTTTTGTTTGCAGAGGTTAAAAAAACGGCAATCAAGATGCCGACAAGCCGGCAAAAGCTGGCTGAAATAACACGATGAGCCGAAAATGTAAATTTTTGCGGTCTAATGCCCGGTTTGAGTTTATTTCATTACCTTAGCAATGCTTTTTGTTCCATCGGTGTAGGTTGTTTCCACAATGTTTATGCCGGCAAATGGCGAACGAGCTTTCATGCCGGTCAGGCTCACATAGTTTACTGTCGCAACAGTTTTCTCTGTAACTTGCTCTGCGATGCCGGTCTCTACCGGAAAATCAAAGCCAAATGTGATGTCGGCATTGGCATTGTAGCCGCGATCGATAGATTTTGCTTTGTCATAGATAATCCATGCACCAAACTCCATTTTGTTGTTTTGGGTTGTTTCGGCCGATTTCAATGCTCCTTCGGCAGGAGTTCCGGCCTCATCGCCTGTGGTGAGCATGGGATAGATGCCAAAGCTGTATTTCTTTCTTTTCATCACCACTTGATCTTCGTTGGCAATCCATACTTTGTTGTTTGCTGTTGAGCGATTGAGTTTCACCATTGCAGGTTCTCCTCCCCAATTATATACCGTGATTTCTGTTCCATTGAGTTCGGCATATACCGGAATTGTAACGGTGCTCGAAAGAACAAGATTTTCCCAGTCATCGTCCCAGTCCATTTGTTGGTAAGTCATGGTTGAGTTGGTTGTCGTGATTTTTGTGGTGAGATCTGTTGGGTAGACGGTACCTTTGTTGCTGTCGAAAGAAAGAGGCACAATCATGAGATTCCAAGCATCGAGCGTGATGCTCTTGCCATCGGTTTTGCCGGCAATGTAGCTTGTGCTTATGTCAGCAGGGTTCTTGTCTTTGACTGCCGCCGACACCAACATGTGGTAGTCGCCGGTATCTTCGTTCATGCCACATTGTTGTGGAAATACTTTAATGTCGCCGGTATTCCAGTCAACGGTAGCGCGTACAATGCCGCCTTCGCTCAAAAAATTGTTGATGGCGATGAGGTTGGTTTCGCCGTTCACATATTCCAAGGTAATTTCGTTGCACCGCACGAATGTGCCACTTTGCTTTTCATTCTCGATTTGCAAGTTCATTTTTGCCAACTCTTGGCTTGAAGGCACCTCGATTGCACTTGCTGCAAAGGCAAGAGAAAATACACACGAGAGGAGTAATGTTTTTTTCATTTCTGTGATTTATTTTTGATGGTTAGTAAAATGAGGCAAGTGTTTGCAAGGTTTGTTTTTACTTTTGCAAACACTTGACCGTAAATTATCTTCAATTACTTTTGAATGAATACTTTGCGAACTGTAATTGTGCCATTGGCATGAGTGTCTTTCACCATGTAGATGCCGCTTTCTATTGCTTCGGCACTTAGTTCAATGCCGTTTAATGTGTAGTAAACGCTTTTGATTACGTCATCTTCATTGGTGGCAATGTCGTCGTTAATGCTTGCGGTGACAAACTCTGTCACAATCCACCCTTTGGCTTCGGCTTCGTTGCGCTTGATCGTGCGTGGCGAAATGCAACTATATTTGAATTGACGTGCCCATGCACTGTTGTTGGCATGCACTTCCACGCCGTTCACGTCTTGCAATTGGTCGATGATGCCATTGATGGTTTCATCGCTCATGGGGTTGTGTTGTATCGAAAGCCCTTGCAACCCTTTGTTGGTGTTCAAGTCAAGTGTTGTGAGCATGTTGTTTTCAGTGGCAAGCCATTGAATGTAGGTGTTCCCAGCCAAGTCAAGTGTGGCAATCTTGTTGCTATCGCATTCCAGCCAGTAGAGATAGGGATTGCCTGCAACATTCAGCTCGGTGAGGTTGTTGTTGTCAACTTGCAACCAGCTCATGTTTTTGGCTTTCGACACGTCGATGGTGCTCAATTGATTGTGTGCCAGTCCCAACCGAGTGAGTTTCTCATTGTTCGAGAGATTGATGCTTGCAATTTTGTTGCCGTTGGCAATGAGCAACGACAAATTGGCTTGATTGCTTGTGTTCAAACTGCCTATTTGGTTATTCTCCACATTGATGTAGCGCATGTTTGCATTTTTGTTAATGTCAAGCCCTTGCAATTGATTGTCGTATAGGTAGATGCCTTCTAAATTGAGGTTTTTGCTCAAATTGATGCTTGCAATTTTGTTGTCACTTGCATTCAGTGTTTTGAGGGCAGTGCATGGTTCGATGTTCAATGCAGTAAGTTCGTTATGGTAGGCATACAGCTCTTCGAGAGCCGTTAGGCCGGTGAGAACGAGCGAAGCAATTTTGTTGCTGTCGCAACTCAATTGGGTGAGTGCTGTGAGGTTGGTCACGTCAATCGCCTTGAGCAGATTGCTTGCGCAATCTACACTGTTGAGCACATTGTGTTTGGGCAGTGTGAGACCGTTGAGTTGATTGTTGGCTACGTCAATTTTCGATAGTTTGCTCATTGCCGAACAGTCGATGGCACCGGCAATCTCGTTTTTGTGTGCATCGAGCACACGCATGAATTTGTTGTTGGCCACGTCGAGCGATTTTAGCCGGTTTTCCTCTACATATAAACCTGTGAGCAATTCCATGCCGGTCACGTCGATCGCCTTGATTTGATTTCTGCCCAGCTGAATGGTGCTCAACACCGGAGTTGTTCCAAATTTCACGGCAGTAACACCTTGACCGGTGGCGGCAAGAATACGAATGCTGTCGCCGTATATTTTCACGGTGTTAGACTTCAATGTCTCTGTTACATACACCGCCTTGTTGTAGTGTTGAAGCTGACCGTCGCCCCAGTCGATGCTGTAGTTGTAACCGGCACTGCCACCCACACCAATGCGCACACTCTTGTCGGCGACATCGAAGGTGAGTGTAACGGTTGGAATTTTGCCAATTTCGGCAGGATATTCATAGGCACCCACGTCGATCGAAGCCCCCATCACACGTGCATTGCCTGCGATGTCGGTTGTTTCTTCCACGCCGGGAGTGATTGTTCCTTTGTCGATGAACTCACTGCCGGTGGCAAGTGACCAGTCGGCAAGGGTTAGGGCTGTACCTTCTTCTACATTTTGTGCATTGCCTTTGAAAGCCGATGGAGCTACAAAGTTTGTTGCAACAGCATTGGGGTTGCCTATGGTGTTGAACACGTTGCTTGAAAGAGCAGCGGTATGAAAACCGATGTTGGCGGTGTCAACTTCTTGGCGCAATACATTGTTTTGCACGGTGCTGTTCACTATTTTACCGCCACGCACGTAGATGCCGCCTCCGCGAAATGCCTTGTTGTTGAACACAACAGCCCCCACGACATGACCGCCTTGATTGTAGATGCCGCCTCCCTGGCCTCCAAGGTCGTTGCCATAGTCGAGAGCATCGGCATAGTTGTCGTACACCTTTACGTGGTTCAATGCGTTGGTGTTGAAAATGCCACCACCCAGCAAACCGGCACATTTCGATACCGTCAAATCGCTTGCATTGCCGGTGTTGTAGAGTGCACCGCCCGATGAGGCATAACAACGACTCATGGTGCAATGGCTCGTGTTGCTTTTGTCGCTATACACGGCTCCGCCCATGTCGGAGGCCACACAGTCTGTAAACTCGCAATTCTTGATGGTTGCATTGTTGGCATACACGCCGCCACCAAGTCCATTCCCATAGCTGGAGTGGCTGTAATTGCTGTCGAAGAGGCAATCTTCGATCGAGGCATTGCCGGCTCCGTTGAGAAACACGGCACCGCCATAGGTGTTGCTGTCGTTGATAGATTGATTTTTGAAATAGGCAGAGTTTTTTACTATGCGACATGCTTTGAGCATGACATTGCCTTGTGCATAGAGTGCTCCACCGGCCGCCTTGGCCTGCCACACGTTGGCATTGGCTCCTGTGAGGGTGAAACCGTTGATTTCGGTGGTGTTGACAATGATTTCACTTTGGAAAAGCACGTGCGTGCCATTGTTTTTAGTGCCGGGAATTTCGTCGTTTTCACGTTTCCATGTATAGCGATAGGTTGTTCCATCTTCGTATGCACGTTCCCAAACGTCGGGTTCGTTGTCGTCGGCGTTTAGAATGGTTTCGTACACAAAGTCGTAGGGTTTGCCCGATCTTTTTTTCTCTCGGGCGTCTTTGCTTTTTTCATGGCCGGCAAATCCGCCATAAAGGCTCACTCCGTCTTTCAAAAAGAATGAACGACTGGTCGGTTTGTTCGACTTGATGAGAGAATCGGGACGATAGGTGCCGGTGGCAACCCACACTTCGTCGCCGGCAACGCTTGCCTCAATGGTGGCTTGCAAGTTACCGCTGGCTTTAGCCCACGTGCTGCCGTCGCCTGTTCCGCCGACTGCAACATAGCGCACAGTCGAGAATGCCGTTGCTGGGAGTAGGCTTGTTGCAACAGCAATCAAAATGAATGAGTAAAAATGTTTAGACATGAATAAAAAGAAAACTTTTGTGTGTTAATAAAAAAGAGAGATGAAAATTCTAAAAAATATTTTTCTCCGTCAAATTCGTGAGTGGCAGGTTGTTGGTTACTACTGCATGCAACTCTGTTTTACCAAGAAAAGATAGCTTTTATCGATGAAAAAGGCTGTTTCTTTATCACTCGTTCAAGTAGGAGATGCTCTTGTTTTTTAAAACTCTGATTCTCTGCTGTGAAAGTTAGTAGATTGCAAAGATAGTATTATATTTGCATTAATCGCAAATTTAAATTATTTTTTATTTTTAAACAAAATCAAAACGGACGCTAATGACCGAATTGGGTTTAGGCATTGGACGGCATCGTTTTTTGTTCGATTTTTGAGACAAAAAGAGAGGGTGGCAATGAATATCACCCTCTCCTTGCATAAATGCAATATTTTGCCGAGGCAATAAAAATTATTTGATTGCCACTTTCATTGTTCTCATTTTTCCGTTGGAATTTAGTTTAAGGAGATAAACGCCTTTCAGGTCTGCCACAGAGATACTGTTCACTTGATGGGCAGAACGAACGAATGAACCCGAAAGAGAAATCAACTGAACTTCATCGAAAGTCTTGGTGAGGTTCAAAACGTCTCCTGTCTGATAAACTCTGAAACCGTCGGGATCGAGAGAAATGAGCCCTTCAAGTCCGGAATTTGGATCATAGTAGGAGAACATGGTAAACGGTGTCCAGTAGCTTGACCCTACAAGTGTTGAGTCAACAACATTAGAAAAATTGTTGCGATACACTGCTGTGCGGTTCATGTAGGGCTCGCCCTCGTCGAAAATTTCGCAATAGTGCCAAGCCGGAGTGTAACCGTCTTTTGCCTTTTGGGTATAATCGGTCATCAGGCGTTCATATTTAACGACAATGTTTCCACCTTTGTAGTCATATTTCTTGGTGAAGGGAATAATGAGAGAAGTGTTTTTCTCATTACCGGCAACGGTAATATCGCCTTCATAAACGGTTTGCCAGTCGCCTGCCATCATGTGCACGGTAGCATCGTCGTCGATTTTAAAATAATCTCTGGTTGTGTTCATGATGCTGATTTTCACAGGCGTGGTGTAGCTTGCGAGATTTTCGCCACCATTGTAATGAAATTGAATGCCCCTTAGCTCAATGTTGGGTTTCTGCATTTCGCGGTCAAGATAGATTACCTGTATTTGGCTGTAATTGTTAATCAGGCTGAACGGCATTATCCATCCGGTAAGATCTTTCTCCAAACCGTGATTTTTGTTCACCGTGAGCCATTGTTCGTCCGATGCAGGAGCAACCAACACTTCTATTGGTTTGTTCCATTCGTTGTCGGGCAGATATGTATCGCCTTCGAGAATTACCTTTGCCGAAACGTTTATCTTGCCTTCTGTTGTTGGTGTCCAGTCAATTCTCACGTTGAGTTTTCCGTCTTTGGCAATGGCTTCTGTACCTTGTGTTTCGCCCAACACTTCGTTGGTCTTGGTGTTGAACAGTTGCACTTTATAGTTGTTTACGGCAGCAGAACCCTCGTTGGAAACTTCAACGACAAATGTTTGTTTTGATTTCAGATTGGCGGTTGTGTTTCCGTTCAAATTGGTGATGCTCAAGTCTTTGTCGCTGTATTCACGCAACGAAACATCTTTCAGATAAATGATGCTGCGATCGGGGTCAGAACAAGCATGGAACGCAATATGCCCCACACCCGATTGTGTGGTAAAAAAGTCTTTTCCATAGAGATATACACCCGATGCGGTGTGGAACTCGCCCAAATCTTTAATTAAGTGAGAAAGTCCTTCTTTGGTGGGTTGTTGCCCGTAGTACACTTTCATTTTTTCCATAACCGGCTTGTGAGTGCCTTCTTCTACCCAGTTGATTGTGTAATAGGTATAGCGCAATAGGTATTGTTTGCCGGCCTCGAAGTGTATTTTGGGAGAAACCAAATAGTCATTTGCACTGTTAAGACAATACTCATATTCTGTGATATTGGTGTTCGCATCATACTTCCAAGTTGTGCCATCGTTGTTGGCATCAATTTTCGACCATTCGTTAAATTCGTTTTGTGTTTGCAAAGATGTTGTATATGGAATGTTGTAGCCGGGACCGAAAGAAACCACATTCGATTCGGCAGGAGCACCCTCGCCGTCGACATTGTATGCTGTAACGACATAATAATAACCGGCAGTTTTTTCTACAACGTCTTCACATTTTGTTTCGGTGAGGTCTTTCTTTATTTCTTTGTTGTCGGGCATGCGCACTACCTTGTATTTCAACGAAGAAACGTCGAACCAGCCTTCATATTTTCCTTTTGAAGGAGCTTTCCAGCTAAGAGAACCTGTGCTTTCGGTTGCGGTGAGAACAAGCGATTCCACCTTTCCGGGAACATCGCGGTCAACGAATACATTGGCATCATTCGACACACCTTCGCCCTCGTTGTTCACGGGAATAATCTTGTAGGTGTAATATCTTGATTCTGTAATGCCGTTGTCTTCCAAAGTCTTCTGTGCCCCGATTTCTGTTGTCGGCATGGTGTGCACGAGTTGGTCATCTCTGAAAATTTTGATTTCTGTCAGCGATGCCAACGGTTTATTTTGATAGTTCACCGCCGGATTTTTCCATGAAAGAATTGCTTTCTTTTCTCCGTTTGCCGCAGCCTCAACAGAAAATTGTGTGGGATAAGACGGTGCACCGTCTTTTACTGCCTGATAAGGAATGCTCATAGCAAGCATTTGAAGGTTGGGAACAGCTTTCTTTTCTTTTATTTTTCCTGCCGCATAGTCGATTTCGGCAAGAGAAGAATTGCCGTTTCCGTCAACTGCCAGCCACCACAATTTGTGGTTTGTTTTGTCAAATTCCATGCTTTGTGCAAAATTGATGCTTGTTCCCAAACCTTCTTCTTTATTGATTTCCTCTACTGTGCAGGTTTTGTTGTGAATGCTGCTGATGGGAATTTTTATGAGATAGGCTGCTTTGTTGTCTTTATAGTCCAAGCTCATGTTTCGGGCAACGCCATAGAGATTGCCGTTGTCGGCCGAGAGAGTGAAAAGCAGGTGATTGACTTTTGCAACCTGTGTCGTTTCAAATGTTTTGGTGTCGACAGTGTATATTTCACTGTAGCTTTCGGCAGGATTTTCGCTGTTCTCAAAATACAATGTCCCGAACAACCTATCTGTTTGGGCATCGTATGTCATGTCGTTGAACATCGTATGTCATGTCGTTGAACATCGTTGCTGTTCCCACAGGAATATCCTTTTTCTTGGTGAACACGCCGGTTGCAGGATCGATAACGCCGTAGGCCAGTGGTACATAGGCTCCTGTGGCGTAATAAAGACAACAGTAGGCATAGAGTTCTTTGCCCACGAAGGTGGCCGAACAGATGAAATAAGAATCGGCGGGACGACGGCCGTAGTCTTTCACCAATTGATAGTCTTGTGGTTTTTCGCTGCTGAATTTAATGATGCCGTTGGTGGTGAAACGATAGTCATAAATCAAGAAGCCATAGATGTCGCAAGCTCCATCGACAGGGGCTTTGCGAATAGCATTTTTCACTTGTTCTCGAGAGAACTGAATTTTTTCGGGAGCTTTGAGAGATGCCGGGCGAGGAATGGCACGCATTTGTGAGAGGCTGATTCTACCGCCGTCGTTCTTCAACGTGTTGGTGTTGCGCTCCGATGCCATGCAAAGCATGGTTGCCATGAACACCAATGCAAAAGTGCATAAAATTTTTTTCATTTTTACTTTGTTTTAGAGCTGTTTATTTTATTGGAAAAACATAATTAGGAACAGATGTAAATGTTTAACCCAAATCGGTCATTAGAGTCCGCACTGATTTTGTTTGAATGTCGTACATTTGTACGTCGTACATTTGTACGTTGGTTAATAATTCGATAATTTATAACTTTGATATAGGCATGGACAAAGACCGATTAATTGGTGGCTCATGAAGCCGGG